>CALAHF010000019.1 GCA_937891465.1 uncultured Verrucomicrobiales bacterium | reverse complement strand
ATCAGGGGATCAGGGGATCAGGGGATACTTTGAAAATCAGTAGCTTGACGCAAGGTTCGAATATTTAATTTTTCTCCCAGCTCCTCCCTATAACGACAAAAAACCCTCGATTTAACATCGAAGGCCTCTCTTTTCATCGTTTCGTCCAATTTGATATCCCAAGACCTGAGTTACGTGGATCGAATGAATGGTGGTGAATTCTAGACCAGACCGGTCGACCTCGGGAAGAATTTCCTGAGATCGGGTTCTCCGTCGAAACGGGTGACCATCGGCCTGATCAGAATATCTGACTTTTTACAAAACCCAGAGGCTCTGCTTTACGATCGCTGTCTAATATGTCTGGTTGGATGAAGCGTTTCCGGTAGACATTCAAACCCGAGGCAAGGTGCTTCACGTCCTGCTCCGCTATCGATCAATCGTTCTAGATGCTGGAAACCGTTTTGAACTCACGTCTTCGGTGGGAACATTACTTCGAAAAGCCGAATGTTTCACTTTCAGACAGGTTCGGGTTTCCGTGCCGATCAATCAATGTGGCGATCTTTTACCTTCACAAAACATGTGGCGTTGGGTGGTCACAGTCGTCAGATCGAATCATTTGCGGTCCGTGTTTCTGCTGATTTCATCAAATCTAGGCAAACGGCCTGTCATCTCAAAAATTCGCCGTCCCATTTCAGCTACGATTCTCACTTTCTTCAGTGTCCGGGGTGCTCATGGTGTTGAGATTCACTGGTTCACTCTCATTCACAAAATGCCCCGATTCCCTTCGTTTTTCACTTCCTGAAATCGCCAATAATTTCGTTCAAACTCAGAATCTTTCAGGTTCCCGCCGTCCATCTCTCCTTTTAAAGAAAGATATCTTGCGCAGACCTTTGATCATCCGGGCCTGAACTGGTTATCCGTGATTTCGATCTGATCGAAATTCCAGTTCACAAAGCATTCATAAAACGGTCCTGATCCGGCTCCTTTCAGCGGTATGAACGATGTCGCCATCTAAAAACCAGTCTTCGGCAATTGGCCAAAGTCCGGCTTGGTTCCCCGATCCCCAGTTCGACAACATCGCCGTTTCTATTCCCGTTTTCTGCTCAAAATTCGATGATCTTCCCGATTTCACCCTTTTTCAACCTCATTCAACTCACTCAAGTAAATGATTTTGGAAACGATAAATTCTGAAATTTCACTTCATTTCGGACAAAAACGTGATGTCTGCGGCGGGCGAAAAATTTCACCGAAGTGATATCTCCCAAAGTCTTGTGGTTCACGAACTCCCGACTTTAAATGGCATGGTGAATCTCCAGAAACTCCGAGGTCCATCGCCGAGGCGACTTCTTTCGAAATCCGTGGTTTCACCTCCACTTTATGAAGGCGTTGAACAGGGTCAAACCTGTCCAACTGGCGAGGCCTTTCATCTGTTAGAAAACATCCGATTGGCCTCTAAATCTGTCAAAGAACTAAGTGAAATAGAGCAATGGATTTCAAAAAAGTCAACCTTTAATTTAGTGTAGATCGCTAAATCTTAACAATTTGTGAACAACTTGTGCAGAACCTGTTTTGGATAAACGGATTCAAGCCTCTTGCGACTGTATTTGATTGAGCGAATCATTTTATTCATGGATTCCACAGTCAACCGACGCGCTTTTCTTGCTTCTACCGCCGCCGTTTCCGCAATCTGGAACCGGCGCGTATTCGGGTTGGAAAAAGGTAGCGAAGATCGTCCTCCCCGGATTTTGCTGCGTTCGTCCTGGCAAACCGTGAACATCGGCGACATCGCTCATACCCCCGGTGTGTTGGCGATTTTGGAAAAGCACCTACCCGAAGCGGAGATTTGGCTCTGGCCAAGCAATTTGAAAAATGGTGTCGATCAGTTGCTGATGGATCGCTTTTCAAAACTTAAAATCGCCCAGGGGAAAGAGGCCCTCGCAAAGGCGTTTGAAGATTGCGATTTTCTACTTCACAGCTCGGGCCCGTCGTTGGTTGCTGAGCGCGACGTTGTTCGTTGGCATGAAGAAACCGGCAAGCCTTACGGGATTTACGGGATCACTTTGCCGCTCAAACAATCTCATAAAACGGAGGTGACGAGCGACGATTTGATGGCAAAAACGATCGATGTGTTGAGCGGCGCGCGGTTTGTTTTCTTTCGAGATTCAAAGTCCCTCGCGCTCGCCAAATCCAGAGGCTGCAAAGCTCCCGTGATGGCGTTCGGCCCCGATGGAGCCTTCGCGTGCGATCTACGAGACGATGAAAAAGCCGAGGCATTTATGAGGGCGAATGAATTGGAAGCTGGCAAATTCATGTGCTGCATTCCCCGGCTTCGTTACACGCCGTATTGGACGATTCCTGCGAAAAACCGCCCGCTCGACGAAGTGAAGCACGCTCGAAACGAAGCCATGAAGGAGCATGATCACGCTCAGCTTCGGCAGGCGATTATCGAAGTCGTGAAGCAGACGGATTTGAAAGTTCTGGTTTGTCCTGAGGATCAAACCCAAATGGCTGTCGGAAAAGAAATGCTTTACGATCCGCTGCCTGCAGAAATCAAAAAACGCGTTGTGTGGCGGCCCGACTATTGGCTCACCGGAGAGGCGACCAGCGTGCATTCCCGGAGCGTGGGACTTTTTGGAAATGAGATGCATTCTCCGATCATGTGCATCGGTCATGGAACGCCCGCGATCGTTTGCCGGTGGGAGGAGCAGACTTCGAAAGGTTACATGTGGGAAGACATCGGCCTCGGCGATTGGTTGTTCAATATGGATGACGAAAGCGACGTCCCGAAGATTGTTCCGGCTATTTTAGAAATGGCGAAAAATCCCGAAGCCGCCAAAGCGAAAGCCGCGAAGGCTCGGGGAATTGTCGAAAATAAACAGCGCGAAACGATGGGCGTGCTGGAAGGTGAGCTTGCGAAAATAGAGCGATAGAAATGGCCTCACGATCTACCGCAGAATGAAATCTCTAACCGTTTCGATACTGATTATACTCGGAGTATTTTGGTTGTTCTATGCATTGTTCATGCCGCCAACGATGGCTAAAGGGTACGAGACTTACGCAATAGTATTTGAAGCGAATTTGAAAAATTGGGCTTCAGAAAAGGTTGCGGAAGGCAAGCTCACCGAGAGTGATGTTCAGGAAATATTCCCTGAAAACGGTTCACTGAGTTCTGGTGGAGAGATCCGATACGGTAACCTTCGTGAGATGGTCAGTGGTATTGTTGAATCAAGTGCACCGCCGGCATGGCCAGGTGCCATCTTAGTCGTAGTTGGATTAATGGCGGCGTTTCGGCTAAAGGTGCGAGGTGGTGAAAACCAATGACCTTGCCTAGCGATACAACAAATACGGAGCCCGTTGCGAGCGAAATTGCGCGTGATAGCCGCGCCACGAATCGACGATTTTGCGAGGATCTACACCGCTTTTCAGCTGACTTTTGATACTCTCGCTTCCGTAGACTTTATTGAAAATATTCATCGAACTCGAAGAGGTGGTCGCAAACAAATCGCGGCTGCCCGTCATTCGGCGATTGATCGAATCGATGAAAAATACGTTCAACCCGACGATGTCAGCTTGAGCATTCGGGTTAATTTTTAACTGAACGCCCGCCCAGCCCGGTTTCCGTGTGGATTGGTAAGTGTCGAAGTTAACGCCCGAGAAATTCATCGAATCGAAATCGCTCTTCAACTGCCGCGCATTCACGCCTTTTCCGCCAATGTATTCGAATGGGCGATTCGTTCCAATGCCAATGTCGCCGCCGCTCAGACTTCCGAAAATCCCCGTCGCTGCATAGTAATGAGGCGAATGCGTGTGGGGAATGTTTGGCGACGTCGCAATCCAGTGCAGCCCCGTATTTTCCCAATTCATCCCGCGATTCCAGCCGCGCATCGGCACCACCACTAGATTGCAACGCCGCTTATTCCAGCCTTTTGCGTTGGTCATCCGCGCAATCTCGCCCGACGTCATTCCGTGAACATAGGGCACTGGAACTTGCCCGACAAAACTGATCCACCGCTTTTCAATTCCGGGACCGTTGATCCGATTTCCGCCCAGTGGATTTGGTCGATCCAGCACGACAAATTGCACGCCGTTTTCGCCGCAAGCCTCCATCGCGAGAACCATTGTGGAAATGTAAGTATAACTTCGCGAGCCAATATCTTGCAGATCAAAAAGCATCACATCGACCCCGCGAAGCATGCTGGTCGAAGGCTTGCGCGTTGGGCCATAGAGCGAATGGGCCGTCAATCCGGTGAGGGGATCTCGCCGCGTCGAAATGTGAGCCGCTGCTTTTTCTGTTCCGTCGAGCCCGTGCTCCGGAGTAAAAAGTGCCACCAAATTCACCCGTGGGTCGCGATGCAACACCTGGCGCGTGCGAATTCCGCGACCATTCACGCTTGTCTGGTTAGTGATCAAGCCGACGCGTTTTCCCTTTAAGAAAGCAAACTGATCGGCCTCCAGAACATCAATTCCGAGCATCACGCGACCGCCGCTGACCGAACTACCACCGCCCGGAGTAACCGAAGGCGAGGGGCCGTTTTTGCAGGAAAAAGCGAGCAGTGAAATACTCAGAATCGCTGCGGCGTTCAAAATCGTTTTTAGGGAACGTGAGTGAAACACGTCGAAAACATTCGAAATGCCGAGAAATCTCCGAGGTGGGGCGAGTCGTCCCTGACGAACCGCGTGATCCGAAAGAACATTGAAATCACCTTCCAGCTTCGGAGCGGAGCCATGGGGTCGGAATTGAGTTTCCCGGACCACGTGGCTCAGCGAGACGCTTCGCCCCACCTCGGAATCGGATTTCACAAAGCAATAGGGTTGGTTCGAAGAACGTACCCTGTTACTTCGTGAACCGGACAGAAGTCGATTTTCCTTCTTACAAAATAAGGTGTTTTTACTCGCAATCGTAACTTTTCCGCTCATAATTAATTTTTCTTAACTAAATCATGCAAAACATGGAAGAACGTCTCCTCGGCCAACTATTGTTAACCGGAGTACCAGGTCCCGAATTAGATGTGGAAACAGCTGAGCGGTTCAGAAAGCTGCAGCCCGGAGGCTATATCTTATTCGGCCGTAATATCAACTCACCTGAACAATTACGCAAGTTAATCGATGATTTGCGTGATTTGAGTGATATTGAGCCGTTCATCACGATCGATCAAGAGGGCGGTCGGGTGTCGCGTTTGCGTTTGATTGGCAACGAGCCACCGAATGCGCAGCAACTGCGTGAAAAGGGTGACCATGGTTTGATCAAACGTCACGGAACGCTGACGGGGCAGATTTTGCGGATGTTTGGTTTCAACCTCGATTTGTGTCCGGTGCTGGATATTTCCTACGATGATGAGGCTGATAATTCGCTGAAAGGCCGGTGTTACGGGACAACTCCGAAGGAAGTGATCGAGAATGCGTCGCTTTTTAATCACACCTTGCGAAAAGAAGGGGTGTTAAGCTGCGGCAAGCATTTCCCGAGTTACGCGCTTTCAGAATGTGATCCGCATGAGGAATTGCCGATCATCAACCGTACGGTGGATGAATTGTTGGGCGAAGAATTGGTGCCTTACACGGCGATGCTGCAGGATTTGGATTCGATCATGACTTGTCACGCTCACTTTCCGTGTTGGGATGCGGATCGTCCTCGCTGGCCTGCTTCACTTTCCAAAAATGTGATCGGACAATTTTTGCGGAATCAGCTCGGTTACGACGGTCTCGTGATGACGGACGATCTGGATATGGGCGCGATTTTAAATGAAGTCAGTTTCGATGAAACGATCGCGGCGTGTATCGAAGCGGGGAACGACATGGCGATGATTTGCCATCGGATTGACCTCGTCGAGCAGGCCAAGAAAGTCATCGCAACGCTGCCGCATTCGACGGTGGATGACGCGTTGATTCGCATCGAACGCGCCAAAGCTCGAATGCAAAAGCCATACGCGTGGTCGATGGAGAAATTTCACGACATTGACGATCAGATCTGGGATTTACGCGTTGATACCCTCGGCGAAGAGCGAGCGAAGCAGCTTAGTGTGGAAGATGGAAAACGTTCGCCAGTGGAGGATATTGGTGATGATGGCGTGCAGGCTATTTGATTTTGTGGTGAGGCGTGCAGGTTTCCGAAAATAAACAGGTTGATTCGCAAAATGGCGCTGTTCTTGATGCGACGTTTTTTACCAACCAGTCACCAGAACTGTTGCCAAATTTTTGAAAGAACAACGCCTCGCCCAACGTATTTTGATCAATGAAATATATTTCGATAATTGTTGGGATCGCGGTGGTAGTTGCCGCAACGGCAATTGGGCTTGAACAATTTGGTGCTGCTCGAATCTCACTTGAGCGTGAAAACAAATTGGAGTTGGTGGCGAATGTGAAAGTGGATGAAGCGGGTGATTCCGAGAACGCGGACGATGAGAGCGCTGCTGCTGTCGAGGTGAAGCGGGGGCAAATTGTGTTTCGCAGTTTGAAATCGAACTCGGACGGTGATGAAAAGCACGCGCTGCTGATTTCTAAAAAACAGACGGAGTATCAACAAAACCTGAAAGCGTTGTCATTGAATCAACAACGTTTGGGGACGCTGTGGAAAACGGCTCCGCTTTCAAAACGACCGCAGTTGATCAGCGAAGCTCGGGCTGCCGTGTTCACTGGATTGGTCAGTGATCTTTTTCCTGCGTGGTATGGAACGACATGGGATTTTAACGGAGTTACTCAATCTCCAGGTGAGGGAAAAATTGCCTGCGGATATTTTGTGACGACTTGCCTGCGCGATGCGGAATTCAATCTGGAACGGATCAAACTCGCGCAGCAGCCTTCTCAAACGATTATCGAAACAGTGGTCGATTCAGTGGCGGTGGATACAAAAATTACGTATCAAAAACCGATCGGCGACATCGCAAGCGCGATCCGAAAACAAGGCCACGGGATTTATATTGTTGGCTTGGATACGCACACTGGATTTGTTGCGAACGATGGAACTTCTCTCGCCTTTGTTCATTCGTCCTATTATCGCCCTCCGTTTTCAGTGACGGCCGAGCCGGTTTTGGGAGTGAATCCGCTGGCTGATTCAAAATACCGGATTGTCGGAAAAATCCTCGGCGATAAGATGATTGAAAAGTGGCTAACGGGAGAAAAATTCGAAATGAAGAAATAATATTTTTCACGAAACGATTCCCAGCCGCGCCCATTTCACTGGACTGATCACCGAAAAATGTTTACTGATCATTTTGTAAAAGTAGCCCACTGAAATGCTCCCTGAAATCGAACACCTCCTCGTCATTCAAGATCGCGACCGGAAAATCCGGGAAATCGATCAGGAACTCGTCAACATTCCAAAAAAAGAGGAGGAGATTCGCAATCGTTTGGAGGATGACCAGGCGACGTTCGACGGCATAAAGGGGGAACTGACGCAGAATGAGATCGCGATGAAAAATCTCGAACTCGATATTGAGACGCGTCGGGACTCGATCGGGAAGCTGAAGGTTCAGCAATACGAGACGAAAAAAAACGAGGAATTCCGCAAAATGGGTGGAGAAATTGGGCGCTATGAAGCTGAAATCATAGCGACGGAGGATCGCGAACTCGAGCTGATGGAGCTCGCTGAAGAAATCAAGGTTCGGATGAAATCGGCGGCAGAAGACCGGGACGACTCGCAAACGATGGTGGATGATGACATTGCTAATCTTAAAATAGCGATGGAGAACATGAAGAAAGAGCGTGTCGAATTCGTAACGAACCGCAGTGGCTACGCGGAGAAGGTGGATGAAGATTTGCTCGATACTTACGCGCGACTTTTTAAAGCAAAGGACGGCTGGGCCGTTGTGGGCTTAATTGATGGCGCTTGTCAGGGGTGTCACATGCGCGTGACGAAGTCGACCGAACTTGATGTGAGGAACGAAAATGTGGTGACGCACTGCCAAAACTGTGGCCGGATTTTATACTGGTGGACGGACGAAGCGGACAAAGTGGTGAGCCGCTGCGAGTGATCAACTGAGCCAAAATGGACACTTGCCCCGTCACGTGCCCGACGTGTTTCGAAGAATTTTTAGTGGCATTGCCTCCGCTTGAGGAAACGCCGTGCGACATCGATTACGACTGCGAGGTGTGCTGTCGCCCCATGTTTATATCGTTCAGCGATGATGGCGACGGCGAGGTCGGCGGATTCGCACGCGGGATTCACGATTGAGGTTTAATTTGCAGACCACGAAAACAAAAACGCCGCAGTGAACGAATTCACGGCGGCATTGATCGTTTTCCTTACGAATCGACAGGGTTGATTCGATGAACCAACCCTGTTGTTTTGTAGAATAAATTCACTAACAATTACACCACTTCCGGCACGGTGTAAGGCGCGCGATACTCGCGGGTGCAGAGCTTATTGGCCGCTGCATCAAGTTCGCCATTTCCTTCGGCCCACTCGGTATCAGGATTGAATTTGATCATCGGCCCCATCGTGACGGTCTCTTTCGAGATGTCGACTTTGTTGAGCTTGAGGTGATCGGCCATCGCAAGATAGCGATTAGTGAGGGTTGGATCGCTTTTAATTTGCTCTAAAATCTGATCGTTGCTCATCAACTTGCCGAGACGGTGAGAAATCAAACCGGTGTGGCAAAGGGCGGATGAAATGTGAGTTTCCTCGCACTCCGCATATTGCTCTTCACGTTTCCGAGTGCGAACCGCGTCGATGAAGTTCGCAAAGATGTCGGTCGTCTCCATCTTCTCCGGGGAATCCATCTTTTTGCCATCGGCATCGGTTACTGAAACTCGACCGCCAGCATCGCAGAAAACGTTGCCGCCTTCGCAAACCACCACCACAGAGATTCCGCTCATCTCGGGAAATTCTTCGGGCTTGTTCATGTTTTTGCCCCAGTTGTTTTCCTGAAATTCTTTGGCTTTTGGAAGGCCGCGAGTTTCGAAAATCAAGGGTGCGGAATCGTAATCATGATACACGATTTGCGTATTCGGAGTCGTTGCGCTGTCTTCGTAACCGAGTCGGCCACCGATTGAAAAGGTGCGCGGGGCGATTTTGTCCTCGCCGATAAACCAGCGTCCGACGTCCATTTGGTGAATGCCCTGGTTGCCCATGTCACCATTTCCGTATTCGTAAAACCAGTGCCAGTCGTAGTGAAAGCGCTTGCGGCGAAGCGGCGTTTCCATGTCCGCCGGACCGCTCCAAATATCGTAATCAACGCCTGCAGGAAGTTCGCCGCCCTGTGGACCGGGATCTCCGATCGACTGGCGAGGCTTGTAGCACATGCCTTTCACGTATTTAATTTTTCCAAGCTTGCCATCCTGAACGTATTTCACGGCAGCTTTGATCGAACCTGAAGCGCGACTTTGGGTTCCGCCCTGACAAATTTTATCGAGCTTTCGCGAGAGTTTAACCAACTGTCGACCTTCCCACACGTTGTGCGAAATTGGTTTCTCAACGTAGCAATCTTTCCCCGCCTGCATCGCCCACACTCCGGAAAGCGTGTGCCAGTGGTTTGGCGTCGCAGAAGACATCGCGTCGATGTCGCCTTTTTCAAACATCTCGCGCATGTCATTATAACCCTGCACGGCAAATCCCTGAACGTCGGCACTCTTCGTGACGCGTGCATCAAGCACTTTCGGATCGATATCACAAATCGCAGCGCATCGAACGCCGTTCAGTTTCTGCCAGGCATCGATGTGAGATTTTCCACGACCGTTCGCGCCGATCACGCCCACGCGGATGTCATCATTCGCGCCGAGCACTTTGGAATTTGGCCATGCCAGGGCAAGCCCGAAACCGGCCGTTGCCTTGAGAGCTTGCCGTCGGGTGGACGCAGGTTGCTTTTGTTGATTTGTCAGGGATTTATCTGAAAGACTCATGCCGCAATCGTATCGGAAATCGACATACGCGGCAATCCTCAAAACAGTGGCGCGATTGTGGCGGAGTGGCAACGTCGATAGGAGTGTTAAATCACGTCTGAAAGGCGCCCGAAGTTCGTAACTACCTGAAAATGAAAAAGAGAATGTTCATCGGAATCGGAATCGCAGTTTTTATCACTGTTTTTTGGCTCGGGATTCAAACGTCGCGAGCAGGCTACGAGACGGCGGAATATGAAGTCGTGGAGACCGATGGGAAATTTCAGATCCGAAAATATCCGCAGCTCACTACCGTGAGCACGCCTTCAAATACAACCAAGGGCCAGAGAAATTCCGGCTTTGGTCGATTGTTTAAATTTATTTCGGGTGAAAATGAAGCGGATCAGAAAATCGCCATGACCACTCCGGTATTTATGCCATCCGATGCTGAGGGCGAGGCGAAATCAATGCAGTTTGTCGTTCCGAAAGACGTCGCTGCGTCGGGAGTTCCAACGCCGAAGGGGAAAGACGTGAAGGTTGTGAAAGTTCCCGGAGCCACGTTTGTTGTCCTTAAATTTTCTGGAACGAATACGAAAGCGAAGAACCAAAAAGCGCTCGGAAAGTTGCGAGCGTTGGTGAAGGAGAAGAAATTAAAAACGGTTGGGAATCCCACGTTTGCTTACTTCGATCCGCCGTGGACTCCCGGCCCACTTCGTCGAAATGAGGTGATGCTGAAATTAAAATAACTCCGTCTCGATCACTCGCCTTGCAGCGCCCGATCAATTGGATTGGCGAGGTTGTTGATGCCCTTGCACATGTCCGCCATCATGAACGGGTGGGCCAGAGGAATCAACATCGCAGCGATTGCCAAACCGTTGGAAGCGCGGGGAACGGTAGTTGCTCCTTTCGCATCGAGGTAGCGATTGTAGTCAGTTGCCCAACCGGGGAAGACATTGAAAATCCAATAGAGGTTAAAAAACGGAATGAACAGCATTCCAACGGCTGCTCCGGGTGTTGTGCGAGCAAGACCCGGAATGTCCTGAATGTAATACCATGCTCGATAAAGATAAACATAAGTCACGACCCCGTAAGCTATGAGGCAGATGTATCCAGCTACGATACAAATAAGCGCGGTGATTCCTAGAATGCCAGCGGCTTCATCACTAGGTTGCTGACCCCCGCTCGCTGCCAGCATTCCAAAACCCATCGGAATCAAAAAGAGGATGATTGGCAGAAAAAAGAGGGTGTAAATCAGATTCGCGCTAGCTCCCTTGCGCGCTGCTTGAAATTGTCGTCTTGCGGGCAGTGTTCCCAAAGTGGATCGGCCTCTACTGCCGCCTGTGCGACTTGAGTTTCCCCTTCGAGTTACCGTTGGTGCTCCGCCACCTCCTATCGGAGGGGACAAGCTGGCTTGCTGAACTTGAGCCTGTGCCTGTAATTGTTGCTGCTGTGCCTGGTAGAGAGAGGCGAGCTGATTGAATGTCGTTGCCGGAACCCATTCTGCCATTCCTTCAGTCCAAATATGATCCGTTGCTGTCACATGACCTTGCTGAGCGAGTTGCACCAAATGGGCACCTTCCACCGGCCCCACTTGCTGGCCGTTTGACGTGTATAAGTAGTTAACTCCCTGTAGAATATCCATGACTCTCTCGATTTAAGTTATCCTCATCGTTAACGATTTGGAAGCAAAATCAACTGACGGACGATTTTCACCTGACAAATGGGTTAGAAAATCCTACGGGTGGGTTCGTTTTGGCGAAACCCGAACACAAACAAACGTCTCCGAAAAAATCCAAGTCCGAATCTCCCGTCCGAGTGCAACGCACTCGGAAACGGCGTATCGGGATGTGGTTGGCGAAGGCCTTTGGCTGGTTTTTGTCGATGGCTCTAATAGGTGTAGTGCTCATCGTAATCGTTGGTTTCGTAGCCTTTCAAAATCGGGAGCGAATTGTGAATCGGGCACTGGGAGGTCTCGCGGAAAATTACGAAGTTCATTTGGAGGAAATCAATTTTCCGGAGACGGGCCGCGTTGAAATTAAAGGGCTGTATCTCACTCCGAAAGATGCTCCAGCCGATGCCCGGCCCACACGTGTGAAAAAATTAGAGATCACGTATGATTTTAAAGAGGTTCGAGAAAGTCGTAAGGTTAAGACGATTACGATGATCGAACCGACGATTCGAGTTGATGATCGGACGTTGCGGGCTTTTGGCATTGGTGAGCAAAAGGCGGCAGACGAAGACCAGAAAGCTGCGGTCGATCTGAGTTTTCTCGGAAAATTCGCAAATTCATTTCTCGTGAAAGACGGGGAATTTGAACTGAGCCTTGAGAGCGCTCCGCCGGTTGTTTTTGATTGGGAGTTCGAAACTTCGGCTCTCGATATGGCGTCGGATGAATGGATGACGCAGGATCCCATGCGGCTCCGTTTTTCGAATATCGAAATTGGCCTCGAAGCAGAATTTGGAACAATCGATGACATTGACGTCACTTTGTTGCTATCGCCCAATTTTCAGCGGATTTCAGTCGAGGAGTTTGGGATCTTTTCTCCGAAAGTGACATTCACTCCCGCCTGGTTCCCGAAATCGGATTCTACGAACGAACAGGGTACGTTCGACGAACCAACTCTATTGGATCGTGAAAAAACGAATTACGGCTCGCTGCAGATTAAGCGCGTTTTTCTGAGAGAAGGCGAGTTTGCCGTTCAGGAGTTTGATGGCGTGCCAAATATTTCTTTTGGAACGGGATTCGATTGGTCCGATTTCCGCTGGGGTGAGGTGATGTTTTACGCGGGGGAAATGTTGGATTTGAAACTCGCAGATGTTGTCGTTGGTGACGGTTTGGCGGAGGTCGAATCGATCGAGCTGCGGGCGGATTGGTTGGACTTATTCGAACTGAACCGCGTAAACTCGCTAATTTTGAAAAATCCCAACGTCTTGCTTTCGAAGGAAACCATGAAGGTTTTTCAGAAAGCAGAATCGGATGAAAAGTCGCCAAAAAAAGAGAAATCCACGGAGACTGGAAAGCCGTTTTTTGTGACCCAATTTGAAATTTGGGATGCCGATTTTGTGATGTCGGATTTGGGCGAAATGATGCCGGAAATTCATTCGGGAGTGAATGCAAATTTTGCCGGACTGGAGATTGGCGGGGAGGCTGGATTCACAACGACTGGTTTGCAGCGGGTTTGGCTGGATACCTTTGAAATGTGGAGTCCCGGCGTCGCGGTAGATTCAGAAATCGGGCCGATTGCATCTTTCCCCGCAGCGCGCGCGGAGTTTGAATGGTCGGATTTGATAAAGCAACATCAGGTGGATTCGTTGGCGATCGTTCAGCCGGTTTTTGAGGTGACTGACGCATCCGGCGGAAAATGGTTCGAGTCTAAAACAGTGGAAAACGCTGAAGAAACTGTGCCTGATTTAGAATCGGAAGTAGCGGAGAAAAAACCAATCTGGCGGGTTGGGGATTTGAAAATATCGGATGGCCGGGTGGTGGTTGATACAAAAATTGGGGGCGGAAAAGTGCCAAAGGTCATTGGCGATTTTTCAATCATGACTGAACCGGCGGTCGTGAATTCTGACGCTGAATCGAATCCAGGTTATCGTGCGATTTTTTCGGATATGCGGGTGCGAAATCATGCGCGGGCAGCCACGACGTCGAAACCGGTCAAGGTGGATGAACCGCCGCGATTGGGAGGGCTTTTCCCGAATGATCCGATACAGGGTGAAGCTCGTCCGATTCGGATTGCGGGGGTTTCAGAACATGATGTTGTGTTTGTAGAGCAACTGATGATTGATCTGACGGCAGTTGGTTTACAACGTGACCAACGGATCGAGAAGGTGAAAATTTCCGGAGCGGCGATAAAGATCGGCGAGGGATTGAAAACAATGGCTGGAGAGGAAGGCGCTGAGGAGAGCGCTGACGCGTTGAAGGGGGAAGATGCTGGTAAGCCCGAGGCAGGGAAGCAAAATGAGGAAAAAATTGAGAATCCGGTGGCTGCTGATAATGCGGCAACGCCAGCTCTGGCTGATTCGGCTTTGAATTCACCGGCGCCGCCCGAAAAAGGTTGGGAAATAGGGACTCTGCAGGTCACCCAAAGTCAGGTGCAATTTGAGTCTTTGGTTCCGCAAATCGAGGGGCTGGAATTTGCGCTTGAGACCACGATTGAGGATGTGCTGTTGACCGGTGAGGGGCTTTTGAAAAACGAAAAGCTGCAAAAAATCGAGCTAACGGGAATCGAAATCATGGACCCCTATGACGGATTCATTCGCGTGGCGGAGTTACCGACGGTGTTTGTGGAATTTTCGTTGGCGGGCTTGATGAGGCAGCGGATTGAAAAGATCGATCTCCTGGGGCCGAATCTTTACGTGGGGCAGGGGCTGTTTTGGTGGATTGAATATCAGAAAAAGTATCGGGCGCAAAATGAGGGAACTTCAGAGGGGCTTGAAGAAAAACCAGGGGCTGATCTTGCTATTGAAGCCGCTGCTGATGCAGAAGTTCCCAGTTGGGAAATCGGAACGATTGCAGCGCATTTTGGAAAAATCATCATCGCACCGGTTGGGTATCCAGTAGGAATCGTACCGTTTCCCTTCGAGGCCGAGACGAACATGGAGAAAGGCGAAATCGCGCTCAAATTGGAGATTCCCGATGAGCAATATGTCTATGAATTTCCGAATCAGAAAGTCCAACTTTTCGGGTTGAAGGGAGTTATCGATTTTAATATTCCTCTGAAACAAGCTGACAACAATTTGGTGCAGACGTTCGAGCTCGATCGGGCAGCGTGGAAGCAATTTGAAGCTGAAAATATGTATTTGACGGTCACTTACGACGCCGATGGGATATACGGAAAATTCGGAGGAAACGCCTATTCCGGCTACGCCGAGGGGCAGTTCAATATTTACCTGAATGAAACCGGAAAGTGGGATGCATGGATGGCTGGAACCGAGATGGAAATGGGGCCGCTGACTGGAATAATCGCGCCAGAGCAATTTTTTATGGATGGAAAAGTCACCGCAAAAATCGTGTCACAGGGCGTTGGGCTGGAATTTGGCGAGACCACGGGGGATTTTCAGATTCTCGAACCCGGGAAGTTCAACGTGACAAAAGTGGATGAAATTTTAAAGGAGCTTCCGGACGAGTGGTCGATGCTTCAGCAAAGTATTACGAAGCTGGGATTGGAGACGTTTAAGGTTTTTGAATACGAATCCGGCAGCGGGGAACTTTACTTTTTAAATCGGGATGGCTGGCTGCAAATGAAGCTGGAAGGGGATACCGGGAAGCGGGAGCTGAACGTGAATGTGCACGATTGGCGCAAGAAAAAGGTCGCGGCTGAAGGGGCTGAGTGATTTTTCGATTCGTTGGAAAGTCGCGTTCAGTTTGAACTGAAAACTTGCATCATTCTGTTTCCTGTCTTGATTGGGCGCACAAAAAATCATGGCAAAAAAACGTGTTGTTCTTCTATTCGCTGGTCAAGGTGCTCAAGCTGTTGGCATGGGTAAAGATTTGGCTGCGAAGTATCCGTCGGCTCAAAGCCTGTTTGCAAAAGCGGATGAAATTCTCGGCTTTTCACTTTCGGATGTGATGTTCGAAGGGCCGCAGGAAGAACTGACCCGCACGTCACGCTGTCAGCCTGCGCTCTTCGTTCACGGTCTGGCTTGTTTGGAATTGATTCGTGAGCATGTTGAGATTGCGGGAACAGCCGGGCTTTCGCTCGGAGAATTCACCGCACATACTGCTGCAGGAACGTTCGACTTTGAAACTGGATTGGGAATCGTTGCGAAGCGCGGCCAGTTTATGGAAGAAGCGACGGATTCAACCGAAGGCGCAATGGCTGCGATGATCGGCGGCGATGAAGACGTGGTGAAAAATTTGGCGGTAGAAAGTGATGTGGATGTCGCGAACTTCAATGCGCCGGGACAAATCGTGCTTTCGGGAACCACGGCAGGAATCGACAAAGCGCTCGAGAATGCAAAAGCGGCTGGAATCAAATTGGCCAAAAAATTGGATGTCGCCGGTGCCTACCATTCACGTTTGATGATGCCTGCTCAGGAAAAGCTGGCCGGCGAGTTGGCTAATCTCGATGTAAAAACGCCAAGCGTTCCTGTGGTTTGTAATTTCGAAGCGCGGGAAGTTTCTGACGCTAACGACATTCGCAAAACACTCGAAGCCCAAGTCAGTGGCTCCGTTCGGTGGACTGAATCGATTCGGCAATTCATCAAACGCGGCGAGACGACATTTCTCGAACTTGGCCCCGGTAAGGTCCTTGCCGGATTGATGAAGCGGATTGATCGCAGCGCCACCGTGATCTCCGTGAGCGATGCAGATTCGTTAAAAGCGGCGATCGAAACGCTGTCGGCTGCTGAGTAAATTTTTCGAATGAAAAGAGGCGGGTTGTCGAATCACCCCACTCAAATGGGCCACAAATCGGGGCTTGTTTCCAGATGGCAGACTTTTAGAATTTAGGAAGATTTCTTAAATTCTTTATGACAACAAACTCCTCAAATTTTTCACGACGCCGGTTTATCGGTGCCACGGCAGCCGGAGCGGCGGGTGCTTCATTGAATGTCCTACCGGGCAATGTGTGGGCGCAATCTCCCAATGAAAAGCTGAACGTGGCTTTCATCGGAGCGGGTGGTCGCGGCGCGGCCAACATCGGCGGAACAGCTTCTGCGGGTGAAAATGTGTATGCTTTTGCTGACGTTGATGAAAAGCGCTGCGCGGGTTCGATCCAGAAATATCCCAACGCAAAGTTTTACACCGACTGGCGGGAGATGCTGGAAAAAGAGGGCGACAACATTGACGCCGTTGCCATTTCCACCCCTGATCACACGCACGCCGTTGCTGCGATGGCGGCGATCAAAATGGGCAAACACGTGTATGTCGAGAAGCCGCTGACGCTTACAATTTCCGAAGCACGCGCGCTTCATAAAGAAGCCAAAGCTCGCGGGCTTTGCACTCAAATGGGCAACACCGGGCACGCTGCTGAAGGCGCGCGTCGGACCAATGAATTTGTGAAATCCGGTTCGATCGGCGTTGTCGAGCGAGTTGAGTGCCGCACAAACCGCCCTATTTGGCCGCAGGATATTGTGCGTCCAGCCGCCGAAGACGTTCCACCATGGATGAACTGGGATCTCTGGCTTGGGCCTGCGCCTGAGAAAGCATTCTCCAGCAAAATCGCACCGTTCAAATGGCGTGGCTTGATTGATTACGGCACCGGGGCACTCGGCGATATGGGCGCGCACATCATCGATCACCCCATGTGGGCTCTCGATCTTGGATTGCCTGAAACTATCGAAATTGAAAAGGCTGACCGCAAAACGCCGAGCAGCGAAAAGGATTCTCACCCCTCAAGCTGCATCATTCATTACACTTTTGCGGCTCGCGGTGACGCTCCGCCCGTCAAGCTGACGTGGTATGACGGACAGTATAAAATTCCTCGTGTTGACGGAATGGCTGATGATAAGAAGACTCCCGATAATGGATGTGTTTTTCACGGTAGCAAGCACACCATGATGCATGGCAGCCATGGCGGAAATCCAGAGATCATCGATGCAAATCGGTCGAAATTTGAGTCACCCGAGAAAACCGAAGAACGATCTTCCGGCCACTACAAGGAATTCTACGCTGCGATCCGAGCTGGTAAACCTGAGATGGCGAAGTCTAATTTTGATGTCGCCGTTCCTCTGACTGAGACGCTTTTGCTAGGTGCGATTGGCACGATCGTTGGTCCTGGAACCGTCTTGAATTGGGACGCCGAGAAAATGACTACTGGCAACGCCGATGCGGACAAGCTGGTGAATCACAACTACCGCGATGGTTGGGCGTTGTAGGATAAGAAGGAATTAGGATTTTGGAATCAGGATTCAGGGCATTGTGCTCTGAATCCTTTTTTCGTGCCCAGCAGTCTGAAGCTAGCCCTGAATCCCGACTCCTGATCCCCGATTCCTTCCGCCTTCACCCTTTCAAAAGCGCCAGCACATCGGGCAACAGCGCCTTCGTCGTCGCCATCGCTTCCCCGGCATGGATCTTGCCGTCGTTGCCTTGCCAATCGCCGAAATACCCGCCCGCTTCGCGAAAAATTGGAGGGAAAGGACCGCAATCCCACACCGCCATCACCGGATCGAGCATGACTTCGGCACGACCGGTCGCAACGAGCAAGTAGCCGTAGGCATCGCACCAGCCGGCGTTGTAGTAGACCGCTTTTTGCAAACGGTTCCACGCCTCGCCCTTTCCATTTTTCCCAAAATACGCTGTGTCGATGTGGCAACACACCGCGCGATCAATCGCCGCTTCTTCAGAAAGTTTGCACGGTTTGTCGTTCCACCACGCTCCGAGATTTGTCGCTCCGGAAACCATCTCGTCGAGCCCCGGGAAATATGCGACACCGACTTCGACCCGACCATCAATCTCCAACGCGAGAAGCACTGCATAAAGTGGGACTCCGTGAACGAATGATTTTGTGCCATCAATCGGATCAATAATCCAGCGATGTGACGCCGTCGATTCCTTGTCTTCGCCGAATTCTTCGCCCACGATTTGATGATCTGGATAGGCAGCCGTGATCCGCTCACGAATCAATTCTTCCGCTTTTTTATCCGCAATCGTCACCGGCGTGTCATCCGATTTGTATTCCGCCGGAGCCGCGTCTGTCTGAAAATATTCCAGCGTCAACGCGCCCGCTTCCCGAGCCGTCGTGCGGGCAAAGTCGAGATAAGATTGGAAATCGGAGCCTTCTGTCATAGTTCACGAATCAACAGGGTTTGATCGATGAATCAACCCTGTTTGATCGTGAAATGTGATTCCCAAAGTGGATGCGATTGATGAAGGGCGGTTTACCTGACCTCCCGCAACCGCGCACTACCCAGTTTCAGCAATCCGTTTATTGTAACCCCATGCTGACGATTCTCGGCGACCGTTCTAAGCAAACCCGATGCGATGGGGTTGCGCGGCGGAGCTTTCTCAAAGCGGGAACTCTCGCTGGAATTGGGAGCAGCTTTTCGCTGGCGGATTTGTTGCGGGCGGAAGCAACTTCGGGCGTAGGATCGAGCCACAAAGCGATCATCAACATTCACCTGGATGGCGGGCCGCCTCAGATGGATTTAATTGATCCAAAGCCGGAGGCGCCGTCGGATTTGCGAAGTCCGTTTGCGTCGATTCCGACAAATTTGCCGGGGGTGCACCTCACTGAACTGATGCCGAAGGTGGCGTCGATTGCGGATAAGTTTGTGTTTTTGAGGTCACTGGTCGGTTCGGCGGCGCGGCATGATGCGTTTCAGTGTCAGTCGGGATTTGCGCAGCGCGATCTGCAGAGCATTGGCGGTCGGCCTGCGATGGGATGCATCGTAAATAAATTGCTGGGCAAACCGGATGATCCGATCCCGGCGTTTGTCGATATCTTGCAGGGCCGGGGAAAGGTGAGGAATTCGGCAAGGCCGGGTTTTCTCGGGCCGGTGAATCAGCCTTTCCGACCGGATATTTCGAAGATATTTCATCGTGAATTGGAGTCTTCAATGAAAGGCGAGCTGAAACGGCTTGGTGCAAAAGGGCAGGGCGCTCAGCTTGGGCTCAGTGATGGTATGACGATGGGGCGCTTGGAAGATCGAGCCTCGTTGCTTTCAAATTTGGATACGGTGAAGCGGCAGTTGGATAAAGGGAGTGATCAGATCGCGGCGATGGATGAATTCACCCAGCAGGCCATGAATATTTTAACGTCCGGCCGATTGGCTGAGGCAATGGATTTGGAGAAGGAAGATCCGAGGGTGCTGGCAAAATACACGCCGGACATGCGGACTGATTCTCTCGCGCAGGTAACGAGTGAGGGGCCGATGGCTGCTCGAAAAATGCTGATGGCGCGGCGGTTGGTGGAAGCGGGGGCACGAGTGGTGAGTGTTTCGATCAGTGATTTTGACACGCACCGGAATAACAATTCCCGAATGGAGCAGCTAGGGCCGATTGTGGATCACGCGCTGTGGGCGCTGGTGACGGACTTGGATGAGCGCGGCATGCTCGACGATGTGACGATTGTTGCGTGGGGTGAGTTTGGCCGGACACCGAAGTTTAATGCGAATGGTGGGCGAGATCATTGGCCGAAGTTGTCGATGGGAATGATGGCTGGCGGCGGAATGAACGTTGGGCAGGTGATTGGTGCGTCTGATCGCAGCGCGGCGGAGGCCACCGAGCGGCCCGTGCATTTTCAGGATGTTTTTGCGACGCTGTATCACAATTTGGGTATCGATCTGACGAGTGCGCAGTTGATTGATCCAACCGGTCGGCCGCAGTATCTCGTCGGCGAAGGAGAGGTGATTCGCGAGTTGGTGTGACTGGCTTTTCGATCGAACCCTGTCTGTTCGATGAATGAACCCTATTTGATCGTGGAATCGGGGATTGTGTGAGTGCTTTTTTTATACGATTGGAACACGAAAAAGCAGCCGATGACCAAGACCATTGAAAGCAAAAAGGGAGCGCCCGGGAGATAGGGATCGGCCCCTTTTGAGGCAAACCGTTTGAAAAGTTGCGTCATCACGAGCGGGGCAAGGATCATTGCAACCGAGCGGACCGAGGTGATGACTCCCTGAAGTTCGCCCTGGCGGTCATCGGAGGTGGCGCGAGACATGATTCCCTGAAGCGACGGCGTCACGAGTGCTCCGAGGGCAGTGATCGGAATAATAATGAGGGCGACGACACCATTGGTGACGAAGGCGAGCGCGAGAAAGCCGAAAATTTCAATGATCAGGCCAAAGAGGATGCAACGTGCTTCGCCGAATTTCGGAATGACGATGCGGATCAAACCGGCCTGAACGAGGGCCATGGAAATGCCGTAGGCACCGAGCGAAAGCCCCACCATACCAGGGCTCCAGCCAAAGCGCTCTTTGGTAAAGTAGGGCCAAATGGCGGGGTAGACGATGAAGGCAAATTCCAAGAGGAAAGAGAAAACAAGAAGTCTGGAAAGGCCGGGGAAGCTGCTGATGTCGCGAAACGCGGCGAAAGGATCGGCTTTGGCCCATTTGAACGGCCGTCTAATTTTATCGGTGACCGTTTCAGGCAGGACGAAGAATCCGAGAATGAGATTGAGTGCCGCAACGCCGGCGGCCGCATAAAAAGGAGCGCGCGGGCCGAATTGATCGCCTAAAAGCCCACCAATCATGGGCCCGATGACGAACCCAATTCCGAAGGCCGCGCCGACGAGCCCGAAGTTGGCGGATTTTTCTTCGGGTTTGGAAATGTCCGCGATAAAGGCGTTCGCGGTGGCGGAGGTCGCCGCAGTGATTCCTCCGACGATCCGGGCGATGAGAAGTATCCAAATGGAGCCTGCAATCGCCATCACCAGGTAATCCACAGCCATGACTGCGAGCGATATCAGCAGGATGGGGCGGCGGCCGTATCGATCGGAGAGGTTGCCGAGCAGGGGGCCGCAAACGAACTGCATGACGGCAAAAACGGTGGCAAGAATCCCTCCCCAGACAGCAGCGGAAGCGAGATCACTTTTGCTGATATCGCTGAGTAAATCCGGCATCACGGGAACGATAATTCCAATGCCCATCGCATCGATCATCAGCGTGATGACGATAAAAATAATGGGGAGCCGACGGACGTTTTTCATGCGTCGGCACGTTGGTTCGACAAGGGGGCGAAGTCGAGGGCGTTTTCGAGGGGTTTTCCAAAACGAGCGGTGAAATCTCGCCATTTCCATCTGGCGGAAGAAGCTTCTAAGAGGTTTGGTTTTCGGCTACGTCCGACCCATGAAAATACTCCGCATTTTCGTGATTACGGCTTGGCTGGTCGGAAGCATATCCGGTTTTTCCGAGGTCAAAAAGGAGGATGAAAGACCGAAGCAAATTAGTGAAAAATCGACATCCTTCGACACCTGTGGAGCCCCGATGACATGCGTCGAGTTTTGCGTTGAAAGATCAATTCAGGGGACACTGATCGCGAGATTTTCACTGAATTGAAAAATGAGCGAGGAAGGGATGTCTGGAGGCCGCATTTGTTAAGATAGTGGGGTGAGAGGCTTTTATAAGCCGCCGGAACGCCCACCCACAGGTGATTCATGACCGTTTTACAGATAAGGTATGTTACGGCTTTGCGTAGATCATCTGAATTGCTGTTAATTATAGAAAATTCGTAAATTTGCGTTCGATCGAGTTTCACGAATCAATGGGGTTGGTTGAACGATCCGATAGCTTCGGATCGTGGAGTTTATCTCTTTATAAGGTTTTCAAAAATAATTCTAATAATTGGAATCAGGTGACGTCTATTGGAGTGGCAACCGAATCTGACGATTTCGTCGTTGGAATCATTTCTCAAACCCCCGTTCCTCCCCCCAAATGTTTAAACTCCTTTTTTCGTCAGCTTTCCTGACGCTTTCACTTCTCTTTGCAAGCCTATCAATTGTGAGTGCTCAATCCCAGGTAACCGATTGGGTTCCCGAAGCATCGCAGTGGAAAAAGCTGAACGATGAGAAGGTCATTATTTTAAAAAATGAAATGGGCAAAGGGGGAAAAGATGATGATCACGCAGCAACGGTGGCTGTCGTCGTTGATTTTCCAATGCAGGCTGTTTGGGATGTAATTGCCGATAAAAAGGGAGCCGAGGATTACGTAAAAAATCTTCAAAAGGTGACGGTGATCGAAGAGACTGATGAGTATGCCCTGATTGAGCAAACGATCAAAATTGGTGCTTTGAAGAAAGTGACCTACGTGATCAAGAACGTCGATGAAGCTCCTCATTCGATGACGTTTTCGCGGCACAGCGGAGATTTGAAAGCGATCGATGGATATTGGAAATTGTTTCCAATTGATGGCGGAAACAAAACCTTGGTGGTATACAAACTGGGGCTGAAGCCCGGGTTTGCGGTGCCAAATTTCATGGTGAAAAATTCCCTGAAAAACAGCCTTCCGGAAGCGCTCCGTGAAGTTCGTCAGGAAGTCACACGGCGCCAGGCGAAAACAGCGACTGCAGGACGTTCATCGAATCGCAGGGGCTTAGAAATCCAGCCTTGCCAACCTGAAGGGGGATTCGTATTCTCGCGAATATGAATGAGCCCGTCTATTCCGGTCAAGTAATCCCTCGTCCCAAAGCATCAGGCGCAGCCGTTTGGTCGCTCGTGTTGGGAATTTTGTCGATCACTTGTCTTTGGATTTTGGGATCAATCCCGGCGATTATCCTCGGGGTGATGGGGATGAAAAAAGCGGATGCTGATCCTGCAAATGTTGGTGGGAAGGGACTATCGCTTGCGGGTTTGATCTGTGGATGTGTTGGAGTCATTGCGGGACTCATACCCGTCTCGATGGTTACTGCCGTTGTCCTCCCGGGTGTGATTGGGGTTCAGGAACGGGCCGCGGAATCTAAGGAGATCAACAATATGAGGCAAACGCTTTTAGGCATCAATGTCTATGCAGCTGATTTTGACGGCGACTTTCCTGAGAAGCTGACCGATTTATTGGATGAGGGTTACATCGATAATGATCTGGTGATGCATTCTCACCGAGCTAGTGGCACCAAAGGGGAGATGTTTCTCTATCGCGCAGGTTTCAAATCGGTGAGCCCGGCAGACGAGCCTATTTTGCTTTCTCCGAAAGCGTTTTTTGCAGGAAAGCGAGTGGTTGGATTTGTCGATGGTCGCGTCCAAGCTTTGAGCCCCGCAGAACTTGTCGGCACTGTCGAGAAATTCGAATAACGCCTGCCTTTTTAAAACTGCAGGGGTTCTCCCTCCAGCGCTGTTTTTGCGTGGTAGAGCCCTTGCAGTCGATGTGTCATGGGACCGACTGATCCGTCGCCGATGGTTCGACCGTCGATCTCGGTTACGGGACTGAGCTCGCCCATCGTTCCGGTAGTGAAACATTCGTCGGCGGTGTGAAATTCGACGAGCGAAACGTTGCGTTCGATGCAGGGAATGTCGTGAGCTTCACAAATTTCGATGACGAGCTTTCGCGTGATCCCCGGCAGGCAGGCGTCTCCGGTTGGAGTGATCAGCGTTCCTCCTTTTACCATGAAAACGTTGGTCGCGTTCGTTTCAGCAACAAACCCATTGTCGTCGAGCATGAGCGCGTCATCGCAGCCAGCTAGGTTGGACTGAATTTTCGCGAGGATATTGTTCAGCAAATTGTTGTGGTGGATTTTTGAATCGAGAAACGCCGGGCTGTTCCGCCGAATGACTGACGTGATTAGCCGGATGCCAGCTTCGTTGTCGTAAACCGGCAATTTCCATTCCGCCAAAACGATGAGGGTACAGCCGTATTGATTGTTGGTCGGCGACATGCCGGACGTCACTTTTTTCCCGCGTGTCAGGGTGAGCCGGATGTGGGATTCGTCGCGCATTCCGTTTGCTTCGAGGGTTTTGAAAATGGCCTGTTTAATGGTTTCCCGCGTCGGAATGTTTTCGAAGGCGAGTGCTTTGGCACTCGCCATCATGCGGTCGAGGTGATGATCGAGCGCGAAAATTCGGCCATTATAAATTCTCAAACCTTCCCAAACGGCGTCACCGCCTTGAACGACTGAATCAAAAACCGAAACGCGGGCTTCATCGCGCGGCCAAAGTCGATCGCCGACCCAGGTTTGAATGTCATGATTTCGTGGATCCGGCAAAACAGCGGCTGGAATTTCGTGATCGGTTGGAGTGCTGGGCATTTTCTTGAAGGGGTCGGGGATCAGGATTTGGGATTCAGGACTGAGGTAGATGCGATGAGTGAATGGTAGCAATAGAACTGAAAATGAAACGCTGAATTTGGGACATACAAATTTTTAGGAGGAAAATACTGAATGGAGCAATGGGAGCGCTGTGTTTCTTAATTTCAAAAGGTAAATTTAGAAGTTTAAATCCGATGATTAGGATTCAGCCTTCCCTGACCCCTGACCCCTGACCCCTTCGCTCTTCCCCACCACTTTTCGCTTTCATTCTGAAATGAGGGGTGTTTTTTGCGCGTTAGATAAAAAGTATGAGCAACAACGCATCTGTAAATTTCAAAGAATTGACTGTCGCAGTTTTGGCCGGAGGTCCGGGATCGGAACGCGATGTTTCATTGGCTTCGGCAAAAGGAGTGGTCAGTGCACTCGAAGGAAATGTCAGCAAAGTTATTCTGGTCGATGTGAAAGAAGCTGGATTTGAATTGCCGGAGGGAATCGATCTGGCATTCAACGTAATTCATGGCACATACGGCGAAGATGGAACGCTGCAGGCGGAATTGGAGGAACGAGGCGTGAAATACACGGGTGCTCGGGCAGCCAGTTCGAAGCTGGCTTTCGATAAAATCGAGAGCAAAAAGCGGTTCGAAGAAAAAGGGGTCGCCACACCGCGTTGGCAAGTGGTGGACGCAAAATCAACGCCAGAAGCTCCGTTTTTGCCCTGCGTCGCCAAGCCGCCGCGCGAGGGATCAAGTGTTGGCGTTCATCTCGTTCACACGGCTGAAGAATGGACAGCGGCGATCGCAGATGCAGGAAAGTTTTCGGATGATGTCCTCGTTGAAGAGCTGATTTCGGGAAAAGAGCTGACCGTTGGTGTGGTTGGCGGAAAGGCGACGCCGATCATTCATATCCAGCCGCGTTCTGGATTCTACGATATGAAAAACAAGTATCCGTGGATGACCGGTGATGGCGGAACGGATTATTTTTGCCCTGCAGATTTGCCCAAAGACGTTACTGAGGCTGTATTGGCGGAATCTTTGAAAGCCCACAACGCGCTCGGTATCGAAGTATATTCACGGGTCGATTTGTTGCTTCGCGAAGTAGACGGCGCGTTTTTCGTATTGGAAGTGAATACGATCCCGGGAATGACGGAGAGTTCGCTGTTGCCAAAATCTGCCGGTGCTGCGGGAATGGACTACGAAGCATTGTGCTTGCGTATCATCGAGGATTCGTTGGCGTAATTGGGATTTTACGAACGTACCCTATTGGTTCATCGAACAGACCCTGTTGGTTCATAAAAATGGCTGGAGGCTCCGTCGGCGCTTGGAAAAACGATGCTCCTTGGTGGGGGCGTTATTGTTAGTGGATTATATTTGAAGATTACTAAGGATTAGTGTAATTTCCACAAATGCAAAAGAAAAAAGGGGGGATGCTTTTAGGATGGCTGAAGTCGATTAGGAACCGCCGGATTCGTCCGCGTCGGCAACGAATCGGGATGCATCAGCTTGATGTGAAGGTGAATTCGCGGAAGGCGCGGCGGAAACGTTCGTCGATGCGGTGGGCGAGTATTGCTAAAGTGACGGCGATGATTGTCGGGTTTGCAGGGGTCGGTGTTTCGGTGAAGTGGGTTTACGATCAGATTTTCTTTGAGAATTCGGAATTCAAATTGAACCGCCTCTCGGTGATCACGGGCGGGGCGTTGACGGAATCGAATATCGTGACAGCTGCTCGCATTGAGCTGGGAATGAATTTGATGGAGATCGATCTGGTGGAGGTTCAAAACCGGATTTCGAATTTGCCAATGGTGACAAAAGCAAAGGTGAGCCGCGAGTTACCGGATCGTTTGGAAATTGTGGTTGAAGAGCGGCAGCCGATCGCATGGCTGGCCAGTCCACGTCACGACATTCCGCCGCGCAATTCAGCGACGGGTTTTCTTTTGGATAACGAAGGGCGGGTTTTCCGCTGCCAGCATTTGCTGAAGCGTTTCATGAGCCTTCCAGTAATCGGGACGAATGATATTTCGAAGCCGGCGGAAAACACGGTGATCGAATCGCGCCAAGTGGCGGCAGCGATTGATCTGCTGGAAAAGAGTGCGGCGATGTTTGAGGGGATGGGGCTGGAGATTCATCTGGTGAAGCTGGAGAACCCGTGGTCGCTGCAAGCGGTTTATAACAATGGCATGGAAGTCACGTTCGGAATCCGTGAAGTTGATCGTGGGCTGGCGGACTTGCAGCAAATTACTTCGCATTCGGAATCGGTTGGCCGCGAGCTGGCGACGGTGAATGTGTTGGTGGCCCGGAATATTCCGGTAACATTTTTCAATCCGCCGGATCCTGAGCTGTTGCGCCAGATGAATGGCGGAAATTCGTCTGAAATGGCGCCAGAAGGAACTGCTGCGAACCCGATTCGGGCGACTCCGATTTCACCGGAAGAGCGGGGGAGAACAAAGCAGTTGAAATCAATTTTAAATGGCGGTTGATGAATCTTTTTTGAAGATTACCAATTAATTATTCCAAAAATCACAGAAATGCTTACCTAACTGCGGATATTGCGCTAATTTTACAAAACTAACAGTCTCACTTCCCCCGTTAATGGCTCGCTCCTCTATCTACGTTGGTCTCGAAATCGGCACATCAAAAATCTGTGTTGTCGTCGGGGAGGTGCGCAGTGACGGTGCCATCAAAATTCTCGGCGTGGGGCATCATCCGTCGGCTGGCGTGCGAAAAGGTGAGATCGTCGATGCGGAAACGGCGCAGACTTGTCTTCATGATGCTCTGGTAAAGGCGGAAGATCGCAGCGATGTGATGGTGAAAAATGTGTTCCTCGCGGTGACGGGTGCGCATATCGAGGGCTTGAATAACCGGGGCACCATCCGGGTGGCGGATGATCAGACGGAGATCACCGAGGAAGATTTGGAAGAGGTGAAGGAAATCGCCCGCGATGTTTCTTTGCCAAAAGAGAATGCTTACATTCATTCGATCATTCAGCATTATTATGTTGATGGTCAGGAGAAGGTCCTGAATCCGGTGGGAATGCTCGGGCAGACGTTGGAGGCGGATTATCACATTATTCACGGTGTGAAGACACGAATTCAAAATGCGATTCGCTGCGTTCGTGAAGTGCCGTTGGAGGTTGAGGACATCGTTTTCGGACCGATTGCGGCTTCTCAGGTTGTTTTAAATCGCGAAGCCAAGCAACAGGGAGCTTTGCTCATTGATATTGGCGGCGGAACAACTGATTACGTTTGTTATTCGGAAGGTGCTGTGGTGGCTTCGGGCTGCATCGGCGTCGGGGGCGATCACATCACGAATGATTTGTCGATGGTCCTGAAAATTCCGTTAGCTCGGGCTGAACGGCTCAAGGTTGAGCATGGCAGTGCCAATGTGAATCACTCAGCTGAAGGTGATGTGATTGATTTGGAAGCAGATTCCCATTTTGCGGGCTCGAAAATCGAAAAACGATTGGTTAGTGAAATCATGGCGGCTCGTCTGGAAGAACTGTTCATGCACGTCCGTGAAAACTTGGATGCGGAAGGACTTTTAGAACGTCTCGGGAAAGGAATTTACCTGACGGGCGGGACGAGTCTGATGCGAGGAATTGATGATTTGGCGCAGGAAATTTTTGAAGTTCCTGTGCAAAGAAATGAGTTGGCATCCATGTCAGGGCCGGCTGCATTGTTTGAAAATCCGCAATACGCGACTCCGGTTGGTTTGATTCGTTACGCTCAATTACTTGAGGAACAACGACCGCGAGCTGGTGGCATCGGCGGCCTTTTTGGAAGAATTTTTGGCGGAAAGTGATTCATGTTCTTGATTTTGTAAAAAAAACAAAGAATCCTGACCAATTGACAACAAAATACTAAGCAGCATAGTGACTCCCCTTTTGCAAAAATTCTCATGATTGAATACAATACAGACGACCAGTCCGAAATCGGCAGCGGAGGTGACTTTTCAGTTAAAGTCATCGGTGTTGGCGGTGCCGGAGCAAACGTCCTGGACCGGATGGCTTTAGAAGGCAGTGAAGAAGCTGAACTCTTGACGCTAAATACTGACTTGCGAGCCCTGTCGACTTCGGTTTCCAGCAATAAGATCCAACTTGGAGCGACTCTTTTGAAAGGAATGGGCGCTGGTGGTGATCCTGAACTTGGTAAGCAAGCCGCGCTTGAGGCTGTCGACGAGATTCGCAATGCTGTTCGTGGTTACAAAATGGTTTTTGTTTCTGCCGGTCTTGGCGGTGGAACCGGCTCTGGCGCTGCTCCTGAAGTGTGCCGGATCGCGAAAGAGGAGGGTGTTTTTCTCGTCGTATTTTGCACATTGCCATTCACTTTCGAGGGTAAGCGTCGGATGGATCAGGCGTTGGAAGCTCTGGATACAATTTCAGGCTATGCAAATGCGGTCATCACGTTTGATAACGACCGGATGGGCGAGCTGATCGTGCCTAAAGATGGTGTGACAGAGGCCTTTGCTGCGGCGGATAAGATTATCAGTCAGAGTGTGCGCGCCACAATGAATGTCGTGGCTGATCCTGGTATCATCCGTATCGGCATGGATGATTTGTTGTCCGCGCTCGACGCAGAGGACTCTCGCTGCCTTTTTGGATATGGCGTTGCTAAAGGTGACAGCCGGGCGCATGAAGCCATCGAGCAGGCGTTGAAATGCCCGCTTTTGGACAAAGGCAAATTGTTGGAGAATGCACGAAATGTTATGGTGCAGGTGTCGGGAGGAGACTCAATGACCCTTTTCGAAGTTGAGCTGGTGATGCAGGAAGTTTCGAAGCACATCGGTGATAAAACACAGATTCTTTTTGGAACCGGGACTGATAAACGTCTTGGAAGTGCACTTTCAGTAACGGTGATTTCATCGCTGAATGGACCTCGCAGAGGGCACGGCGGTGACGATGATGGAGGTTCGCCTCCTCCGGCGCGAATTTCTTCGGTTCCGTCATCAGTTGCTACCGCAGCAGCGGCAGCTCAGACTGCTCCACAATCCCCTTTAGCGGAGGCAGTATCGGCAGCAGAGGCCGTCGAAAAAAAGCCTGAACTCGCACCGGCAGCCCCTCCTGTTTCCAGGAGTGCCGGTGCACCGGAGGAAACTTCGGAGCCTGAGGCAGAAGTTGCTTCAGAAGTAGAGTCTGAGCCAGAACCAGTCGCGGCAGCTCCTGAGCCAGATCCTGTCGATCCGGATCCAGAGCCTGTAGCTCCTGAACCACCGGTCGTCGCGGCTGAGCCGGAACCCGAACCTGAGCCAGTTGCTGCAGCAACTGAGCCGGAACCCGTTCCTGTAGCTCCTGCACTTCCTGTTGTAGAGGCACCGGTGGCCCCGCCAGAAATTGAGCCGGAACCTGAACCTGCTCCGCCAGTTCTTGAAGACGAGTCTCCAGTAGAGCCGGAAGAGGAGCATTTCGAAGAAGAAGACGTCGTAGCTGAAGAGGAAGCTCCCTCGGTCTTGAATCCTCAAATTCAGTCTCAATCAAGGACTGTTGTTGATCCGGAAATTCAGCGTCGTCCTGTTGTTCAGGCTCCAATGCAACTGGTCACCAATCCGATTGCACAAGCGTTTGGTGCGGGAGAACCGGAGCAGGAAGAAGAACTTGAGCAAGTGGTTTCACCGCCTGCGAAGAAACAAGTGGTTCCACCGCCACGTCGTGCTCCTCGTCCTCTGACCCCATTTGCGAGTGACGATGAATCTCTAATTGAGGTGGATAGCCCTGAGACCGATTCGGTTGTCGCTAATTTAGATAATTCGCAAAAAATTCGCCTTACTCGGATTGTTCCAGGCGAGACAGGCACGCAGCGTGTGTCTGCAAAGGCAGATGATACGGGCGGTCAGCCCGTACAGCCGGAAAAGAAGCGGATTGTCCGGAAGAAGGTTGCTGCAAAATCAGCGGCGCCAACTCCTCCAGCAGAGCAGGAGGCGACTCCGCCGGTTGTGGAATCGGCGGGTTCGCAGGAAATGCTGCCGTTGGATCCTGGCTCGAAAGGTCGTTTTGAAAAAACCGATCCGACGATTGTTGATGGAGAAGATCTTGATGTGCCGACATTTCTCCGCAAGCGGAAGAAGTAAACAGAAGGTCTGAATCCAGTTTAATCCTTGGTGGATAGGGCCACTGAGAGTGTATTGGGTGCAACTCGGTCTCCTGATTCTAATTCTTTCGCTCTTTGAACGCGGTCGACAACCGTTCGGCGAGCGCGAAGCATCGTGCGGATTTCAGAAAGCAAGATAGGAAAATCGAAAGGTTTGGTCAGAAAAAGATCGGCTCCTTCTTCCAGGGCTGATTCTTCCATTGCTTCCGATGGATTCCCGGAGGCAATAATGATAGGCAGGGGTGCAACCTCCTCCTCAGATTCGGATTCACGAAAGCGGCGAACGACTTCAATTCCGTCGATTCCCGGCATTTCCACGTCCAAAATCACCAGATCCGGCAAACACGCTTCAAGTTGGCTGAGTGCTGAAAGACCATCAGCAGCTTCTACCGTGTGATAACCAACTCTTCCCAAAAGACGCTCCAGCAGCATTCGATTCGCCTTCATGTCATCCACTATTAGGATGGAAAAAGCGTTCGTCAGCAAACACTGTGCTCTCGTAGGCAGCTCGTGATGTGGTTGGGAGTTCATTTTGCGAAGAGGTCCCGTTCCATAGAATATTTTGTTTGGAGAAACAAGTGTTTAATGTCTTAGTAATACTTAGACGTATAAATGTTCAATAAATTCTAAGAAAGATGGCATCACTCCATTTTTCATACGGGAAATTGAGAGTCGACGTGACCTGAGTGGTGGTCACATTTCGAGTTGAGAGGCGCGAATAAAGATCTCTCTTACAGAGAATGTCCTACCCAAGTCCACGTCGATTGGCCAAACCTGGCACGAATTCGCTCGGCGAGTTCAATGCCCGCATCGCTCTTATTTAAGACTGCTAGCATGGTAGATCCGGATCCACTCATCATTGCGGCGTGGACTTCAGCCTGATTCAATAACCACATTTTCATACTCGCCAGCACAAGGTGCTTTTGAAAAACGGGCTGTTCCAGGTCATTCATCATCAAACCCCAAGGACAAATTTGAGGGACGTAGGAAATGCCAGGTAATTCCTTCGAATTTAAAAATTTCTGATATGCCCATCCCGCTGAGACCCCAAAATCGGGTTTTGCCAGCACGAGGGGCAACCCTGGATTAAAATCAGGCAATGGGGTTACGGCTTCGCCTCGACCTGTGCAATCGCAGGCGCAATCGTAGACGAAAAACGAAACGTCGGATCCTACAGTTGCTCCAATTTGGGCCAATTCTTCAATAGATAAACCAAGGCTAGCCATTTCGTTCACTCCGGTGAGAATCGCCGCGGCATCACTGCTTCCCCCACCTAATCCTGCTCCTGAAGGGATCTTCTTTTCGATGTGAATTCGCAATGAGAATTTCTTTCTAACTCGCTCCTCCAGGGCGCGGACTGCTTTTGTTGCCAGATTTTCCTCTCCGGTAGGCAGTTCTGGATCTGAGCAGGTAAGCTCGATTCGATCATCGGTTGTCCAACTTAGGTCAACTCGATCAGCGAGCGAGAGTCGAATCATTCGTGTTTCAATCTCGTGAAAACCGTCCTCACGTTTATTTAGAACGCGGAGTGACAGGTTTGTCTTTGCTGGTGCTTGGATTGAAGTTGAATCAGCCATGATCGAAATCAGTCAGTTTTTTTGAAGCCTAAAATTGCGAGCATCCGTCCCGTCTTTCCCAGTTCGGCGCGATAGCTGTAATAGCGTTCCAAATCCAAACTGGTGCAGGTTTCATCATCAAAAATGGATTGAACTCCAGCTTTCTGACAACTTTCCCTGGCTTGCCCAGCAAAATCTATTTCGTAGGCAGGTGGCCGAATGCATGGGCTGACTTGAACAATCAGATCTGAAGGATTGGATCCAAAGCGCTCGACCATCAGTTCAATGGCGCGACGCGAGATCTCCAATTCGGAGCCTTTTTTTCCTGAATGCACCAAGCCACAGGCTCGTTTTACCGGATCGACTATGAAAACGGCTCCGCAATCAGCGACAAAAATTCCCAAATATTGCCCGGGTTGTGAGGTTACAAACCCGTCGGTGTCGGGGATATGCGCGGCGGGTCCGGACTCCACGACAAAAATGGAATCGGCGTGCACTTGTTCCCCGGTCCAAAAATGGTCTCGTGGGATCTCCAATTCAGATAAAATTGAATCGTAACAGGGTTGAAGGCGCTCAAGGGCTTCATCACGGTCAACTGCGACATCAATTTCGGGATTTCGAAGAACAAATCCGTGAATCAAACCAGGGATGGCCTCGAGGGCAGGGAAGGTTTCGACAAAACGATCAACCAACGTGAAGTTGGATTTACGATCATACCCTGTTGAGTCGTCGATCATACCCTATTGGTTCGTGGACATAAAAAAGCTCGCCATCATTGAGGCGAGCTCTTTGCGAAATCTTAAAGACTTCGAACCGTATCGTTGCTTTCTACCACGAGCGACCGCGGGAGTAATTCACGGTTGAGAGGTTTCCAATTTGTGGAGGAAATTCTTCATAACCGCTAATTGGATCATAATTGATGCTGGTGTATGGCGGGCGGTAAGTCTCTTTGAAGAGAGGCTTGCGCCAGTTTACCACTTCGTAGACGCCATAACTGAGGCGCTGTCCGGTGCGCTCAAGCCCGCGAATGATGCCGCCAACCCAAACTTCAGCGATTGGGTCACCTTGCTCCGCTGAGCGATAAATTGATGTAGGAAGCTCAGACCACCCATAAATAATGTTCGTGAGACCACGCGTTAGTTTGTGAGTCGAGGTTTGCTTCGACTTTGGCGGAGCCTGAATGTCAGCCATCAAAGGGGCGACAAGGGCGATGAAAAGGAGTGCAACGGCGATTTTCTTCATGTTGGTTTTCAGATTAGACAGGTGAAAAGCATTTTGGCAACTCAAAAAAGAGAAATTTCAGAGAGATTTTTGAGCCGTTTTTTAATTTTCTTTGATAAAAGTGAATTTTTCCTTCGAAAAATGCCCCACATTCGCTTTATTGTTAAAACAAAGAATGCATTCTGACCTCGAAAAACTAGTCGCCCGCGATAAAATCGACATGGAGACAGCTGAAAAGCTGGATCTCCTTCCACCTGGTACCTTTTGTCATCACAAAAGCTGGGGGGCAGGAAAGATTAATGACTGGGATCGTTTAAACACAAAAGTAGTCATCGATTTCGAAGACAAGCCGGCTCATGAGATGGGCATGAAGTTTGTCGCGAGTTCTGTGACTCCGGTTGATGAAGACCATTTCTACGCGAAACGCCACTCGAAGGTGGAGGAGTTGCAGGAAATGGCGAAGGAAGATCCTATTGGTTTGGCTCGTCTTGCGATCGCCAGTGTAGGCGGCAAAGTTTCGATCGATAATTTTGAGGTGATGCTGAAAGGTCGCGTCATTGCAGAGGGAAAATACAAAACCTGGTGGGAAAGCACGAAAAAGAAACTGCGTGGCGACCGCCTGTTTGTGGTTCCGACCAAACGCACGGACCCGTTGGAGCTTCGCGATGAGAACTTGGATCCGTCAGAAGCTCTCATTCAGGATTTTGAAAGTGCCCGTGATTTGAAGAGCAAAGCGAAGGCTGTCGACGTGATGTTGAACGACCTCACTGCTTTTGATGATCCGGCTAAACAAATGCTCCCGGTTGTGGATGGTTTGAATGATGCGGCTTCAAAAGGTTTGCGTCTCCATTTTCCTGCTGCTGTCGAATTGGTTCTGACTCGTGATGATGTCGGAACCAAGGTTAAGGGCATCGAATTGCCTGAAGGCGGCCCGACAATTGCGGGAATCATCAAAAGTCACAACGATAAGATCCCTGAATTGCTTCAAGAGCTCTCGTTGACTCGTCTTCGCGGTGTTTTGCGTGCTTATCCGGAAGCTTTCGGTGACGAGTGGATTTCAGAGATTCTGAAGTTGATTCCTGAAAGTAACCTGAGAACGATTTCTGAAGTTGCATCAATCGTGGCTGATAATGAAGGCGCTGACCGGGTGATCGACTTTTTCGATACTGGTTTGCAACAGCGTTCGTTGTCTTCTGACTCATTGGCATGGATTTGTCGCGAGCGTAAAAACCTTGCTGAAGTTATTTTTGACCCATCATTGAGCTTGGCGGTCATGAGTTCGCTCGAAACTGACCAACTTCAGGAAGAAACTGCAGCTCGTGCGGCGAACCGCTTGCGTGACTTGATTGCTGATGATCCGGATTTGATTCCTGATTTGATTGCGGATGCGGACATCAACACGATTCGGAACTTTGCGAGTCGTCTGATTACTTCAGCATCGTTCGATGAGCTGACGCGGAAATCGCTGATGGCGCGTGTCATTAAGATGCACCCTGAAGTTCAGGACCTTGTGCGTGGCAGTGATAAATACGAAGACGACGTCATCTTCGTATCTGAGGAAAGTATGGTCACTCGGAAAGCTGATTTTGATAAGTTGGTTAAAGAGGAGATCCCTCAAAACCGCGAAGACATCAAGATTGCTCGCTCATACGGCGATTTGCGTGAGAACTTCGAGTATAAGTCCGCTAAGGAATACCAGCGGGTGCTTATGAAGCGGAAAGCTGACTGGGAGCGCGAGCTGAAAGTTGCGAACCCATACGATTTCAGCGATCCAGACACGACGCAGGTTTCAATTGGAACCCGAGTAACGCTTGAAAGCACCGACGGTGGCGACAAGTTGGAGTATTCCATCATGGGTGCCTGGGATTACGACGCAGATAAGAACGTGATCGCTTACCTTTCTGAGCGGGGCAAATTGCTTCTCGAGAAGAAAGTCGGTGAAGACGTCGCGCTTCCTACTGGATCTGAAGATGAAGTCGATCGCTATAAAGTGGCGTCGATTGCAGTAGCGTAATTTGGTAATACCAACAAAACCTTTACGAAGAAGCCTTCGATTGAAAAATCGGAGGTTTTTTTGTGTCTAGAGGACTCGATAAATCGATCGAGATGGAGTGGGCTTTCAAAGCCGAGTTTTTGTGCAGAGTTAAGCTTCAATCGTTTTTAGGTGTGAAGATCAAGCTGCTTGCGATTCTATTGGGTGATCTGTGAGAAGGCAGCAAGGAGTGAGCGGGGAAACCTATTGCATTTGAATGTGGGTATCACTGAAGAGGGAATTGAGAATCTAAGAGTGCTTGGATGGGAATCCGATTTCTTGATTGCTTTTATCGGATGGCTTCTCTCTCACCCTGAAATATGGCGACCGAATCCTTAACGCGGATTGAGGCGCAGTGGGTTTCGCCGATTTGAGTGCCTAACGTGAGGTCCGAGCGTGAAATCGCTATAGGCAGACCTTTTCTCCGCGGTGTCGAAAATGACCAGAAACTTTTCAGAGCGGTACACGAAAAAACGGGGAAGGAATTTTCCTTCCCCGCTTCGAGTAATTTAGAATGTTGTTCTTAGTAAGAACTCAATCTCACTTAGTTCAAGTTGTAGGCCGGAGCACCGTGCTCAGCGACGTCCAAACCTTCGGCTTCTTCCTCGGCGCTAACACGCACACCCATGAGGAGTTTGAGGATGAAGAAGACTGCGAAAGCGAAGATGAACGCAAAGGCACTCATGGAGAGCGTTCCAAGCAACTGGGTGAAGAATTTGTGCTCAGGGTTGAATGAGAAGATGCCCACTGCAACCGTTCCCCAGATACCGCAGACTCCGTGAACGGAGATCGCACCCACTGGATCGTCGATCTTGATTTTGTCGAAGAAGAGGATCGAGAAAACAACGATCACACCAGCGATGAGGCCGATCAGGATTGCGCTTCCTTCACCAACGGTGTCAGCACCGGCGGTGATACCAACGAGGCCAGCAAGGATTCCGTTGAGGGCCATTGAAAGGTCAGGCTTCTTGATGATGATCCATGAAACAAAGATCGAAGCAACGGCACCGGCACAAGCGGCAAGAGCGGTCGTGGTGAAAACATAAGAAACAGCTTTCGGGTCAGCTGAGAGAGCTGATCCGCCGTTGAAACCGAACCAACCGAGGAAGAGGAGGAATACGCCGATCGCTGCAAGCGGAAGGCTGTGTCCGAGAATTGGGCGAACCCCGCTCTTGGTGTATTTGCCAGCGCGAGGCCCGAGGATGAGAACACAAGCAAGAGCTGCGAAACCACCGAAGGCGTGAACGATACTTGAACCAGCAAAATCGTAGAAACCTTTGGCGTCGAGCCAGCCACCGCCCCACTTCCAGCTACCCGTGATTGGGTAAGCGAAGCCTACGAGGATCACTGCGAAAAGCATGAAGGTTGGAAGTTTTACGCGCTCAGCAACGGCACCGGAAACGATGGTTGCCGCAGTCGCTGCGAACATTGACTGGAAGATGAAGTCACCCCACCAAGTATAACCGGCGTTGTATTCAGCGGTTGTCAGCGAAGCGTCGTTAAGATTGCCTCCGAACCAGCTACCCATCGCAAAGAAGCCGTTAAAGTCGCCCGGATACATCGCGTTAAAACCCCATGCTGCGTAGAGCAGAATACCGGTCGAGATAATCCAAACGTTCTTGAACAGAATGTTGACGGTGTTTTTCTTCTGCGTCAGTCCGCACTCGAGAGTGGCGAAACCGAGGTGCATGATGAAGACCAGAGCTGCTGCAATACAGATCCAGAGGTTATTGACCGCGAAAGTTGAGTATCCGTCTGAGGCAATATATTCGTCAGATGAGTAAGCGCTTTCGGGTCCAGCGGCAGCAGCTTCAGCTACTGGAGTAGGATCTGCGGCAGGTGCTGTGTTCTGTGCGAAGGCGTCGCCTCCTAGGAGCGCGAACGCCATGGTTCCCAGCATGAGCCAGTTTCGAAGGTTGAATCGATTTTTCATTTTGAGTGTTGTTAGTGTGGTTGACCTCTCTCAGGGTCTTTGAGTTGATGAACCCCGTGAGAGTTCGTTATTCTTGTCGGCAGAGGGTTAAGCATGGCGCGTGCCAACTTTTGGTGGAAAATCGATTATGCGGTTTTGGTCTAATCTCATGGACGTGGTAACACGTTTGTAACCAGGTTATTAATTGGGTTAGTGTTTTTCTGAGGGCGACTGCCAAATGCGTGTTTTTTGAAAAAAGGAATCCTAAAAAAATGATTAATTTCTCAAAGCCGGTGAGGAACTTGAACGGGAAGAAACGAAAAAACCCTCGTCCGGAACGAGCCGGGCGAGGGTTTTCAAAATTACGAACAGACCCTATTGGATTGGCGAACCAACCCTATCTGATCGTGGAGACTGAAAACAGATCAGTCATTATAAGCGGCTTCGCCATGGGCTGATTGATCCAATCCAAGTCGCTCATCTTCTTCCGAAACGCGTAGGCCCTTGCAGATCACTTTCACAACAAGGAGAATAATCACAGTAACAACTCCGGTGTAAACGATCGTAACGACCGATGCGAGGGCTTGAATACCGAGTTGCTTCAACATGTCGAATTCCCCACCGAAAAGCGTAGAGCCAACAACCGCAGCGAGAAGTGTTCCAACAACGCCGCCGACCCCGTGAACACCGACCACGTCGAGTGAGTCATCGTATCCCAGTGCGTTTTTAAGTTTAACGGATGCCCACCAGCAAACGATACCGGAAGTTGCGCCGATGATGAGCGCGCCGCCCGGGGTTGCTACGCCGGATGCAGGAGTGATCGCGGCCAGGCCGGCAATGGCGCCCGTCACAGTTCCGAGAACGGTTGGTTTCTTTTCAGTGATCCAATCAATCATCATCCAAACAAACGCGCCGGTTGCGGCTGAAATGTGAGTCACGAAAAGAGTCATTGCAGCAGCATCCGATGCGCCGCCCTGGCTGCCTGCGTTGAAGCCAAACCAACCGACCCAAAGCATCGCGGTTCCAATGACTGTCATCGGTAAATTATGCGGAGGGGTCGGGTGTTTCCGCTTTCCAACCATTATGCATGCGATGAGCGCTGCGACACCGGCCGTGATGTGAACGACAACTCCGCCAGCGAGATCTTCAACTCCCCATTTTGAAAAAAGAGACTGATTCTCCCCTTCACCACCAAACCACGTGATGTGGCAAATGGGCGCGTAAACGAGTAATGCCCAAAGCACCGAGAAAAGCAGCATCGCGGAGAATTTGATCCGCTCAACGAAGGTTCCTACGATGAGTGCCGGAGTGATGATGAAAAACGTCATTTGAAACGCAGAGTTTAAAATCCCGTCGGATCCGACACCATTATGCATGATGTGGTTGAAGCCGCCGAACCAACCGCCGTCGTTTCCGATTGTCATCGAGTAACCACAAATCAGCCATACGATGCTGAGTACTGCGGTCAGAGCGAAACAGTGCATTAACACAGAGAGCACGTTTTTCTTACTTACGAGGCCGCCGTAGAAAAGCGCGAGTCCTGGAATGGTCATGAAGAGAACCAGCGCTGTCGAGGTTAGCATCCAGGCGTTGTTTCCGACGGTTTTAGCTTCTTCGGCAGTGACGGCGACAGGAGGCGCCTCTTGAGCCAATGCTGCGGGGGCAGCCAGCGTGATGAGTCCTGCCGCGAGCAGAACCATCCAGTTGAGATATTTGATCATGGGGATTTTTTCAGTGGGTTGTTTTTGAGTTAGTTGACATCCAATCCCTGAATCCCGTCTTCGAAAAAGTGCGAAGGCGCGACGCACGGCGAATCCGGAGCGCAAAGCACACCGGACTCGTCCGAATTTTTCGAATTCGAACCAAGGGTTGAAGTATTGTATTTGGCAGCAGTTTTCATGCCGTACAGGGCCGGTTTTTAACGAGCTGCTTGATTTTTGACGAGAAATTGCCGGGAAATTAAAGAATCACGCGGTTTTGAAGTCAATCATGACATTTTCCATGATGAAAATGCACTTGGGCTTGGTTTCGGGAACCGTATGCCTGTTAATTCGACATCCACTCCAATTCAGCGAAGACGGGCAGGTGATCGGATGCAATTTTCTCGTCGATCACGTAGGTTTCGTTAATTTTGAAAGAATCGCTGGAGCGATGAAAAATATAATCAATCCGGTATTTTGGATCTTTCACCGGGACGGTCGGTGCTGGCGGATCGTTGATAACGTTCGTCCAGCGTTTGAGAAGCACCTGAATCGGCTCTTCGTTAGGCTTGGCATTCATATCGCCCGCCAAAATGGTTGGAATTCCTGAGTCGTCCGCCGCGAGTAGTTTGTTGATCGCATGAGCTTGAGCAACGCGATCTTCCGGCAAGTTGTGCTGAAAATGAGTGCTGACAAATCGAAGCGGTTTTCCATTCGGCGCTTCGACCGTTACCACGACACACCCACGCGGGTAAGTCTGCAGTTCCTCGGTTTCTTCAGTGTAAGGCAGGGGATGAATCTCGACGTCTTTAATCGGAAGTCGCGAAAGCACCGCGTTTCCAAAAAGTCCGCCCTGATAATGCTGCGTTGGTCCCATTCGCACGTCCATTCCTGTGAGCTCAGAAAGCCGCTGCGCCTCGTGAACTCGACCCGAGCGTTCAACTCCAACATCGACTTCCTGCAGCGCCACCAGATCCGGTTTCGCTTTGTTGATCACGTCCGCGATGCGCTCGACATCATATTTCCCATCCATTCCCAGCGCCCAGTGAATATTGTAGCAAAGAATCCGGAGTTTTGTGGGTTCAGGAGCTTTTTGAGCGCGCAAAGTGGGAAGCGACGAGTTTCCGATTAAAAGGAGAACCATCATTGCTGACCAAACGGAGAATTTTTTCCAACATTTCATGCCGAAATCGTATCAGCAAAAATTCCAGCTGTCAGTCAGACTCAACGGCGTCATCGGGGCGTTTTCCGAAAATTTGCCAGAGTGTTCCAATCAAAAAAAATGAACGCGACGATCCAGTGGGGCGTTTGGAAGGTGAATCGGCTTAATACGTGCGCCTCAAAAATTTGAAAATGAGGTTTACCAAATGGGCGTCGGATCTTGGAGGGTGTGCCTTGAATGATATAAACTTTTGCGGAATCGGAACCGGCCTCCACGAGATTTATGCCATTGCTCGAAAATCGGATGTTGAACTGATCGTTAGAGGAATGCTTTGGGCTGATACGGGAAGACAGATTTAGATTTCCATTGAAACTTGTCGCGACAATCCGGTATTTCCCGAGCGAAACCGTAGCAACTCTCACCAGATCATAACTCAACGGCCACAAGGCAATCGCAACGAGCGCCGCCATCACACACAGAACCGGGGTGATTTTCACCCGCCGCATTACGCCAGCTCCAATCCTGGGATCCCCGCGCTTGAGCTACTGCCGAATGCATCGGTTTCCACACCCATTCGCTGCGCTAGCGTCACGAACAAATTCGAAAGCGGCGTTTCTGTTTTCTCATCGATTGTCGAATTGAGATGCTGCCCGTGTTTGAAACCACCGCCTGCGAGAACCAACGGCACGTTTTTGGGACTGTGCGAGCTGGCGTTGCCAAGGTTTGATCCGTAAAGCACGGCCGTATGGTCGAGCAGCGACTTTCCGTTTTCCTGAATCCCGCTCAGCTTCGTCAAAAATTCGTTGAGCACATCAAACTCAGCTTCTTCGATGATTTTAAGTTCATCGATTTTCTTGGGATCTTTTCCGTGGTGAGAAAGATTGTGCCAATCCGTTTGCACGCCGGGAATATTCGACGGAACCGCATTCATCCCGCCGAGCTGAAACGTCACCGCACGGGTCGAATCATTTTGAAAAGCCAGCAGAATCAGATCGTTCATGACTCGCTGCTTCGCGATCGCATCGTTCCGATCCTGCACATCGCGAGGCACTTCGGCATCAACCTGCGGCTTCGGTTTCACCGCCCAACCTTCGCTTTGCTGAAGCCGAACTTCCAAATCACGAACTGACGTTAGATACTCTTCGAGTTTTTCTTTATCGCGATGACCTAGCTCCGTTTCGAGTTTTTTCGCTTCTCCCAAAACCGTATCGAGAATGCTGCGACCGCGTTTTAAATCGCGCATCTCCTGGGCGATCTCTGCTTCCGTTCCATCAACAAACAGCGCTTTGAAAAGTTTAGCCGGTGAACTTTCAGCCGGAATTTCAACGCCTGTCGAAGTCCACGACATCGAACGACTGCTTGTTCCCAGCGCTAGAAATGGATAACGCGTTTCGATGCCCACTTTGTCCGCGATGACTTGATCCAACGATATCAAATTTTTAAAACCTGCCAAACCAGGACGCTGCGCAGAAGTCAGCCACGTCATTTCCGAGGCATGGCCATTGTTTCCCTGTTGAGACGGATGCGAAAGCCCTGACAGAACAGTCAGGTTGTCCCGGTGATCTTTCAGCTTCGCCAAATAGGGTGTCATTTCATAATCGCGTCCCGTTTGTTGGGGAAACAAAAACGGCGTGTGAAATCCCAGCGTTGCGCACATCGCGACAAATCGTCTCGGCGATTCATCAGTCGCGGCCCCTTGTGCAAACGCGGGAATCATTGCGTCGAGAAATGGAAGCGAAAGCATCGAAGCTCCCGCACCCCGCAAAAAGTGACGTCGGTCGAGGGCGTTTTTTGAAGCAATGTGGGGAGCATTCATGACAAGAAAATCATACCGCAAATTCGCAAATTCCACGAAATAAATTGATACGCGAAGAGACGAAACATTCTCACGAAGCAACAGTATCCGTTCATCGAATGCACCCTATTGGTTCGTAGAATCCGAAACGTAGCCGAACTTGCAAAAAGTTCTGCGGAGCCACGGGCCGAAGCCGATGCTCCAACTTCGACACGCTATTTTTTGCGTCTTTTGAGCCTTTTTGCGGCTATCAATTTGTTCTCAAGATTCATCGCGAAAAATCCTGCTTGTCACAAAACACGTCATTCACTTCGAAAGAATAGAGAACGGTCTAACGTATCGAATTCGTTGTCCGTTTCTGTTACGATCTCGTTTTGATTTATGAAAACCCTTCCCCATCTTTTCATCATCTTGCTTTGTTCATGTCAGTTGTTGATGGCGCAGGACGAGCAGGCGAAAGCGAAGCAGCTTCAAAAGGACGGGAATTTTAAAGACGCGTTGGTGATCTATCTGGAGTTGTTGGAGTCAGAGTCCGATGAAACCGCAGGCGTTTTGGAAAACCTGAAAGCAGCGAAAGAATGCGCAGGCCGATTGAGTTCGAATGAATTCGATATCGAAACGCTCCGGGGAATTCTCACAAAGCATCCGGAAAATTGGCAGATCATTCCGACAGCGGTTTCGCGGGCTGAATTTATTTCTGCCAGATTTCGCAAAGCGGATGAAGAAAATCCCACGAACCGATTCGAATGGCTCCGTTGGTATGAAAAAGCGATTCCTTTTGCTGAAAAGGCAACGCCAGCTGAGGCCAAGGAAGCGGGAGCCTATTGGCTGGCTTTTGCTGAGCGCGTTTCAAATCGGGCGATGGAGCCGTGGAAATTGCACAGCCTGACCGATTACGAAAATCCACCCGTTGAGGAAATTCAACATCTTCACTGGGGTGATTTTGTCGCCGCGGCTGCTGCGGTTGATGGGGATGGAAACCCGCTGTTTCACGAAATTCCTGAGAGTTACGCTGTCGCAACAACCAATGGAGAACGCTGGCGTTGGTTACTTGAAAAAGCAGCCACAGCGACTCCGAAACTCCGGAGTGAAGTGGATTTTAAGCATGCCGAATTTCTGGAGCGGCAGTTTTCGGTGATAACAACTGGAGAGCGGTTTGCCCCTGACCGTGCAATAAAAAAACCACTCTACGCGTGGCATTTGTTGGCGGATGAAGAAACGGTGGCCCAACTCGCTACCGGAGCTTCCGGTGTCCGTTTGCCTGCTGGTCACCGCTTTCTCGAACTTTACAAAGGAATCGAAGAATCCGTCAGGACCTGGAAAATGCGGGCGCGGACGAAGATCGTCGGGATTTACGAAAATCGCGGGCAGTATTCGAAGGCGGCGGCGATGCTTCAAAGTGAAGGCGGATGCCGAAACGCAGAAACGATCAAAAGAAAGGCATCTTGATTGACGCAATCAAATTCTTGGGAACTGGATCGGTTTTGAGCCTGGAAAGCTCCAGCCAGCGGGTGATCCTGCGACTGTTTCGGTGACATTTCGAAATGCCAAGACTGTGAATTTTACGGCGCAAAAGATCGATCTGAAAAAATTGATCCGTGAAACGAAATCGTATTTGAAGTCCGATCCCGACAAATTGGATCGCGACTATTTTGACATGAACGGTCTGGCTGGTCGGATGATGGAACGAGGAGACTCGTATCTCGAAAAGCGTCCTGCAACGAAATGGAAGACAAAATTAGAGCCGCGTCCAAATCACTGGGATACCAAAGCGAAACTTGAAACGCCGCTGAATACTTGGTGATCGAAGATCCAAAAGCAGCTGGGTTTGAGCCCGTGGAATTTACGAGCGGATATCATTACGGCGGAGCCGGGGAGATGTCGACGTATCGAGAGTTCCGGGACGAACGGGGCGCCCACTTCGTGCGGTGGATGCCGCAGGGCGAGCACATTACCCGATACCAGACTCGGGCAGAGATCCCCGGAAAATTTCACGCGCTACCCGCAAAATCCGAAGCGATGTATGCGCCGAAGATGGTGGGAAGTTCCAACGAACAGACCTTATTGATTCGATGAACCAACCCTACCAAATCGCGTGAGGGTTACTCGTTGAACTTCAACAAAAGCGTTGTCGCGAATTGGTGGGGTCCTGACAGGCGGTATCGCCGGTCATATATTGCTGTTGGTTCTTCGAGTGCCAAGGAGGGCCGTCTTTCCAAGCGCCCGACAACCTCGGCTGCATTCTTCGTCGGCGTTTGGAAAGACGCCGCTCCTTGATCACTTCTTCCGAAAAATATCACTGGTGACGACGAGTCCTAACAAATCGCGAAAGCCGTGACCTTTTTCGCGGGATTGTTTGACGATCGTGTTGATTTCGGGGCGATCTGAGAATCCCATTTCGCGGCCCGTGGCGAAGGTGAGGAACTTCGTCGCCAGGGTTTTTGCGATGACATCTTCGTCTTCGGCAAGTAGGTCGCGGAACTCATTGAAGCCGGCGAAGGCGCGCTCGTCGGCGAGTTGGCCGGCAGCATCGACTGGCGAGCCAAGTTTGTATTGCACTCTGCGTCCCAGGATGACGATGTCGACTTTTTCACCATCACCCAAGGTACGGTATTGATCCCTCCAGCCTCCGATCGGATTGAAACTTTCGAGGGCAAAGCCCGGTGGATCAATCATGGCGTGACAGGCGTTGCAGTTTTCAGCGTCGCGATGTTTTTTGAGAAGCTGACGAAGGGTTTCGGCACCACGAATATCGGGCTCGACACCGAGGATTCCGGGAGGGGGTGGAGGTGGAGTTTTGCCGAGAATTCGTTCCATCACCCACGCGCCACGAAGCACGGGCGATGTGTTGGTGCCATTGGCGGAGACTTTTAAAATGCTACCCTGACTGAGGAATCCACCTCGTGGGCTATCGGCAGGAAGATTGATTCGTTGAACGGTCGGGCTGGTCACGCCGCTGATCCCGTAATGATCAGCGAGGCGGTTGTTGAGCATCGCGAAGTCGGAGCGAATTGCGTTTTTGACGGGGAGGTTTTTAGAAATCAGTTCGCGGAAAAAAGTGCGAGTTTCGGAAATCATGGAGTCTTGTAAAAACGAATCGAACTCGGGAAACAAATCGCGGTCGGGCGCTGTGAAGTCGATGTCGCGGAGGTCCAGCCAGGCGTTTGTGAAATCGTGGACGAAATTTTTGCTCTTATCATTTTTCAATAAACGATTCATCTGGCGGAGAATTTCTGCCGAGTCATTGGACAGCTTCCCCGAGTTTGCGGTAGCGAGCAGTTCACCGTCGGGCGATGTTCTGTTCAGAAAATACGAGAGTCTCGTTGCGAGAGCGTGATCGTTGAGTGGCCCAGGTTTCTCTCGAAGAAAAAGAAAATCTGGTGAACAAAAAATGGCCTTCAAGCCGGTGAGAAGGGCTGCTTCGAAATCAGGTTCAGCGGCGAATTCAGCTTCGAACAATTTCAGATAGGCAGTGATGTCGGAATCGGTAACGGGGCGACGAAACGCTTTTTCGGCAACGCGAAGGTAAACTTTTTTTGCTGATGCGGTCGGGTCTTCAAAACTGAGTTTCCATTTGGGCACATACCAGGATTTTTCCCGGGTTGTCGGATTGCTCGGCATGATTTCGGTTCGCGGCGTTTCTCCGAAGATGAGTTTGTGGCCACGGGTGGGGAATTCATCGACGATGGGGCCTTCCACTTCGACGCTGAGGATCGCGAGACCGGGGCCTTTGTAATTGGCGACTCCTTTGTTTTTAATCTCGTAATTGTTGTCAGCGATTTTCATCGCTTCAATTTGCACCATGTAATTGGATTCGACCCATTGTTCGATTTCAATTGTGGTCGGGATGTTAGGAGGGAATTCAAAATAGCCCCAGGTCGGCCGTTCAGCAGCACGGGCAAAGGTCGTTCCGCCAATGGAAAACGTAACAGGCTCTTCGGATTGGAAAGCGTAACCTGTCACGCGGATCTTGTATCGACCGGCAGTTCTGAAATTCGCTTCTCGCAGCATGCCGGTTGGGTAACCAAGTTTTTGGAAAAAGACGATGGCTCCGTCCGGACGTCGCAGCCATTTGTCGCCGATGAATTTTTCGAGTCCTTTTGAAGTTCCGTAACTTGCTTCGATGATTTTGCTCTCCGGTTTGGTGATAGTTTTCTGAATGGCAGTATCGAGCACCTTATTGATGGCATCAAGATAGCGCTGCATTTGCACCATCGAAATACTGAGCGCTTCGCCCACGTTGTCGAATTCGTGAGATTTTGCGTCTTCCGGTAAGTCGTCAGCGAGTCGCAGGTTGGTGCCGAAGATATCGTTGAGTGTGTTTTCGTATTCGGCCCGGTTCAATCGGCGTAAGACGGTTCCTTTTTCTGATGTATGAGCATTTGCCAGCGGTTGCGCGAGGGAGCTCCGAAATCCGGAAAGCTGGCCTGCAGTGGGGCGCTCTTTTACTTTGCGGGGCGGCATTTCGCCGGAAGCAACGCGATCATAGATTCGGGCCCATTTGGTAAATGTCGCTGGATCCGCCAGGTCGTGGCCCAGTTCGAATAGATCCAGCCCACCTTTGGCGACGACATCGTCGTGACATTCGTAACAGTGCTGTTCGAGAAAGGGCTCGAGCTTTTTTTGAAACGCTGTGTTCTCCTGAGCTGAGCTGTCCATCATGGAGCTCACTGCCCATATTGGGAAAAGGAAGAAATAGGTTCGCTTCATAAAAAATGCCTTCAAAGAGGAGTATGAGTGAATTTTCGATGAATTCCAATCCGTGAAAATGTGGTACTGGATGGGCCGCCTTTCTCTCTGGTAGTGGAAATGAGGAATCCGAATGGAGGACGTCTTTCTATAATGGACAGTAAGGTTTTGCCGATTTAGGATGTGGAGATGAAGAAAAAAATTCTGTTTGGACCAGGTGCCGCATTTTGCCTCGCGTTTGGTGGAATCACGGCGGTTGGTCAGGATTCAGTTCCTGATCACAACTTGTCCGAGTTCAAACTCGGCAATCATATTTCAGGTGCGGAAGTCGATCTTTCGAAGCTGGAAGGAAAGGTCGTTACGATCGAATATTGGGGAACCCGGTGAGGCCCTTGCTTAGCAGCAATGCCCCATCTGGTTCAGATGGAAAAGAAGTTGAGTAAAAAAGGTCTCGTCGTTGTAGCTCCTGAAGTTCAGGGGAGTTCGGAAGAAGATATTAAGAAACTCGTCGATAAGAATAAAATTGGATACACCGTGACAAAAAGTATTTCCGGGCCAAGGCTCGGAAACGGGATTCCCCGCACTGCAGTTTTTGATGTGTCTGGAAAACTGATTTATGTCGGTCATCCAATGGCAGATGAGACTGAAAAAGCTATTAAATCTGCGTTGAAAGACGCGACGGCTCCAATGGATTTGGGTGCAAGCAGCACTGGCCTGGCTCCGCGGAAAGCTGACCTGATTGCGAATCGCAGTTGGACGAATTCCGAAGGGAAAGCAATTGAAGCTGCCCTGGTCGAAGTTGTTGGGACAACGGGCCACTTTAAATTTCCAAATGGCCGGAAGTTTGAATATGACGTCACCAAGCTCTCGGAAGCGGATCAAGAGTTGATCAAGAAGGCGGCTACGCCTGAAGCTGCCAGCGAGTAAACGGCAACGTTTTTCTCGCGAAACAATTCTCAAAAGCCGCATCGGACGTTTAAGTTCGGTGCGGCTTTTTTGTGTAAGGCCATTTCAGCGGAGCCGCAGCCTTGCGTTTTAGGCAGGAATTGCGGGGCTTTTCAAGCAGAGCAGAACGACTCTGGAGTTTATATTTCTGAACAAAACATTGTGAAATTAAAAAAGGAGAACCGTCCTCTGGCCGGTTTGCGCAGCACAAGCGGGGTTTTGAACAACCTTTCATAGCTCTCATCTTGACTCTGCGAACCGACCAGAGGGCGGTTTTCCTGCAAGAAAAATTAAAACATTTCAATTCCTCACATTCCTCATTTTATCCAAAGAAAAAGCCGCAGCGGACGAATCCACTGCGGCTTTCTTTGTTGAATCTTTTAGTAGAAAGTTATTTCACTAAAACTGAATGAATTCAGCTTTTGGCGTCAGCTTTGCCCCATGTCTTAACGACGTAGCGAGCAGCTTTCTTTCCGAGGCTTTCAACGGCCTGTTCTTTGGTGATTTCCGCAGAACCATCAGTAATCACAGTTACTTTCTGAGTTCCAGCAGCATCGCCTTTTTCGATTTTAATATTTTTAAAGCCGGAAAGTTTTTCGAATGCCGAACTGACATCCTTTTTACATCCGCCTCATGTGACGCCGGTCATGCCGGCCGTGTAGGTTACGTCTTCAGCCATCGCAGCAGGTGCGAAAGCGAGGAGCGCCAGGGTAATAGTTGCAATTAGTTTTTTCATATCAACATGACAATTAAGCCGTGTTTTTTAGTTAAAGTCAATGCCTCGAATATGGGAGGCACAACTTTGCAAGATCTACGTCTGGCGCGCCGGTATGGATCTACTTCATGGTTGTGTTGGCCCGTATGGGCTAGAAAAATTGAGGATTTACAAACAATCAGGATTCCCTAAAGATTTAGGTGAAGGAATTGTTTCTTTCATTCATCCTTAACCTTCTCATTTCCAATGAATCCACCGAAGCGTAGCAGATCTAAGCAATTTTTCTTTTGGCTATCCGGCGCGGGCACGGAAACGCTCGAGCAATGCCCTACCTGGGAGCAGCGGAAATACGTCGCATTTGGTGCAACCGTCTTAGTGCCAACTGTATTTGCCTTTATCGCATGCGCGTATGCCCTGTCGACGATTACTGATAGCTGGAAAGTTATCCTTCCGGTTTCACTTGCGTGGGGATTTATCATTCTCACGATCGACCGGGCGTTGCTGGCCACCTATCGGTCGTTTCAGGGATTCTCCCGGAAAATGAGTCAGTTTTTCCTGCGAATCTTTGTTGCCGTGTTAATGGGGCTGACGATTTCGCACCCACTGACGTTGTTGCTTTTTAATGACACAATTTCTTCAGTAGTCGAAGAAGAGCGTGAAACGGAATTGGCAGGCGTTCGTGACTTAGCGACGATCGATAAAAAAGAGGTCGAGGACAAAATTGCAGCACTTGAGACGGATATCTCGGCTCAGCGACAAAAATTTGATGATACTTTCCGTGCGGAGTTTTTGGTGGAAGACACTTCAATCAATGAGCCCGATCCCACAGCAGATCTGGATCCCGATTTAAAAGCGCAACACGATGAACGGGTAAAAACGGATACGGCGGCCTTTGTTGCAAAAATTGCGTCGATCGATGCTGAAGACACCAAGCTGACGGCGAGCTATGCGAAATTGCAGGGCGAATTGAATGATTGGCAGACTCAGTTTGAAAATGAAGTGAATGGGCAACGTTCTGGAATTGTGGGTCTGGGGCCTCGAGCGCGGAGCATTCGCGATGACCAACTTGCGTGGCGCCGTGAAGAAGCTAAGCGAACGGGCGAAATGCTCGCTTATTTGACGGAGCAGCGGAACGAATTGCGTGGACAAGTGAAGGCGACAGAAGATGCCATTTTGGATGAATTCATGCTCATCGCAGCAGATCGGGCGGATCGCCAAAAAGAAGAGCGTGCCCGGGTAGCTGTTTTGAAGCAGCAAGTTCAAAGCCAGCAGGCGGATCAATTTGTGGTGCAGCAAAACTCGATTCGATCAACGATTACGACGCAGATTGATTCTCGTTTGACTGAAATGAATCGCTTGCAGGGCGAGTTAGCTTCCATCGGAACGCAGGAGCAGGATCGGATTGATGGCATCAAAGAAGAGCCGCGTCGCGATTTGCTTACCCAAACCCTGGCGCTTCATCGCATGTTTGAAAACGGAGCTGAAGGTGGTGAGTTCGCTTTGTGGGCCTATCTCATTCTTGCCGCGCTTTTCATGCTGGTCGATACGATCCCATTGGTTGTGAAGTTTTTCTCGAAACCGGGGCCATACGACACGCTGGTTGATTGCGAAGAAGTCCGCTTCGCACGCGAGCGCGAGGCATTTCTCAGCAGCTACAACGAATACATGGATGAGCTTTCCGATGGGAAGCTGCTGCACCTCACCCAAAATAAACCGCTTGAGCGCGCTTTGATCGAAGGAATCGATCAGACTAAATCAGCCAAAGCGTTTATCGAAAACCTGATGGATTTGGATTCTGAATTTCAAGATCGTGTCGACGTCGAGCGAGAGCATCTTGCCGCCGCACAATCCGAAAAAATTTCCAAACGAGCTGAAATGCTCGAGGAAATGGCTGACACTTTTTACGGTGATTTACGAGTGCGAATGGGATCGTTTTTTGACAAAGACGCGGCCCGGGCTGCGGCAGCTGGAAAGCAGTGATTTGATTTATCAGGCCGGATTACCATCGAGATTTTGATCAAGCAATTCCACAATTCTTGGAATTGCCTGGTCTAAACCTTTATAAATGGCGACTTCGTCTGGCATTGTCTTTAGTTGCACCCGCAACCTACGAGCCGTTTGGGGCGCCTCTTCGATAACCTGTTTCAAATTTACAGGTTCAATTCTGACTCCCAGCAAAACTCCGCTGGGCAGTCGAACAAATGCCTGGTGTTCGATGCGTAAATACACGTCAGACATTGTGACCGTCACGTCCATTTGGGGCCGTTTCAGTGCCGGATGATAATTGAGGTGGGGCGAGCGAGTCAGCCCCCAGTTCTTGCGAAGGAACGCCTGGCCATCTGGGATTTTGTGAAGAAAACGATCAATTTTGTCTCCAATTTGTTCAGTGAGCAGGGGAACCGTCCCATGGACTTCGCCAAGACTTTTACCCGTCGATTCTTGAAGATTCCACGACGAAGGAAAGCAGACGCATCCTCCGGCCATTTTGAAATCGGCGGAATTTAGAAGAATGAAATCAGCTTCCCATTGGCGGCCGAGATTTTCGAGAGAGCGATCAGCTTGAGGTTCCACGTGTCCCCACTGTTCAGCTAGATTCCAGACGTCACTGACAAGTTGATCGCCGTTTGTCGCGTTCGCCAAACAGAGTTCGGGCGAAGTGTCGAGCCAGTGATTTCGGTTTTTCAACAAAGCGCCGCTGAGATCCCGTTGATCAAAAAAAGCTGACGGCTGATCACGCCGCATGCGAATGGTCCAGGCAAAATCAGATGCGGTGAATAGGTCTTCCAAGTCCTTACGATAGCATTAAATCATTGCCTGATAGATTGAAAACCGACAGGATGATTCAGAAACTGATCCCGTATGATTTCAATTTGTCTCAGGAAACACTGCCTCGCTCTGATTGTGGTTTTGTTGATAGCGGGATCCGCCAGAGCTGGCGGATTGGACTATCAGCATTATTGGGCTTTCGAGATTGGGAAACACAAATGCAGCGTCTCGGAAATCGAGAGCATGGGACGTCCCGGCATTCGGTTTACCCGAGTCCAAATCCAGAACGCCAGTCGAATTCACGGACGGGATTTCCAATGTGGCATCTGGAACTTTTCAGCCGTTGCCATCCTGGTGCCGCTTGGAGGTGTAATTGGGTTGGTGATGTTGTTGCAACGTCGTCAGCGAAACGCCTTGTAAACGGGATCGAGGAAGTGGAGATCAGACATGTTAAAAATGGGTTTCACTTCCCAAACCGATGTCACTGCTCACCATGAATTGGCGCCTTCCAATCCCTCGGCAGCTTGCCCTGAGGTCGCACACCCAACGCATCATCTGGGATCGGAGCGTCCTTTGCTGTCTTCAACGGCATGTCATCCGGAAGGTGTTTGATCTTGAAATCTTTATATTGAATCGTCATCGCCGGGCCAACGTGAACTTGAACGGCGAGAACGCCCTCCAGTGAACGGCCTTCTTCGTCAAGGTCGATTAAATCAGCAGTCGGGTGACCATCGATCCAGTGCTGGTGGTGATTTCCCTGAACAAGAACGCGGTAGTCGTGCCACTCGTCAGGGGCGAATTCTTTGACTTCCATTTTGCCGGTAATCCATGGCTGGCCTTTTTCGTCAACGATCACTTTTTCGCCGGTGTGAGAGAGAATGCGGCGACCTTTTTCTTCGTAGAGCATCCCGTTGTATTTCGAAATGTTGGCAACGACATCGCACTGGTAACCGCTCACGATATCGAGATCGATTTCAGGTCGCATCTGTCCGCGATATTGCAGGCCGCTGTTTCCGCCTTTGGTGACTTTGACTTTCACCCGCAGATCAAAATTTTGAATGGTCGACCCTTTGTAGGTGATAAATCGGTTCATCTTAAGAGAGCCATCGGTCACGCCGGTGAGAACCCCGTCTTTCACCGACCAATATTTCGGGTCACCCGTCCATCCGCCGAGACCTCGACCGCGAAGCAGAGTTACAAAACCATCCTTGCCGGGCTTGTCAGTTACAGCGGCGCTGGCTTTTGGATGTGGAACGGTTGATGCGGTGAAAGCACCTTTGAGCGGATCAAGCGGGCCACCGTATTCAGCGACTTGTTTCGTCGTCCGCTCGCGCATTTCCGTGAGCATCGCGGCATGTTTCGGATCGCCTGCAAGGTTCACCAATTCGTCGGGATCAGCTTTCAGGTCGTGGAGAAACTCGTAATCTTCGTGATCAAAATACCGCACGTATTTGAAATTCCCGTTTCGTAATCCTTCAAACGCAGGAATACGATTCCGCACTGCAAAGTGTTCGTGAAAAGACTCCGAGCGCCAATCAGCGGGGGCTTTGTCTTCAATAATTGGTTTCAAACTCGCGCCCTCGTAGCGATCCGGGACTTCAACACCAGCCCAATCGAGAAACGTCGATGGGAGGTCGAGGTTCATTGCCGGCGCTTCGGAAACTTTTCCCTGCTGCTCTTTCGGGACACGCGGATCGCACACGATCAAGGGCACTCGAAGGGATTCTTCGTAGTGCGACCACTTGCCAGCAAAGCCGCGATTTCCCATGTGATAGCCGTTGTCAGCCGAGTAAACGATGATCGTATTTTCTGCCAAACCGGCTACTTCCAATGCTGCCATGAAACGGCCGATGGCCCCATCGATTCCGCTTACCATGCGAAAATAGGCGCGCATGTTCGTCTGGTATTTGTCCGGCGTATTCCAGCGCCAAAAGTAGCGCTCGCGGTTGATTGTTGTCTTCAGGAAATCCGGCTGAGCATCAAAAATCGCAGGATCATCCAGCTTCGGGCGATACATTTCGGTTTCTTCATACATGCCGTCAACAGCGCGCGGCCAGGCAAAATGGCCAATCCCGGGGCGACGATCACCGTCTTCCGCATGGCAGGCATTGAACCACATGTTCACTGCGAATGGCTTGTCTTTCGGCTGATTCTTGATGAATTCGATTCCGCGATCCACAATCACTTCTGTCTCGTGACGCAGCGTTCCGTCCGGCATTTTTTTGTAAAATGGATTTCGGCCGATCACTTGCATTTCGTCGAAGTGATCTTCCTTCACATAGCCCTTCGGCATTTTAGCGTGCCACTTTCCGAATTGGCCAGTCCGATAGCCGTTCTTGCGAAGAATATCAGTGTAAAGCGTCTCGACAGCGTCCGGGCGAGCTTGGTCCGGATTACTTGCCGTGCCGTAGCTTCGTCCAGTGAGTCCTGTGAGAATCGTAGTCCTGCTAACCCAGCAAATCGCCTGGCAAACCGTCGCATTGTTGAAGCGAGTTCCCCGTGCCGCAAGGCCGTCGATATTCGGCGTCTTTACGATGGGGTTCCCATAGCAACCAATCGTGCTGGAGGTCTGGTCGTCGGTGAAGAAAAAGACAATATTAGGTTTGTCTGCAGCGATTGCAGCCGAGGAAATTAGCGCTGCAAGAAGGAAGGAGAAAAAGAGTTTCACGAATCAATAGGGTTGGTTTGGCGATCCAATAGTATTGGATCGAAAGCGCTTCACGAATCAATAGGTTTGGTTCGATGAATCAATACGATTGGATCGTACAACGAAAATTTCTTTCGGTCGATTTTGAATGCTGCCATGTTTGTGTCTTTTTACGGTTTCTTCTAATATTCGGCTTGGAGTTCGATTTTTACTAGAATGCGGCACTTGTCAGGTGGATGCGGAAAGCGAAATATAGAATGCCTATGATTAAACTGTCCTCGATAAAGCGCGCCGCCATTTGGCTTTCTGTTGTGATGGCCGCCTTATTGCTGCCGGGGAATAGCGAGGGAGAGGAGCCGATCATCGATGTGTATGTCAGCACGGGGGACAATCACTTTTTGGGTTCGTCGCTGCCGATCGATTCCCCGGCGAGCATCAAGGCGACGTTTAATTTGTTTCGGGATGTGCAACACGCGCGTCGGATATACTGGCGCGGGCACGAAGCGTCTTGCTGGCTGGAAACGATGCATGCGCGGGCGGAGAATCCGCGTTCGTATTCGTTTTGGACGTGGTTGAATGAGCTTTACCCGGAGGTGAAGCCGGATCAGCTGGCGGTGAAGGCGGCGCATGACCGCGGGATGGAAATTTGGGGGATGGGCACGCTGTGGGACTGGGGTTCGCCTGCGGATACGCCGGGTTTTACGGACTATCCGTTTTGCTATGAATCGAAGCTGAAACTGGAGCACCCGGAGTGGGCCTCGGCGGATAAACACGGGGTGCGGCAGCAGGGTGGACCGATCGAGTTGGCGTATCCTGAGGCGCGTAAGGCGGTCGTGGATATGACGGTGCGGCAAGCGGTCGCGGCGGGCTATGATGGTCTCGCGCTGCTGACGTATGTGGAAAATTACTCGCTGCGCTTTGAGGAAGAGTTTGGGTTTAGTGATCCGATTGTGGAGGACTTTAAGCGTCAATATAAGGTCGATCTTCGCACGGAACCGTTTCGTCGGGGCGCGTCGCGGGAGGATTGGCTGCGGTTGCGCGGAAGTTACGTGACGGAGTTTCTTCGTGAGCTAAAAGCGGAGTTGGCGAAGCATGAGATCAAGCTCGGCATGGTGATTGATTCGAATGATCCGTCGCAACCGTTGTCGTGGAATGTGCCAGAGCTGACGAAAACCGCAGGCGCTCACTTCATGGATGTGACCACGTGGGTGCGCGATGGATTGGTTGATGAGCTTTTGATTTACGGAAACAACAGCGGCCAGTCACAGATGAAGGCGCTGGAGGATCTTCAATTTCTAGCGAAGGGAACGCACACGTCTGTTAGTGTGATTACGTCGGGACCGTTTCGTGATGGCTGGAAGAAATATCAGGAGGCAGGTATGCCAACGATCCTGGCGGTGAGCGATGACATTCAACATTTGTCGCGCGGGTTTATCCCTGAGCAAACGGTCGAGTCGCTGAAGTCGGAGGATGTTTCGAAACGGATGCGGGCGTTGCAGCAGGTGATTGATGAGAAGTTGGAAGCCGGAGTCGAGCAACTGTCGCCGTTGGCGGAGGCGGAGAATTTGATCGAGCGTCGGCTCGCGTTGCAAGCGTTGGGCGTATCGAAAGATCCCGCCGCAGTGCCGTTTCTCGAGAAAGGGCTGCGTGATCCGGAGAACGGGGTTCGTTGTGTGGCTGCGTTAGCTTTGTCAAAGAATCATGGCGCTGGTTCGGCCAAAGCGCTGCTGGATGCGGTGGAACTACACGGGAATCACATGTTGCGGGAGTGCGCGATCATTGCATTGCGGAGGTTGCAGCCGTTTCCGTCAGAAGAAATCGAGCGAGCCGCATTGGAGGCGAAAGATGGTCGTGTTAGGGAAGCGGCGATGCGTTCGCTGATCACTACGGCGAGGCCGGCAATGCTTTCGACGCTTCAGAAAGGCCTAAGCGATAGCGAACGCTTTCCTCGCTTTGCCGCTGCGGAGGCGCTGGGAAACTTACGGAAGAACCCTGAAGCGGTTGCGACTTTGCTGGAGACATTGACGCATGAAGACGTCGCGGTGGCGAATCGCGCGGCAGTTTCTCTTGAAAAGATCGTGGCACGGAACGAGACCGAACTGAAAGCGCTTCGCCCGAAGATTTTGGCGGCTTTGTTAGACACGTTCCGGCGTCACAGTGATCCGAATCGGGCGGACAACGACTGGGGCTGGCGCGTGATCGGAAATGCGATCCTTGAATTTGGCGAAGAGGGAGAAGAGGCGTTGCAAGCGATTCGGGATCAGCAGGAAGATCCGCGACTGGCTGACTTGGCGTGGCGCGTGGTGGATTTGACGCAGAAGACAGCCACCTTCGCTGATGTAACGCCGGAGGAAAATGAAGCGGCCATGGCAAGACGTCCGGATGGGACACAAGACTTATCGGTTGCGCCGGAACTCCATGTCGATCCGAAAGCTGGCGATGACGCTAACAATGGCAGATCGGCACCGGTGAAAACGATTGCCCGCGCTATGAAATTGGCTCAACCAGGTGACACAATTCATCTGACGCCGGGGACGTATTATGAGAGCGCGGATTTTACAAACAAACACGGCGAGCCTGGAAAACCAATTACGCTGGACGGCCATGGCGCGATTTTAGATGGCAGTGAATTGGTCACCAGCGAGGAGTGGATCTTGGTGTCGCCTGATCTTTACCGGAGGCAGAAGATTTACAAAACAACCGACGACGCGATTGTTGGTCGCTGGTTTTTACTGTGGGATGGAAAGATGCAGCGCATGGGACGTTGTTCGAAAGGACCGAGCGAACCGTTAAAAAAACCGGAGGATCTCGCGCCGGGTGAATGGACGTTTGTGCGGGAGGATGACGACGCATTTTATCTAAAGCTAGAGCCGGGACAGAAACTTGACGAAGCGAATATTCGTTATCCAAAACGGAGCAGCGCTGTGGTCCAAAGCATCGCGGGATCGTGGCTGACGGTAAAAAATATCACGGGCATGCACGTTTATAATGACGGCTTCAACGTTCACGGGGCGCAGCGAAATTTGGTGTATGAAAACATCGCGGCGATCAATTGTGGAGACGATGGATTTAGTGCTCACGAAGATGTGGATTGTCAAATTAATGGGTTTGTTAGTATCGGAAATGCAACCGGGCTGTGCGACACGGGGACGAGTCAGACGCATTACAAAAACGTTTTCATCAAAGGCTGCCACGGCTTCGATTTGTATTTTATCGGCCTGAAACATTCGATCGAGAATGCGGTGATCGAGAGCACCGCCGCGAGAGCTTTTTGGTTGGATGGGAATTTGTTAAAAGATGGTCAGCGCTGTCAGCTGACGATGCGAAATGTGTTGATCACTCGTGTTGGCGGGGAAGCTCAGGAGCTGCGCCTCAATCGCGGCGGGGAACTTTTTGCAGAGAACTGCACCTTCGACGGGCTCAATGTGTTGCTGGGGCCGAAGGGGGCGGTGGACTTTCAAAAGTGTGTCTTTCGGAAAGGAAAATTTCACCCCGAAGTGCAGATTTACCGGAACACAGTCTGGCGTGGTGACGGTAATATTTATGATCTGAAAAGCCTGCGAGTTGTTCATACTGGCTACACGCCGGAAACCTTTGCAGACTTCCAAAAAGTGACGGGTAGCGAACCTACCTCGAAGTGGGTAGCTACCCCGAAAGTGCCGAAAGGTATTGGCGCTGATGAAGCCTCACTGAAACCACTTATAAGAAAATAAATCTCTCACGAAGCAACAGGGTCTGTTCGATGAAGCAACCCTGCTACTTCGAAAACACTCCTGACAATTAATTTACGATATGAATCCAGAATCAACGAATCCCACCGCCCGACGTCAGTTCCTGAAAACAGCCGGAGCCGCCTCGATCGGCGCGATGGCCGCAACGCCTCTTGTGGCTCAAGAAACCGGGGGTGCGACTATTCTCGAAACGAAAATCATTTCCCAACGACCGGAATATTATTGCGGATGGCCGACGTTAGCTCGCCGGAAAAATGGTGAACTCTGGGTGAGTTGGTCGGGAGGACGGCTCGCGCACGTTTGCCCTTTTGGACAAATCGTTTCGATGACGTCGAAGGACGACGGCAAAACATGGACGTGGCCGCGCGTCCTTTTGGATGGAGCGATTGATGATCGGGATTCTGGCTTTCTTGAAACGGATAAGGGGACTTTGATTGCAACAACGTTCACATCGTTGGCCTACGAGTCGTATATGAAAAAGGGCAAGCAGATGAGCGGGCTCGGGCAAGACGGTTGGCAGACCAAAGACTTTGGTGATGAGGAATTGCGACGTTGGATGGCGTGTCATGATCGGCTCACTGACGAAGAGCGAAAAGCGGAACTCGGGGTATGGTTGATTCGTTCCGAGGACGGCGGAAAAACGTGGGGCGAGCGGATTCCAACAATTGCGAACAGCCCTCACGGTCCGATACAATTGAAGGACGGCCGGTTGCTTTATCCTGGCAAGCAGCTCTGGACCGATGATAAAAAAATCGGTGTCTGTGAATCGAAAGATGATGGGAAAACGTGGCAGTGGGTTTCAGATATCCCGACTCGTGAGGGGGATGATCCGACAAAGAGTTATCATGAATTACATGGTGTCGAAGCGGCTGATGGAACGATCGTTGTGCAGATTCGGAATCATAACAAAGAGAATTCCGGTTGGACCCTGCAAACGGAATCGTCCGATGGCGGAAAAACGTGGAGCACGCCACGACCGATCACCTTTGGACTGCCGTCGCATTTGATGAAGCTCAAAGATGACCGTCTGCTCATGACCTACGGCCATCGTCGTACTCCGTTTGGCAATCAGGCACGAGTGAGTTTGGATAATGGAAAAACGTGGGGCGAACCAATGATTATCTCGGGTGACGGGGCCGGAGGTGATCTGGGGTATCCGAGCACAGTTGAGCTGGATGACGGAACGTTGTTGACCGTTTGGTATGAAAAAATGAAAGATTCGAAGCTGGCTGTCTTGCGTCAGGCTCGATGGAAACTTCCTGAAGCGTAAGAAAACTGCCCTGAATTTTTCATGAAAAAACTCTTCTACACAATCTGTCTGTCGGCGATTCCATTTTTCCCATCAGCAAAGGCTGGAGTATCCGTCGACGGTGGCCCCGAAACTGATGAAGCCGTTTTCTTTTCGTTCGATGATCGTGCGATTCCCTGGCGAAATAATTTATTTGTGACACCGGTACGCGCGGAGAAACATCCGAAGAACCCCGTGCTGAAACGTGGGCCCGAAGGCGCCCCGGATCACGGCCATGCGATTCTTTACGGAACCGTCTTGAAGCTCGATGGCAAATTTCGGATGTGGTATCTCGGAATGTTCGAGACTGATCTCAAGGCGGGCCAAGCTCCCGGTTGGTGGCGGCCGATGTGTTATGCCGAGAGTGATGACGGAGTCACATGGACGAAACCAGAACTCGGACTGGTCGAATTTAAAGGCAACAAAAAGAACAATATTTGCCTGATCAAATCCGAAGTGCCGTCGCTCGCTAAGGTAAATGACTTTCTCAGCATTCTCCATGAGCCAGAGGATCCCGATCCGAATCGTCGCTACAAAGCGGTTTACATTGCACATCCGGAATTCAAAGATGTGCGGGGAGGACGAAGCAAGGTCGGACCCGACGAACGTCGTTGGGGTGCTTTCATCGCGGCAACCAGTGCTGACGGGTTGAGTTGGAAAGTCGTTGGAGATCGTCCAATGAATGCCGGCAACGAGCGCTTCGAGGTTTCGGCGCTCTATAAATTTGGAAATTTCTATTACGCTCCCGGCCAACTGATTTCACCATGGATGTGGCGAATGGATGGAAGTGATGTTGGTCGTGGAACGATGACATATCGATCATCAGATTTTGATAACTGGTCGGATTCGAAGGCATTCGGCCTCGCCCGGGTTGGGCAACTCACATCGACGCCAGTCAAAGGTCAGCAAGGTCACATGGGCGCAGGAATGTGGAATCGCGGCAACGTCATCGTCGGGCTGAATGGGCTCTGGCAGGATGCGCCGAAGAAACCGGAGGACGGCAAATATTGGAACAAAGGCGTGCGGGTCGATCTTGGTTTGGTCGTCAGTAACAATGGAATTCACTTCCGCGAACCGATCCCGGATCACAAAGTCATCACGCGAGGCGAACCCGGCGAGTGGGATGACATCGCTTTATTGCAAGGCCACGCGTTCGTCAACGAGGGAGATAAGACGATGATGTGGTATTCGCACTGGGACACCGGTGGAAAGCTGAAAACGATGGAAATCGGACTGGCGACACTTCGTCGCGATGGATTCGGATTTGCTTCGAGAAAGATCGCCGATTCACCCGCACATTTTGAAACGGCGCATTTCAAATCGACAGCACCCGCCAAAGTGATCGTTAACGTAGAGGGGGTTTCGGCTGATGCGCCACTCACCGTTCAGCTGCTAGATGAGAATGCGAAACCGGTCGAAGGGGCCGTGGCGAAGGTAACGGAATCGGGAACACGTGTCGCAGTGTCGCTCGCAAATCCAATTCTCGCAGGGAAGTCTTACGCGCTTCGCGTTGAACTCCCTGATGCCGGCGATGTGAAAATCTATTCGGTTTACGTAACTGATGAGTGAGGTGAATCCTTACGTCTGGGCCGAGGTTGGCGAAATCGATCTCGATCTGTGGGATCGTCATCTCGCTGATTTTGTACCGCCGGAATCGTTTGATGCGCATGCGCATTTGTGGCGAAATGTTGACTTAGGGAAACCTACTCCATCTCTCGCTGCTGCTGGTCCGGACGTGGTGACGCGCGCCACCTACGACGAACGGCTTTCGTTATGGATGCCTGATCGGTGTCCGTCGGGAGGCTTGTTCTTTCCATTTCCAACACGAATCCTGGATGTTGCTGCTGCCAATCGTCATCTCGCTGATGAGATGAAAGGCGATCCGAACTCGCGCGGATTGATGATCCTGACGCCACGACAAGATCCTGCCGAAGTTGAGAAGCAATTGAAAGAAGACAATTTCGTCGGGTTTAAAGTTTATCATCTTTTCGCTGAGCGGAAGGACACCTTCTTTGCTCCGACTGAAGAATTTATTCCCGAATGGGGATGGGAACTAGCGGAAAAGCACGGGCTGTCTATCATGCTTCACATGGTGCTTCCGCGAGCCCTCGCCGAACTAGAAAACCAGCGTTACATCCGCGAGCATTGCGAAAAATATCCGAACGCCAAACTCATCCTTGCCCACGCGGCCCGTGGATTCTGTGGGAAGCATACCGTTGAAGGAATTGAGTCCATTCGCGGATTGGAAAATGTTTATTTCGACACATCCGCCGTTTGCGAAGCTTCAGCATTTGAAGCGATTCTAAAAGTGTTTGGTCCTACCCGATTGCTCTTTGGCGCTGACTTTTGTGTCACAGAAATGCGGAGCCGTTGCGTCGATCTCGCGGATGACTTCTTGTGGCTGGATGAAATCCGTGCGGACTTTTCGAAAGCCCGCTCCGCGAAGCCAACCCTTCTTGGAATCGAATCGTTGCTTGCCTTAAAGCAAGCCTGTCAGAACCAGAACCTTGATGCGACGGACGTCGAAGAAATATTCTGTCTGGCTGCTCGACGACTGCTCGACTTGCCGCTTCCTCGTGAAATGCCGGATGTGCAAGCCGCCTATCAGAACGCAAAAGAGATCATTCCCGGCGGCACTCAGTTGCTCAGCAAACGTCCCGAGATGTTCGCGCCGGATCAGTGGCCCGCTTATTACCGTGAAGCGCGTGGTTGCGAGGTGATCGATATTTCCGGGCGAAAGTTCATCGACATGAGCCTGAATGGCATTCTATCGACGATCCTCGGATTCGCTGATCCCGATGTGAATGCTGCCGTAATTCGTCGGGTCAGTCTTGGTTCGATGGCGACGCTGCAAACTTACGATGAAGTCGAACTAGCCGAATTGCTTCTCGAAATCCATCCGTGGGCAGACAATGCACGTTTCACTCGCGGGGGAGGGGAGTCCATGGCCGCTGCGGTTCGGATTGCTCGCGCTTCGACTGGCAGGGGTAAAATCGCGTTGTGCGGTTATCACGGCTGGCACGATTGGTATCTTGCCGCAAATCTATCGGACAAAAATTCAGATGCACTCGGTGGGCATCTTCTTCCGGGGCTCGATCCCACAGGGGTGCCTTCCGGGCTCGCAGGAAACACCCTGACATTTCATTACAACACGCTCGAAGAATTGGATGCGCTCATTGCTGAGCACGGTGACGAACTTGCTGCCATTGTGATGGAACCAACGCGCTTCACCGACCCCGAACTAGGGTTTTTGGAAGGCGTTCGCGAGCGCTGCGACGAGATCTCTACACCGCTCATCTTCGACGAAATTTCCTGCGGCTGGCGTCTCTGTCTCGGTGGTGCACATCTGAAATTCGGTGTCACACCCGACATCGCGGTGTTTGCCAAAGCTCTTGGCAATGGGTTTCCAATCGGTGCCATCATCGGAAAACGCGAAGTGATGCAGGCCGCGCAACGATCTTTCATCTCCAGCACATTCTGGACCGAAGGTGTTGGGCCTGCTGCTGCTCTCGCGTGCGTTCGGAAAATGATGGCGGTTGATGTGCCATCACATCTCAATAAGATAGGCACCCTTCTAATCGAGGGCTGGCAACAGTTGGCTGAAAAACACAGCATCCAGATCAAGCTCTCGGGCCGTCCTGAGTTGGCCATTCTTGTAATTGATCACCCAGAGGCTGCTGCGCTGACTACGTTGATGACCGCTGAAATGCTCAAACGCGGCTACCTCGCTAGCGCAGGATTTAACGCTACGATGGCCCATGAGCTTCGCCATGTTTCAGCTTATCTATCGGCGCTTGATGACGTTTTTGCTATTCTCGCTGAAGCGATTTCTGACGGGAATATCGAGGGTCGAATTGGAGGTCCGGTGAAACATAGCGGATTCGCTCGACTTACCTAAAGAGCCTCGGGGGTGATTTCATTGAGCAACGTGTTGCCTGCTTCCAGACGTTCTAAATTTTGCTCAAAAATATCCCAAACCCGCGTTAGAAAATGAGGGCTGCCACTGGAGCCCGAAATGTGAGGGGTCATGATCACGTTTGGCATTTTCCAGAGCGGATGATCGGGCGGCATTGGATAGTGATAATGTGTGTCGAGTGCTGCCCCCGCAATCCAGTTTTCTTGAAGAGCGCGAAGCAGGGCGGTTTCTTGAATCAGTGGGCCACGTGCAGGATTTAGGACGTAGGCGTGATCGGGCAGGCCGCGCAGCTCAGCTTCGCCGATGATGCCCTCGGTTGCGGGACTGAGCGGGATCGCCAAAATCAAATAATCTAGTCCCGAAAGGAATTCTGTTTTTTGATCTTGGGTGAAAAATTGATCGGGCAGTTCTGCCTTTGGATCGCCAGTTCCAGGAATGCCATAAACGTTTTCATAAGTTGTCGGTCCGCTTCGCGTCATCGCATGGATTTTTAATCCCAGCAGTTTTCCCATCCTCGCTGTTTCGCGACCAATGCCGCCGTATCCCAAGATACCAACAGTCGCGCCCCGAATTTCATTTTGAAATCGAGCGTCGCGATCCCACGTGCCAGTTTCCTGATTCCGGATCATGCCCCGGAAATTCCGCGCTAGGTTGATCAGCATCGCGATGTTCCATTCTGCAATCGGCACATCAAAAACACCGCGCGCATTGCAGGCTTGAATCCCTTTCTCAGTTAATCCCAGACCGGCGAGTTGCGTGAAGCCGACCGATGCCAATTGAATCATCGAGAGCTTTTTCATCGCTTCGAAATTCTCTGGCGGGTGATCGCAAAATAGAACGTCAGCTTCTGCGATTCGATCTTCGCCAAAGGAGTTTCCAGGGCCTTCGACGTGTGGTTCGACGATGTCGAATTCGAAATTTCCGGTGGCCTCAAGTCGCGCTATGACTTCCGGGGGTGGTCGCATATTTACGAATACTTTTTTCATTCCTGATGTTCTGGGAGAATTTTTCCGGGAACATTATTGTATTCACCACTGCCCGGTTTGAATGGAAATGCTGCCTTCGTTTCATTCGTCAAAACAATCCCAAGGCCGGGTTCTGTCGGAGGCAAGACGTTTCCATCTTTCATTTGAAACGAATCACCAATCACCTCGGAATGTAGCGGACCGTAGGCCGGTGGAATTTCCAGTATCGCCGTGTTAGGGCAGGCAAATCCGCCGTGAATGTTCTGCATCAAAACGCCGCCAGCGCCCCACGCATGCGTGGCAATTTTGCGATCTTGTTTTTCAAATCGCTTCGCGACCTTCATAAATTCACCGAAGCCACCCATGAATCCTGCGTCCGGCTGGCCGATGTCGAAACAGTCGCGTTCGATGAAAGTGCGCCACTCGTATTCTACAGTGAGGCATTCCCCGCCTGCGATGGAAACAGTGGTGGCGCTGCACAACTCGGCATATCCCCAGGGATCGGTGTAATGCAGCGGCTCTTCGAAAAAGAACAAGTCGAATGGTTCGCAAGCCTTCGCGACTTTCACTGCCGTGGAAACATCCCAGGTGTGGGTGGCGCTGTTTCCCATGTGCCCGTCGAGCATTAGCTTAAAATCTGCGCCGTATTGGGTTCTTACGAAATCGAGTTTGGTAGCTTCAAAATCTGCGGCCTCGTTCGGATCATTGGAAATCTGCGAGCCTTCTTCTTTCGAATACGAGCCGACCCCGAGTTTCGCAGCATTGAAGCCGAGGGATTGATAAAAATCCAACTTATCAGCAAGCCGATCAGTAGGGTAATTCGAAGGCCCACCCGTCGCGTAACACAGCAAATTCTCGTGCACAGGACCATCACCCAACATTTCACAAACGGGCTTTCCCTCAAGCTTTCCTTTCAAATCCCACAGAGCGGCCTCAATTCCTGAGAGCACCGAAGCCCCCAATCCAACACGGCACCAGAAATTTCCACAGTGATACATTCGCTGCCACAACTCCGCAATGTCATCAACATTCTGACCCAGCAAGATCGGTTTAAAAAACTCAACCGTTTCCGGAACGATTTCAGGACAAAAATAACCTGCGTAAGTTTCGCCCAAACCGATCAGGTCCGGGTCATCCGTGTGGATTTCGATGAATGCCGCGCTTCGCCATTTCCGCAACTCAGACAAAAACGGATCACCTGTGCAGGGGCCGGTGAGAAGAACCGTTCTTACGTCTGTGATTTTCATAACACGTCGACCACCCAACGGGACTGATCAAGAATCAGAGCCCGTTGGTTGAAAACGTAGCCTAGCAGAAAAGAGAAGGGCGCGAATTACGTATTCGAGGCTCTGTCCCGGTTTTGAAGGAAGTGAGCGAGTCCGGCGAGCCCCTCTATGTCAGCCCTATTTTTTGAACATCTCGTTGTTCTTGTCGCCGCCGCTCAGGATGAATGCAACCAAGTCCATGACTTCGTCTTCAGTCAACATGCTGAGAAGCATTGGAGGCATCGGAGAAACTTTGCTAACTTCGAGACTCTTCACTTCTTTGCGGTCAATGTTGACACGCTGATTCGGATTAGAAACATCGGTGTTTAGAGTCACATTGTCGCCGTTCAAGTTCACGACAACTCCGCTAGCGACTTCGCCGTTATTTTTCGTGACAACGATCGGTGCAAACTGCTCGTTGATTTCTTTGCTCGGATTGATGATTTGATCGAGCAAATCATGTGGACTGTAGCGGCCTCCTGAACCGGTCAAATCGGGTCCGGTCATGCCGCCTTCGTTTTCGAAACGGTGGCAAGCGTAACAGGCAGCCGCAGAAAACATTTTGCGACCGTTTACAAAATCTCGCCCTGACATCGCACCCTTCTTTTTAGAGGCAGCGCTGAGCTCGTCGAGTGTCCACATTTTTGGAGTGCGACCGGCGAAGATTGCTCCCACGTTTTCAATGGCTGATTTTTTCTCAGCTTTTTTCGCGATGAGTTCCGCGTGTTGTTTTTTCTCAGCGTCGGTAAAAGTCGCGAGTGAATCAGTGCGGATGAATTCGATGAATTTGTCGAAGCTAGCACCACCCTTGTAATTCGAGGCCCTCAAAAACCAGTTCAATTGGGCTTCGCGAAGTTTAGGCGTCCACCCTGTTTTCAGAAAACGAAGGCTGCGAGCGTGCTGCATTTGCTGTTCCTGTCCGATCGCACCAGCGATCAAAGCCATCCCTTTCTTCGCCGTATTCGGCGCTTGAAGGTGAGCCAGCGTTTCAAGAAGCAGCCAGTTTTCGGAGAAATTATCTGCCGGAAGCGCAGGATCGAGTAGAGCAACCAACGCGTCGATGGAGTCTTTGGCAGGATCGCCCGCGCGGTGAAGAACGATTTGAAGCGTCCGCAGATGAACGAGTTTTTCCTGCTGAGAAAGCTTTGCGTAATCGATTTTTAAAAGCGCTTCGATAATTTTATTGCGCATCTCTGCATTGATTTTCCCTCCGGCATTTGCGCGATGGGCAGGGCCCGATTCGCTGACTCGCGCTAATGTCATCAGCGCAGGCAATTGCTTTTCGGGGGCGGACTCGCGCAACGCCTTTTCAGCCCACTCACTTACTGGCTGATGCTCAAGAATAATTCGTGCTGCCCAACTGATGTGACGATCTTTGTGATCGAGATATTCCCAGGCTTTTCCCACGGCTGCTGGACTCTGCTTGCCGTGAAACGATTCGAGTTCGCGACGAAGTTGAACGAGTTTTGATGGCGTGGAACTTGCAGAAGGAGCCGGCGTTGTGTCCTCGTCTCCAGTGTAGGTTACGCGATACAGACCCGATTGAACGCGGCGTCCGCCAATTGCAAAATACATCCCACCGTCTTTTGGATGAATGATCAAATCGGTAATTGGAAGCGGCGCGCCGGTGATGAAGTCTTCCTTCGTTGCCATGTAACTCGCGCCATCAGGCTTCAGGTGAACGGCATACAATTTTCCCCAGCTCCAATCGAGAACGTAAAACGCGTCCTGATATTTCGTAGGGAATTTTGCGCCGTATCCAAACCGCGTTCCCGTCGGTGAACCGGGACCGATGTTAAGCGTGGCGGGCAACGTGTCGGGGAAAAACTCGGGGTATTTTCCTGCCCCATTTCGCCAGCCGTATTCGCCGCCACTGAGGACGTGATTCACTCGCGTTGGGCGATACCACGGCGTGTTGAAATCGTATTCCATATCCGCGTCATAGGTGAAAAGTTCGCCATCGCGATTTAGATCGCCTCCGTAGATGTTGCGGAAACCTGACGCAAATCTTTCGAATTTTTTCCCATCCGCCGATACTTTGTAAATGATACCACCCGGCGCGAGGCGAGACCGGTTGTGGCCACGGCCGTCTGGCATCCGTTCCAAAAGGTGATCGTCTGCCCAATGAGCTGCAACGGGCGACGAATCTTCAGACTTAGTTGGGTCCGCGTTGTTTCCGGTGATCAGATAAAATCCGCCTTCCGGAATCGGCACAACTGCGTGAACGCCGTGATCGCCTGAAGATGTGATCGCGCGCAGCATCTCCACTTTGTCGAGCTCGCCGTTTCCATCAGAGTCGGAAATTTTATAAAGACCGCTTTGGATCTTTTTTTCGTAATCATTTACCCCCGCCCAGATCGCCCCTTCATGAAAAGCCATGCCGTTGATCGCACGAATATTGACCGGCACTTTTTTCACGTCACTGGCACTCAAAGATTTGCCTGCGGCTGGTGGATCAAAAGAATACAAATCGCCATACTGATCACTCGCGTAAATTCGACCGTTTGGATCACTGCAAAGCGCAACCCATGATCCTTGTTCGCCACCGGGAACCGAATAGAGCAACTCCACTTCAAAACCCGGAAGCGCTTTAATACGATCAACCGGCGTCGCGATATTTTGTCCGACCCGTGGTCCAACCGTCTGCGCCTTTTTGGGTTTTGCTTTGGCCTTGGCTTTCGCCTTTGCCTGACTGGCTTTCCCATTGCCCTTAGGCATCGCTTTAGGGGCAGCCTTGCCTTTACCTTTCCTCTTGCCCTTTGCGGCAGGCTTTTCAATCACCTGCGCGTCGTTCGGGATGTTGGTTTTTTCAAAAGAAAGTCCACCACCCTCGGGTAGCACTTTCAGCATCAAATCTTTGATCTGCACCGTCATTGCAGGGCCGCGATGAATCTGCAAGGCAAGCAAGCCTTCCATTGAGCGACCCGCTTTGTCGTGATCAATGATGTGCGCAGTCAACTTGCCGTCGATCTTGTGAGTCAGCTGATTCCCTTTCGCGATGATCGTGTATTCGTGCCACTTTGCGGTGTCTACCGCGACAGGATCACGCTCTGCGACGAGCCATTTTGTTGCATCCGGATCGACAACCACGTCCTGCCCATTCTTTGCAATAATCCCGCGACCTTTTTCGTGATACATCATTGCATTGTTTTCCGCAGTCGGATGAACGTCGCACTGGTATCCGCTGATGACCCACTTCCCAACATCCGGTAATTCCTTGCTTCGGTATTGAATTCCCGAGTTATTTCCCTCGATTTTGATCTTCGCCTTAAGCTCGAAATTCTTCACCTTCCCGCCACGCCAAATCAGGAACTCGTTGTATTTCAGATCTTCAGGAGTCTTTGTTTTTCCTGTGACGACACCATCAACGATCGACCACAAGGCAGGATTTCCATCCCAGCCCTCGAGGTTTTTTCCATTAAAAAGTGGTTTGAACCCTTCTTCTTGCGCGTTCGTAAACGGCATAAAAGAGAGCAATAGGAGCGATGTCAGCGCGATGGGGATTTTCATAAACTTAAATTTTGGATCGAACGATCGAACAGGGTACGTTCGACGAACCAATAGGGTTGGATCGTGGAGCGACTTTTTTGAGTGACGAATAATGCATTCTCAGACTGAAAATGGCACGGAAAAAAAAGTATAAAATCTGGCGACGCGATTGCGTTAAATCTAGGAGAGCCCGATCACTTTGCGAAATCCCAGCGCCGAGAGTCGCCGTTATCCGGCTTCAACCCCAACCAGTCGAGTTCCACAGGCTGACCTTGAGCAGCTACATAAATCCGAAAAATTCCGAGACTGCCCTCTGCCGGGATTTTTAATTCGATCTCCTCCCAATCGCCGCCCGTCGTTTCATAGGCAATGGTGCGCTCCTTTTTGTCAGCGGGAACCCAGGCGATTTTACTGGTCCCACCGTTTTTGGAGCGAATCCGGAATGTTACGGTCGCGGGGCCTTTGACTCCGGCTCCAATACCAAGAAACGGATTTTTTCCGGCGGCACGGACGGTCATGATTCCGTCTTTAAGCGTAGCTTTTGATTCCCGTGGCGTCCAGCCTCCCACGGTGTCCTTTGCTTTTTTCGGAGCGGGTTTTTTCTGGTCGCGAACGCGGTTTTTGCCTTCGTCTTCCGGTCGGTATTTGGCTGGATCAAAAGCCGGGTTTGGGATCGGTCGAACCGCATTCGTTTCGTTCAGAAATCCTTCGATTAGGGCATCGAGTTCTTTGACCATCTCTGGGTTTTCATCTGCCAAATTGTTCTTTTCGCCGATGTCATCCGCCAAATTAAAAAGCAAATAACGATGTGCCCCATTTTCACCCTGAAAGAAAAGTCGGATCAATTTCCAGTCGTCTTTGTGAACGGAGACTGATGGCGGGACCCAATCCGGAACCGGTGGGTTGTGAGGGAAATACGTGAAGATGGCCTCGCGCTCGATACTTTCGTTTTTGAAAAGCGGAGTGATGTCGACGCCGTCAAATTTCTGTTCCGGCTTCGCCTTTTTACCCAACATTGAAAGAATCGTTGGGTAGAAATCGCAGCTTTGAACCAAGACTTCGTTTTCAGACCCAAGAGCGATTTTGCCAGGCCAGCTCACGATCATCGGGACGCGGACTCCGCCTTCATACATGCTTGCTTTACCTCCGCGAAGAGGAGCGTTTGATGTAGGGGTGGTTCCATCGACTTCGTTGTACATGTTTCCACCGTTGTCGGAAAAAAAGATGATCACGGTGTTGTCGGAGATTTTGAGTTCGTCGAGCGAGTCTAGCAACGTGCCGACGGCATCGTCCATGCTCTCGATCATGGCAGCATATGTCGGGCTTCGCTGTGGATCAGCGGGGTCGATTTTCGGACGGTATTTTTCGATCAATTCCTTCTTTGCATCGAACGGCGCGTGCACGCTGAACATCCAATAGTTTAGGAAAAACGGCTTGTCTTTGTTGGCTGCCATCCACTCAACAGCTTCTTTAGCCATGCGGTCCTCGATGTGCTGACTCGGGGTGTCAGGATCGAAATCAGGAAATTTCCAAGGCGCAACAAAACTTCCGGCCGGCCCAGGGCCTGCCCAGTGCGGAATGTCGACATCGAATCCATGTTCGAGTGGCGAGTATGGTTCTTTTCCGAGGTGCCATTTTCCGAAATGGCCGGTCGCATAGCCTTCTTCTTTGAGCCGTTCGGCGATGGTTTCGAATTTTGGATCGAGTCGCGTGACCGGATTTGGTTGGACTGATTTCTGTCCGGGAACTGCGGTCGCAGGGGCACTTGCCTGCAGAACCACCTGTGGGAGATGACAATTCGGCGTAGTCAATCCGGTTCGCGCGGGATGCAATCCAGTGAGGATACTGGATCGCGTCGGAGAGCAAAGCGGGCTTGCTGAATAAGCATTCGTGAACGTCATCCCTCGCTTGGCGAGTCGTTCGATGTGCGGTGTTTTGTAAAGATCGGTATGGCCGTAGAGCGTCGTGTCCGCCCAACCCAAATCGTCAGCGAGAATGAAAACGATGTTAGGCTGCGACTTTTCCTGCGCCAAAAGAGTGGGTGAAATGAGTAGAACCAGAATTGTGGCGAGGACGAATGGCTTCATAATATGAATGAATATTTTCTGAGAAGCTGGCTGGGTGACACGGAAAAAAGTGTGTCAATTTCTGAAAGCCTATGAGCGATCTACAAAGCTACAGGGTCTGTTCATCGAACGTGCTCTGTTGGTTCGCGAGAATCACTTTTTCTTCTCCGACAGCTTTTCAAGGTAATCCAACAAGCTCGCGAATTCGTGCACGCTGGATGTCATCATCAAACCCGGGGGCATCATGCTCATGGGCAGCTCTTCGCGTTTTTTGATGTCGGCCTTCTTGAACGTGTGCTCTTTGGAAGCGATGTCGCGCACGGTGACTTGATCAGCTTGTTCGTCGGTGACAAATCCCATCATTTGAGTTTTTCCATCTTTAAGAACGATCAGGTTCGTGGCAAATCCCTGGGCGATGGTTTTGTTAGGATTGAGGATCGCTTCGGCGAGTTCGGGCCGTTTGTAAGTCTCAAAAATGTTACCAAGGTAAGGCCCTTTTTGCGGCTGATCCTGGCTCACGGTGTGACAGGCCGAGCAGGTTGCCCGTTTGAAGATTGCTTCGCCGAGCGACACGTCACCTTTATGCTTGATGACTGCGGTGAGAGCTTTTGCTGGATCTAATGTTGAGATCTTCGGCGTTTTATCCTCAGGACGCGCCTTTAGCTTGAGGTCTTTGGCCGCTTGTTTCGCAGCAGTTTTCACGTCGGAATTGGGTGAGTTCAGCGCGACGAGAATACGTTCGTCGAGCGTCCGGTTTTTTGTAGTTCCGGCGGCTCCGATCAACGCAACCTGCTGGGCTGGAGTTTGCCACCCCGTTTCCAACGCTTTTTGAGATAGTTCGCGGGACTCAGGGCTTCCGCCTTTTCGCGAAGCGAGTTCAAGCAATGCCGCATTCGCCCAAAAGCCTTCTGGCGAGCTGGGTTTTTTATGCGCGGTCGTTTCGATCGCAAGGTGATGGTTTTCTAATTTGGGAGCCTTTAGAAAGCCACGTGAGGCTTTTTCGAGGCGCTTCCTGGCATCGGTGATTCGCTGCTTGGCATATTTTCCTTCTGACTTCTTCTTGTTCTCGTCTGTGATTTCCTGAGTCTTCTTAAGATCCCCTTCGCAGCGGGCAATGTTGCCTTGAAGCTTTCCGAGTGCGGTAAGTGAAGTGGTCACGACCTCTTTGGCGTCCGTCTTTGCCAGAATTGAAACTGCATCGGCGATGGTGTCGTAGCCGAATTCATCACCATTGGATTGAACGGCTTTTAGCAAAATTTCGATGCCTTCAGGCGGAATTGATTCCGCAGTAGCGAGTTGTTTCACGGCATCGGGGACGACTTTTGGATTCTTCTTCGCGAGCGAGAGAATAGTATTGAGCGAATCGTTTGATTGAATTCGGTTTCGACTCATTTCACGAATGATGAAAGCGGCTTCGTTAGGTTTTGCGATTTCGAGTGCTGCTTTCAAAGTGGATAAAATTTTGTCTGTTTCGGCCCAGGCTTCTGGCTGGTAATATGGTCCGCGAGTGTCGGGCCGAGTCCCCCAGCTGTCGCCGGTCCATTCAGCTTCGCGTTGCGCCAGGCGTGCGAGAATGGAAATGATTCGTTGACGCGCGTTGGTATTTTCTTCGGAAGGAAAGCGCGAAATCAGTTCATCGATGAGGTCCGGATTGTGCATCCGCATGAGCGCGAAGGCCGCGTATTTTCCGTCGGGCTCTGATCCGAGAATCGCGAGGCAGGATTTATAGTCGCCGATTTTCGCAAGTGCCTGGAAGGCAACATGGCGAATGGTTTCATCGTCATCGGCTAATAAAGCACTGATTTGGGAGCCTGACGCCGGAGCATTGAGACGGGCCGCAGCAATCGCAGCCTCAGCTCGAGAGCGAGGATCTTCGAATGCCATTTTTGAACCCATGCCGTGATTCAACAGCCCAGTTGGAAAATTCCCAATCGCCATGTCACCAAACGCGCGCATCGCGAAAGCCATAAGATCGGGATCTCGATTGAATTGGCTGAATTTTTTAAGCGTTTTATCAGCCAGTTTTTTTTCGAACCCGCGTTGAGATATCGCGAACAGTGCAGCTACCCGGGCTTCAATCGGCTTCGCAGAATTGCCTGCAAAATCCTGAAGTGCTTTCGTCATCTCGTCATTCACATCACGACGCAACAATGTGCGCTGCGCGGCCATCGTTCTGATCCGGCTCGGCGAATCGAGGGCTGCAACAAGCTCTGCATCGGACATGTTTTCGTAATCGGGGAGCGGCTCGGGTGTGAACCCCTTCGGTGTGACACGAACGATGTAACCGGCTTCCGGGCCAGCCCATTTGAACGTCGCAGGACCGCGCCAGCTCGCTTGATAAACTGCGCTCATTCCATCGACGTCAGCATCGGTCGGACGTGTCATTTTGATGAACTGTTTAGGTGCGGTGACCTCTTCAAAAGTCGCGCCTTTTCGCTGAACGGAATGATGCCAAAGCGCACCGGTTCCCCAGTCGCAAGTAAATGGAGCGTTTGCCCATTCAGCAGGAAATCCCGGCTCATGAATGTAAACGGATCCACACCCCGATCCGCCACCGTAGTCGGCCAGCGGTTGAACATGTTCGTCAGCGAAGTTTTTGTAGAGACGTGGATAGCCGTGATCTTCGAGGCCGGTGAAGTGATGAAAGCGGACGTCCCAACCGCCACCGTCATTCGTGTTGTCGCGCGCAAAAATATCAAGCAGCGGACTGATCGGTGTGCCCAAAATATTCCGGGTTCCCGTGGCAAAAAGCTCAAGACCTGAACCATCGGGACGAAAGCGAATCACGCCCCCACCGCGATGTTGCAGTTCGGTTCCATCCGTTCCTTTGGCGTTCATGAAACCAAAATCGCCACCCGCGATGTAGATCCAGCCATCGATTCCCATGTCGATTCCGTTGGTGGTGTGGTCGGCCGGGCGGTCTGCAAAACCAAATGCGATATTCTCGATCAAAATCTGGGAGTCCTCAGCAACGCCGTCACCGTCTTTGTCGTGAAAGACGGAAATATGCGGCGGGTGGAGCAGGTAAAGCCTATCGTGATCCCAGATCAATCCACGAGGAGAATCGATGTCTTTGACGAATTCTGTGACTTCATCAGCGGTGCCGTCGTTGTTGGTGTCGCGCAGTCGCAGCACCCGTCCGCGATGCGCGTCCCGACCTAGAGAACCGTTTCCGTCACTGGAAACATAAAGGTCACCATTTGGCGCAGCCGCGACATACACCGGATAGTTGGCGCTTCGCCAGTCGGAAAAAACTGAAACATTGAAACCGTCCGGCACTTTCACATTATCCAAAATCGCTTTCTCCTCTTCGGGCGTGAGCTTCACGATTTTGGGCGGGATGTTGCCTTCCTTGGCATACGGGTCATTTCCTTTTTCCGCTTCTTTATTTGCCGCAGCAGCCTGAGCGCCCTCAAGTTTGGGCCATAGTTTTTTAATGCCTTTTCCCTTTAGATTCACTTCACGGATACTGGCCCATCCGCCCGCACTGGAACCTGTCACATTGATCTTCACAAATTTGGCGTCTTTCGCGGCAAACTCAGCCGAAGTGTCACCGGGCTTATTGTTGGTTTTTGCGTCAACCAGTGGCGTCCATGATTTGCCATCCATCGAGTAGTCAACGGTGTGCTGATACGCGTTGTTGGTGCTTTCCCAAATCACATCGATTCCGAAGAGCTTTTGAGGTTTCTGGAATTCCAACTGAAGCCATTGCGGCGTGCTTGCGTTGGCGGCACACCATCGGGAATCTTTATTTCCGTCGACCGCTTTCCACGCAAAATTATTTTTCCCTTTTTCCTCGCTGCTCGCCGTCATCGTCACAAGCGTGGCGTTTTTTGGCGCATCGCCCATCGTGACTGGCTTTGGTTTCGGTGCTTCGACCTTGGGAAAAAACGTCACCTTATTCTTTCCCGTGAACGCTTTGCCGAGATACTCGTCGTTCAGCTTGTCCATCGACCAAAGCATCCCGCGTGTCACCAGATCGAGATAGCGTCCGTCGGCGACGGTTTCGGTGTTGTGTCCGAGCGTGGTGGAAAAGCTTCGCGCGCCTTGTTTCTCATTTACCCAGGCGACGATGGCCATGTCTTCTTTGGCGGTGCCCTTTCGCTCGTATTTCTGAGTGCCCATCGCGATCGGCTTCGCATCAAAGACATTCACATTATTATAAAGCTCCTCCTTAATGGTGGTCCAATCTTCCAACCCTTCGAGAATGGGATGTTTCGGATCGACGTATTTCACATCTATCGGATACTGGGGACCGTGGCCACTCGATTGCAGGCCGAGATGCTTGAACCATTTGTCGGTTGCGCCCCGAAAGCTATGCATCGCGCAGTGGAGATGCACGGCAGGGATGGTTTTGTGAGCGTCGAGAATATTTTGCAGGACATTAAGGTCTTTGTTTCCGGCAGCACATTCGTCATGGATGATCACGTCATAGCCTTTTGCCCAGTCTAGGTTGTCGTAAAGGGGGAGGGGAGGATTCACCGACTTATCATCTGTCCAAAATACGTCGACCTGAATATTTGCCCGTGCCTGAATGCCTTTGAAAAGTGCCTCGTGCTGGCCCTTGTAATCGTGACAGCAACCACCCGCGACCAAGAGCGCTTTCAGTGGTTTCGATGTCGGAGCGTCGGAATTCTGGGCGTTGATCAGAATCGCCGAACTAATCACAGCGACGAGGCAAAGCGCAAAGAGCCGAAAACCAGTGGAATATGTGTTTTTCATATAGATAGGCCGAAACGAACCTCATTTGCCTGAAAAATCACCTACGCGAAGATGAATTTACGAAAACACTTCCTGAATCACTTCTCCTCCAAAAACCGTCGGAATTTCGGCGCGGTTTTTGTGATCGTAAGTGAGTTGATGTTGATCGAGCCCCAGCGCATCAAGCATGGTGGCGTGTAAATCTGCCGGGGAAAACGGACGATCAACCGGAACGTAACCGAGGTCGTCAGTCGCGCCGATGATTTGCCCGCCTTTGACGCCTCCGCCAGCCATCCATACTGAGTAGCCTGCCGGAGAATGATCGCGGCCGCGTTTGGCACCGGTTGCGGATCCTTCAGTGGTCGGCGTCCTGCCAAATTCTCCGCCCCAAACGACTAGGGTGTCGTCGAGAAGTCCGCGTTGTTTCAAATCCTGAAGCAGCCCTGCGATTGGTTTGTCGGTGGCTCGGGAACGCGCGATGTGATTGCCCTCCAAGCTGCCATGGGCATCCCAGCCGCCGTTGCGAAGTTGAATACAACGCACGCCGTTTTCGACAAGTCGCCGCGCCATGAGGCACTGTTTTCCAAACTCTGCGGTGTGTTTTTGATCCATGCCGTAGAGTTTTTGCGTTGTTTCATTTTCACCGGAAACATCGAATGCTTCGGGTGCAGAAGCCTGCATGCGAAAGCCGAGTTCGTAGGATGCGATGCGGGCTTCGAGTTCGAAATCAGCCCCATGTTGGGCAAGGTTTCGTTCATTCATCCACTTGATGTAATCGAGTTGTTCGCGGCGATTTTTGTCGGTGTATCCCGATGGCATTGCGGTGAAAGGCACGCCTTTTTTGCTGTCGACCACAGTGCCCTGATATTGGGCTGGAAGAAAACCAGGTCCCCAGCCAGCGCGTTGCGGAGCAGGTCCGGTGGTGTTGGAAAGAAAAACGACAAAGCCTGGGAGGTTCTGGCTGGCATTGCCAAGGCCGTAAGTCATCCAGGCCCCCATGCTGGGACGATCGCCAACAGCAGTCCCTGTGAGCGCGATGCACTCGCTCGGGCCGTGCACGGGAATGCGATGATTCATCGAGCGGATCACGCAAAGGTCGTCGACCATTTTTCCTGTCTCGGGGAAAAGTTCTGAAACTTCGATGCCGCTCTGTCCGTATTTTGTAAAACTGAAAGGTGAAGCCATCAGCTTCGAGTTCACGCCGGAACGCGGGATTTTGGGGACGTTCACAGCGATACTTTCGGGCACGGGTTGGCCGTCGAGTTTTTGTAAAAGCGGCTTCGGATCAAACGTATCGGTTTGGCCGGGACCCCCGCTCATGAACAAAAAGATGATGTTTTTTGCACGGGCCGGTCGGTGAGCAATCGGAGCGCTTATCAATTTTTGATCTGACATCATCGATGCCAGGGCGATGGACCCCATGCCAAGCGTGCTCTGATGAAGCATGGCTCGTCGCGATAATCTAAAATTGTTGTTGGTATTCATCAATTCAAATAAACAAATTCGTTCACGTTCAAGAGTGCGTGGCAAAATTGGACAAAGGCGAGATCGGAGTCTGGCGAAGATTTCAGCATTTGAAGAGTCCTCGCTTTTTCCTCCGCATCGGGCAATCGACCGAGCGTCCGGCTGAAGGCGATTTCGATTTGTTTGTCAGTATTTTCCCCGGCGATGGATTTTACTTTTTTCGCAAGGGCTGCCGCGCGATTGTTCATGAAGCTGCTGTTCAGCAAATAGAGAGGCTGCAATGCCACCGTTGAAACATCGCGATGCGAGCAGCTCGAGATTCCCTCGGGGCCGTCGAACATCGTCATGGCGCGTGGCATCTCACTTCGGCGTTGAGCGAGGTAAATCGTGCGTCGGAGTGCTTTCTCATCGAGTTCGGGAGCGACACTAGGGCCTCCAGTTTCAGGGTTGAGTTCACCGGTGGCGGTAAGAGCCGCATCACGAATTGCTTCGGCTTCGAGACGGCGTCGCGGCCAATTCCACAGGAACGTATTATCAGGATCGATCGCCGCATTTTGTTTATCAAACTTCCTCACTTGCCGATAGGCCGCCGAATGCACAATGAGACGGTGCAGGTGCTTCGTGCTCCAACCGTTTTCCATCAACTCAGCCGCCAACCAGTCGAGCAACTCGGGGTGACTTGGTGCTTCGCCTTGAGTTCCGAAATCACTTGGCGTTGCCACAAGTCCTTTCCCGAAATGATACTGCCAAACTCGATTCGCCCACACGCGCGACACCAGCGGGTTTTTCGGATCGCCCATCCAGTCTCCCAATTCGGTTCGTGTTAGGCTTTCTGATTTTGATTTCCCCAACACTTCCGGCCAACCACTGCTCACCACAGGGCCGGGTTGAGAAACTTCACCGCGAACGAGCAACCGTGCTTTGGTCGCTTTCAAAACCTCCGGATTCCATGGCAATGGATCACGGTTCACCACGGGCAATCTTTCGATTTCCGCGTGGCCGGTTTTTGCAGAAATGAATCCCCAAGTGTGTGGTAGTGTGGTGTGCTCGAAAGTTTTCGCCTTCACCCGCTTCCCTGCTTCGCTCATGTAAAACTTGTAGGCTTTCTCCGACATCCAATCTTCCAGATTTGTCGGGTTCGGCGTCTTCGGATCACGCAGCGAAAGATTCCCCATTTGTCCGTCGGTGAAAAATGCCTGCAACTTGTAGTAGTCCCGCTGGCTCAGTTGATCAAACTTATGATTGTGGCACTGCGCACATTCGAGGGTGAGCCCCAACATTGCGCTGCCCGTCGCGTTCACCATGTCCACCAGCGCATCATTTCTCTGGAGGCCCTTGTCCATCTGGTTCCCGCTGATTCTTGCCCCCGCAAGAAATCCGGTTGCGATGACATTTTCATCGGTTAGCGGCTTGAGTTCGTCACCTGCGAGCTGTTCTTTTAAAAATCGATCGTATGGTTTGTCCTCGTTAAAACTGTCGATCACATAGTCGCGAAACCGCCACGCGTATGGACGTGGGATGTCGTGCTGATACCCCTGACTTTCGCTCCACCGCGCAAGGTCCAACCAATAGCGTCCCCAGCGTTCGCCGTAATGCGGAGACGCTAACAAACGCTCAACCACAGCGTCATAAGCTGTGCCGGAAGTGTCTTTTAGAAAAGCTTCGATCTCCTCCTGGGTGGGTGGGAGACCAATCAAATCAAAAGAAATCCGACGGATCAACGTTCGCTTCGAAGCTTCTGTTGCGGGTTTCAATTTCTTCGATTCCTGCGCCGCAGCTATGAATGCATCGACCGGAGTCTTCACCCAATCATCTCGCTTCACTGACGGAATTGCCGGACGTTTCACTGGCTGAAATGACCAATGATCCGAACTCGCATTTGGCTCGGGAAGTAGCTTGTCATCCCACTTCATCCCTTGATCAATCCACGAGCGAAGCAAATCCGATTCAAGTTGAGTCAGCGCATGTTCGCTGTCCTCGGGAGGAGGCATCCGTTTTTTAGGATCATCGGAAACGGTCAACGCAAAGACCTTGCTGTTTGCTCCATCACCTGGAATTGCGAGCGGATCCCCTGTGCTGTATCCGAGCACTTCGCTGCGAACGTCGAGCCGATATCCGGATTTAGAATTGGCGCCCTTATGACAGGAATAGCATCGCTTTTTCAGCAAAGGGTAAACGTCGTGATTGAAGTCGACCGCCTTTGTCCAAAGCGATGGCGGTAAATCCGGCTCCACTTTTTCCGGAGCGGACTGTGCATCTGCGGAAAGGTTCAGCGCATCGTCCCACGAATAACTCAAGGCGAGGTCATCGATAAAAATCCGGTCCGACTTCTCCGTTTTTCGACCGGTTGCAAATCCGATCCATCGGACAAAATTCACACTGCTTTTCTGAATCACCGTGGCGATCGGCTTGGTCCGATCCGCAGCCTTCGGATCCACCCAAAGTTCAATCCGATTATACGCGGCCCTTTCATCAGGATCCGTTTTGCTCAAGCGCGCGACAACCTGATATTCTACTCCACGTTTCAAATCCACTGTGCTCCATGTGGTCCGGTCACTTCCGATTCTCGCGATAAAAACCACTTTGCCTTTTTTGGGGCCTTGATCCGCGACGTGAATCCCAATGTTAGGGATCCCAGCACTGTGAACTGCCCTATCTCCGCCATCAACGCGGTCCAGCCACATCACGAAGAATTCGCTGTCATCTGATTTGTCCTTTCCCTCAGGATCATAGCGAAATTGAAATCGCACAAACAACTCCGGTCCGCGGACGGATTCCTTCAATTCGCGCCGAAGGGGATTGTTTCGTTCCCCCGTTCCCTGAATCAATATCTCACGGTCATCGTCGCCTTTTCCATCCACAACCAAAGCGGGCCGTTGTCCCGAAATCACCCAGCCATTTTTCCAGCCGGAGTCCTCTTTTCCTGCCGCCAATCCTGAATCCACATATCGAAACTCTTCCGTCGCAATGCGCTCTTGTGCCTCAGCCGTGAAAGCGATCAGCAGTATGAAAGTCAAAAATCTCATCCGTTTCGAACCAAAACATAAAGGAGATCATCTTGAAGTCGAGGTTCTGCTCCTCCTTCTTCAAGCCACTTCCGGTCAGAGCCTCAACCCATACCTCACGGGCACAAAAAAACGGCGACATCTGTTCAAAGAACAGAATGACGCCGGCTATACCAAGAGCTACTTAGGAAAGTTTTTGGTTACGCTTTGCCTTCTGCAAAATCAGCGATCGTCCGCAAAATGATGGCAACAGAGCAAGCGCCGGCGTCAGGGTGACCGATCGATTTTTCGCCGAGTGTCTTGGCGCGTCCCATTGTGGCAATCATTGCTTTGGAAGCTTCGCGGCCTTCTTCACCGGTCGTCGCAACGATTGGTGCGGCTTCGTTCAGCGGAAGTGATTTTATCTCGGCAGCTTTTTCTGCCGCCGGGATCAATGCATCGAGCATTGTTTTGGCGCCCACCTTAGCACCGCCGCGTTTCATCACCGTTTCGCCAGCAGATGCCAGCAAAGCAGCCAGGCCAGCGGTGTTAAAAGTCACTTCTTCTTTGAGCGCTTTCTTTCCAGCAGAGAAAAGGGATCCGAAAACAACGCCGGAAGCGCCGCCCATGGAACTCATCATCGCGCGTCCCATTGTGCTGAAAGTATCAGCAACAGTGGCGTCATCAGCGAGTTCATCGAGAGCCGCTTTTGCAGCGTTCATACCACGCGCCATGCCAAGGCCGTGATCACCATCACCAAGACGGCGATCGGCTTCTGAAAGTTCGGCTTCAGCACCGATGATCCGATCCGCTACGAGGTGGAGCATCGCCTTAGAGTCGGCCGGAGAAAGTTCTGCTAGGGGTTCGTTCATACGATTTTTATTGGAGCATGTATCAAAAAAAAATGCGATAGCACAATTCGCCGGAATTGTGTCAGATATGGCAAGTGGGTCTCAATCGTTTTTATCGGATTCGGCTGGATTTCAATTTCATAGTTGGTACGAAGGAGATTGTCTGAATAACAACTGTGTCTGATACGGAAAAATGCCTAATTGTAGACTTGTGATTTTCGTGAAAACCTGCATGCTTATTTCAACAAGTCATGCCAGCAGACGACTCTCAATTCATAAGCCTTGTGCCAAAAGGTTCTCCGCATCGCGTTTCGGGTGAACGAACCATCATGCTTCCCAGCATCACGCTGGAAATTCTGACAACCCGTCTTATCGAACTCGAATCATGGGTGCTCGAAGGATTGAATGATCCCTTTTGGAGGCTTTATATTCCCGTTTCAGGTTCTGCCAAAGTCTGGGTGGGAGATGACATCGGGAGCCCAACCCAGCTCGTTCCCGGGGTGGCTTATGTCATTCCACCGCATACGACGATCAATTCAGAGAATCCGGAATCCTTCAGCAAATGGTATGTTCATTTTACGCTCGGACCGGCTGGAGATCGGGTTCGGCCCGGCATTTTTCCGGTGGAATCCACGCCTCAAATGTTGGCCACTCTGGAGTCGCTTACCAAACCGGAAAATTTTAATTTTCCCTGGAGCTCGGCTGCGTTGGTGGCTGAAGCTCTGCAGCAATTGCCCACAGAAATCTGGACCGACCGGCGCCTTGATGCCCGGGTTGAGCGCGCGATGGATTTCATGCACACAAATTTGAACCGCAAACTTTCTACCGAAGATGTGGCTCGCGCGGCAGGCTTGAGCGTGCGAAATCTGAACCATCTTTTCAACCAACACGTCGCTATGCCGCCCATGCGCGTTCTGCTCGATTACCGATTGGATAAAAGCTGCCGACTGCTTCGTCACACCGACGATTCCATCGATCAAGTCGCCGAAGACTGCGGATTCCCGAACCGTTACTATTTCAGTCGAATGCTGAAACAACATCGCGGAACTTCCCCCGCAGCCTATCGTCGAGGGCAGTTTTAAGAAGTGTTCAGTCGCACTGAATTGCTTGGACGGGGCATTCTTCGCGGGCTTCGTTTACAGCTGCGTTTTCAGAATCGGTTGAAGGCTGGGCGAAAACGATTGCCTGGGAACCATCCGTCGCATCTCGGAAAATGTCGGGCGCAAATTCTGAGCACATATCGCAGCAGATGCATTCGTCGTTCACCCAAAAAGGGCCGTGGACATTTTCAGAATGCCGTTCGTCTTCGAGTTCAATGGTTGGTGTTATTGTCATGCGCAGATAGTCGTTGGATAATTTAATGTGGAAAATGAGTTTAAAACATGGTTTCATTCGATTTGTGAGTGAATCGACTTCCAGTGACGGCATCGACATCTTTTCGCTGAAGCTTTTCGGAGTTCTGGCGGAAACCGGCAGTTTCACCCGAACGGCCGAGTCGCTTCGGCTTACTCAAAGCGCTGTCAGCCGCCACCTTCAAAGGCTCGAAGCCAACGTCGGGGGCCGACTTTTCGAGCGAACCACCCACCAGACGGGTTCGGCTCACTGATGCAGGAACATTTTTCCTCGAGAAATCGAGCGTGTTGCTTGGTTCGTGGCACAATTCATTGAAAAAGCTCCGCGAAACGTTTGTTGAAGGGCCCAAGCGGATTCGAATCGCATTGTCTGAAACGGTAGGGTTTTCCTACCTTCCCGGATTCGTCGCGAGTTATAAAAAAGAGAGGCCCGACGACACCTTAGAATTCACCCAACAATCCGGTGCTGAAGTCATCACTGAAGTGGTCGCTCAGAATCGCGAGTTTGGCGTTCTGACTGATCGTGGATCCGATTTTCCAGCGGAAATTGAGGTGATTCACCGATTTGAGGACCGATTTGTCGGCATTGCCCCGCCCGATTCTTCAGTGAAAAGTGCTACAGAATTAATTTCAGAGCCATTGATTCTGTTGGCAGCAAACCTTTCGCTCGCGGCTGATGAAACCGTTAAATTTCTAAAATCTTACGTTTCCCAGCCGTCAATTGCGATGGAGGCACAGGGCTATGATTTTATTATCAACCTCGTCTCGGGCGGTTTCGGATGTGGGGTTGTCCCAATTCGTTCTCTCGCGCTCTATGGCAAAAGGAAACCAGTCGTCCGGGTTCCATTAGATATTTCATTTTCACGAAAATTGGCGATCATTGCTCGCCGCGACAATCAGCGTCCAGAACATCTTAAGCGGTTCATGGAACTGGTCTTGTATTGATCCCGAATACCAGAACGATCCAACCCTGTTGGTTCACCGAACCTACCCCTATTGGATCGCGGAGCCGTTTCGAACAGACAGGATATGTTCGCCGAACCTACCCTGTTCGATCGAAAATCACCCGATCTGGAAATTAGTAAACGTCGCGCTGGTAACGCTTGTCGGTCTTCATCTGCGCGACGTAATCGGCGGCTTCGATTTCGGAAAGTCCGCCGAATTTTTCGATGGCGTTATGAAGGGCTTTGTCGACATCGCCAGCCATGTAGGTGGCGTCTCCGCAAACGTAGAGATGGGATCCGCCTTCGACCCATTTCCAGAGTTCTTCGGCGGCGTCGTCCATTTTGTTCTGAACGTACACTTTCTGAGCCTGATCGCGAGACCATGCGAGATCGAGCCGGTTGAGCACGCCTTCTACTTGAAGGTGCTCGAACTCTTCTTCGTAAAAGTAGTCGGTCGCTTCGTGCGGATTGCCGAAGAAAAGCCAGTTGCGGCCAGTTGCCTGGGAAACCTTGCGTTCTTCGAGGAAGGCGCGGAAGGGGGCAATTCCAGTTCCGGGACCTACCATGATGACATCACGAGTTGTGTCTTCCGGCAGTTTGAAATGCTTGGCGCCTTGCAGAAAAATTCCGACTCGTTTTCCGGTTTCGAGGCGATCGCAGGCAAAAGTCGATGCCACCCCTTTGCGGTGACGCCCATGAGTGTTGTACTCAACCTTTGCGATGGTAAGATGCACTTCTTCAGGGTGAGCGTTGATGCTCGAAGCAATGGAATAAAGTCTCGGATTCAGCTTTCTGAGAACCGCGACGAAGTCCTGCGCATTCTTGAAGTCTGCTGGAAAATCGTAAAGTAAATCAATGATCTCCCGTCCATCGATGATTTTGTTGACCTCATCGCTGTCGTCAATCACCGCCTTCAACCAGGGGTGATGGCAAAGTGCGGCCCATTTTTTCATGGTGGACTTTGCGATCGTTCGAATGTCGTACAATTCGATCAGCGCGTCGCGAAGATGCATCTTTTCCCCGTTATGAGCCACGACAGAAATCTTCGTGTTAAACGGCATGATGAAGAGCATTTCATCGACCAATTCCGGATCATTTTTTGGAAAGAGCCCCAGAACATCACCGACTTCGTAGCTGAGGTCTGATCCCGCGAGTGAGAGTTCGAGATGACGAGTGTCTTTTAATGAGCCCTTTTTATTGAGGTAAATGTTTTTCAGTAGTTTCGAACGAAACGGGTTTTTTCGAGAATAGGGTAAGTCAGCGGCGGGTTTCTCCTCAACCTTACTGAATTCGCTACCAGTTGGAAGCGTCACTGTAATGTCTGAGAAATCTATCTGATCGAGCTGCGAAACGACAACTTCGAACCACTCTTCAGCAGAGTCTTCGTAGTCAACATCACAATCCACTCGTGGAGCAAAACGTTCAGCGCCAAGTTGTTCGAGGCGGCCGTCGAACTTCCGGCCCATCTCACAGAAATCGGCATAATTGGTGTCGCCGAGTGCAAGCACGGAATATTTCAATCCATCAAGTTTCGGGTAATTGTCCTGTGAAAAGGCGGTCCAGAAATCGACTGCGTTCTCAGGCGGATCGCCTTCTCCCCAAGTGCTGGTAAGGACTAACAGAAGGTGTTCTTTGGTCAGATCAACTTTTTCGGAATCGCCCATATCAACGGCATCTGCCTGCCATCCGCTTTCCCTAAGACGTTCAGCAAAGCCTTCACTGAGTGCCTGGGCATTCCCGCTTTCAGAACCAAACATAAGCACCACACGTGGTTTGCCTCCAGTGACTGACTCGGCTTCAGCTGCCTTAATGGCTTCGGCGAGCCAGCCCTGCAACCATACGCGCTGATCGGCGTCGAGTGGAGCGTCTTCTGGAATGTCTGGAATGTGGATCGCCATAGAAAATGGGACGTAATGGATATCGAAAGCTACCGCATTTTTCAGGTTAACCGATCGGCAGCGGCACGGATAATACGCTCGGTAGTGGCCCAGTTGATGCATGGATCCGTTACAGATTGCCCATAGGTCAGCGAATCGAAATCAGCAGAAACGGCCTGATTCCCTGCTACTAAATTGCTTTCGAGCATGGCACCGATCACATCGAGATCGCCATTGGCACGTTGTTCGACCACTTTTTCAAAAACATCTGGCATCTTTTCGAAGTCTTTGGAGCAGTTCGCGTGGCTGGCATCGATTACGATTGAGGTCGAAACGTCGCCTTTTTTCAGCAATTCGCGGGTGGAATTGACGTGATCAGAACTGAAATTCGGGCCGTCATCGCCTCCGGGCAAGATATTGTGGACCATTGGGTTACCCATTGTGCTGACCGTTGAGGCAACGCCTTCATCGCTGATCCCAAAAAACGTTTGCGGTGCAATGGCTGCTTTCAACGCATTCACCACGGCAACGATTCCGCCATTGGTCGCATTTTTCAAACCTACGGGCATGGAAAGTCCGCTGGCCATCTGACGGTGCGTCTGGCTTTCAACAGTTGGGGCGCCAATCGCCGCCCACGAGATCAAATCACCGATGTATTGCGGGATAATCGGATCAAGAAATTCAGTCGCCGTTGGAACGCCCAAATCGATGATTTTCTGTAACAAATCACGGGCGATTTCGAGACCTTTTGCCAGATCAGCCGTTCAGTCCATGGCAGGATCCATCACAAGTCCTTTCCAACCGACATTGGTGCGTGGTTTTTCAAAATACACTCGCATGACGAGTTCGATTTGATCTCCCACCTGATCGCGAAGTTTGGCAAGGCGCTTTGCATATTCAATGCCTGCCTTGGGATCGTTGATGGAGCAGGGGCCGACGATCAGGAGAAAGCGATCGCTGTCACGCTTCAAAATCGATTCAATCTTCCCCCGCGATTCCACAACAAACTGCTGCTGTTCAGCGGTCCGCGGCGCTACATGACGAAAATACGCCGTTGCGGGCAGGGGAACGTTATACTGCAAATTCAGATTAGAAACGGGGTCGGAGGATTGCTTCATTTGAGTTCCCTTTCGGGGCAAAAAGTGGTGTTGTCGGAGTGCCGATTTGAACATCAGTCCGCAACTTTTCCGCACGACGTGGGTTTACTGTTTCGATATGAAAATCCAGCAACTCCTGACTATCCCGACTCTGATTGCCATATGTTTTCTGCTGATGAGCAGTAACGTGATTGCTCAAGGGGAAAGACCGAATCCGGCTGAATTGATCAAGAAGCTTGATAAGAACCAGGATGGTATGCTTTCAAAGGATGAATTGCCGGCCGGCGCTTGGGAGCGGCTCTCACGGCTCGATAAAAACAAAGACGGGAAAATTACCAAAGAAGAAGTTTCCGCTGTTCGTTCGGGAACGATGGGTGAAAAGGGGGTCAATGCAGGTAAAGCCTCTACTGCAGAACAGCGTGGGCAGTTTTTTCAGCGAATGGACAAGAATAGCGACGGCAAGCTGGCGAAATCCGAAGTACCTGAACAGTTTTGGGAAAAGTTGAGCAAGGCTGATCAAAACGGGGATGATTTTGTCTCGAAAAGGGAGCTGGAGGCGGCGAGTCAGATGATGCAAAGTCGACAGCGAAACGGGAGAGGCGGTCCAACTGGTGCAGCTGGGGTGATTTCCAGTTTTGACGAAAACGAGGACGGCAAGCTGGCGCAGAGTGAAGTTTCCGCCGGAATGTGGGCCAAAATTTCGAAGCTCGACACTGACAAAGACGGCGGCGTGAGCCGCGCTGAGTTGGGGAAAGCCTACGAATAGCAGAGCTGAATAAAAGGTCTCCGAGCCTCTGCGTGATGCACCTGATCAACCTCGGGTTGTTCCTCCGATTTATCTGCGCTATCGTCAGCCTTTTAACAAAATGGCAAGAATTCTCGCAGCAATGTCGGGCGGAGTTGATAGCTCTGTCGCGGCCGGTTTACTTATTGAGCAAGGGCATGAAGTCGTTGGCGCCTACATGCGGAATTTCACGAACGAGGAAGGGCTTCCCGGCGATTGTCCGTGGGAACAAGACATCATCGATGCCCGTGCGGTGTGCGATCATCTGGGGATCGAATTCCGGCTGCTGTCGCTCGAAAATGAGTATCGCGAGCGCGTTGTCGAATACCTGCTGGCGGGCTATCGCGACGGTGTGACACCAAATCCTGACGTGATGTGCAATCGCGAAATGAAGTTCGGGATTTTCCTCGAATTCGCTAAAATGCAGGGCTTTGAGCATATTGCGACAGGCCATTACGCGCAGATTCGACGGAATGACAATGGGACGTCCGACATTTTGAAAGGTGTCGATGGGAATAAAGATCAGACGTATTTCCTTGCTCTTCTGGAGCAGCATCAAATCCAGCCTGCTTGGTTTCCGATCGGCGGGATTGCCAAACCGCAGGTTCGCGAAGAGGCAGAGCGCATGAAAATTCCTGTCGCGGCCAAGAAGGACAGTCAGGGGATTTGTTTTATTGGCGATATTAAAATGTCCGATTTTTTGGCCCATTACATCGATGATAAACCCGGCCCGATTGTCACGTTGGACGGTCGCGAAGTTGGCACGCACCGCGGGCTTCACATGCATACTCTCGGACAGCGACGCGGACTGGGCGTAGCTTCGAACACCTTTGGTAAAGCCTACGTCGTCATCGAAAAACGGCCTGCAGACAATGCGTTGGTCGTTGCGTTCGACGAACCCGAAACGCCCAAACTATACGCAACCGAGTGCCGGGTAGGGAGCCTGAGCTTCACAAACGGAAATTTCGCTACAATGGATAATCTGAGCGCTCAGCCACGCTATCGCTGCGATGCCGTGCCAATTTCGATCGAACCGGAAGATAGCTCTATTAAAAAGAAAGGTAAGTCCGACGAATCAACCCTGGTGGTTCGATTTGATGAACCGCAACGCGCTCTCACACCAGGCCAAATCTGCGCTTTTTATCAGGGCGAGGTATTGGTTGGGGGAGGGGTGTTTCAGGAAGTTTTGCACTTGGTTTGAGAGAAATCACTCCAACTCCCGGACAAAGATATTCGCAAAATGGATCGGCCCGTCGGGCACGATAGTGATCGGGCCAGTCGCTTCGATAGTGGAAGTTGTGTCGCTTTCGAAAGCTTTTCCATTGATCGTTCCTGTAATTTTTTCCCCCCGAACTTCTCCTTCAACGCGGTTCCAATGCCCAACGTCTTGAAGTTTATCGCCGTGAATTTTGCGATCAATCACGATTGATGGACCTGCTTTGCCACGAGGAAAAAACGTGGGATTACCGGAATTATCAGTCGTTTTTACATCAAATACGAAGCCGAAATCTTCGCGGGTTGATTCAGTTGTCAGCTCAGAAGTGGGATCGGCTTTATTATTAAACGCGATCTGCCATCCCCGTGTTTTCCAGCCTTCGCCTACTTTCCAGCCCGCGAAATCGACACCCGTATAAAGCGTTTTGTAACCTCGATTTGCGATCGCCGTTTCTTCTGCAGGAACTTCGTCGCCCGGCAACTCCGCGATCCGCGCATTGCGATATTCGACTACGCCGCCCTCGCTTTCGATGCACAAATATCCTTTTCGAGGATTGCAGTTCTCGCCGCGAGTCACCACTTTTCCGTTCACCGCCAGCGAGATTTTTCCGTCAATCGCTTCAATTCGGTAATGATTCCATTCTGGGCTGGGCTTCGACCGCAGCTCGGTTGGAAATGCGCGTCCGCCTCCGCGACCGTTGATCGGATTCATCTTCGCGCCGTGAATGGGGAAAATATCGCCATGGGTCGTGTGCCCCTTCGAGTCGCCGTAGGCATTCTCCAAGACCTGAACTTCGATTCCCCGATGAAAAGGCTGGCCGCGAGCGGTTAGATCGTCTGCCCACACAAAAATACCTGCATTTCCGCGAGGTTTGAGGTGCCTCCATTCGATTTCCAAAACAAAATTTTGGAGCATTTTTTCTGTCCGAATCTCTCCGATCGGCTTGCCGGTGCACTTCAAAATACCGTTTTCCATTTTGAAAGTCGATGGTGCAACATTTACCAAAACCCAGCCTTCCAAATCGTTGTCATTGAGGAGTGGGCGGAATTTCAGAGTTTCGGTTCCTCCTGATGTCTGATCGGTAGTCTGCGCGTTCAGATTTCCCGACAAGTCGATGAAAGCCATCACTAAGAGAAGGAAGAGGGGAATTAATTTCATGCCATCAGTATGGACGAAAATAGGATGATTAGCTCAAAAAATTGGACAAAATCTCAATATGCGATATTATTTTCATAATAACCATATTAATTGGATATGAATACATCTCTCCTTACGCAAACCGAAGTTCTCTGGAATCAGAAATTGAAGCTCATTCCGGGCCTTAAAGCAGGCTCAGATAATGAAGCACGCTTTTTCGTAGAAAACACGGCAACCCAGGCAAAATATTTGCTTCAAGGGTGGCAAATGACTTTAATGGCCGGTTTTGAAAGCGGTGAATTAACCGTTGCCAATTCAGTTCGTGAAACTTCAGGTAAGTTTCCGGGTCAATTCGACGAGCACGCCGTCCGTCAATTTTGCCAATGGATTTTGGATGAGGGACTTGCGGGTCTTGCAGGCGAGCCAATGGGCGCTGCTCAGGCCCCCGCAGTAGCGCATCAGCCCGAATCACCGATGCAATCGCAGACAATGCCAACGGCGAACGAGGCGGCAGGTCCTTCGATCAATCCTATTGTGAAGGCGACTTTGAAACCTGTGGACGATGTTACCGCGAAGGCTCCGGCACCGAAGAAATCCCGCCCGTCTCGGGGAAGTGGCGCTTTCGGCAGTTTGGTTAAAATAGCTGCTTGTGTCGCGGTTGGTATCGGCACTTGGAAATATACAACAACGGTGATGCCGATTGTGAACGGGGCGTCGGCAAATAACTTGGCGGTCGCAGGGAATCATGCATTGGAATCACACAATTCCACGGCAGCATCGATTACACCCACGGAAATCAACATTGCTGATGCTGCTGTAGATTCGGTTGATCATGAGCTTCAGTTGAAAAATTTGCGCGACGAACTTTTGAGAGTTCAAGGCGTGCGTGATGAAAGTTACGAGAAGAGTGATGAAGCCGCTTATCGGAGCGCCGTTCAGAAAATTGCGAAGATCACCCATCAAATGGGAGAAATTCAGGCGGAAATGAAGACCAGATTGACCACTGAGAATCCCGGAGTGGCCTTCGGATCAGGAAAATCCATTCACTTCTAAGTCATCAATCATCGAAGGGATCTCCCCCGAGCGAAGCTCTCGCTTCGGGGATTGGAATTTCCTCGCGAACCCGATTTTTGAAAACAGAAATCGAATCGTAGCCAGCTTTTTCCAGCGCAGCAAATGCCTTTAGGAAACTTTCGCCAACACGGTTTGGCTCGTGAGAGTCAGATCCGACCACGACAGGAATCCCTCGATCAGCCATCATGGTGAGCATGTTCGGCCCCGGATTGTTTTGCGGAAAAATTTTGTGCTGACCGGAGGTATTCAACTCCATCGCAACGCCAGTTTTTGCGATTCGATCCAACGCAGCCCCGATCGTTTTGCGATGCTCTTCGAAGAACCAGTCATCGGGTTGGGCATTTTTGATTAAATCAGGATGGGACAAGCAATCGAACAAACCGCATTCAGCCGATTGCGCGAGATGATCGAAATACCCCGTTTGAAAAGCATTGATATCCCCTGTGTAGAAAGCTGCTTCGTATTCAGGAATGTGCCAATGAACCGACCCTAAAACGTAATGAAAGTCAGCTGAATCGTGGAGATCGCGCAGCCAATCTTCTTGTCCAGGGAACCAGTCACTCTCCATTCCGAGACGCACTTCGAATCCATCCGGCGCATTTTCACGGGCGTGATCGATGATTCGCACATATTCGGCGAACTCTTCGGGTCGCATTCGCACCGCGTGGGAAAAGCGATCCGGATGTGGGCTGTGGCAGGTGAAAATAACCCCTTTCAATCCCATTCTTACTCCATGAGCGACATATTCCAACGGATCGCCCTCCGCGTGACGGCAAAGTGTCGTGTGCATATGGCTGTCGAAAACAATCGGTTTGGTCATGGCAGGGTAAAAGTGAGTAGTTGAGACGTCGAACTGTCCATCACATCGCGGATCGGGAAAGCTTCTAATTTTTTGAATTGGTTGTTGGCTAAAACTTTATTAACACCATGGAGTGTTGATCTCGAATACACTTTGCAGAATAGGGGATTGGTTTCGTAATGGCCCTGCGTCTGGCTGTTGTTTCCAGAACAAATTCTAACCGATTTTCTTCCCAAAAGAGTGTGAATAGATCCGCTCCCTGTCGATCAACTTTTACTTCAAGAGGAATTCGTAACTCATTGAATCGCAGGTTTCTTGAAAAGACTGCCTTGCCGTCAACCAAAAATTTCAGCTCGGCAGATTGAACTTGGGGGGGATCCAAATGATTTCGTTGAGAGAGCTGAACATTAGCTTCCCAAATTGTATTTTCTAAAACTAAATCCGCGAGCAATTGCTTTTCGAGTCGGATCTTCTTTTGTTTCCAAAGCCATTCCGATGCCTCCCACGGTTTCGTTTCTGCCCACCACAACCACAACTGAAACCCGTTGGCGTCGGCTAAATCATCAATCGTGCGGTGGTTTTTTAAGAATTCGGGACAGAGGTAATTTCGGCGATCCCACTCGAAAAATGCCAGACTGCACAAACCGAGAATCGTGCCCGTGACGATCCAGTTTTTCAATTTTGCGAAGCGCTCCATCTTTCAAAGAAGCTAACGGATTGCGATTCAGAGTTCAACGATCCAACCCTATTGATTCAGCGAACAGACCCTGTTGGATTGTTTTAAAATTAAATCATTTGGTGCGAAAAATTTCACTGCCGAGAGCGGAGTGGAAGATGGAACGCATTTTGTAGCCTTTTTCTCCAGCGTCAGTCACGATTTTTTCGACCGACTCGCGATCACTAAATCGCACCGGAGCACCAGTTGCGTAGGTCAGAAACTGTTTCGTAAAGGCTTCGGTGAGTTGTTTGGGGCGGCTTTTGTAAATTTTTTTCCAACCGAAGACATCCGGAAATTCTTTGCCGTCCGGCGTGATTCCTGAGGGATCAACTTTTGCAGAATTCTTTTTCGATCCGTATTTTGTTCGCCACAAACCGATGGGATCGAAGTTTTCCAAGGCAAATCCGCCTGGATCAATATTGACGTGACAGCCCGCGCACGTCTCGATGTTTTTATGCTTTTCCAGCTGATCACGAATGCTGACGGCTCCGCGAATGTCCGGCTCAACTGCCGGAATATTTGCCGGTGGCGGTGGGATTTCCAAACCAAGCAAACGTTCGCCGACGAATACACCGCGAACGACGGGCGAGGTTGTCGTACCGTTTGCAGTCACTTTCAAAATGGCGCCCTGAGTCACCAGTCCGCCGCGTTTGTAATTTCCGAGGCTGACCCTTTGCATTCCATCACCCACCTTCACGGGAAGTTTGTCCATCTGATAAAATCGAGCGAGTCGTTCGTTCGCCATCATGAAATCGGAGTCAATCACGTTGGTGATTGATAGGTTTTTCAGAAACATTTCGCGAATAAAAGCCCGCGTTTCTTCAACCATGGAATCCTGAACCACGGCATCAAAGGTGCGAAACATTCGCAGGTCAGGCGAAGTATCATCGATATTTTTCAGGTCCAACCATTGGTCGGTAAAGCTTTCGATAAATCGCTCGGCCTTTTCGTGGTTCAGCAGTCGCTTCACTTCCGCATGAAAATGTTCGGTTTCATGGAGCTTTCCTTCGTCAGCGAGTTTCCTCAATTGCTTGTCCGGCATCGAATTCCAGAGCGTGTAGCTGAGTCGTGATGCCAGAGCGTGATCGTCGAGGCGGCCGGTATTCTCGATCAATGTCAGAAAACGAGGTGAACACAGAATTGCTCGATATGCATAGCGCAACGCTTCCCGTGGCGGCTTTTCAGGGTCTTCCATCGCAGTCATCGCCAATCCAACATAGGGAGCAATTTGTTCCTTCGTCACGGGGCGTCGGAATGCTTGGTTTGAAAAATTCCCGATCGTTTTCTCAAAAATTGCCCGCTGTTCTTCCTTTGATTTGAATTTCGATGCGTCTTCTTTGGTCACTCCGGGAAAGAGATTGCGGCGCAATTCCCAGCGTTCAGAATTGGGGTAAATCTGCTCGATCTTGATCCCTTCATTTGCAATCCCGGCGAAGCCCTGCTTAACCAAATCACGACCTTTATATGAGGTGTTTCCACCGCTCGCTCCGGTCGGAGCATTTTTCAGGGTGGCGTCGTTTGGCTTCAATTCGAGCATGTGGCCTTTTTTGATCCACGCTTCAAATGTTAAATCTCGCTTGGTTGGCGTCGCTTCGACCAGGCCAACGGAGTAAAGAATCGGCTCGTTTGACGCACAGGCACCGGATCGCAACGTTCCCCAAACCACGCCAGTTTTGGGATTTACTGCCTGAACATTTTTCAGGGTGATTCGATACCAACTATCTTTTGGCACCGTCGTCATGGGGAGACGACCATAATACTGCTGGCGGATTGGATAGGAAATTGAACGCCCGCTTTTGAACTCAGGCCCGCGGTAGTTTCCTCCGCTTTTTTTTGAGAGCTGTTCAGGCGTCACGAGTTTAGAAAACTTTTCGTCTACCTGACGAGTGGCCCTTTCGAACGCAGCGGTTAACGCCAAATCCGCAACTTCCAGATAGCGTCCCAGATTGTGATGCGAAAACTGTTGGCCTGACGAAACCGTTTCGAAACCGTGGGTCGCCGGATCATCTGGAAGAAGTTCGGCAAGGGGGAGATCAATTCCTAATAAGTCATGCAGAGTGTGCTCGTATTCGCGGCGTGTCAGCCGCCGCACGTTGACTCGCCCCTTCGATTTTTTGTCTGCGAGATCAGCCTCGATCAGTGGTTTTTGCAGGGAAGCTAAGAAGGTTTTCTTTTTTTCGGCTTCAGGATGCGGCTTCTTTTTCGGGGGCATTTCACCTAATTTAACCCGGTCGAAAATCCGCTCCCACTTTTCGAAGTTCGCGTGATCGGTTGGCCTGAATTCAAGGTTTAATAAATTTAAATCGCCTTTACTGACGGAGTCATCGTGGCAATCGTAGCAGTGTTGAGAAAGAAAACCTTCCACCGCTTTGGGCGGGGCGTCCTGACTAAACGACACTGCCGTAGCATCTGCAAAAACAGGGGCAAATGCGAGATAAACGAATGCACGAAAAGGGTTCATGTTTAAGCACAATCGTAGGGGGTACGCGAAATTCAATCGCACGAATAGTCGCGTTTCTCGGAGGCAAAAATCAGCTCAACGGCGATTCCAGTAGATCACCAAATTCTGGGTCTTTCGCCCCGCTGCGATGACGTCCAGTTTGCCGTCGCCGTTCAGATCAGCGATTTTCAGATCTTCGGTCGCCATTTTGTTGTCATCGAGGATGTAGCTTTTCCATTCCGCACCGGCTTTTTCGCGATAGAAAATCTTAATGCCTACTTTCTCATTTGCATCAGGATTGCGCCATCCGACCACAATCTGATCCGTTCCCAAGCCCAATAGGTCCCCCGTGGCGAGCGCATGTCCTTGATTGAGTTGATCGGTCAAAATGGTCCGTGTCCACTTTTCAGCATCATCGGACTTCTCGTAAACGGCGAGGGTATTGCCGTGTAGGGGCTCAACAGTAGTGATGAACCCACTGCCAATTCGCACTTCTCCGACACCTTCGGTTCCGGAGTTTTCCGGCGTCAAAATGCGCAGATCGGATTCGCGCGGATTCAAAACATCGCGTCTTACAACGCCTTCTGCTCCGCCGATCAAAACGTCGCCATCGAGATCGTCCAGATTGTGCGTTTTGTGAAGCGACTTCTCGATCACTGAATCTTTCCATGCAGTTGGATCATTCCACAAATTCAGCGGCGCGTGATGCACCCGAACGTTCACGCCATTCTCGCCTTCACCGTTTTTGTTATTGATCCCGTGGAGCGGCAGTACAACGAGCCGAAATTGATTGTCGTCCGCCTTTACCCAACGCATGCGGTGAACCGTAGGATCATGATTGAGTTGAATCGGTGTCCATGCCTTTGTCGGATCTTCCGGTCGGACCAGATAAAAAACCGCGCCGGACTTTGATTTGTCGCTCGTTTCGCCCGGGTTCCACATCGCTCCGACAGCTACTTCAACTTTTCCATCGTCATTGATATCTTCCGCAGCAATACAGACGTTGTCTCTCAGCGAGAGATTTTTCGCCATGATAAATTCAGCCCAATCGGCAGAATTTTGATACCAGGAAAAGTGTCGTTTATCTGCCAGAAGAACATCCGGTTTGCCGTCGCCATCGACGTCTCCGATCGCGAGCCCATAGCCGACTTCGACTTCCGAATCGATTTCCTGACGCTCAAATTTTGGCTCAGCAGCAAAGGCCAACTGCGCCACGATCAAACAGGGAATGATCGTCGAACAGACCTTATTGATTCGAAATGCCTTTTCGAACAGACAGGGTTGGTTCGATGATTCAATAGGGGTGGTTCGTGAGCGCATAAAATTGTATTAGTCGAGAGTAACCGTTGCTGCTTTGGAGCCTCCTCTGGAGTTCGGGTCCGTATTGGTCTGTTTTGGCTTCACCACTGCTGGTGGCCTCGGTTTGGTCGGAGGCGAGGACGGGCTGAACAGGCGGATCTGTGGAATTTTTGGCGGATGATCGTTGGCTTCCATCACAACTTCAGCAAGGCCGGAAGCTTCCGAAGCAGCCAGTGCGGTGCGGTAAATATTAAGGCCCCACTGCTGAAGATACGAAACATCCCATGACCGGCGTTCGACTGTGAGCGAGTTTACGAATTGTTGTTTTTCAGCAGGGGTGATCGATTTGTCAGCAATGGCTTTGTCCGCTGCGGCATTTACTCGCTGGGTGAACTCGGCGATTTCAGTAGCGTTCGCGGCAATTAAAGCAGCACCGGAGGAGTTAGCCACCGCCATGTAGTTGGCATCCGGAAGTACATCGAGATTGTAACGAGTCGTTTCAAGAAGAATCGATGACTGCGGCGAAACCGTGTCAGGAAGAAGGACGGTCCAGCCCGCTTTGATGCGGTGAGTCTCACTCTTGGTCCGCGCTGTGAGATAGGTTTCGAAGCTGTCCGCCGCGACATGGTAATAGAAAACGGTGCCGTGTTGGTTTTGCAGGGTGCGGCAGAGTTTGTCAAAATTGCCTTCGGGAGTCGCGAGCGAATCTATCGGCCAGCCGCCATCTTCTTTCGGCTCCAATGCGAGCTTCAAGCCATCACCGTCCGGAGAGACGTGATATTTAAAATCAGCCGGCCCCATTTTGCCGTCTTTGAAAAATGCCGCGATCTTGTCCCGGTCAAAACGAAACTTATGAACTTGAAACTCACGTTTGTCGTCGTTGCCGAAAAGGCGTTTGAGCAGGTTGGCATCGGCAGCTTCCTTGCCGTCGCGGCCAACAATTTTTGAATTGATTTTGGTCCACTCTACGAGCGTTTTTTCAGCGGAGCGGGTCAGACGAAAATCTTCTGCGTGTGCTAAGTAGCCGGTGCGGGCATCGTTTTTCTTGGTGCTTTTCAGGGTGTGAGTGTAAGAGCCAATTCCCTTGCCGGTGTAGGCTAAGTCTTTAAAATTTTGATCGATGACATCCCGAATTTTCATCGTGTGAACGTAGGGATCACCGATGTAATAGAGCTTGTTGAATTTGCAGATGAAGTAGTGCGCTTTGTCGGCTTCCTCAGCCCGGCGTGGGTTCGGAAGCTTGATTTCACGGGCAATGGCAACCTTGGCTTCCGGAGTCTGGGCAAGGATAGCAGCCAGTCGGCGATCCTCTTTTTCGGATTCGATGACTTTGGTTTCCTTTGCGACCTTCTTCTTTTTTTCTTCTTCGACTTTATTTTTCCACTCGTCGATGTCAGAAGTTTTATCGGCCAAATCTTTGTTGTCTTTTTCGAACTCTTCGAGCTCAAGCTTCAGTTGCGCTGCCTCCTTGGGCTTGATTTGGCTGGCGATAACTGTCTGCTGGGTCTGGATCAGATCCTGAAGGGTATCAAGCGTCTTCTTGCGGCTCACCTTCATCTCCTCCAACTCTTCCTGTGAAACTTCGGGGATGTTATCCAGAATTTTTTCGACCGCTGTGGTAATGCCGAGGCTGGTGATGATGAGAATGAGGAGAAGAATTCCAACCACGTTGGTCATGGCATCCATAAGGGAGTCCATGCTGCGTTCTTCGTCACCTGAGTTGCGTCGAGCCATGTTTATTCAGTCCTGGTAATCGGTTATTAAGTAACAGAATCGTGATGTTTCTGATTTTTCCTCACGGTTCCAAAAATTGAGCAAAGGTCTGCAAATCGACCTTCCCCATACTGGGGAGAGGTAGCTTTCCGGGGATAATGTCGGTGCCGTTGGCTTTGTTAAAGTCACGGACAATTTTTGAAGTGAATTCCAATCCGTTGACTGCTTCAAAGTCTCCACGGACAAGAAAGTTCAGTTTGTGGCGCGGGTTCGAGCCAATTTCTTTGAGTAGGGCCACAAATTTGGGGCTTTGATTCAAGCCTACGAGGGGAATGACAGTGGGCTCTTTCGTCAGACTGCGGTGAATTAGCACCGAACGTCCTCCGATCTCGACGAAGTAGGGCTTAACCGTGCTGCTGGAACCAATACTGGTCACGCGCAGTTTGGCTGGCTCAGGTGGAAGCTTGCGCCGGGCGATTTCTTCCTCCTTTTTTTTGATGTCTTCTTTCAGCAACTTATCACTCTCATCGAGCTGCTTGTTGGTTTGAGAAAGAATATTGAATTCGTTGATCAGCTCAGTTCGCGATTCTTCGATCACCTCCTGGTTATCAAGCATGTTTTTCAGCAACTTTAATTTGTCTCGCGCTGCAATATCCTGTTCGCTGCGTTGAATTAAATCTTTGATGGTTTGCTTTAGCTTGTCCTGCTCCGCTTGGTCTTTCTCCTTTTCCTTTTTAAGCTCCATGTAAGCCTTGGCCCGAACAACTTCGTCCGGTGTCTTGCCTTCGACCTTGTTCATCGATGACAGCGTCATCACCACAATGATCAAAGTCAGACACCCAATGATGGCGACGAGAATACTGAGGAACGGGAATAAATTCACCGATGCGCCGTCGTGTCTGCGTCGTCCCATGTCGTATTTTGCTTAAAAAATTTATTCTGCGTTGTGTAAATTAAAGCGGCACCGATCAACGACCGAACCAGCCTTTTTTCGTCACTTGGACCGTCTTGCCGTTCAAATCTTTGAGCACTTCGTTCAGGTTGTGAATGCCTTCAGAGAGGCCGCCCACTTGAGCCGTAATTGCCGTAACTGATTCCGAACGGATTCTGTCGAGCGATTTGAAGAAATCATCATCGAGACGCGTTTCGTATTTCTCAGCCCGGTCACCGATGGCTTCGAGCTGCTTTTCAACCGCCGTGGCCACTTTCTCGTACTGCTCGGTCTGATTCGAGAGATTCGTCGACATGCCTTTCTGCGTCTGAACGAATTGTCCCATGATGTCTTGCTGGCTCGCGGCAATCGCGTCGCCAATCGTTTTCAGCGTTCCTGCGTCAGACGTCATGTTGGCATTGGCACCGCCGTCATTGAGACGCTTAAGCAAATTATCGATGCAGTATTCGTCAACGTCGGTCACCAGATCATCCTCCTCACCCTGCAAACTTGCGGCAGGAAAACTCAGTATAATTGAGAAAACCAATGCAAGAAGCGTGGTGTCGAACGCTGATCCCATCTCGGCAAGAACCGGCTTCAACGCATCGGTTAACGCATTGGGATCGCCTCCGCCCGAGTCAAGAACGGCGTCAAAACCACCAATCGCGCCACCAATTCCGACAACCGTTCCGATGAAACCCATGATCGGAATCGCCCAGAGCAACACCTTCACCATTGAGTAAGAACCAACGACTTTATTCGCGTCCACATCGGATTGCGAACTCAGCATTTGAGCCACTTCGGGGTTATTTTGTCGAACGTAGAAAAACTCAAGGCCTTTACGGATCCGGTTCACAATGTAGGTGTTACGGAGCGGCTTCGGGAAATTCAACAAGTGATCGTGAAACTGCTTCAAGTTCGTTGGCGTGATCTCTTCTGAAATATCACGTGGCAAAGCCTGCAAAATCATCGCGCGGCGCTGTTTGCGGATACTGAAAAATTTCAGAATGAGAATTCCCAGGGTGAAGAACATGAGGAAAGTCGTCGCGTACTGAGTTTTTCCGCGATTTACGAACAACTCGTAAAAATACATCTGATCTTCGCCTTCCGGTTTTTTCAAAACCAACATGATAAGATACCAGAAAAATGTACCGCCGATGCCAATTGCGACCGAAAGCCACAGGTTGAAAGTCGACGGATGCTTGCCGTGATCGACGTTGCTAATATTCAGCGCAGGCAAGTGGTTTCCGGCATCGTATTCCTCTTCACCACCTTCGTAGCCTTCATCGGCACCATCTGACTCGGGCGGAGCCTCCATTTCGGGGATCTGAATTTTGGTGCTGCAGCCGGGACACTTTACAGTTTTTCCGGAAAGATCCGGTTCGGCCTGGAGAGTGATGCTGCAAGAAGGACATTCGAAGTTCATAAAAGGGAGCGTGCCTGGGTTGGTATTTTCTTTTGAAAGTGTGACTGCAAATTTTGCGTAGAATTCAGCTTTAGCGGTTATCTCATAATTTTTCCAGCCAAAAACAAATCTATGTTTTTTTCTTTCCCATGCTTGGTTCCAACCGTGAAACTCATTTGATGAATAATCGCCAACCTTTGGCCCTCCCCTTGACGGCCGTCTTGATTCTATTTTTGCTCCCCGCGTGCTCTCAGCGCGTTGTGGTGAAGCAAAAAATCGGTGCGTTCACCGGGAAGCAGGTTGATTTGGCAGAAACCCGCATCGTCTGGGAACGAATCCAATCAGGTACCGCAACTCCTGAAGACATCAAAGCTTACAACCAGGCGGTCGATGATGTTGTTGTAAAGCTGGCCGGAAAATCCATGCCAAAGCCGGGCCAAAAAACGATCACACTGAACAGTTTGCGAAACAAGGTGATCGTTGATCTGGATCCTGGCACGAAAGGCGATCTCGATCTGAGAAATCACGAGCACATGTATGTGTCTGATTTGACGTTGATCAAACGGGGGCTCAATCGAATTGTCAGTGATGACGGCGTCGGGGCTTCGCTCGCTTTATGCACCCCCGCTTCCGAAAGCGATCCATTCATTGCTCCAGAAGGACTCTGGCAGCCGGCCACCGCAATATTGGAATTCAACGGCGAGCCTGATCGCGCAAAACTTGTGATCTATGATCCCGCTGTGCGACAAAAAATCAGCGTGAACGGACATCCCACCGCATTAGCTACAGACTACTCAATTCCGCTCGCAACCGGGTTTGCGCTCCGGGACAAGCAGCTATTTCACCTGCCTGCGATGCTTCATTACGCTAAGTTTGAGGGCAAATTGGGTCTCATTCGCCTGACTCCGTTTGATGCTGGAAAAATTCCCTGTATTCTCGTTCACGGACTTAAATCCGGCCCCGCTACATGGAAGGAAGCCCTCAATAAAATTCTCGCCAACCCTGCCCTTCGTGAGCGATTCGAATTCTGGAGCTACGGTTACCCAACAGGGGCGCCTATCCCGTATTCCGCCATGCGGTTGCGAAGAGAAATCGCCGCAATGCACCAGTTCCGCACAGCACAGGGAGGATCAGATGACGATCTTCTCGTCGTCGGTCACAGCATGGGTGGATTGTTGGCAAAAGGGCTCCTTCAGACCAGTGGGAATTCAAACTGGGATCAGATTTTTACCCAGCCCCTTGAGACACTTGGTCTCAGTGAATCCAACGAAACGGTGCTTCGTGATATGATGTATTTCGAGCCCGTTCCAAGCATTAGTCGCGTCGTTTTCATGGCCACACCCCATCGTGGTAGCGGTTTTGCGACCAATCCGTTCAGTGGGCTGATCTCGAAGCTGATTGATTTGCCGCAACAAATTGTCAATGTATCCACCGAACTCGTCAATATCGGTCGGACCAGTCTGACCCCGCTTGGACTTGAAATCGCAGCCAATCCACCGACCAGCATCGATGGTTTGCGGCCTGATTCTCCAATGTTGTTGCTGATGGATTCAATGCCTCTGAAACCAGACGTCATCTGTCATTCGATCGTTGCCATCGAACGAGGATTTGATCAGCCTCAGAAAAAATGGTCTGACGGCGTGGTTCCCTACAGCAGCGCTATAATGGATGCTGCCGAATCCCAAATTGTCATTCCGCGCACCAAACATTCTGTCCATCAATCCGAAGCTGGAATCGCAGAACTGGAGCGAATCCTCAGCATTCACATTGGTGTTCCCGTTCCAGAAGATGTCACTGAAATCCTTTCTCAAGTCGAGACCCCTAAATCGATTTCCACGAACAAATAGGGTATGATCGGCGAATCAACCCTTATGGTTCGAAAACCCGTTTCGATCAAATAGGGTATGATCGATGAACGTACCCTATTGGATCGTAAAAACGTAGTTTTTGTAAAATGAGTAATACCACCTGGAATTCCGCCCACGACAAATTCGAAGACATCCGCTACGAGAAATCGGAAGACGGAGCGATCGCAAAAATCACCATCAACCGGCCCGAAGTTCGCAATGCGTTTCGTCCGCAGACCGTCCGTGAAATGTTAGTCGCGTTTGATCTCGCGCATGAAGATGCCGAGGTCGGTGTCGTTATTCTGACCGGGGAAGGGGACCTGGCGTTCTGTTCCGGTGGGGATCAAAAAGTGCGCGGCCATGCCGGATACGTTGGCGAAGATGGCGTGCCTCGTCTCAACATTCTCGACGTTCAGAAAAAAATCCGGACCATTCCTAAGCCCGTTGTCGCAATGGTCGCGGGATTTGCAATTGGAGGCGGACACGTGCTGCACATCGTCTGCGATCTCACGATTGCTGCAGACAATGCTCGATTTGGTCAAACCGGACCGAAGGTGGGTTCGTTTGATGGCGGGCTCGGTTCCAGCTATCTCGCACGAATTGTCGGTCAGAAGAAAGCTCGTGAAATTTGGTATTTGTGCCGTCAATACGATGCCCAGCAGGCGCTGGACATGGGATTGGTAAATACCGTTGTGCCGCTCGATCAACTCGAAGCGGAGACCGTTCAGTGGTCACGTGAAATGCTGGAACACTCGCCGATCGCTTTGCGTTGTCTCAAAACCGCGCTCAATGCCGACTGCGATGGTCAGATGGGATTGCTCGATCTCGCAGGCAACGCGACCATGCTTTACTACATGAGCGAAGAAGCGAAGGAGGGTAAAAACGCCTTTGTTGAAAAGCGGAAACCTGACTTCACGAAGTTCCCGCGCGTGCCTTAGGAAGGCGCGTATCGAATTTCTGTTTGCCAAATCAATTCTCACGGCGAGCCTAAATCGTTCACAATAAATTGCATCGTAGCCACCAGCCAATATTCGAAACCATCCGGCGCCATTTCCGGTATGGGTTGGCTGCGAAGTCATCTTTCGATCACGGCGATGACTCCGACGAACAGGCTTTCACAAAACTAGGTTCACATTCCTCTTTTCTGATTTTTTAGAACACAGATTTTAATTTTCTAAAGCCCCGTTCGTCTTCAAAAGCGAGCGGGGCTTTTTGTTTTCACCCGACAACAAAATCCCATAATGAAACCACCCAATTCTACCGACCCGCCGGATAGCATTGCCAACGAAACATTGGCTCAGCAGGTTCGTGCACTCCCGCGTGTCGTCTGGGTCATTTTTATTGGTGTCTTCATTCACCGATTCGGAACGTTTGTGGTTCCGTTTCTCACACTCTACTTGAACGAATCCGGCTATTCGGTCGGGCGGATCGCGTGGGTTTTTGTTATCTGGGCCATCGGCGGGATCGGCGCCATGATTGCCGGTGGACGCCTTTCGGATCTGATGGGGCGGAAGAATACGATGTCACTGGCTCTCATCAGCGGTGGTATTTCGATGCTGTTTTTGTGGCAGGCAGACACTTATCCGCTGTTGCTCGTGGCGGTCTTTTTCTCTGGCCTGACCCACGGGATGTATCACCCTGCGGCCAGTTCATTGCTGGCTGATGTCGTTCCAGCGGATCGTCGTGTCACTGCCTACGGCGTAGTCAGGTGGGCCATCAATCTTGGTTTTGCCTGCGGGATGGCTGCAGGCGGTTTCCTCGCTGAGATTGGATACAAATGGCTCTTTATTGGCGATTTCATCACCTCGGTGACCTACGGGATCATCGCGTTTTTTCTGCTGCCGCATGGACTTCGCACCACGGCGAAGATGAGTCGATGGGCACCCGCGTTGCGCGATATGCTGGGGAACCGGCGTTTCGTGTTGTTCTTTTTTGCAAACCTCCTCGCCGTGTCTTCATTCTTTCAATGGGGTAGCTCGGGCGCGTTGTTGATCATCGATCTGGGATATCCGAAATCCGTTTACGGCTGGATAATGGCGGGGAATGGATTGCTCATAGCGTTTTTGGAATTGCCAATCAGCCAGCTCGGCCGAAAGCGCAATCCGCGTCACGTGATTGCTCTGGGATTTTTGCTCTGTGGCGTTGGCGTCTCGCTGTGTGGTTTCGCAAATGGCTGGGTCATGATCGTGGTCGCCGTTCTTGTATTCACACTCGGGGAAATGATTTCGATGCCGGTTTCCGGAGCCTATGTCGCAGAACTCGCACCAGAAAAGATGCGCGGTCGCTACAACGCAGCCGTCGGTCTGACATGGAATCTTGGACACGCCATTTCACCGGGCGCGGGGCTGCTTCTTTACAAAAGCGCGCCAAATGTTCTCTGGGTTGGAATGGCTTTGTTAGGGCTGGTTTCGGGAGCCCTGATGATGGGGCGTTTCAACGAGGTCAGTGAAGAATGAATCACTCGCCGAGTAATTTTTGAACACGTTCAACGCTCAATTTCGACGTCGGGAGATCAAACCCGAGGGTGTCATAATTGGGCGTGAAGCCACCTCCATCGACGTCCACAAAAATAGGATTGTTATAAGCGGTCGGATGATTGGATGACTGCGCGCTGCTCCCAAAACCGGTTTTCAGCGTCGAATTCTCACCTGTTGCCACCACAATGATGTGTGCATCCTGACTGAGCGCGATAGGGATGGTGTGATCAAATTTCACAACGCCGTCTGTGAACATTGCCGCATTTTTTTCGCGCGTGAAATTTAGCTCTGGCACCTGACGGCTGTTCACCAGAATTTGAACGCGATCAATGTCGAGCCAATCGGTGCACTGAACTTTAACTTTCAAATTCAACGTTTCAGAAACCCGATCATGACCACCAGCGATGATGCCGCTTTCGGTTTGCACTTCGAGGTAAGGGCCGGAACTCACAATCATCCGACCCGCTTTTGAATGTCGTGTCATTTCGCGCCAGTCGACCTTTGCAGGATCGTCAGTCTTGCTCGGCACATACGTCCGCCATCCACCGACACCATTTCCGTGAACATGATGGGCGTCCGAGACGGCGATTCCCCAAACCGTCATGCCTTGATTCAAAAGCTGTAGCCAAATAAATTCGCGAACGAGGTTTACCTTTGAGCCAAGTCCTCCCCGCGTCTTTCCAATCGTAAAAGGCGCCGGCGCGAGAATTTCCGAGTTCCGATAATTTTGCGATTCAAGCCCGTCTAACAGTTTTCCAAAATAGGCGTAGCCGCCGTCAGCTCGGCCGTCGCGATCCCAGTCGATGAAGTTTTCGGACATATCGGGGTGATTAACATGAACCCAACGATCCGGCTCCGCTCCCTGAAAATTTCGAAGAACGATCGCATTCAAGCGTGGATCTTTTTGCCAAACTGGAGCGCCACCATCTTGCTTGGTTGGGTCTGCCTTCAGTGGAAATGTATTGAAATGAGCGCCGCTTCCGGTCAGCTCCATTCCCACAACCGTCTTCAAAAACGGGGTCAATTTCAGTCGCGTGATGTGTGGTTCCCAATCATAAATCCGGTTGTGCTCCGTGGTTGGCGCAAACTCGATGTGTTCTGCTGCGAGATTGATCAACCGATCGTCCGTTCCACACACGTTGTCGCCACTGGGCGTGGAGTGATTGTGATAGTCTGCCGAAATCCAACCCGTCGTGTCGATGAGGCGTTTCAGGTTGGCTGCAATCGCGATCTCTGCCCCCGCTTTCAAATCGATTACCTGCTTGTGATGAGAGAATTCAGGTCCGTGTGTTACGATGACTTCGTATTTCCCCGGTGGCAGTGGTACTCGAAAATCGCCATGCGCTGAGTGCCATTGATCAACACAACCATGAGCCCGATCTGTTGGTCCAAGATTGGGTTTTGCCGTTCCTTCGATCGGATTGAACTGAACTTTACACGGAATGCTGACGCCGTTTTTGTCGCGAACGGTTAGGGCAACCGCTGCTTGTTTGGAAAGCGCGACATCAAAAAGAGCCGGCTGGTTTTCTTTATCGCCTGCTTGAGTCGGCCGAACTACGGCAATTGAGTTCTGGGTTTCGCGTCCGATGTCTTCGAGCGAAAGCTCATGCTCACCGACCGGAAAATTGATGGCGATCTTTCCGTCTTTGTCAGGATACGCGGGGACTTTCTTCTCTCCCATCAAAACACGGCCCGTAATGATTCCTTTGCCTGCTTCATCCAGAATAACTCCCCGAACTTTGCCGGTCTGAGCTGCATCTCGGCGTGCCGAAACCATTCCGACGGCTTCCGCTGGCGAATCCCCAACTGCCAAAAATCGCGCGTAAGTCACTGTATCGCCGACATTCAATTCAAGGTCGCGGCCTTTCGGTTGCTCGGTGACGCCTTCTTCTTTAACCCAAGCGTAGGCGTATCCGCATTTGTCGTCTGGATCAATGGCATCAGCCCACTGAATCCCATTCATGCTGCCTTTTGATCGCATTTGAGTCCATGCATCGGCAACACTTGTGATCTGCTTTTGTCCGCTTTCGTTTCGCAACGTCGTGATGATCAAAACGCCATCCCAGCCGTCCTCGAGGATGTATTGATGCTGACGAAAAAGCGTTCCCGATTTCGCTGTCGAGGTCATCGTTTCAATGATTGCCCGTCCTTCCGAACCGTTCTCTATAATGCGGACATAATTTACATCGCCCTTTTGGCCACAGGGAGTGAAAATCGTAATCTGATCATTGTTCTCACCTCGTTTTGTCAGATCGTAAATAACACCGGGCGTGTGATTCCCGTTTCCATAAAATCCGCCCATGTTCGGACGTCGGAGCGGAAGGTCGCCCGAAATTACCACTTCGATCTTGTCATTTCGCAGCAGAAAATCGCCCACAACTCCATCCGCTTCTTTTCCGGCTGGCAACAGATCAAAATTGTCTCTTCCGATTTCGATAGCTTCAGCAGCATTGATATTTGTAGAAAACGAAAAAACAGCGACCGCACAGGCCGCCCATATAAGCGGGGATTTCATTCTAGGATGCTTGCAAATCCGGAGCGGGAAAACAAGCCTCAGACGATATAAAAGTCGTCACGTATTCAGGGATTCCGAACGGACTTTCTATTTTCGCTCCCCCGAAATTTGCCTTACCCATCCGCATGAAAATCGCAATCATTGGTTCCGGAGCGGTCGGCTCATTTTATGGAGGAAATCTTGCGCTCACTGGGGAGTGTGAGGTTCATTTCCTGATGCGGGCCGATCTGGATAGGGTTAGCAGCGATGGACTTTTTCTAAAAAGCGAAACGCGGGGCGACGTTCATCTTCCGTCCGTGAATTGCCATGCGGCCACGGAAGAGATTGGGCCGGCCGATCTTGTCATCGTTGCGCTGAAAGCGACCGATAATTCTGTCTTTGAAAAACTCATTCAGCCGTTGCTTCATGACGAAACTGCAATCCTTACCTTGCAGAACGGACTTGGAAATGAAGATCAGTTGGGTGGTCTTTTCGGTGCCAAACGCATTCTCGGAGGGCTTTGTTTTGTGTGCTTGAATCGCATCGCTCCCGGCGTCATCCGACACATTGGTCACGGCCTCATCGAGATGGGCGAGTTTCATTTTAGAGGCGAAACCCAACGTGCTCAGAAGATTCGCGATCTGTTTCACGCTGCAAAAATCGAATGCAAAATTCAACCGGACCTCGGGCTCGGCCGATGGAGAAAGCTCGTTTGGAATGTTCCGTTTAATGGGCTTGCGATTGCCGCTGGCGGTATTCATGTCGGGCAGATTTTGGCTAATCCCGAGCTGCATCGTCGAACGCGCGCGCTGATGCTCGAAATCGTGGAAACGGCTGCGTTGTTCGGATACGAAATCCCTGATTCATTCATCGAAGAAAACATCGAGCGAACTTATCCGATGACTGATTACAAGCCGTCGAGCCTTCTTGATTTTCTCGCTGATCGTCCGGTAGAAGTCGAAGCAATCTGGGGAGAGCCTTTGCGGTTGGGAACCCGGAAAGGGGCGGAGATGCCGGAGCTGGCGAAGCTGTATGATGAGATTCGAGCAGTTCGCTGAAACCATTATTTCCCTTCAAAGCATCGTGCCCTCGAGCGATCGTAATACTTTCGCTTTTCGGGAAGGCTTTTAAAAATCGCGGGGAACGTTGTTTCAAAGGCTCTTATTTTCGCACGAGAAGCGCGTGTCGATTTCAATGTCAACGTTCCCAAAAGCTGGGCGGGCAGCGTTTCGATGGGAACGAAATCGACGGCGTGGCCAAGCAAGCGAACGGTGAGGCTATCTTGGGGTTTCACCAGATACCGGGCCAGCTCTCCGCAAATGGGATCGCTCCCGAGGAGATCGCCATCGATCATTCCGTTGTAGTAATTTTCGAAAGCAGCCCAATTGGAGGTTCGGCCATCAACGCTGTCGCTTATGCCAAAGAACTGTCCCATTGTCACCATGTCCTGAAGGAAGAGTTCTTTTTGTTTCTCGCTCATAGCGCCGTAAACCAGCTCGTATCCCTGGACTGAAGCCATCACTAACGTTGCCAAAACCCACACGAGTAAATCCTGATCGAGTGCATGATACGAGACTCCGCCGTCCGAAGTGCCCCGGACTTTGGAATGCATTTCAAACAGCCGCTTCTTCGTGGCTTCAGCTTCCCCCCACGTTCCAAACGCGATGCTATTCACGTCAGCGAGGGTTCGCGTCAGTCGTCCCAACGCATCTGATTTGAAGTTGCTGTGACGTGCCACTCCATGAGCGACCTTGGGATGGGCAATCTGCAAAATGGCAGCAGCCGGACCGAACACCATTCCCGTCCAGCGACTATTCACTTCCCAAATCGCAGATTCGGTCGAAAACACGAACTCGGAAGGGGAGGGGGCAGCCATCAGAACAAGCGCTTCAGATGACGCTCGAAAAGGTTTTCCGTTACGTTCTTCGCAACAACGGCTTCGCATTCTTTCAGCAAATTCAAATAGCGATCTCCCATCCGGGCCGCGACTTTGTAACCCACGTGCAGCAGCTGTCGAACGTGCGGATTGAATTTAGCAATGGATTGATCGTGACGCAGCGAATTTTGGTATTGTTCCGAAGACCAGCCATCGACCTCGTCAGCGGATGGAAGTTGAGCAGTATCAATGTCGATAACCGACGCATACGGCGCGCACAGGGCATACGCATTCGCGAGCGCTTCGCGGTAAACATCCTTTGCAAGCTGCAAACCTTCACCACCCGCAGCGGCGAGTCCGATCAATTCTTCCAGCCAGGTTGTGCCGGCGGTTTTCAAATGAATTCCTGCACCGGTTTCCTTCAGCGCTTTTGAAATCGGGCCGTAGATCGAAAATTTGTCACTTCCGGAATGCACACTGAGTTTTAAATTTTCCGGCAAGCCATAGGCAGCGATTGCCCGTTTGATCACGGCAAGGTCATCGTTGAATTCCTTTTCGAATTGCTCGACGTCGCCCACATAATCGACGCCTTTATTAAAACGGCCCGTGAACTTCGGAGCGATGGTTTGCACGGGAATTTCTTCGTCGGCGATCGCTGCGAGAATGATCAACAATTCCGGCGGCGTCTGTGGGGAATCCGTTTCATCCATCGAAACCTCCGTCACAAAATTGTCGCCGCCTTTGGCCTCTTTGATATGGCGATAAATTTCACCCGCTTTCTGAACCGCAAGCAAAAATTGATTTGCGCAGGCTTGCACGGTGTCCTTTCCAAACTCTTCGACCAACTCGGGATGCTTTTCGATAAACACTGCGACTGATTCCGGATTCGGCTGTTCACCAATTGAATCAGCAACGTCGATCGTGAAAAAATCAGCGAACCCAGTGTAGTGATCCACCGTGTCGAGATTGATGTGATCGGCGTCAACAAAGTGAGGGGCTGTCCATTTTAATTCGGCGACAGCGGCGTCTGCTGCAATCCTTGTGCTGATCGGCTCCGAACCAATTGTAGTGTGCTCACGATGAGATTTATTCCAAACTGGAACGATATCCACTCCCAATTCCGATTTCGCCAGCGCGCATGCCCGAAGCTGCGCCACACCCTGATGGGCAAAGCGATCTCCCATTCCAAACGAGTATTTTCCGATGATCAACATGCCGTCGATTTAAGCACGGATTTCACGAATGAACAGGGTTGGTTTGGCGAATCGATAGGGTTGGTTCGTGAAAGCGGTTTTCAATCCAGCACCATCATTTCCTCATCAGCAACACCGCCGGTGAGGGGATCAAATTCAACATTGTAAAACGAGCGGCCCATTTCGAAACGGACGCTGAGCGGTTCGCACAAGCCGCTGGAATCAAAAACCCAGTCATAGCTTTTTTCCGGTTCGATCCATTTTTTTGTTCCCCAAGGGCGGATCAAAAATCTCACTTCAGGTGAAAAACGGACTTTACTGATTTCGACGACTTTTCCCTTAGCGCCCGTTTGATAGGCCGTCACGTTGCGGGGCAGCATTCGAAGGACGAAACGATTGCGTTGGGTCGCAGCGGAGCGAGACGCTTTTTTTGCCAGCTTCTGCAATTCGAGAACAGGTTCCGCAAGTTCGCGCTCGCGGTTGACGCCTTTCAAACTGACGGCGGCTAGCGTAAACACGATCATCAGCAACATCATGGTTATGACGATTTCGAGCAGCGAAAAGCCGCGATTTTGTGGGCGTGTGGTCACTCGTTTGAATTCAGCTTCGACTCAACGTAGCCGAACGATTTCTTTCCGCAAAGCGATTCACTTCGGTTCCGGCCAGTTCAAATGTTTGTGGAGGAATTTGTAGGTTCCATCGGCATTGATCGAATGGGGGCCGACGAACCATTCGATTTCGCAGCGATCGCCGATGCCGAGTTTTGCGTTATAAAGGCGGCGGACTTTACCAAATTCGTGGCCCACTTTCTCATCGGGAGCGACGCCGTCGAAGTGGCCCCGCTCAACCATGAAAGGCCGTGGAGCGATTAGATAAGCCATCTCAGCGTAGTTGAAGGTGCCGCCCAGATTCCATTCAAAAATCTCGTATTCGCCCTTGTTAGCATAGCTGTATCTAAGTGAACGCGCATCGGTCGCGGCGTTTTTCCAGACCCATTCGTTAAAGTCGGCCGAGCAAATTGAGAGGCAGTAGTTATCGACGAGAGGCGGAATGCGCATGGCTGATTTTCCCCCATAGCTCAGCCCGTAAAATGCGATTCGATCGCCATCGACGAACGGTTGTTCCGTGAGCCAATCGGTCATTTGCTGATGCGACGGGACAATGATCGAAAACAGTGTCTTGCCGATTGATTGCGCTTTGAATTGCTGAATCCGGAACAGGTCGAAATATTTGTAATTGTTCTGTGGGGCAAATGTGATGAAGCCACGTTCAGCCAACCGAGTCGCAAACGCTTTGTATGCTTTGTATTTTGGCTCGCCGATAACGTCTTGCGGAGAGCCTTCGAGTCCATGTTGGCAAACCACAACCGGCCGCTTTTCACCGCTCGTGAGATCAAAATCCTTTGGCACGGTCAAAATCCCATAAGCGATCACATCATCAAAAACATCGAGTACGATTTCGTAGCTGATTGTTTTCGGGCCTTCTTCATATTTCCGCGAGCGAGCATTGAAAGGCAGTCGATCTAACCCAAAATCACCAATGACTTCGGTGCGAAATTTCTCCCGATAGGGTTCAATGGTTTTTTCGAATTCCTCGTTGCTTCCTGTTTTCAGATCTTTGAAATAGGTTTCGCGTTCTGCTGCTGAATTGACGAGAGCGATCTGATTGTGACGAACAATCTCGGCGACTTGAACGGCGTGGCGTTCGGCAATGAGGTCGTGGCCTTCGGGATCGGGATAGATTTTATGGAATGCGAAATCGGCAGGGATCGGTCGTGGGGTTTTAATTAATGCCTTTGCGAATTCGGCAGCTGGTTCCGTTGTGATTTTAGCGTTTTCACGATTCTGAATTCGGCCGAACTCTGCAACGGGATTGTGGATTTGAAACTTCCCGGGTTTCCCTTTTTTTGGAGTGTATTTGTCAGTGACGTTCTCTGGATTTCCCTTTTCATCGGGGCGAAACACAAAATCAGGGCCAGCAACATTCCCAATGATCAGCGTTCGAGGCGCAATCAAACTCGCTATCTCTGCATCGCCAAAATCCCTGACCAATCCAAAAACAGTGTGTTCAGCGGGTTCATCCCACAACCTTTCGCGCTCGCCGAAATAGCCCGCCACGCAAGTTGTATCGATTCGTTCATCAAGTGCCCCGGCATAAAGAGCCAGCAGCCCGCCTTCGCCTCGACCGATGACGCCTACTTTTCGTGGAGCCTCTCCCTGAGTGCTTTTCAGGCAATCGATTCCTGAGAATATTTTGTGGAGTTCGTAGCCAATCAGAGTTCGTCCAAGAATGAATGAGGGACGGTGAAGCCATTCCCGATTCGTCATTTTATAAGAATTCTCCTCGCGATTGATCGCAGTCGGCACAAGGACACGGCATCCCGATAAAGCCATTTCCAGTGCGAACGGGTTTCCCGATTTTCCCAATCCGGCAATATCTTCAGGTGTTTCACCAGCGTCCGGAATCGCAATCACATCCGCCACAATCGGATTCGCTTTTCCTTTCGGAACGAGGAGCAATCCATCCCCGTGAACGTCGCCAAATGCCAGCCAGCGGACGTGATACACTTCCAGATCATCAGCAATCGCACGCTGAGCCGTTTGCACGCTGTAGACTTCGAGCAGGCCGTTTTTTGCTCGTTGATCCCGATTGAGACCGAGTAGTTTTACTAAATTCTCCCGGCTGGGCTTCGGCCGGTTTTTTGCCGCAGCATCAATTTGAGCGTCGAGAAAACGATCGCAACCTTGAGCGAGTTTCAGCGAAATATCGCCATCAAGCGTGAGTGGCTTCGCATTTGGAAGCGGAGTCTTGTCTGTTGCCGGCTTTAAGATCGGCCACGGGTTTTCCGTATCTTGGGCTACTGTAGACAGGCTCAAGGCCACAAAAAAAACGCCGGACGAAAACAATTTCATCCGACGATTTCACAAGAATTTTGCCGTCGGCACAAGACCCAAGCGATACGTGATTAATCACTCCGCTTTCGCAAACGGGCTTGATGCCAGTTTTTCGAAATCAGCTTTTGCCGCTTCGACGGCAGCTTTGGGGCCGACAAATTTGATGAAAACCACGCCGTCGGTTCCCGGGACAATCGCAGCAAGCATGATCCAATCATCTTTCGCCGTTTTGGCCTGGCCAAATCCCCCGTCCATGAATGTTCCCGTCGCAGTGAAGTAAGTGACTTTGGTTCCGTTGTGATCTTTCTCTTCGGTTTTCGATTCTACTTCGCCCTGAAATTGACCCTTCCAACGTTGGAGGTTGGCATCTACTGATCCTGAATTGGGTCCGAAGTGGAAGAACACGGCTTCAACATCAGCGAGATCGCCTTCATTGTCATACTTCAATTGGCCAGCACGCATCGAACTTGCGGGCTTCATTTTTTGCCAGGGCTTTCCGAATGTGAATGTCAATCCGCTGGCGGTAACGGATTCAGTGGCAGCAGCTTTATCCTGAGAAATTGCAAAGCCAGCGGTTAACGCGAGCAACAAAAGGGAGGTAAGAAATTTTTTCATAGGGCAAAAATATGACCCACTGGCCGAGGTTTTCCAGTGAATTCGGATCGCCTATTCCGGCTGAATCAGAATCGAAATGTCCACCCCACCTTGGCAGTTGTTTCTGCGCCTTGTTTCGAAAAATCACGTTCGGTCGTGAATTGGTAGCCTTGGTTCACCACGAAGAATATATCTTTTCCGGGAGCAACGATATAGCGCAGGCGGCTGTTCAAGCCGACGTTATTGGAAACGGAATCCCACTGAGCTAGCGTGTTCCAGGAGAGCTTCGGATTCGGGGTGACGCGAAAACCGGCAAAGCCAACCAACACATCAAATTCACTTCTCGGGAGACTGATCGCGTCAAAATCGGCTCCGATTTCGACACCGAAGTATTTCGACTGTCGCCATTCGATCTCACCTTCAATGCCCCAGCGTTCGCCGTCGTAAAAGTCGCCTAGCTTTCCGAAAAGCTCGATGCTTACCGGACGATGATTGCTCGTTTCAAACCCGGCAACGATCTTATTGAAATGGTAATCGCCGACTGGAATCGTGACGTCATCAGTGATCTCAAAGGGCTCAAAAAGCACTTCGCGCTCGATCTCAGGATAGATCACAAAGTCGTCTCCAGTCTCAAGCCTGGCGGCAAACTCAACCGGGGTGAATTCGCTGCTTTCGATCTGGTTTTCTAAGTTGGTGGTTACTTCTCCATTGATCTCAAAGCTAATCTCGCGAAGCCAATCGATCTCATTCGGGTAGAATTCATACTGTGCCAGGCCCTGGCCGCGTCGGGTTCCGGGCCGACGGACAAAACCGAGGCCGGGTTGAAAATCTGCATCGATCTGACGAAGGTCGGCACGAAGATAAAGCGGCTCGTTTGGGTAAACGAAGTTCGCGCCGAAGGCATGAGCAAACTCATCATTCTCATCGTGGCTAACGAGTTCGTAGAGCTTGAAATCAACTTCGTCGTCGTCATGCCAATGGCTGTTTTTGAAATCGAAATCGAATCCGGCAATCCAGTTGTCTGCGTTGGCTCGCGAATTGCCATAACTAAAAAATGTGCCGACCCGGGATTCTTCTAAAATATCGTAGGTGAAGCGGGCAACACCCACTTCGTCCTCGAACAACGATTCGGTTGCTCCGAGTTTGGTTCCCACCATTCCGACGCCAATTTTACCAACTCGACCGGTTACTTTTGCCCCACTGATGATGTCGACTTTTTGTCGGGTGTCGGACAGACCAATGTTTCGTGAGTGAAATGGACGCAGGCTGCCACTGTGCGGGCCGAATTCGAAATACTCCTGACCTTCGAGAAAGAAGTCTCGTTTTTCAGGAAAAAATAAGGGGAATCGGGTCAAATTTACTCTTCGGGAATCAACCTCGGCCTCTGCAAAATCGGTGTTCCACGTCAGCGTCGTCGTCAGATTTGGAGTGACTTGCCAAAAAACATCCGCTCCATATTCGGATTCAAAACCATCGCCCCGATTCCCGCTTTTTTTCCGACCCAGGGCATAAGGTTTTACATCGACACCGATACCGCGCTCCATGTTGGCGAGACCAGTGATTTTTCCTTCGTCTTCGAAACCGATAAACCTGCGATGGCGTAACGCACCTGACCACCGCGAACGTTCTTGAATTCGAGGCATGGAGCGGCCGAAATTGGCTCCCCACGTAGTTGATTTTTCTTCGAAAGAAATACTTTGAAATGGAATCGCAAATTCTACGCTCCATCCATCCTCGGTGATTTTTCCACCACCGTCCCAGATCGTATCCCAGTCCATGTTCGGCCGGGTCGAGTTGCTGGTGAGCCGTCCTTCGCCCTTGGCTCCGTTGGCATTGAGTCGAAAATAAAATCCATCCCGTCCCGTCTGATAGGGATCCAGCAGAATGTAGACATAGTCGTCCGAACCGACCGATTGATCACGCTGCATAATTTTGGCGTTGATCTTTTTCGGCTCGGTATCAAAGCAGCGAAACGCAACGTAGAGATTGCGTGCATCGTAACAGAGTCGGATTTCTGTGCGCTCCGACGGAGCCGATTGCTCGTTCGGATACATCTGCGTCAGGTTTTCAATCACTGCCGCTTTTTCCCAGATCGGATCGGACAGATCCCCATCGATTTTGGGCCTTTCGTCTTCCGTAATTCTAATTGCTCCTAGCTGTTCGGTAGCCATTGCAGAAAGGCATGCGAAACCCCACACCGCCGCGAAAAGAAATGCGAAACGATGGGCGCGGAAGGCGGGAGCAATGCCATGAACCATGAACGTCTTCTATGAAGCGGAGACCACGGATTTGGTCAAGCGACGGGCCTGACGCGTTCGTGTGTATACTTCGGGTTGGGAAGGCTATCCTTCCAAATTAAGCAGTGGAAACCTGCTTCGTGCCGTCGTAATTTGTTTTTGAAATGGCAGACGACGAATCCACCGAAATTCCCACCCCCGCAGAGCAACCCGCAGAAGTGAAACCTGCGGAACCCAAAAAAACTCCCGAGGAACAAAAGGCTGAGCTGAAAATTCAGATCAAGGGATTGGTAACGCTTCTGGTGGTTTTTGGATTGCTGTGGGGATTGGTAAAGGTGATGCCAACTCTGGGCGAGAAACTGGGGGTAGGCTTCAGTTCATTGTCTTCAAACGGAGATGAGAAGGCCGAAGCTGAAACGTCGCCGGAATCTGACGTCGATGCTCCGAAGGAAGCCACGACCGTTGCAAAACTAAAAGCTGAGGTCGAAACAAGCGTCGAACCAGCGCCGGTAACCGTTGTTGAAGCTCCTCCAGCGAAAGATCCAGCAACTGCAAATGAACCAATACAGGATGATAAAGTGAAGGCGCAAATCCTCTAAGCGGATCGGCGGCGCGGAACGTGGGGAAGTCCGTCACGTCGCGTTCAACGATGACTTGAGCAAAATGATCGCATCACTGAAAATTACACCGGAATCGGGTGACGCAAAGCTGATCGAAGTGCTTTTCGAACGCGATGATTTTGGGCGCTACATCAGCATTGAAGATTCGCCGCTCGACACGCAGATTACGATCTGGAAATAGAAATTATGAATCAGGCGATCGAACGCTTTATCCGCTACCTCGCAACAGAACGCGGGCTGTCGGATAATTATCAAATTTCCGTTCGCCGATCGCTTGAACGCCTCGCGGATTGGCTTGCGGAAAATCGAGAAATTACTGACTGGAAACAAGTTCTGCTTGAACACATCACCGATCAACTCGCTGAACGCAAAAAAGCGGGACTCGCTGCCGCCAGTCTCCGGATTGAGCTGATCGCGACGAAGATTTTCTTCCGCCACCTCGCGGCGAAAGGGCTCATTTCAAAAGACATCGCCGATCAGGTTGATTCCCCGCGTTTGGAAAAATACCTCCCCGAGACGCTCAACGAACCCAACGTAATGAAGCTGATCGATTCGATCGATACAGGCCAACCGCTTGGGAAACGCGATCTGGCGATCATTGAGCTGCTTTACGCCAGCGGCCTCCGCGTTTCGGAGCTGACGGGTGCACGTCTCGAGAATTTGCATTTGAAAGAAGGCGTCATTCGCGTGACCGGAAAAGGCAACAAAACACGGATTGTTCCTGTCGGCAAAAAGGCTCGTGAAACGATCGAATATTATCTCGATAACGAGCGTCCCAATCTCGTGTCACCGAAAACCAGCAGCGAGATCTTTATTTCAATCCGTGGCACCAAACTCACAACGACGCGCATTTGGCAGATCGTAAAAACACGGGCAAAAATGGCAGGGCTGGATGGAAATGTTTATCCGCACCTGCTTCGGCATTCGTTTGCAACGCACTTGCTCGGGAACGGAGCGGACTTGCGAGTGATTCAGGAACTGCTCGGCCACGCGGATATTTCGACCACGCAGATATACACGCACGTCGACCAGAAACATTTACGTGCCGTTCACAAAAAATTTCATCCGCGCGGATAGAATTTCCAAGGAGCGGCGACTTTCCAGGCGCCAACGAAGCCGCCGGCGTGGGCGGAAATATCCGCGAGCTCTCCGCCACGATCCAACAGGGTATGTTCAATGAACCAACCCTATTGGTTCGGAAAACTTCCATCATCTTAAAGCGGGATCACGGTTTAAGCGCGGCTACAAAAAAACACGGATCTTTCGACCCGTGTTTTTCAAAATTTCTGACTTTGAAAATCAGGCGCCCGCAGGAGCCAAATCGCTTGGGAAATCTTTCCCTTCGTCTTTGTCACGACCGTCCGCAGGCGGCTCATCAGTTTTTGATGAATCATCTGGAATGTCCGGTGGCGTTGGAGCGCTTGGCGGATTTTTCATCTCGCCGTCTTCCATGATTTGATCGATGTGAACGCGATCAAGAGTCTCGTATTCAAGTAATCCTGCAGCGATCGTATTTAGCTTGTCGCGGTTTGCGTTGATCAATTCGGTCGCTGTTTGATAAGCGGTATCAATGAGCCGTTTCACTTCAGAATCAATCTTCTGAGCTGTATCTTCAGAATAGCCGCGACCTCCGCCGCTACCCATGTCGCGGGCGAGAAATACATGTTCCTGACTGTCGCCGTATTCGACCATGCCGAGCTCTTCGCTCATTCCCCACTCGCAAACCATCTTCCGTGCGATGCTTGTCGCTTGTTTGATGTCGCCGCTGGCACCGTTGGTGACGTTACCGAAAACGACTTCCTCAGCAACGCGACCACCCATGATAACGACTAGCTGGTCGAGCAGCTCATTGACGCGGTTGGTGTATTTATCTTCTTCAGGGAGCCACATCGTCGAACCGAGCGACGGTCCGCGTGGGATAATCGTCACTTTGTGAAGTGGCTCGGTGTTGTCTAACAGGCAGAGCAATATCGCGTGGCCCGCCTCGTGGTAGGCCGTGTTTTCTTTCTCTTTTTCAGAAATTGCCAAGCTGCGGCGCTCTTTACCCCAACGAACTTTGTCACGAGCTTCTTCAAACTCCGGCAAGGTGATCGCTTTCAGACCTCTGCGGGCTGAAAGGAGCGCGGCTTCGTTGATGAGGTTTGCCAATTCAGCACCGGAAAATCCAGGAGTTCCGCGAGCGATGACGCCGAGATCGACTCCGTCAGCGATTTTTACTTTCTTTGCGTGAACATCCAAAATTTGCTCGCGACCTTTCACGTCTGGCAAATTCACGGTTACCTGACGATCAAACCGACCGGGGCGAAGCAATGCCGGGTCAAGCACGTCGGGACGGTTCGTCGCGGCGATGATGATGACGCCTTCCTGAGCTTCAAATCCATCCATCTCAACTAGCAATGCGTTCAATGTCTGCTCGCGCTCGTCGTGTCCGCCGCCCATTCCGTGGCCACGATGACGACCGACCGCGTCAATCTCATCGATGAAAATCAAACAAGGTGCGTTCTTTTTACCCTCCTCAAACATATCGCGAACTCGTGAAGCACCGACACCGACGAACATTTCGACGAAATCGGATCCGCTAATCGAGAAAAACGGAACATCCGCTTCACCGGCAATCGCACGAGCCAGCAAGGTTTTACCCGTTCCCGGGGAACCAACCATCAAAACACCTTTCGGAATGTGACCACCAAGACGCTGGAATTTTTTCGGGTCTTTCAGGAATTCTACGATCTCCCAAACTTCTTCTTTCGCCTCTTCAACGCCGGCGACGTCTTTGAAAGTAATCTTGTTTTTCTCCATCGCCATCATTTTGGCCTTGGATTTTCCAAAACTCATTGCGCCGCGACCTGCAGAGCGCATTTGGTGGCGGAAAAGGAGATAGAGCAATACGACCAAAATCAGCATTGGCAGGTAAAAGCCGAGCATTGCAGCTCCCATGCTTTCCGTTTTAGTCGTCTGATTCGTGATCTGAAGTGGCGGTTCAGCGTCAGTGAGCAATGCCTTCAAATCTTCTTTCGCCCAGGCGAGGTTCACTGAAGTCTGGAAGCGCTTATATTTTTCGCCGTTGTTTGCCGCCACATCTTTTTCATCAAGAATATACCAACCTTTGACCCACTCTTCAGCTTTACTCGGGCGTTCTTCGAGCTCCAAGGTGTGCCGAAGCTCTGGATTTGGGTTATCCAAATCAACGTGGATGCGCTTGTTATTAACGAGTTCCGTGAATTCACGCCATGTTTTCGTATCCGAACCGTCCCCGATCGATTTACTGAAAAAAACGAGGCCCAGCAAGCCCATTGCGATGGCCAGAAGCATAAAGCCCTTCCAGTTGAAGCCGCCTTCGTTCTGCCCGTCTCCGCCGCGGTTGTTTCCTTTGTTGGAACCGCCGGAGTTGTCGTCACCGTTGTTGTCTTGCATGATAAAAAATTGAGGGTGTCTCGCTCAAAAAAATGAGACGAGGAAAACCTCCAATTCTAACACAACGGCTCGCGGTTGCAACGGGGATGGCAGGCCAGTTTCAGGTTTTTGAATCAAGAGGGTTCGAACGATGAATCAACCCCGCTGGATCACAGTAGGCCAAAAAGAGAGTTCTCACGGATATCCGAAAAGGGCGACGAACCGACCGCTTATTCCTCCGGCTCAGGGATAAAGCCTTCGAGCTTCACGAATTCATGCTGGAGTTCTCCTTTGCTCCCCACATTCCAGAGCCGAAAACCCATGGGGCGCTTGTCGAAATTCTTGCTCGTTGTCTCACCGTTCACGAGCAGAATTCCATCCAGCTCATTTGAAATCTGCTTGTGGGTATGTCCAGCCAGAAAACCGACAACGCCATTTTCCTTACACAACGCAAAAATCTCTTTTCGCTTTTTGATGGGCAAATTGAAATAGGCGTCCTTCTCATCAATGTCTTTCAGGAAAAGCGGATAATGAACCACTACAAAAACCGGTGAGCCTTTCGCTTTTGCATCAACCAGCGTCTTCTTAAACCACGCATCGTGCTTCTCTGATTCTCCTGCCAAGGGAGCTTTCCAAAGCTGGGAATTCGCAACAACAACCGTGTATCCCTTGTGTTCGATCGAATAATAGTCCTCCCCGATTTTCTCTCGATAGTTCGCCAACGACGCCGCCGTCGGGGCATTTCCCACATCGTGATTTCCCGAGGTGCAGTAGCAAGGCAGGGTGAACTTTGCCTTTATCTTATTGAAATCAGCAAACGACTTGTCATTGGCGTTGTGAACGAGATCGCCACAAATCACGACGAAATCGACTTCCATCTCATTGATCTGCTTCACCGCCAGGTTGAACGTCAAAACATCGTGCTCGTA
>CALAHF010000018.1 GCA_937891465.1 uncultured Verrucomicrobiales bacterium | reverse complement strand
GGGAGAAGAAAAGCAACCGCTGGAACGTGGTAACAACGGATTCCTCAAATCGAATCCCGGGGCTTTTTCGCAATCTCGTAACCGGACGGAATGCCGTTATTCCACCACCGGTGCGGCCGCCTGCTCCCGTGATTGTCCGCCCAACTGCGCAACCGCAGCAAAACAATCCGGCGCCGCCCCCGCCGCCCCCGCCGCCCCCGCCCCCCCCATTGCAGGACGGTTCCGAGACTGATTTTTTTCTTCAAGTTCCCTTCACGAATATTGAGCCCCCGCCACCCCCATTGCAGGACGGTTCCGAGACTCCCATCTCCGATCCCTTCAACAGCGCCCTCAAGCGCCCCAACTCAAAAGCAAATTCCTAGCAGCCATCATCAAGGATAACCGTTAGCCAAGGTTTGCACCCCCCTCAATCCCGGCAGGACCGATGCGCCGATAAAACGTCCACACTGAGGGTTGAGCTGAGTTCGGCGGAAAGAGGATTGCCATCATTTCGTGGATGGGGACTAAGTGCTTCCCGCTGCCGCCAGATGTTCCCGTGGTATTCGTTTCGTCATTCATAATCATAATATTATTGCGTTTGTTTAGTTTGAAGTGATCAGCCGCCGGAGAGTCCTAACGTGCGGATCATCCATCACCGCCTGTCAACCCTGCTAGGCTTGCCAACTTGCTTGACCCCACGCGTCAGGCATGAACAAGCAACCAAACACTCCGCACCTCTCGACGATCAAAGAAACCGCCAAGGCTCTCCGCATCTCCGATAGATCTCTCAACGCACTCGTCTCTGGGGATCGCGTTCCCAGCGTGAAAATTGGTCGCAGTCGGCGCTTCGACATTGCGGAAGTGATCGCCGTTTTGAAGAGCTAGAACCTAACGTCAACGTTAGGGTTGTTAGTCGAGACTAACTTTAACGCCAGTGTTAGATTTGACCGCACCTGAATCTGTTAAGCCCTCACCTCCAGATGTTAGCTGCGGCTTCAGGTTTGATGCTCCAGAAAGTCGCAGCGGCTTCCGGCTTCACCGCTTCACGGTAATGCTGAAAGACCACACTGGTGTCTTCGTGACCGAGGTCGGCGGCGAGTTGATCTGCGCTTTTGTTTTGCGCATAGTGATAAGTCGCAAATGAGTGCCGCAGCGAATTGTTTGCACCCCCTCAAACCCGGCCGGACCGACGCGCCGTTAAAAAACCTTGAAAAAGCAAATTCCTATCAGTAAAGAGGATCGAGTCGCGTGAAGGACAGAGAACAGCTCCGCGGCTCTGTGCGACCTCCTGATCAACTCAAGTTGGGAAAACCACACTTTCATTCATCCAGTGGTGAAATAATTTTTTACACAATCCTTACAAACGAGAAAACTCAGTGTGTTATGCTCCACTCATGATCAAAAATATTACCAAACCTTCAATCATTCTTTTAGCGCTCACACTTCTTTCAACATCGCTCTATGCGGATCCAGTTCTTGAAAAGGTCAAGGCTGAGAAAAAAGAGATCCGGCATTCCATGATGGGATTTCGCAGCACGCTGATTTTCTATACATTCAAGGACGAGAGAGCAATTCTGACGCTTCTGATTGACAATAAGGACGAGACCTTCCCAGTTACAGGAAAAGTCTACATTTTTGAAGATGGAGTAACGGAAGAAGGGTTGAAAAAATGGATCAACAATCAGCATTCCGATGGGCTTTTTGTCGATCCGGCAAAACCCGTCCACGTTATCGAACTCCCGAAAGAAGTGTGCACCGTAACCGCTCACGAAAAGACGGGCGAAAGCGAGAACCCAAGTCCGGTGGCACCTGGAATGGTCAACAATTTTGATGTGAAGCTGTCTGTAAAAGAGCACACCGAAGACGGTAAATTCAAACTTTCCGCATTTACTGATACCGCTCAGGTTCACGTAAAAGGAAAGTGATTCGAGCAAGCTGAATCCATTTCCCGTCTCTCGATTGGGCGCTACGCGAGATTCGCCACTAATCTGACATTCTCAAATTGCACCCCCTCAATTCCAGCCGGACCGACGCGCCGTTAAAAACATTGTAAAAGCAAATTCCTATCAATTATACCGAATCGGATCGTAACCCGCTTTGAGGCGTTTTGCTTCGAGAAGGCTCTTCAGTTTTGCCATCTGATCCGCGTGAGCTGGATCCTTCGCGAGGTTCGTAAATTCCCCGGGGTCATTCTTCCGGTCATAGAGCTCCATCCCTTTCTTACCAAAACCCCAGTGAGTAAATCGCCAGTCCTTTGTGCGAACTGATTCGCCGCCGTTTCGACTGATGGTGAAGACGACGTCTTTCTCCCAATCTTCCGTAGACGGATTCTTCAGCAAAGGCTCGAGGCTGTCCCCGTGAAGCCCGTCAGGCTGAGCGAGCCCTGCCAATTGTGCAACAGTTGGGTAGAGATCAATCAACTCAGTGAGATGGCCGGTTGACTTTCCGTGCACTTCGTTCATCCACGGAACACTTAGAATGAATGGAACGCGCGTCGATTCTTCAAAAAGATGCTGCTTCTGGAACTTGTGATGTTCACCTAACAAATACCCGTGATCGCTCGAGAAAATGACAATCGTATTTTCCCGAAGACCCAGTGCGTCCAGTGCATCGAGCACGCGACCAACCTGCGCGTCCATGTAGGAAATGCTCGCATAGTAGGCCTCGAGCAGCCCCTTGTGTAATTCAGGAGTCACTCCGTATCGAGAGTTTGCCTTGTATTCACGAATGATGCCGGGCACGTCATCGAGATCATCTTCCGGCACAACCGGTGCGACCATGGCGTCTCTGTCATAAAGATCAAAATAGCTGCTTGGAGCCACCAAGGGAACGTGAGGTCTCACAAATCCGCATCCGAGAAAGAACGGCTTATCCTTGTTTCGCTTTAGAAAATCAATGGCTGCATCAGCCGCCATTCCGTCGGCATGCTCGAGATCTCCGGTCGAAGCTTCCACTCCGGTGAAGGTCTGAGAACTGGTGTCTTTCGGCGACCATTCGGTTCGGATTCCGGGCGCATTCTGTTCCGGTGCCTTGATATTGACGACTTCGTCCCAGGATTCCGCATCGTCGTGCTCAGCGGTTCCGTCGATAATCTCGAACGGAATTCCCATGTGATAGATCTTACTGACACGCCCAACTCGGTAACCATTCTGACGAAAGAGCTGCGACATCGTCACAACATTGGGCAGATTTTTCCGGAGGACGCCACTGTTCCCAAGCATGCCGTTCGTGTAGGGATAGAGCCCGGTCATCAGTGAGGCGCGGGAAGCACCACAGACAGGATACTGACAGTGCATATTCTCAAAACGAATCCCCCGCCTGGCCAACTCATCGAGCTGCGGCGTCTTACACTGGGGATGACCAAAACCACTGAGAGCGGTATTCAAATCATCCGACATCAAGAGCAGAACATTGGGTTTCCGATCGTCTGCTAAAGAGAACGAAACACAAACCGGGGCGAGGAATACGAGAAGGGTCAGGAGTCTGATCATGGGAATAGCACTACCAGATTATGACGTGGATTAAAGAGCGGCTCCAGACTCCTTTATGGATCACCTTTCCTGCCAATCAACTAGGGCTTCGCCACCCACCGGCAGCGGCAAGCAGGGCTCTCCTTCGAGAAAGCCCCGCTTTAGGAGAAACCGGTCTGCTGTGGCCAAAGTCACATCAAACCACAATAGGCAATAGAGGACGGGTCATTTATTTCGTTTCCGTCACCAGATTTTCAAATCGGTGACGAAACAAAGTCGCTTCGATGTCAGGAAAATTCACCCCGACTTATCGGCTCAACCCTGTTGCTTCGTGAAAATTTTGGTCACTTCTTCAAGGCTTTCAGCACGCCATGGAGCGTATTCAATTCCTGCTCCGTTGGCCGGGCACGGTTAAACAACGTTCGCATATTCCGCATCGTATGGGGACGCATCTCGGGCGTTTTGAAAAAGTCGCCCGCGTCCAATGCCGAGTCCAACCGATCGAGAAACGCGCCCAGAGCTTCTCGGGGAACGGTGGGTTCTTCGCGGATGTTTTCAAAATGCTCATCGCGTTTTTGCCACCATTCCCATCCGATTAGAAGAACGGCTTGAGCAAGGTTGAGAGAACTGAAATCAGGATTGATTGGGAAATTAAGAATTCGATCGGCATGCGAAACCGCGTCGTTATCGAGCCCTGATGCTTCGGGACCGAAAAGGATGGCAGTCGTTCCCACTTCGGCATGAATTTTCTGCGCGGCCGCAGTTGCATCATCAACAGGGAGTTGCAGGGCGCGCTTACGAGCGGTCGTTGCGTAAACGCGACTGCAGTCCGCCACCGCATCAGCAACTGAATCGAACACCGCTGCATTGCTGATGACCACCTCAGCATCAGCAGAAGCCGCGACCGCTTTTTCGTTGGGCCAGCCGTCCCGGGGATTTACGAGTCGCATCCGTTCCAACCCGCAGTTAAGCATGGCCCGCGCGCACATCCCGATGTTTTCACCCAACTGAGGCTGGACGAGAATGATGATCGGTTGGTTTGAAGGGGCAGGCATACTCTGATGACGAAGCCAGACGCTGACGGAAATTCAAGAGAATCCCTTCCCATTTTCCGCCTAATGGTGGGGGTTTACTCAGCGGCTTAAAAACGGGAAACTTTGGAATGTTACAACGCCATTTTCACTTTTTACTTTTGGTTCTGAGCCTGGGATTTCTATCTCTGGATGCCCACTCTCAAGATGATAAGCGCCCCAATATTCTTTGGATTATTCCCGATGATATGTCGGCGAACTTTTCGTGTTACGGAGAAAAGACAATCACAACTCCGCACGTTGATCAGCTCGCGGCTGAGGGAACCAAGTTCATGAAAGCATTCGTAACGGCCCCGGTTTGTTCAACGTGCCGGTCTGCTTTTATCACCGGAATGTATCAAACAAGCATCGGGGCACACCATCACCGGAGCGGTCAGGGGGAAATGAAGATCAAACTGCCGGACGATGTTGCGATGGTCCCGGCGCTTTTCCAAAAAGCAGGCTACTACACTTCGCTTGGCGGCTGGCCGAACCGGGGAGAGCGGCTCGGAAAATCAGATTACAATTTTGAGTGGGATCAAGGAATTTACGACAGCAACGACTGGTCGAACCGAAAAGAAGGGCAGCCATTTTTTGCTCAAATCCAAACGCCCGGCGGGAAACTGCGCGGCTCCGATCCGGAAAAAACCGAAAAGTTTGCTCAAAGCGTGAAGGAGAAAATGGGGAGTCGGACGAAACCGGAAGAGGTGACGCTTCCTCCCTATTACCCCCGTGATCCGGTTCTGCTTCACGATTGGGCAGCCTATTTAGACTCTGTTCGCGAGACCGATCGGGTCGTCGGCGAGATCGTGCAGAAACTGAAGGACGATGATGACTATGAAAACACAATTATCATCTTCATGACGGATCATGGAATCAGCCATGCTCGCGGAAAACAGTTCATGTATGAAGAAGGCCTTCATGTCCCGCTAGTCATTTCCGGCCCTGGAATCACGCCCGGAACCGCCCGTGACGACTTGGTTGAACACATCGACATCACGGCGCTGTCTCTCGCTCAAGCCGGGATCGCCATTCCCGAAAACATGCAGGCTCGCGATATTCTGGCGAAAGACTATCAGCCGCGCGAAGCGGTTTTCGCAGCTCGCGATCGGTGTGACGAAACGGTTGAGCACCTTCGTTCGGTTCGCACTCAGCAGTTCAAATACATTCGGAATTTTCTCCCTGAAAGACCGCATTTGCAGCCCTGTGCGTATAAAGACGCGAAGTCGATTCTGATCGCGCTTCGGGCGGCTCATGCGGCGGGAACACTTGATGAAGTTCAGGAACAGGCTCTTTTTTCTCCACAACGGGCGCCGGAAGAACTCTACGACTTGGAAGAAGATCCGTTTGAAATCAACAACCTAGCAACCGATCCAGCACATGAAAAAACGCTGCTAGGGCTTCGCAAACGGCTTGATGATTGGATGGTCGAGACCAACGATCTCGGCCGCACGCCGGAGTCGATGAAGATGTATGATAGCGACATGGCTCCGTATCTTGAGAAATTGAGAATCAGACAACCTAATCGCCTTCCGATCCTCGAAGCGAATATCAAGCAGATGAAAGCGTGGGCAGCGGAAGGCAAATAGCTCCGACAAATCGGGTGGCAAAAGAGGTCTTTTCGCCATACGCTTTTTCTGCACAGCGATTCGACCTTGTCGACCAAGCTGGCTCGAAATAATCAGAAACGATTATGAAGGCCTCTCCGGGGTTACCCCGGAGGATTTTTTGACCGAATCATATCGATCATGGACCTAAATACAGCACGCTGTATGATCGTCCATGACAGACCGGACGCGTTGGAAGACGGGTCGACGCTGTGCACCTCTTTTGTTCTTAGAAAACTTAATTGGCCTCCCGACGCGCAATCATTCAGACGATCGCGCGAGCGTGTATTGCGACTGATTTTAGCGACAAGGCATTGGTTTCAAAATTCAGCGATGACCTTTGCGGCGGAAAATACCCGCGTTGGATAAAGCCTTTGGCCCATGATCTGGAGGCTGAATTTTGCAATAAACGGCGGCCACGTAAAACCGAACTTGTCGAATCGATTTCGGAGAATATCCGGTTTGAACGAGCTTTAGATGGTCGCAGAGTTGACGTGGTTCAGCCATTTTCATTGAACCTGAAACGATGCGCCCCGCTTTCGGAGCGCCCCAATCATGGACAGTTCCTCCGGCAACAACATTGATCGATTTAGCGAGCCTTTTGAACATTCACCCGGTTGATCTTGGTTGGGTCACTTCATACAGCAATACGACTCAGCACTATCACTATCGTTGGCATAAAAAGCGGGGAACTTCGGCAAAACGGCTCATTGAAATTCCAAAGCCGCTCTTGAAAATGGCGCAGCCTGCGTTGCTGAAAAACATCGTAGAGACAGTTCCGAATCACGAATCATCGTGCGCATTTCAGCTAGGGAAATCGGTTTTTGATTTTGTGAACCCGCATACGAATCAGGATTTTTCTCTAAAAATGGATTTGAAGGATTTTTTCCCCTCCATCACCTCGGGGCGAGTTTTTCGAATTTTTCACGCGCTGGGATATCCCGAAACAATCGCAAAAACTCTCACCCGAACTTGCACCAACTCCACGCCAATTGATCTCCTGGAGAAAGCGAAAATGCCGTTGGTTGATCGCCATCTTTTCAATTCGCCTCACCTCCCGCAAGGAGCCCCCACCTCACCCGCGTTAGCAAATTTGGCGGCGTTCAGGTTGGATTGCCGACTTGCCGGGTTGGCAAAATCGGACGGTGCCAACTAAACGCGATACGCAGATGATTTGTTGTTTAGCGGCGATCGAGAATTTCACCGAAAAGCCAAACGATTCCATGCCACCGTTCTGGCGGTTATCTACGATGAAGGATTTCTGCCAAATCCTCGCAAAACACGTTTCATGCCGAAAAGCAAAAGCCAACGGGCCGCGGGTCTCGTATTTAATGAAAAACCAAATGTCTCCCGTCCTGAATTTGATCGACTGAAAGCAATTCTATCAAACTGCGTCCGGCATGACTGGGAGTCTCAAAATAGGGAGAGCCATCCCGAATTCCGAGAGCATCTCCTTGGTCGGATTCAATGGGTGGCATCACCAAATCCGGCTCGCGGTGAGAAACTGCGATCAATTTTTGAGCAGGTGAAATGGTAGCCGCACCTCACTTCCATTCATACACAGCAAGCCCCTTCAACGAACGGACAAGAAGCTTACTCCCATCAATTCCGAGATGAGCCCAGGTAGAGTCCTTCGGGCTGATGACGCGACGATCGAGTAGCTTAAATTCTTCCGGCGAAGCGTCAAAGAGAAGCAGTTCCCCTTTTTGATCCAGCGCTAGAATTCGATTTTCCTGCTGAATCATTGACCAATATTCGCCAAATGCTTCATCCGAAGACCAGGCAGCCTTTCCATCGGCAATAGCGATGCAGTGCAATTTTTTATCCCGCCCATGGAGGTAAATGTGATCGCCGATGATCGCCGGATTCCCCATGTAACCTTCGATTTTTTCGTTGTTCCACTCTTGCTTAACTGAAAAAGTTCCGTCCTCGGCTTTATCGACCTTAAACAAAAATGAGCCGCCACCATAGCTCGCCACGTAAATTTTATTCTCACCGACTAAACTTGGCGTTAGAATATTCATTCCCCGAAATGCCTTTACCGGAGTAGACCACAGTAATTTACCGGTTTCAGGATCGAGCCCCGCCAACGTTAACCTAGCCTGAGCGATGAGTTGCTTTTTCCCCGCAATGTCGAGCAGAATTAACGAGGAAAAGGCACTGCCAAACATCGCCCGGCGATCTTCCATGGAGCGCCAAATCGTCTCCCCGGTTTCCGCATTCAATTTTGCCACGGCAAGCCCCGCCTGAACGTAAATCGCATCGCCATCCACCAACGGAGAACACACCTGACCAAACGAAGGAACGTCGGTTTCTTCACGTTTCGTAAAATCAATCCGCCACTGCTCGTCACCTGTTTCGGCATTCAGTTTCACGAGGACATCCCGCATTCCGCCAACGTAGACAGATCCATTTGAAATCGCCGGAGTACTGCGTACCCAGCTGCCGTTCTTCTTAGCGAAAAAAGGCACCTTCATCGCACCCTCCCATGATTTCTCCCAAATTGGCTTTCCTGTCTCCAGTTCGAAAGCACGCACAACCTCTGAAGCGGCCCCTTTTGTTTCAACACTGTAAATTTTTCCATTCGAAGTAACGGGGCTCGAATAGCCTTCCGCTAATTCAACTTTCCAAAGTTCAGTCAAATTCCCTTGCCCAAACTTCGTCGGCCACTGGGGAGAATCAGGAGCAACACCTGTTCTCAGCGGGCCGCGCCACTGATTCCAGCCGTCATCACCATGGGCGGAAGTCAAAAAGCCAGCGATAGATATGAAGACAATACGAAAAAACAGTTCCATGAGAAATAAACGTTGCTCAGAAGATTTAGGATTCACATTGTAGCAAATGCCTGAATCAATTCGAGTCGAAACTTTAACTTTTGAACTCGTTAAATACGGCGTCCGAATTAAACTCTGCTTATGAAAATTTTTCTACTGGCCGCCGGATTGCTCAGCCTATCCCTCGTCACTGCTCCCTCTATTTGTGCCCAGTCCCCTGTCTTGGAGAAAGGCGATCGGATCGCGATCGTGGGCGATTCCATCACTGAGCAAAAATTGTATAGCAAATTTATCGAAACCTATCTTCTTGCCTGCACTCCGCAGTGGGATCTTCAAGTGTTTCAGTTCGGCTGGGGTGGTGAACGCGCTCCCGGTTTTGCCGCCCGGCAGGAGAACGATCTCGCTTTCTGGAAGCCTGACGTCATCACAACCTGCTTCGGGATGAATGACGGGAGCTACCAATCCTACAAGCCTGAAATCGGCGAACGGTATGAGACCGGAATGCGAGCGATTCTGGATCGGTTTAAAAAAGACGGCGTTGCATTTGTCGTCGGTGGGCCGGGGGTCGTCGACAGCGCGACCTTCGCTAAGGACAAGCCCGAGTTCGATATTGTCTACAATGAAAATTTGAAACAGCTGGATGCCATCGCGAAAAAACTTGCTGATGAAAACGGATTTGTTCACGCCGAAGTTTTTGACACCATGATGACTGTGATGACGAAAGCCAAAGCTGAAATGGGCGAGCTTCATCCTGTGGCAGGCCGCGATGGCGTTCATCCCGGCGCCAATGGACATTTGGCGATGGCCTTTGCTTTTTTAAAAGCGCTCGGTGTTTCCGGCGAAATTGCCAACATCTCGCTCGATATGAAGACCGGAAAAGCAACAGTCAGCGATGGGCACCAAGTGCTCGAAAAGGCGGCAGACAGCGTGACGATTGAAAGCAGTCGTTATCCGTTTTGCTTCTACGGCGGAGAAAACGACGCCAATGGAACCGTTAGCGTGAATCGTTTTTTGCCCTTCAACGACGAATTGAACCGGTTTATGTTTTCTGTGAAAAATGTCTCCAGCGCGAAAGCAGAAGTCCAATGGGGAGAGGCAAAAAAGACGTTCACTCGCGAAGAACTTAAAGCTGGAATCAATCTCGCCGCTGAATTTATGGACGGCCCGTTTCAGCAGCCATTTGCCGAAACGATGAAAGCCGTGGCCGTGAAACAAGGGTTCGAAACGTCGATGATTAAGGATCAGATTTCAAAATTCCGCATGTATCAGGCCTACCTACCCGACGATCCTGAAGTCGTAGCAGCCACTAAGGTTTTGACAAAGAAGCTTCAGGAAAAAGACGATGAGCTTTTCCAAGCCGCAAATGCATCTGTCCGACCTGTTACCCACACGATCACCGTTCGGGCCGTCGAGTGAAAAAAGTGACACGAATCTCGCATGAGAAAGTTCGACGTTCGTCGGATGAAAGCTTACGATTCGCCGAAAACCAATTGCCCTCTCCAATGACAACAAAGCCACTCTCCATTCGCCTTCTGTTTAGTCTCCTCAGCCTGTTTGTGGCTGTCTCTGGAATTGCCAAGGTCAGTCTTCAAGAAGGTGGCGAGGAACTGATGACCATCTATGCGGGAGAAGAAGACCCCGATTCGAAAATCGATGAAAACGCCGAAATCATTTTCATTGAGGTCTGGAGTCCCCTCTTAAAAACCGCCGAAGGAATCAAACTGGGCATGACAATTAGCCAGGCAGAGAAAACGATCGGTGACCTCCGCGAAATTTTCATGAGCGAAATCGAATCACGCGAGTTCGCTTCGTTCACCGACCAACCGTCCGGCATGACTTTCCGCGTCACTCATGATCGTGGAAGTGCCGGAAAATATCGGGGGGATACGATGACGACCACTCGCTACACCCCCGGGGCAACCATCCTTTCAATCGAAGTCAGCGGCAGCGATGTCATGCAGGACGGCAGCATCGGAGGAATCATGATTGAAGCGACTGAGCCCGAGGTTCTTGCGATCGCCGAAAAAGAAGAAATGGGAAATCCGTTTAAAGGAAAAGATGAAATGCGGGAAGCCTTCGGTCAGGCCGTTCAGCCATGGCTTTTTCCAGATGCAGGAATTTCAATCGACATGATTTCAGACGAAATCGGCGGACCAAAAACCGTTCTTTCAATCGCCGCAAAAGCTGGCTCAAAAGCGGCGACCGGAAAAGATATTTCAATGGGCGCTCAGAAAGCCGACGTGATCAAGGCATACGCTGATTACAGAACCGAAAAAGAAGAGATGTCGATTTTCCCCGAGGAAGACGATGTTCACTTGGTCGGCTCTATTTATGGCGGCATGATTTTCACCTTTGAAAAAGGCGGGCTTGCAAAGATCTTCCTAGGCGTAGCTGCTGAGTAACCTTCAGGAGATGCGAGCGCAAAACGTCAGAAACCCCAAAGAATATCTAAGGTGGGGCGAGTCGTCCCTGACGAGCCGCGCGGTCCGGAAGAATGCTGAAACAGCCTTTCAGCTTCGTAGCGAAGCGATTGATTCGGATTTGATCTTATCGGACCACGCGGCTCAGCGGGACGCTTCGCCCCACCTCGAAACACTTTTTGCGCCCGCATCTCACGAACCAACAGGGTATGTTCATCGAACAGACCCTGTTCGTTCGAAAATCCAAAAAACGAGAATGCGAACCAACAGGGCGAAAAGCTGGCTCGCCAGCGGTCTGAGTATTCTCGCGATAGCGGAACCGGAAGATAGCCCTTTTACAAATGAGGTATGATTGACGAACCAACCCTATTGGATCGTGAAAACAGCGGAGAGCCGCTTGAGATTCTTTTTCAAGATGAGTGGCTCGCGGTCGTGAACAAACCCGCCGGTATGCTGGTTCATCCGGGCCGCGATCCGGAGCCGAATGCAAACATCGCGATGAAAGTGCTGCGTGATCAACTTGGGCAGCGGGTTTACCCAGTCCATCGATTGGACCGCCCGACTTCGGGTGTGCTCATTTTTCCGTTGAGCCCTGACGTCGTGCCGCCGCTTCGTACTCAATTCAACGAACAATCTATTTCAAAAATCTACACGGCCGTGGTTCTGGGAGAAACTTCTGACCATTGGATTTGTGAATCAAAAATTCAGAAAAAGGACGGCGAGCCTTTTCGCGAGGCAGAAACCCATTTCACTAGGGAGCGCGTTTGTTCGATCCATTCAGATACATTCTCGGTCATTCGGGCTGAACCAAAATCGGGGCGTTTTCATCAAATCCGGAAGCACCTCCTCGAAAATGGCACTCCGATTGTGGGCGATTTTCTGTATGGCGACATTCAGACGATGGAGCGCGTCGCTGAATCCATTGGGCAGCCACGCCTGATGTTACACGCACAGTCTCTGCGATTTATCCACCCGGTCGATGGAAACGAAATCGAAGTCTCCTGCCCGCTTCCAAAGCGTTTTGCGCCATTTTTGTAAACCCCTCAGCTTTGCATTACCAATTCAGCGAACCTTGTTCCTGATCCGGCAACTTGAACGGTTTTTCTTTTGCCGGACGGGATTCCGTGTCTATTATCTGTGTGTCGGTTTCAGTTTCGAGCTGAAGCCTCACATTTCAGAGAACACCCAATCGAACTACTAGAAAACCACACCGAACAGTATCATGGCAGATTTAGACGATATCAGAGACGGAGACAATTTTGGTCTCAACACACCCGCTGACACCAGCAGTTTTTACCTCAAAGGCCTCAACAACACCGATTGGGGAATTAAGAACCGGATGGCTCGCATTTTCAATCGTAAGTCAGGCCGCACCGTGATGCTTGCGTTTGACCACGGATTCCTCATGGGACCAACTTCCGGTCTTGAGCGGATCGACTTGAACATCGCTCCACTTGCGGAGCACGCAGACTGCCTCATGGGTTGCCGCGGTTCAATTCGCTCAAGCATTCCACCGGAGAACACCAAACCCATTTGTCTTCGAACTGACACGGGCACCACAATCATGACGGAGATGAACCACAATGTTCTTCTCGCGGAAGAAGAGGCGATCAGCCTGAACCCAGCTGCAATGGCTGCCATGATTTCTATTGGCGACGCAGCCACTGAAGCAAAGACCATTGCAAATTTCAGCCGTCTCGTTGACATCGGCAACAAGTACAGCATTCCAGTAATGGGTGTGACCGCTGTTGGTAAGGACATGGCTCGTGACGCACGCTACTTCAGCCTCGCTTCCCGCGTATGTGCCGAGAACGGTGCATCAATCGTGAAAACTTATTACACCGAAGGATTCGAGAACGTGGTTGCTTGCACACCCGTTCCTGTGGTGATCGCAGGTGGTAAGAAGCTTCCTGAAATCGAAGCGCTTGAGCTTGCTTACAACGCAATTCAGTGTGGCGCAGCAGGTGTCGACATGGGCCGGAACGTATTCCAGTCCGAAGCACCATTGGCGATGATCAAAGCGGTTGCTGGAGTTGTCCACGACGGCCTCAAGCCTGCTGAAGCACTTGACCTATTTGAGACTGAGCAAAACGCTGGATAATTCAGCTGTTTGTTTTACGACCCAGCTTTTAAGAAATCCGGTTTTGCCTTTTGGGGGTGGGACCGGATTTTTTTTGTTCGGTGATTTGGGTACGCTTAGGACTTCTTATGAAATAAGTTCGCGTAAGATGCTATGGGCTTTGGTTTCTTAGCATGGCGTATTGAATGAAGGTAGTGAACTATTTATCCGAAATCCAACGCACAGAATGTAGCCTAGCATTGTAAAACCAACCGTTTCAGATGAAAAATTACCTGATCGCAGCAGGGCTTCTTTTGTTTGCCCATTTTTTTTCTCCCGTTCTTTCGCAGGATGCAGGAAAAGTTGTTCCTCATCGGGATTATCACAACAGTGGTAAGCAATTCACTCCGTCCGCAAAAATGAAGGAGGCCGATTGGTCCGATCCGTCGGAACTTCAGCGGACTTGGGCTGCGTCTCTTGTTCGTATTCCAGACGAAAAAGGCAGCGTAATCAAATCATCGATCGAAAATCTGAAGCAGAAAAAAATCCCCAACGCTAAGAAGTATCCGACGATAATCTACCTCCACGGCTGCTCGGGCGTGTGGCAGGGAACCTATCGGAGAATTGATTTCTTCGCTACGAACGGTTTTGCTGTAATTGCTCCTCTGAGTTTTGCTCGGAAGAAATATGCTAAATCCTGTGACGCTAAAACGCATACTGGTGGCTTTTATCGTCCTGTTTTGAAGATGAGACAGAACGATGCAGCCCACGCAATCGTCGAAGCAAAGAAGTTAGTCTGGGTCGATCCTGAAAATATCTTTTTGATAGGGCTTAGTCAGGGTGGAATTACAACTGCGACTTTCCGCTCTGACAATCCTACAACTGCCGTCAATGCCCGAGTAATTGAAGGCTGGACGGGACATGCAGGCTGGAAAGAATACCACGGCGTGAATGCACCTGAAAGCGAACCTGTATTGTCCCTGGTCGGAAGAGACGATCCCTGGTTTCAGCAAACTTGGAATAAAGGAGATTGCGGAGAGTTTCTGAACAAAACGAACGGGAGCCGCTCCATTGTTTATACGGAAACCCCGCTGCGCTCCCGACACGAACTGCTCGAAGACAAGGGAGTTCAGAAAACCGTTCTCAGATTTCTAAAGCAGCATATCAAGAAGTAATCAGCGTTTCCCTTGCGACTACGAACTCAGGCGGGCCAGGTAAATCCGGTGCCAGGTCTCTTCTGATTCCTCATGAGGTTTCGCGGGATACTCCTTCAAATTGAAGCCGGCTTTCTTCAGCGCCATCTCGAGTTTTGGCGATGGTACGGCCATCCAGTAGGCCAGACATCCGCCCGGATTGAGCGATTCCCGCAACAGTTTCAGAAAACTTGGTGTGTAGAGCTTTCCATTGTCCTCGGTGATCAGCGCGTCGGGCGAGTCGTCGATATCTATCAGGATCGCATCATACCGCTCACCATCTCCGAGGCAGTCGAAAAGATCGACCAGAATTACGTTCGTTCTCGCGTCTTCGAGCAAGGGACCATTGTGCTCAACCAGATAGGTGCGGTTCCATTCGATGACCCGATTCATCAATTCCGCAACATCGACGGTTGCCGGCGAGCCCACCAACTCCAGAACCCGCTTGAGAGTGAATCCCATGCCTAACCCGCCAATAAGCACCCGCGGGTGCTCCGGCCGGGTCGTCGCCCCTTCCAACAGATCGACACATCCTAAATCCGCAAGCATTTGCTCGGAGCATGTCAGGTTCGTGCTCATTAGCTCCAAACCGTTGTATTCCATGACAAATTCCGCACCTTGCTTGTGCAGGGAGAGCACAGTTCCATCGGGCAGAGTGGTTTTATCGAGTTGAATATAGGGGTTCACGGCGCCAATCATCGCCGAATTCGCCCCATCGGCAAGGGCATTGGCAGATCGATAAAGGGGCCGGTCCCGAAAACCGAGAGTGGGCAGGGTAGTTGTTATGGCAGAAGAATGGAGCTGAGGCTGGATATACTCTGAGCCAAAAACTGCCCCCTCAATCCCAGCCGGACCGATGCGCCGATAAGAAATCCTTGAAACAGCAAATTCCTATCAGTCCCAGTTCTGCCAAAAAGTTCTGATAGGGAATCTTCGAAATGCTTAGCGAGCCAGACGCGGACGTATTTCTGCCAATGCAAAATGATGCCAGGCTATTTTTTAAAGCAAAAACCTCCCAATTATTTAATTTTCAATGATTTAAAACTCTATTTCCCACTTCGAAAACCGTCCGTAATTTTTTAGATTTGACATATTTTCCTGCGGGTTGAGATGTCATTTCCCGCCCGTGAATCGCGCGATATTCACCATTGCAGCGTCCAGCCCCTGCCCGGTTCCGCAGACGTGGAGTAGGGAACTACCCATAATATGGAAGCCGTGATAAACCGGTGGTGCCCCTCGTCGGAGGTCGAAACGACCTTGAATTAAACCGCTCGCGAATTAATGATCGTAAAGTCTGTTTTTTTATCCCGGAAAATCACGAAAATTTCGAAAGACTGTGTTTCTTGACGTCGTATATCTTTCAAGGCACAGTCACGCAATTCTCCGGCAACCTTTTTCGCGCCCATTATGAAGTCGAATTTCACACTTCAGCTATTCTTCCTCCTACTTTTTTTCCTCGCTACTCCGTGCATTTTGCTCGGGGAAAATCCAAATACGCCGGAGCTGGACAAAGAAAAGGTTAAGAAAGCTTCTGAAGTGAAAGATGCCGATCTCAAAAAAGACGACAAACCGTCCGAAAAAGAGGCGAAGCCTCATCCGGAAGCAGAGTTTGCCGAGCGCATGAAATCGTTCGAGAAGATCGTGAAAGCGGAAGTTTATGCCACGAAATTGACGAGCGGAAAGAAGACTCAACTTCAAGCCATGGTCGTCGAGGCGTATCGCCAAAATAAATTGAAGCCGCTCTGGGCCGATTCGGTTGACGTGGCGGATGTGAACAAAGCGCTCGTGAAATTGCTCGAACTACACGCGTTCGAAGAGCCGGTCTTAACTTTTACTCCAAAACCAGATCCCTCTTATTCGGAGGAAAAACCGGTGTCGCATGATGATTTTCTCGTCACATTGAGTGTCGCAGAAACGAGCCTGCTTTTGAAACAAGGACCTGACTCAGTTTCCGAATGGCCTAACTGGAGTTTCGGGGATGACCCCGCGATCGAGTCGACCAACGCGCACTGGAACAACATCACAGAACGGTTTGGCAAGGCAGCAGCCGGTTCAAAGAGTCCACAAAAAGTGGCGAAAGCATTCGTTCCGCAGAACCGGATTTATCAGCAGATTTTCAAGGAAATGCGGAATGCCGATCCCGCAGCCGAAGCTCCTGAGCTTACGGTCACAAAGTTGGTGAAAGTTGGCCGGAAATTCGAGCAGGCACCCGAACTGGCCAAGTTTATGGTCGGCGAAGGCTACCTGGCTGAGGAGCGTGTGATTGACGAGCCGGTTGAGGAATCTGCCGAAGAAGAGGCTGAAAGAGAAGACGAAACGGCGGAAAGCAATTCTTCACCCGAAGAATCGGAAGATGACGTCGAAAAATCAGAGGAGGAAGAAGAGGAAATAAAGCCGGGAATTAACGAAGGCATTTATACGAAAGAACTTTCTGACGCGGTGAAGGATTTTCAGAAAATGAACGGCCTCCAGGCAGACGGTATTCTGGGGCCTAAGACGGCAGAGCGGATTTCGGACAGCGATGAGGAGGAAGCGAAAGCCCTACTGATCAATCTTCATCGCGCGCGCCGTTTCCCTGATAATCCCGGCGAAACCTTTCTGCATGCGAACATTCCTTCCGGGGAAGTATACGGTTTCAGCGCAGGAGAAGAAACGATCCGGATGCGGATCGTTTTCGGGAAAAACAAACTCGGTCAGCGCACCCCGGTTTTCCGCGATAAGATGGAGCAGGTCGTGTTCCGCCCCTATTGGAATCTCCCCTACAGCATTGCTGTCGGCGAAGGTAATTATAGCAACACCGACTATCTCAGCCGAAACGGATTTCAAATCATCAGCAATACTGGCCGACAATTACCGCTCACCGTTAACAGCCTGGAGATGGTTCGCTCACGAAAATCCTTCATCAGGCAGGAAGGCGGAACCAACAACGCGCTTGGAAACGTGAAATTTCTTTTCCCGAATAAACACGCCGTGTATTTTCATGATACGCCTTACAAGCATTATTTTAAAAACAGCTACCGTGCGCAAAGCCACGGCTGCGTGCGCCTCGAAAAACCGGAGGAAATGGCGAACTGGGTCCTCAGCAATTACGAAGAATGGGATTCTGGAAAAATCAGTTCCGCCATAAAAGGAAAGCGGCAGGAAGTGAATCTCTACAAAACGATCCCAGTTTATATCACCTACTTCACCGCGCTTCCTGACGCGACGAAGGACGACAAAATCGGTTTTTACAAGGACATCTACAATTACGACCGCCCCGATGCAATCGTTGATGCTCCCGGCCCACGCCCAAATCCGATCGCGCTATCTGTTCCCGAACCCGAAAAACCGACCTCAATCTTTTCCCTGTTCCGCCGCAAAGACAAAGAAAAGAGCGACTCCAGTCGGTCGACCGCTGCGCCCACCAGTCGCCGAGCTTCCCCGTTTTCAAAAACCCGACGCTAAAAGCCAGCAAAGCTCTCGCTCATTGTGGAGACGGACACGAATTGATTGTCGGGCAGGAACCGCATCATTCCTTTTTCGAGACCCGAAAAGGACGCTGGATAATTTCAGCCGGTTTTACGATCAGAGCTTTAAAGAATCCGGTTCTGCCTTTGACGGTAGGATCGGATTTTTTGTACAATCTTCCGCAGGGTTGCAGTAGAAACACCGTTCCCTCTTTATCGCCCCTGAAATTCAACACGAAAGGCGCCTCTCAGATCGCCTTCGACATAGCCGGTTGACTTATCATCGGGATATTGATTCGTGAGCATTTTAGCCAAATTAGAATCAAGCGTCTCCAAAGCGCCATGACAGGTGAGGCACAATTTTTGAACTCGAATGGGTCGATAAAACAGGGTCGTAGTCTCATTTACGCTAAGGAGTTCCTAATCTGGCAATGAACTGCCTTCGCTGAGAAGTGTTTCCCATTTTTTCAAAACCGCCTTGTCCGTTTCATCCGCTTTGTTTGCCGAGTTTCTATTTTGAAGAGACACTCGGCTTATCGTGGCATTCGGAAATTCCTGAGAAGTTTGTTTCGTCAACGGCGTTGCGATTTGTGCGCAAATGTTGACCGCAGAAGCGGGTTCGCCCGTGGAAAGCGCAGCCTTCAGCTGACCGCCCAGTTTTTTCATCAATGCATCCGACATGGAGTTTCCGGTCTCGATAAATAAAGGTTCATTGACTGGAGCCGACTCCGGTTTACTGCTGCCACAAGAAACCTACAGCAACGGGATTCCCAACACGCACGTCAGGAGGACTCGGAGAGGAAAGTGTTTCAGAAGAGATCGGAGTTTCATTTGGAGAATGCGCCCCCAAAAACCACTCCTTATTCCCATATAAGAATATTCCAATCAAAATTCAACTAATTTCGAAATCAGAAATTTATCAAAAGTCGCCGACCTCATTCAATTCGATGATAAATTCCCTACAATGATAGATCTGAGAAGCGATACGGTTACCCGGCCCACTAACGCCATGCGCCAATCGATGGCGACCGCTGAAGTCGGCGACGACGTTCTCGGCGATGACCCGACTGTTCGACGTCTAGAGGAGATGGCTGCGGAAATGTTGGGAAAAGAGGATGCTCTATTTGCTCCCAGCTCCACCCAAAGCAATCTCATCGCATTGCTGACCCATTGCGGACGCGGAGATGAGGCAATCGTCGGACAGGAAGCCCACAATTACCTCTTTGAAGGAGGCGGAAGCGCCGTTCTTGGAGGCATTCAACCGCAACCGATTTGTCAGGAAGCGGACGGAACGCTGAACTTGGAAACTGTCAGATCGCACATCAAACCCGATGACTTTCATTTCGCTAGAACGCGGCTGCTTTGTCTGGAAAATACAACATGGGGGAAAATTTTGCCGGAGGGTTATTCGGCAAAGGCCCGAAATCTTGCGGACGAAAACGGACTTTCGATGCACCTCGACGGCGCGCGAATTTTCAATGCGGCAATTGCTTCGGGAACTAGCGCTACTGATCTTGCGGCTGATTTTGATTCGATCTCCGTTTGTCTTTCCAAAGGACTTGGCGCTCCGGTTGGCTCTGTCCTTGTCGGAAGCCATGGTTTTGTGAAAAGGGGAAAACGATGGCGGAAAATGCTTGGCGGCGGGATGCGACAATCCGGCATCCTCGCGGCCGCCGGCATCTACGTACTGGAAAACAATATTACACGGCTCGCCGAAGATCATGATAATGCAAAACGCCTGGAAGCCGGTCTTTCCGAAATCGATGGCGCAGAAGTTGACCCCGTTCAGACCAATATGGTTCTCGTTAAATTTTCCAGCGAAAAACCGGGGCTATTTGAGTTCTTAAAATCAAAGAACATCCTCGTGGGCGGATACGGAGGCGAAAAGTTACGCCTTGTTCTTCATCTCGATATTTCCAGCTCCGATGTGGAGCAGGTCATTAAAGCAATTCGCGGATTCTTCGCCTAAGATTCAAAATATGAAGACCGTCGACTTCTATTTTTTCGGCTCAGGAGCGACGTGATTCATCACCCGAATGTAGAGTTCTCCTTTTTGGCGGTCACTCATTTTCGGGTTTTTCTTAGCTTGGGCCCCAAACATTTCGCCAATTTTCTTGCGCTGCTCCGGCGTCATCGCTGCCTGACGCTTTTTGATATATTCTCCGAATTTTCGGCGGTCTTCATCGGTCGGCAACGCCCGCTTATCTGTTTCGCGAGGAACACTCGGGCCACCGGAAGCACTGGGACGGGCTTTCATACTGCGGGCTACGCCCTCGCGATCATAGCGAACATTGACCACCTCGCCACCGGAGACGGAAATACTGGCAACGAGTTGCTCCAGTTCATCGCCCTCAGTCAACCCGACCATTTTCCATCCCTCAGAATTGGGAGTTTCCGAAATGACGTATGACTGCGACGTTTTCGTATCGATCAAAGTCGCGACCGGTTTCCCGTCGATCTCAGCGACCCCGGTGAGGAGCAACGAATCCGAAATATCGATCGTCCGGGTGAAAGGCGAGCTCTGTTTCAGCGCCAAAAAATGCTCCGCCGCGACTGCTTTGGGAATGGCGGCTTCCCGCCCGACACCATCGCCATCACTCGCCACAACAAAACCGACCGATGAGCAAACGATCAGAAAAACCCAAAACAGATTTGCGATGACGCAGAAATTCCTCCAGCCACTCTCTGTTTGACTGGAGATTAAAAATCGAACTGCTTTTGCTTTAGAAACCATTGAAATCGAATTTTCAACGCGAACAGTGCTTCTGTCCGTATCTCTGAATTCTCTCAGATTTTCCGACTTTTTCCGAATCAAAAATGCATAAAGCGAAAGTGCCGCCCAGAATAGAAATTCAATGCCCTTCCTTTCAATCATTGTAAGGTGCGGTTATGTCCTCTTTTAAAGAATTCAGTTTGATTCCCTCACTCCAGTCCACGTTGCAAAAAAACAATTTTGTAACGCCCACTGAGATTCAAGGACGGGCTTTGCCTGCGCTACTGAGGGGTGAATCCGTGATTGGAGTGGCCGAAACCGGAAGCGGAAAGACGCTTGCGTATGCGCTGCCTGTATTGCAGAAAATCAAACAACTGGAAGAATCCGGCGATGCGGTTTCGGAAGCAGGCCAACCGCGTGCCGTCATCCTTGTCCCTTCCAGCGGACTGGGCGAACAGGTCGCAAAAGTGCTGAAAACCTTCACTCACGAAACCCGTTTGCGAGTCCGTTCAGCACTTGGCGGCATTAAAATGACGGTTGCTCGAAGAAACGTTTCCAGCCCTTTTGAAGTGTTGTTGGCAACGCCGGGACGCCTCGAACAGCTCATGCAGGACCGAGATTTAAATCTGTCCGACCTTCGCTTCCTCGTTTTTGATGAAGCCGATCAGATTCTCGATCAGGGCTTTTTACCAGCCATCAAACGAATCGTGAACTCCTGCCCTGCGGATCGCCAAATTGCACTTTTTTCCGCCACGGCATCGGATGCCGTTCACACGCTGATTCAGGAAATGTTCAGTGAAGCAGAGTTGATCGAAACCAAAGGACGCCATCGCTTGGTCTCCACGTTGATCACGGACAACCGAACCGTCCCCAACGGAAAGCGATTTCCCCTGCTTGAAAAACTTATCGCTGAGGAAATTGAAGGAGGATCACTTCTGTTTACGAACACTCGGGAGCAATGCGATAATCTCGCCAAGGAACTGAAGGACAATGGCTATCAATGCGCGATTTACCGCGGCGACATGGATAAAATTGAACGGCGGAAAAATCTCACTGAATTTCGAGACGGAACTCTCAAACTGTTTATTTCAACTGATCTTGGCGCTCGTGGCCTCGACGTTGAAAACGTCGAGCGAGTGATCAATTATCACCTGCCGAACGAGATGAAAAACTACCTTCACCGCGCTGGGAGAACCGCTCGCGCGGGACGCGAAGGAACCGTGGTGAACTTCGTCACGGACCGCGATCTGAATTTAATTAGTCGCCTGAAATCTATCAGTTCAGAAGCTTGATCGAGGGCGACCTTAGTATTTTCCGCCGCCTGCGATACTCGATTCGATCGGGTGCCATGTGGTTTTGACTTCCTGCGTCGAAAGGATGGAATAGGGCGATTCCGTTTTTGCGGGGTCATCCTTCAGAAGCACGATCCGTTTCAAATTTGAAATTGATTCCTCACGCGCCAACTGTTTTTCAGCGGGCTTAAGATCCGATGCGACAAACGAATTAACATTCATGTGACTGACCATGAACGGTAGTAACTCTTCACGATTCCCTGTCAGAATATTCACCACTCCGCCTGGCAAGTCTGAAGTCGCAAGCACTTCAGCCAACGTAACAGAGCATAACGGGCGGCTCTCCGAAGCTAAAACAACCGCACTGTTTCCTCCGGCAATGATTGGCAAAATCGTACCCAGCAATCCAGCAAGCGATGATTTTTCCGGTGCGATCGCGGCAACCACTCCCACAGGTTCGTAGACCGAAAAATTAAAGTAAGAGCTCGAAACAGGGTTCACTGCGGAAAACACCTGCTGAAATTTATCACACCACCCAGCATAATAGACACACAGATCAATCGCGGCTTCGACCTCAGATTTTGCGGCGGAAGCAGTCACTCCCTGTTGAATCAATTCAGCCTCAAACTGAGCCCGACGTCCTTCTAACATTTCTCCGATGCGATACAAAATTTGACTGCGATTGAAAGCCGCACGTGTTGCCCATCCGCCGAGAGCGGAATGCGCCGCCACCACAGAATTTCGAAAATCTTTGCGTGAACTCTGACAAATATTGCCGAGCGGCTTCCCACCTTTTCCTTCGGGTGTGTAATAGCGGCCGGATTCCGTGCGAGGGAATTTTCCGCCAATGAAGATCTTATACGTTTTCAAAATTTCGAGTCGGTCCATTTAATTGTTAACAGGTTTATAGTTAGAACTCGGAAAGGCTTTTTCGTAATCATCCTTTGTTGCGTATATTTTTCCATTCACCCACCTCGGGAATACTTTCGTAAGTCCGAATTTCCACCCGCGGTCCTCTTTCCCCGCCTTGGCTGACCCTCGACAAATTCCAATTTCTGTAACGGGATACTTCTTTGATTCTAATTGATAAACAGTGAACACTTCTATTACCCACTTATCGCCATGGCCCAAATCGAATAAATGCCAACGATCTGCAGGATTCTCTGAATCCAGCATAACCCGCTTCTCATTTTGATTGTGCATGGTTATTCCAGCTTTCAGGCAAGACAGCGCCTCAAAGATTTCATCTCCACTTTCAATTTTCGCTAACCGCTTGATTACGGCATTAACCTTTTCAGGAATGTCATCCTCAGAATACGAAAATTGGGCAAAACCAAAAATGAGAATCGATAGAATTAGTAGCCTCATATCATGTTGTTTCAGAAGTCAAGATAAGCAGCCAATCCATGAAGCCCACCTTCACGGCCGAAGCCACTTTCTTTGTAGCCGCCAAATGGCGACGCCGGATCAAACTGGTTGTAGGTGTTTCCCCAGACCACTCCCGCTTCGAGAGCGTTCGAGATTTGAAAAAGCCGCGCGCCTTTGTCGCTCCACACTCCAGCGGACAATCCGTAAGGTGTATTGTTCGCTTTTTCGATCACTTCAGGAACGGTGCGGAAGGTTTGCACCGCCAAAACAGGGCCGAAGATTTCCTCCTGAGCGATTCGGGACGACTGCGCAACGTTTGTAAAAACCGTCGGCGAACACCAGTTTCCAGTGCTCGGTAAATCGCATTTGGGTTGAAACATTTCAGCCCCGTCTTCAACTCCCGCTTTGAGATACTTCTGAATCGTCTTGAGTTGTTCTTTCGAATTGATCGCCCCGACGTCGGTGTTCTTATCGAGCGGATCGCCGACGATCAAGGTTTCCATGCGCCGTTTCAGCTTCCACATCACTTCTTCAAAAACAGTCTCCTGAACAAAAAGTCGCGAACCAGCACAGCAGACGTGACCCTGATTAAAATAAATCCCATTCACGATTCCTTCAACCGCCTGATCAATCGCTGCGTCTTCGAGAATAATATTTGCGGCCTTTCCTCCCAATTCGAGCGTGGCCCGCTTGTCCGTTCCAGCGATGGATTTCTGGATCAGTTTCCCGACTCCAGTCGATCCCGTAAACGCAACTTTGTTTACATCGGGATGATTCACAATCGCCGCGCCTGTTTCTCCAGCACCGGTCACGATATTAACGACGCCATCAGGCAAACCTGAGTCAGCAATAATCTCCGCTAACTTGAGTGCCGTCAGAGGTGTGGTTTCGGCTGGTTTCAACACTACAGTATTTCCAGTCGCCAGAGCCGGTGCTATCTTCCATGCCGCCATCAGTAACGGGAAATTCCAGGGAATAACCTGCCCAGCAACACCGAGCGAAGAGACTTTCCGATTCGGAAAGGCGTATTCCAACTTGTCTGCCCATCCTGCATTGTAGAAAAAATGATTCGCCGCCAGCGGGACATCGATATCGCGCGATTCACGAATGGGCTTGCCTCCATCCAGCGTTTCAATAATCGCAAATTCCCGGGCACGCTCCTGCATGAGCCGTGCGATCCGAAAAATGTATTTCCCCCGCTCTCGTCCGCTCATCTTTCCCCATGGCCCCTCATAGGCCACCCGCGCAGCTTTCACCGCCGCATTGACATCCGCCGCACTTCCATCCGCAACTTCGGAAAGCTTTTTGTTCGTAGCCGGATTCGTAGTGCGAAAGTAATCCCCACTTGATGGTGCCGTCCACTTTCCATTGATAAAATGGCCGTAGCGTTTCGCGACCTTTGCGATTTTGGCAGCCTCGGGAGCGGGAGCGTATTCCCACTCAAGTGTTTTTTGTTTGGTAGCCATCTGTTTAAAATCTTAATCTTTTGAAAAATACTGAGGAGCCTGATAAAGCCCCCTTTCGAGCTTCGCGACTTGCATCAGCAAATCATTAGCGAGGCTACTCGCCCCGAACCGAAACCATTCATTCGTGAGCCACTCAGGGCCGACAGTCTCCTTGACCATCACAAGATAATGCAGTGCCAGTTTCGACGTCGAAATACCCCCGGCTGGTTTCATCCCGACCATCCGCCCCGTCTTAAAAAAGTGATCTCGTATCGCAAGCAACATCACCAACGTGACCGGAATAGTTGCAGCTGAAGCAATTTTTCCCGTCGAGGTTTTGATGAAATCTGCCCCTGCATGAATCGCGATATCACTGGCACGACGAACATTATCCAACGTTGCGAGTTCGCCCGTTTCCAAAATCACCTTCAATCTCGCTTTGCCGCACGCCTCTTTGACTGCTGCGATTTCATCAAAGACATAATCGTATTCACCGCTCAAAAAGCGGCCTCGCGAAATCACCATGTCGATTTCATCTGCACCATCTCCAACTGCACGACGAGTCTCTTCCAGTTTTTGCTCAAGAATCGCATGCCCATTGGGAAACGAAGTCGCGACCGATGCAATTTTCACCGACGATGAATCTCCCAGTGCCACGCGAGCAACGCTCACAAAATTCGGGAACACGCACACCGCTGCCGTTGTTGGTAAACCGGGGATGGAATCGTGGAGGTGCTCAGCCTTGTAACACAGCTGGCGCACTTTGTTTGGGGTATCAGCCCCTTCCAGCGTCGTCAAATCAATCATGTTCAACACCATGTCGAGCCCAGCCCGCTTGCAATCACTTTTGATGCTCCGGGTTGTAAAACGAGCAGCACGCTCAACAATTCCCACCTGATCGATCGGTGGAGATTTCGCGTAATCGTAACGACAACTCGCCGCGGTGGATTTGGTCTTCATTGGCAAAAATTCGAATTTTCGAACCAACAGTATTGATTCGATGAACCGACCCTGTTGGATCGTAAAAGCGGTCTGCGTTTATACCAGTATCCGGTAGTATTCACTATTCAAAAATCAACATTTTATCGGAAACCAGAGTTCTGATTTCTAAAACTTTGCCCCCATTTCGGGGCGCCTACGTGATTGCCGACTTGAAGCAAGCTCGCTACGATTCGGATTATGGATCGAACTCAGAAAACCAAACACAAAAGGCTACCAATCGCATTGGCATTGGTTCTGTCTGTGATTTTATTCAGCCCATTGCAAGCGCATGAGCCCAAGACTCAGCTTCGAGCAGGCGCAGCGACAAGCAATATTACCCTGCCACTTGGGGCTCGGAATGGCGGAGTCATTGCGCGCGGCGGTGCGGCGAAAAACATTCATGACGAATTGCATGCACGCTGCCTGGTTCTTGATGACGGGAAGACTAAAGTTGCCATCGTCGTCTGCGATCTCAGAATGATCATTCGCGACGTGACTGATGCAGCAAAGAAACTGGCCGAAGAAGCCACCGGTATTCCGGCTGAAAACATTCTCATTTCCGCCACCCACACTCATGGCTCACCGGGTGTGATCGGAATGCACACGGATGAAATTGATCTCTGGTATAGTGATTTTTTGATAAAGCGAATGGCTGATGGAATTCAACGCGCCAATGAAAACCTAGCTCCAGCAATGGTTGGCTGGGGTTCAGGGTCATCACCCAATCAGGTTTTTAATCGCCGTTGGTTTATGAAAGAAGGAGCCATCAAACCAAATCCATTTGGTGAGGAAGGCGAAATCATAAGAACGAACCCTTCGCGGATGAGTAAGCTGCTAGACAAACCAGCTGGTCCGGTCGACCCCGAAGTTTCGATTCTCAGTGTTCAGCATTCTGACGGAAGACCGCTTGCTCTCATCGCAAATTATGGAGTCCACTACATCGGCGGCTATAAAGGCGGCTCCGTCAGTGCAGATTATTTTGGGGTTTTCGCAAGCCAAGTTGAATCGTTGCTCGCGACCGATTCGAATGACCCGCCTTTCGTTGCTATGATGTCAAACGGGACCAGCGGAGACACGAACAACGTTAATTTTCAAAGCCCCAAAAGCCCGTCGAAACCATGGGAAAAGATGACGGCCGTCGCCAAGGAGCTGGCGGATGAGGTCCATCGCGTTTACAAGACGATTGAACACCGAGATGATCTTTCATTGAGTGCAGCGACCACTGAACTTGAATTGGGAGTGCGGAAACCGGACGAAAAGCGAATCGCATGGGCGGAAAAAATGATGACGCCGAAAGCGGATGACACCGCCGTAAAAATCAATCCGCGCCATGTGATTTATGCTCAGGAAGCTCTCGAACTCGGAAAATTTCCAGCAACGGTATCTATTCAACTCCAAGCCATTCGGATCGGCGACATCGGAGTCACGGGGATTCCATGCGAGGTTTTCGCGGAAACGGGCCTCGCTCTTAAAAAGGAAAGTCCTCTCAAAAACACGTTTACGATCGAACTCGCGAACGGCTACAACGGTTACCTCCCGACGGCCCAAGATCACGAGTGGGGCGGGTATGAAACCTGGCCAGCACGGTCTTCTTATCTGGAAACGGATGCCGAAACAAAAATTCGAAGCGCAGTTCTTGAACTCTTGAAAGAAGTCGCTGCAGAATGATTTTTAAGGATCAGGCGACCATGTCGGTCAATACATGACCATGCACATCCGTCAGTCGTCGGTCGATTCCGTTGTTGCGAACGGTTAGCCGCTCATGATCAATCCCAAGTTGATGCATGATTGTTGCATTGATGTCGTAAACGCTTGTTTCACTTCCTCTATCCTGCGGACGAAATCCCCACTCGTCTGACTCGCCATACGTGCCGCCTTTGATTCCACCACCGCATAGCCAATTGGTGAAAACGAATGGATTGTGATCACGCCCTTTGCTTCCTTGAGAACACGGCATCCGGCCGAATTCGGTAGTCCACAAAATGATCGTATCCTCAAGCATCCCACGTTGTTTCAGATCTTTGATCAAGGCCGATGCTCCGCGCGCCATACCCAGAGCAAGCGGTGCGTGATCACGTTTCACATCGCCGTGGCTATCCCAGTTTCGGCGCGGAAAGCCATTGTCGTTCCCGCTCCAGACTTGAACAAATCTAACGCCACGCTCGAGCAATCGCCGCGCGACCAAACATTTCCGACCAAAAAATTCCGTTTCTGCTTTCTCGTTGATCGTCCCCGAATCATCAACGCCCTGCCCTTCCGGAGCGAGACCATACATGTCTTGAATATATTGAGGCTCTCCTTTCACTTCCAGCGCATCCGTCGCACTCAACTGCATTGCTGCGGCCAATTCATAGGACCTCACCCGAGCGGTAAGCCTGTCATCGCCGGGCCGCGCCGCTGCATGAAGACCATTCAATTTCGAAAGCGCATCAAGTCCTGCTCGATCATTTCGATCCGTGATAAATTTACTCTCCGGAGCAAATAAATCCGCAATCGGAATTTCATTTCCCGGCCGAATCACCGTCCCCTGATACTGAGCAGGCAGAAACGCGTTCGCCCAGTTTTTTGCACCGTTCGAAGCAAGCCCCCGATGATCAGGTAAAACGACGAACGAAGGGAGATTTTCATTCTCCGATCCCAATGCATAGGACACCCACGATCCTGCGCTGGGAAACCCCGGAAAGTTAAACCCCGTCGTTTGTAAAAGTGTGCCCTGACTGTGGACCCCGGTCTTGCCAACGACGTTGTGAACAAAAGCCATGTCATCCGCCACTTCACCGAGCGGAGCCACGATGTCACTCATCATTTTCCCGCTTTCGCCATACGGCTTGAAATCCCATGGACTGCCAAAACACGCACCAGGCGTGCTTTGAAACAACTCCACTTTCTCACCGGGATCCCACGGTTCGCCGTCTTTCTTTTTTAGAAGCGGTTTGTAATCGAACGTATCCACATGGCTGGCGGCACCGGCCATAAAAAGCTGAACCACACGCTTTGCCTTTGGCGGACGATGCAGTGTGCCACTGAGCACGCCGTCACGCGCCAACAAGTCACCCAGCGCAAGACTGGAAAAACCACCACCGAGTGAACCTAAAAAATGACGGCGTTCAATCGACATAGACAAAGGAGTTCAGGTTTAAAATGACTCTTGAAAAACTTTCCTCACCGTATTCGTCGAGAAGTTCGATCAAAACCTGTTTTTCGGTATCAGTCGGTGATTGCCCCGTTGCCAGTCGAAATGCCCAGTTCACTTTCGCTTCCGACGTTTCCAGTTCTGCCTTCCGAAGTCGATTGGCAAAATGCCCCGACATCGCCTCCACAAACCGGTGATTCCATGTTGTCAACGCCTGCAGCGCTGTGGTTGATTCATCCCGCGCAGGAACACTCATCGACGGGTCCGCACAATCAAGCGTGGTAAGCATCGGATTGGGCTGAGAACGAACCACAAAACGATACACGGAACGCCGGTGCGATTTAGGATCATTTGGATCATGAAGGTGATATTCGTAATGAGGTGAATGCTGTGGTTTTTCGATTATAAAATCAGAGAAACTCGGACCTCCCATCGTCCTGTCGAGTTTACCTGACACCACCAGAACCGAATCGCGAAACTCTTCCGCAGTCAGTCGTCTTCGATTAGCCCGCCAGAAAAATGCGTTTCCGGCATCAATCTCAGCATTCTTTTCATCGTGGCCGCTGGCGCGCCGATATACCTCGCTCATCACTAACAATCGCACCACAGACTTCATCGACTGCCCGGGATCATCTCGCAGTTTCGCTGCTAAAAAGTCCAACAACTCCGGATGCGTCGGCTGCATTCCACCCCGTCCAAAATCATTTTGCGTTTCAACAAGAGCCTTTCCGAACGTCCAACCCCAAATCCGATTTGCGATCGAACGCCAGACCAGCGGATTATCATGTTGAGTCAAATACGACGCCAACTTCTCCCGCGCGTCCCCTTCATTCCAATCACTCCCTTCAAAAAACAGATCAGTGGCCCCTTTCCATAAAGCGGGAACGCCGGGAGCCATCACATCACCCGGGGTTGTCATATCTCCCCGATGAAGCAGCCTGATCACTCTTGGCTTTCCGTTTGTTGAACGAAAATTTCCGGCCGATGTGAAATGTGCGGTCGCGGCATACACCATTTCACCCGATGGGATTTTTTTGAATTTCTCATTGAGCGGCTTCAAATTGGCATCGATTGCGGCGAGTCGGGAATCCGTGTCTGCCGGCCTGACCTTTTGCTCAATCGCATCGCGCTTTTCCTGCAAATCACGCAACTCTCCGAGCGCAGCGTCATTGCTCAGCTCACGGTAGAAAATTTCATCTACCAGATTCGCCCTTCCCCATCGTGGTGCCGCTTCAATACTATCTTTTGCTGAAACGGTGGCACCCAATGCAAAGTTTTCTGCACCGCCTTCGTTCAACACCTCAACCTCTCCAAGCGCAAAAATGTAATCGTTTTTTCGCTCTCTTAACTTGGTCGCTGTGATTCGTAAAAAGCGAAAACGCGATTCATCACCCTCGACTTTGATTGTTGTTGTCTTTGGGTTTTGAAAATCAACTCCCGTCGCATCAAGCAATATCCGAATTCCATTTTTGAACGCGGCATCATTGGCAACCTCAACGCGAAACCGCATCGGAAACCCAAATCCGGCGCCAATCCCTCCATAATTATCGAATGCTGGAATCATTCGAATTTCGGTCGCGCCCCGTGATTTACCCAAATCCAATTGCACCCATTTTTCGTCGTCCTGGCGGCTTGTAATCGTTGAGTGGTAGCCATATTGCGGTTTCAAGCCCGAGCCATATTTCTCCTTCAGCTCCGCGATGCGCCGATCCAATCCCGACGTTTTGGCAGCAACCACTCGCTTTGCGTCCGTGTCGATCTTGCGACGTTCCGCCTGCAATTCACCAATCTGTTTCTGCAACGTCAGCTTCAATTTTTCCTGATCCGGTGGAAGCCCCGTATAAACTCGATCGGCTCGATCAACGGCTGAAAACACGGCATGCAATCGATAATAATCTTCCATCCGGATAGGATCAAATTTGTGATGATGGCACTGCGCGCACTGAACGGTCGCGCTTTGAAATACATTAAAAACAGCTGAGACGATTTCGTCCCGATCGAGATGTTTGGCGATGCGCCCATCCAATTTCCCCTCGCCTACTTCCTGATGCCCGATGAAATCCCACGGCCCCGCAGCAAGAAACCCGAGAGCAACCACTCCATCCGGTTCACCCGGAAATAAGACGTCACCTGCGACCTGTTCCTGAACGAATTTTGAATACGGCTTATCTGAATTGAAACTTCGAATCACATAATCCCGATACGGCCACGCATTGTTCCGAGGCTTGTCTTTATCGTAGCCATGAGTCTCTGCATAGCGGCCAATATCAAGCCAATGCTGGGCAAATTTTTCACCAAAAGCTGAAGATGCCAATAGGCGGTCGACAAGGGAATCCCAGTCAGGGGTTTTGAGAAACGCATCAATTTCTTCAGGTGTCGGCGGCAGCCCTGTCAGATCATAGGTGACGCGTCGAATCAAAACCTCAGCCGGCGCACGACTCACCGGCGTCAATTTATTCTCGGCCAATTTCTTCGATATAAAGAAATCCACCGGACTTATTTTACGATCCAATAGGGTCCGTTCATCGAACGCACCCTGTTGGATCGGGCGAAGTGACCACCAATCCAAATCACGTTTTGGATTGTCTGCCAAGATTCGGTCTTTTGGCCAAACGGCGCCTTTAGCGATCCACGCACGCAACGTTTCTATTTCACTCGGTGAAAGCGGATCTGATTTTTTGGGCATCTCCGGCTCGTCTCCACTCACCATCTTGATCAGCAAACTCGCTTCAGAATTTCCGGGGACAATCCCATTCTCGAATCCTAATGCCTGCCCTCGATTAGCGAGAACAAAATCCCCTTTGGCATCATGCTCATTGTGGCAGGACAGACATTTGGCCTCCAAAATGGGGGCGACCTCTTTCTCGAAATCCGGCGCTCCCTTGCAACTCAATGCGAGGCAAAATGCCGCAATGAATCCTGAAAACAATTGTTGAAGGCTCACTCGCGTCATCGACGAAAACCTACTGAATTCGTGCCGTCTCCACAAGTTGAGAAAAGACGGGACTGCGCCGGAGGTTTTTCTTTTTCTACGCCACGAACCACCAATAATCGAATGATCATGAAAGGTCTTATTCCACTTGGCTTACTCATCGCTCTGGCCGCTGTCGCTGTATTTTCGCTCTCTTCTCCATCAATTGCGGAATCCGATCCCGAAGAATTTCCCGATCCCGAGTTTGTCGATTTATTTAACGGCAAGGATCTCTCCGGCTGGAAGGACGTAAATACATCACCCGAAACATGGTCAGTTCGTGATGGGATGTTAATCTGTAAAGGGCTTCCGATCGGAGTGATGCGATCTGAAAGGCAATACGAAAACTTCATTCTCATTGTCGAATGGCGTCATATGGAATCAGGAGGGAACTCAGGCGTGTTTCTCTGGAGTGATGCGATTGCCGACCGCGAGGACACGCTCCCGAACGGGATGGAAGTGCAAATGCTGGAACTCGATTGGCCGAAGAATCACGCCAAAAAGGACGGAACGCTTCCGCCCGTAGCTTACGTTCATGGCGAACTCTTTGGGGCGGGGAGTTTGACTGTCATCCCCGACAACCCACGAGGTAAGCGGAGCCAATCGATCGAGAACCGCTGCAAACCTAAAGGCGAGTGGAACCGATATGTTGTAGTCGCCGTTGATGGAACGGTTAAACTTTCGGTTAATGGAAAATTCGTTAACGGGATTCAGCAGTCATCGGTCAGAAAAGGCTACCTTTGCATGGAGTCCGAAGGAGCCGAGATCCACTTCCGAAAAATCCGATTGATGGAACTTCCAGACGGTTTGGCGGACAAATCGAACACGGCCCCCGTCATCAAAAATTAACTGAATCCTGTTAGTTTTCATTCATCACTTTATGAAATTATCCGTTTTCAAACTGCTATCCATTTGGTTTTTTGTCGGCGTTCATTCCGCAGACGCAGCTGATTCGAAAACGCTTTTTGATTTGGATGAAATTCGAGATCAAGCCAGTTTGGAAATTGTCGTTTTACAGGACTGGAAGGTATCCACAAAGGAACCAGCGATGCGCCAAAAGCTCATCGAGATAACCGTTTGTGAATGGTGGGAAGGTCAAAAGGTTCGATTGCCAGTCACTTTCGCAGCTCCAGTCGACGGAGAACTTTGCAAAAACATAGTCATTGCGAACCAGCCGCCAATCAAACGTCCGGGCACACCAACTGCTGACCAGCTTTCCTTACTCAAAGATCATGGGGTCGGCATCGTGTTGATCGGAATGGGAACGATCGACGCCATGGAACCAGTTGGAAAATTGCACCATGGAATGCGCGAACAGTTGTTAAGAACAAAAGACGTCCGGTTTTCGCCGGCATGGATTTGGGGAATGAGTCAGATGCGTGCTCTGACAGCCGCCATGACTGAACCCGAAGCATTTCAGCCAGAAAAAGCACTGACGACCGGCGGTTCAAAACGCGGCGTCGCGGCAGCCGTTGCCGGCATTCGCGATGATCGTTTCACTGCGATTGCTCCCGTGGTTGCTCCACCTCTGGGAAATCCCGGCGTATCTGACTACGTGATTGGAACAGAGCCCAAACTCCTTGGAGAAATCGACCAAGCTTTCTATTCTGATCTCGCTCCCGGAAATACCCCCTTAAAACCGGAAGTAGCAAAAGCCCTGCAAGATCGGGCAAAACGCCGCACCGATACCCGCGTCACCCTTGATCAAGCCCGCGGGGCAGGATGGTCTGATTCAGATATCGAAACCATCACAGAGCGATTGTGGGATTTTTGCCACGTCGCCTCTCATTTTCCTGCGTTAAAGAAACGTGGGTTGGACATTTTTTACAACGTCGGGACGAATGACAGTGTTACCCCGGCACTGCTAAAACTTGGCAAACAACGTCCCGATTTTCCAATCTGCGTCATTCCCGGCGGACAACACGGCGGCCCGGCAACAGCTGGATACACAAGCAGGGTTCCCCTACTTCCTGAAGTTCGAGAAAATTTCATCAGCTTTGCGCGGCATCATTTTTTCGGTGATCGGAAAATGATATCGCCCCCGAACGTGGTGGGTAAGTTTACTCGCAAGACGCAAACACTTTCAGTAACCGCCACATTTCCGGACGGCATTGAACCGGAAAAGAATGAATTGTGGTGGAACTTGAATCGGAGCCTCCCCTACACCCTGCCCTTTGAATACGATCACTGGGATTCAATTCCGATGAAAAAGACCGGCAAAAGTCAATTTACTGCCACTGTGGAAATCAAAGAATTCCCAAAGCATCTCGATTTCCTAACGCTTCACACCCATACCGAGAACAAACTTCCGCTGACGATTTCCGGTCCGTATCGGCGGATCAATTTTGAAAAAGTAACAGTAGCCTTGATTGGTGATTCTACGGTCACCAACGCAAGCGGATGGGGAAAAGCCTTTGCGAATCGTTTCGGAGAAAACGTTACCACTCACAACTTTTCAGTTGGAGGCCGGAGCGCCAAAAGTTGGATCGAGGAGGGCCGCCTTAAAGCCACAATTGAATCAGAGCCCGATTTCATTCTCATACAATTCGGCCACAACGGCCAACCGGGAAAAGGGCCGAAGCGAGAAACTGATCCTGGGACGACCTATCGGGAGTATTTAAAACGATATATTGATGCTGCACATGAGATGGGCGCTACTCCAGTCTTATTGAGTTCAGTTACCCGTCGCGATTTCACCGAAGACGGAAAAATTCGCGTCCGTTACGAAGCCATCGGGGGAGCAACTCGTCCCCTGAAACCGTGGGCTGACGCCGCTAAATCAGTTGCCGCCGAAATGGATGTGCCATTCATCGACCTCTACGAATTGAGCGTGGATTTTCACAACAAAATTGGTCCCGAAGCAAGCGCTAAAATGAATCCAAAACAATCAGACATTACTCATTTCGAATCTAAGGGAGCCGCGATGATCGCAGATTTGATTGTCAACGAATTGAAAGTCGTAGCCCCCAACCTCGCATCGTTTCTCAAATAGAGTTTTGAATCCCTCATTCACGGAAATGCAGCACCGCTGTTTTGGGAGATATTGGGGCTTGAAATTCAAATCGTCATTCTTGTGCCTGATCGCCGTGGGGCTATGTTTTTCGCCGATGCTGGCGCAAGCCGACTTTGAACACGAAGTCCTCCCGTTTCTCGAAAAACACTGCGTCAAATGCCACGGTGGTGAAAAGACGAAAGGCGATGTCGACCTTTCGAAAATCAAAACGATGGCCGATGCCGATAGCCACCCTGATTTGTGGGAGACTGTTTCATTCGTGCTCGAAGATCGGGAGATGCCGCCAGAAGATGAGGCTCAACCGACAGAAGAAGAAGTCGCCGTTTTTTCTAAGTGGTATAAAAATGACTACCTTGGGAAAATCGAATCCAAGCCGGGAATTTTCCAGCCGCGGCGTCTCTCCGGGCCCGAGTATCGAAATACGATGCGCTCCCTTTTCGGCTTCGATTTGGAAGTGAATGTGGTTGAAGCAGAACAAACGATTACCGAAAAATCGCTCGTCATGAAACTACTCCCCACAGATCCACCGGGGGCTAGCGGTTTTGTAAACGACACGCGAGCGGCGCGTCTTTCGACAACGATTTGGGATCAGTATTCGTATTTGGCGGACTTTGCGCTGGAGCAATTTTCCTCAGAACGAACAGGCCCTTTAAATTCCGAAACAGCCGAGAAACTTGTGCGTGATTTCGTGCCACGGGCATTCCGCAGGCCCGTTTCCGAAGACCGTTTCTCTGGCATCCTGAAAAAATTGGAAGGCAAATCAGGAGATGCTCTGGAAGTTGCACTAAAAGCTGAATTGAAAACCGTGCTGATGTCGCCCGCCTTTTTGTATCGCGGTTTTTTGATGCCGACTGATCCAAAGAGAAAACGTCAGCCGGTCGATGACTTCGAACTGGCCGAGCGTCTTTCGTATTTCATTTGGGAAGACATGCCGGATCGTGAGCTTTTTGAGATCGCGGGAAGCGGTGAATTAAAACAACCCGAGGTAATGGCCGCTCAAATAGATCGCATGATCGCCTCGCCGAAATCGAGAACTCTGGCGGAAAGCTTTGGTTCTCAATGGCTCCTGCTCGATCAGATTAAAGATCAGCGGAACGATCCCGTTAATCTTAAAGCATTAAAAAATCAGCCACTCGATTTCTTGCACTACTTGTTCGCCGAAAACCGACCGGTGATGGAACTGGTTGATTCAAAGGTGACCTTTGCAAATGACATCACCGCAAAATATTATGGAAATGATCGCAAGCAATTAAAGCGCGTTAACAAGCCAAAAGGTGTCGAACGAATGGCCACGCCAAATCAGAAAATTGACCTCATCACTTCCGTTGGCGAAAGGGGGGGAATCATCACCATGCCCGGAGTTTTGGCCATGAACGAAGGCCCCATTCAGCGAGGCACCTGGATGTTACGCCAATTATTGGGCGAGCATTTAGGCGAGCCGCCACCGGACATCCCTCCCATTCAATCAAGCTCCAAGGGTAAGAACTTAAGCTTTCGAGAGCGCTTCGAGCAGCACCGGTCCGACAAGTCCTGCGCGCTTTGTCACGATAAAATCGATCCCCTTGGGTTTGCGCTCGAAGGCTACAACAAGGCCGGGGACGTCATTAGAAAAGAACCAACAAAGAAAAAAGGAGGTATTGAGAAAGTTTCAAAAGTTGACACCAGCGGCCAAATGCCTAACGGCAAAGCTTTCGCGAACTTCACTGAACTTAAGTCAATTTTGATGACTGATGAACGGGAAAAGATCACCCGAAACGCCATCGAACAAACGATGGCCTATGCTCTTTGTCGAAAACTAGAGAGAGGCGACCGACCCACTGTCGATGCTCTGACGACGAAGATCTTGGATGAAAACGGAACTTGGCGCGACCTCATTCACGGGATTGCAAACAGTGTTCCTTTCAGAGAAACTTTAAACGTTAAAAAGACTCTCGCCAAATGACCCGCACTTGGAACACATCCCGACGCCACTTTCTACGCGGAGCTGCTGGAGCGCTTGTCCCGCTTCCGTTTCTCAATATCATGGAAAACACGGCAGCGAAGAATCTCGCTGGCGAGGTGGAGGCGCCGCTGCGGTTCATGACGCTTTTTAAGCCCAATGGAGTTCACCCTCCCTCGTGGAATATCAATGGCGGGACAGAATCAGATTTTCGGATGTCGCCGCTGATGGCTCCGTTTTCGAAGCACAAAGATGATCTTCTGATCCTCGACAACATGGGGGATTTCGGGTTTTCATCGCACGCTAATTCGGCGCGCCGGTTTCTTGCGGGACAAAGCAACAACACGAAAGCAGCTTCGATGGATCAATTCATCGCTGACAAGATTGGCGGCGACACGCCAACTCGCTCACTGGAATTGACGACCGAAGGTTTATTCACCAACCAGATCGGTTGCAGCTACATTTCGTATGACCAGAAGGGCGATCCGATTCCGCGTGAAAGCGATCCACAACTGATTTTTGATCGGCTGTTCCGCAATCCGATGGGCGATCCGGCGCAACGGAAGAAGATGACCAATCTGCTAGACCGCGTTTCCGATGATGCAAAATCGATTCAGCGTAAGTCAGGTCGCGAAGATAGCGAGACGCTCGACGAATATTTCACGGTGCTTCGAGAGACTGAGCAGCGACTTGAAAACATGGGGGATACCTCGGCAGCCACGAAAGTGGATTTCACAAAATTGAAACGTCCCCTGCCCGCCGCAAATCTCGATGAGCAAGTCGAAACGATGCTCGACCTCGTCGCCCTCGCCATGTGGACTGATCAAACGCGCTGTATTTCCTACATGCTGGGAAACAGTAATTCGCGGATGATTTTCGATTTCCTTGGAGTCACCGAACAGCACCACTACCTCTCACATTTCTTCCGAAATTTCAGTCGGCACAATATCGATGGCCTCCTCAAAATCAGCCTCTGGCACATGGAGAAATTTGATTACTTACTGACGAAACTGAAATCCTACAAAGATCACAACGGCACGCTGCTGGACAATTCGATTGTTTTATTTGGATCAGGAATGGGGCATTCGGATAACCATACCGCTCAACGAATTCCGATCGTGTTGGCCGGCAACGGAGGTGGCCGACTTAAAACCGGGCGCTATTTGCGGTACTCGGAGAATCAGGATCTTAGCCGATTGCATTTGACCTTGATGCGGCAATTCGGCGTCGATATTCCATCCTATGGCGAAGCAACGGAAGCCCTACCTGGACTGGATGGAGGTGAGTTTGATCAATTCGAAGAACGTCCGTTTGATAGTTGGACGAAAGTCGAAGGCGGTAAACTTACGGTTCAAGGCCGCTTACGCATGTCAGAAAATTTGGACGAAGCAAAAGTCTTCTACATGGACGTCGCAGGGCAGGACTCAGTTCGCATTGAGATCGAGTTCCGCGATTTTCACAGCTTCAATTTCCCGTATCACGTGGGGACACCGATTACTCTGACGGGCACCGTTTCTGAGAAAAATGGACGTCAGGTGATGAGTAAAATTTCAACTCTTAAATCGGTCTTCGGCAATTCAAAACCCGGCACAAGAAACGGCTGATTTTCGATCGCACCCTATTGGTTCGACGAACCACCCCTGTCGGTTCGATGAACGAACCCAGTTCGATTGTTTCACTCCAACTCACTTCTTCATTGGATGCTCTTCGAGCAATTTCGAGGGATTATACATCGGCGGTGCATCTTTTACGGCAGCGCGAATCTTTCCGACTTCTTCAGGCTGAATCGCTGAAGCTTTGTTGCCGAAAGAATTCCGCACAAATGTGAGAACCGAAGCAACATCGTCATCATTTAAAAGTGACTCAAAAGGCGTCATTGGAACATGACCGGGGTAAGTTTTACCCTGAACTTCAATAGGTCCCATCAATCCTTTGAGCGTCAGTTTGATCAAGCGCTCGGGATCACCGACAGCCCACTGAGTTCCGGCGAGTGGCGGAAATCCCGCATCGGGAAGTCCTTTTCCGTCATTCTGGTGACACGTTCCGCAATGCGCTTCGCGATGATAAATTTCCGCACCCACAACGAATCGCTTGGCATCTTTTCCTTTGAGGTGCGCCGGCGCTTTCGCTTTTTTGTGCTCTGCAATCATCAACGTCCGACCCGCAAGTGCTGCCTCAGCGTGCTTGAAACTCGCCTCGGAATATTTATCAAGCCCCTTAGCTTTTGCGATCGAAAGAATTTCCAGACCAACTTTCGGGGCGATCACGGTTCCGGCGGTTATCGCTTCCAGACGAACGCGCCCGTGATCATCATCCGCAGCCACTTTGAGCTGTTCGGCTTGCGTTGGGATTTGGTGACCATTGAATCCAAGCACGCGAACGGCCGCCGAACGAACCCGGTGATCCCTCGATTTCAGAAGCTCGTTCAACAAGTCAGCATCAACTTTTCCGGCTCCCCAGGAAACCCAGAGCGCCTCAAGTTTCAATCGATCGTCTGATTGCTTTGCTGCCCATGGCTTAAGTGCAGCAAGAACTTCTGCCTGATCGTGCCCGCGAAGTTCACGACGTGTGCGATAGCGCGCCCGGTATTCGTGCAGTGTGAGATTTTCCAGCAATTCTGAAATTGATGCTCCTGCAACTTTGGCTGGCTTGACCAGCGGACGAGATGGATAAGTAATTCGATAAATGCGACCGTGCTCGTGATCACGAAACGGATCGCGAGCGGAGTGCTGCATGTGACCGATAAGGGCGTTGTGCCAATCCACGACATAAAGCGATCCGTCCGGCGCGAACTCGAGATCAACGGGGCGAAAGTTCAAGTCTTCGGAAATGAAAAGATCGTGTCGATATTCAGTGGTAAAACCGGTTCCGTCCTCGATGATTTTGTGCTGCTTCGCGCCAAGAAATCCGATGGAATTGTTTAGAATGACATCGCCTTGAACTTCGTCAGGAAAATGACGGCTCGAAACAAATTCGAGTCCCGACGTTGGACGCGCTTTGTTCGAAGTAATAAGATCCGGCGCCTTGATATTGACTCCGTAGACTGGCTTCACCGAGCCTGGCATCATCCACGACAAGCTGGTGCCCGAAGTGTGGAGGAAGAAGTCCTGCCCGTAGTCATCAAATGCGATTCCCCAGGGGTTAGGAATGGCAAATTGAGCGTAATTGATCAGCTTCTTCCTTTTAGGATTGTAGCGGTAAAAAGCACCGTTATTTCCCCGAACTGGACCGTAGGCGGTTTCGACATTGGAGTGACTGAACAAGCCCTCGGCCATCATGATGGCTCCCGATGGATCGGCACAAAAGGCTGAAATCGCATGGTGGGTATCGTGATCATCAAATCCGCTGAGGAGCACTTCTTTGGTGTCAGCCTTATCGTCACCGTCAGTGTCCTGAAGAAAAGCCAGACTGCCGCTTTGTGAAACATAGACGCCGTCATGAGCGATTTCGAAACCGATCGGAATGTGCAAATCATCCGAGAAGGTAATCTGTTTGTCGGCCTTCCCATCGTTGTCGGTATCTTCAAAAATCAGCAACTTATCTTTGGGCAGCGCGTCGCCAATTTTGTAGTGCGGATAGCTCGCCATCGTTGAAACCCACAGTCGGCCTTTGTTGTCGAATGCCATCTGAACGGGGTTTGCAAGATCAGGAAACTGCTTCTCATCAGCAAAGAGTTCCACTTTATATCCTTCTGCCACTTTCAATTTAGTCTTCGAAAGATCACCTGAATTGTATTCTGCCGTTCCGTTTTTCGCGCTTGGTTTGTAGTTGGTTTCAACCGGTGGCAGCTTCGAAGTTTTTGCGTCTTCTGCGGCAAGATCAAACGACTTACCGGCGAGCGTAGCGAGAATATTGCGGTCGCGAACTTCAGCCATCTCGCGCGTCTTTTTCAGCTCGAACGGATAGTTTCCCGGGCCAAACGGATTGTAACGGCGGCCATAGGCGTGAACTCCATTTGGAATTTTATAAATGTTGAGCCAAGCCCAATTCTTTTCATTTACGGCGGCAAGAACTGCCTCGCGCTTCGAGCCATCAGGTTTCGCCGAACCGAAAAGTCGATTCGCCAAAACAGGAGCGAGTTTCTCGTATCCCAACTCAGAAAGAATGGCTCCATCGGTCGTGTATTCCTTTCCGTCTTCGTACCACTTACTGGAAACTCCAAACACATCCACAAAAACGGCTCCGTTTTTTGCGGCGACCTGACGCATGGCGTTCGCGTAAAGCGAGAGATTGATGTTCGCGGTCGAACCATCCGGCGTGTTGTATTTCTCTGACAAATCCTGCATCGCAGTTGGCGAGACGAGTGCCAACTGAGGAATTTTATCGCCGTTGTATTTCTGGCTGAGGGTGTGCTGGATAAACGCTTCAAGTTCCTTTTTGTAGCGCTCAAGCCCACTTGGGCCTTCAAACGATGAATTGTATCCAAAAAATCCAATAATCGTATCCGCCTTCAATCGTGTCAGCCATTGATCGGGTGTCTCGTAGTGACCTGCTGGACGGGAATCAACCTGGAACTCTTTCGGAAGCAATTCTTTCGCACCTGGAAAAGCGTATTGCTGATCTTTGTTGCGGGCGGAGTGAGAACGGAATGCGGGAGTTACTCCCTCGTCACCCATGTTTCGGATGGTGAGTTCTTTATCCGGAAACCGCAGGAACATCTCCGTTTCGAAATGACCGAAATGATTCATCCGCGAAGCAAGCCCAGAACCGATGATCACAATGTGATCGCCTTTTTGGACCGTCAATTTCTCGGGCGCCGGCTGCTTTTTGAACAGAACCGACTCTGGGTTGATTGGAGTGATCACTCCGGGCGGAAGTGCACTCTTCTTATTGTCTTCACTCTTCTTATTGTCTTTTTTCGCAGTCGGCTTCTTCTTCGGCTGGGCCTTCTTTTTCTGTTTTCCTTTCGGCTTGGCTGCTGGTGGGCCGGCTTTTGAAAAATTTGGCGCACCGGGAATAAAATCAGCAGGCTTCAATCCTGATTTGTAAGCCTTGAAACTAAACGGAGACGGCTTGTAAGAATTTGGAATCGTTACATCTACTTTTTCAGGAACGTCAATTTCCAATCCCCAGAAAATCGAATTAGCGACCAAACGTCGTAGATTTTCATCAAGCAAATCCGAAGCAGCTCCCATCGTCGTTGTGAAAACCTTGTTCTTCGTTCCATCTTTGTGAGCATATTCACGAACCCACGCGATTGGCTGCATTGGATCATTTTTCCCACCTTTGATCGCTGGAGAATCTGACTTGAGCGTTTCAGTTACCGCGCCACGAAGCAAAACGGTCGACTCAAGTGGCTTCGCGCCATAGACATCGCTCGTTCCAAAAATGGTTCCCACTCCATTCAGGACGGCGTGACTTTTATTCGCAGCTTCAACAATCGAACGAGTTCCCTGCCGTTTGTGAGCCCCGTGATGATTCACCCATGTCTCTCCAAGCACCTGTCGGCCGAATCCTTTTGCCCAGCCCGTCTCCGGTTTGGCGTTGTATGAATATTTTGCCCATTTACTATCGGCTGGGAAATTAAAAGCATGCGTCGATGTTCTCAACGCAACGAGTGGCACTCCTCGAGCGAGTGCTTTTTCAAAGCGTTCCATGGATGCATCATCCCAATGACGGAATCGAAGGCCCATGATTATTGCATCCGCCGTATCAAGCGCTTCCGAATGAGCCAAACTTCCGCCTTGATCGGGATTTACAATTCCGTTTTCATCCAGAGAAAACAGGACCGTGCACTGAAATCCCTGCTTCGCGAGGATTTGCGCCATCATTGGCAGCGCCTCTTCCGAACGATATTCTTCGTCACCGGAGACAAACACGAGATGTTTACCTTTCCCAGGACCTTCGCCCCCTTCCATTGAAAGGTGATCTGCATCAGCGGAAACTGCGGTGGAAATGAAGATCAGGGGAACGATCGCGAGAAGAAGACGTTTTATCATAAGAAATTCTAGGGTTGGGCGAACTTCGCAGTTCGGATGGCAAATTAGCATCAAAACCGGTCAAGAATCCAACTCTTCATCGTGCGGTTGCGATTTTTGGTACAAAATCAGCGAAAGTTTACCGAATCGCCTGCCATGAACGAGCGATTGAATTGGCAGATCATTAGAGTTGATTCGAGTGGCCATCATGAATTTCAAAATCGCTCTTTTCTCTTCCGTTCTTGCAGCAAGCAGCCTCGATTTTCGCTGCCGACACCGATGACAAGAAATTCGGAGAACTCATTTTTCACGATGATTTTGAGCGAACCGAATCTCAGGAACTCAAAGACGAACCCGGAAACGGATGGACTACGAGTAGCGACAAGACAGCTGCCGGTCAAAAACAAGTCGACCTTCGAGACGGAGCGATGCACATGCACACGGCGGAAGGCGCCAACCACGCGGCCTCAACTCGACATGAGTTCTCATTCGAGGACGGAACCGTTGGTATGCGTTTCAAACTCGACAACGATGGCGATCGGTTACAGCTCAATTTTGCAGATATGAAGCTGAAATCGGTCCACGCTGGTCATCTTTTCGACGCGGTTGTCGGACTCGACAAGATTCAGTTCGAAGATAAAAAGACTGGTTTTATGGACCTTGAAATCCGTAAGGCCAATCAGGCAGGAACACTCTCAGCCGGGAAAAAATCGGAGCTTCTCAAAACCAAACGGAAAACTGTGGTCAACGAAATTTCAAAAGGAGAATGGCATGACCTCCTCGTCCATGTTGACGGCGAGAAAATAACAATCGTCATCGATGGAAAACCCATCGGAGATTTTTAAAGCGAGGGATTTGCTCACCCCACCAAAGGGCTTTTACGATTTTTGGTGCCCGGTCACGCCTCCGTGGATGACGTCAAAATCTGGCGAAAGAAATAGTTCAGAGCAGCTATTCGATCTGCTCAAAACCAGCAATCGGCCATGCCGCCATCACATCCGCGATTTGCTCTTCTTCCAGCGTTTCGTGAGCTTCCAGTTGATCCGCCAACCCGGCAACCGCGGCCCACACATCGCCCCGTTCAAAAAATCCCATCAGTTCAAACGCGTAGCCGCCGAGATGCTCCGCAATCGATTTGTTGTTGGGTAAAAATTCAGCAACACGATCCGTCGCCATTTCCCAGTCGTGACGCCACTCTTCGAGAAGTTCGATAGTCTGTTGGCTCCCATCGTAAATCATCTCCGCGATTGGCCCAGCCAGCGCCACTTTAATCTCAAAAATCCCCAGTTCCTTATCGGTGAATGTGTCAGGCGGCCAGATCACGCGAATTTCGCCACTTCGTTCCGGCAAATCATCTCCGGAATCTGGCTCAAGAGTGAGCAGATCGATCTTTCCTCCCAGCAGCACCGCCATGACTGCATGGCCACACTCGTGGTAAGCAGTTTTGGTAAAATCGTCGGCGGGCATGTTTTTAAAAAAGACATCATTTGCTCGGTTAGGGAAAATACTTTCTACGAACCAACTCTATTGATTCGTTGAACAGACCCTGTTGGTTCGCGGGATTCGAAAAAAGCGCCACCATGCCGTAATAGATCAGGTGGAATCGGAGTGTATCTTCTCCAAGGATGAAGACGGCCTATTTACTGATAATTCTGATCGCTTTCAGCGCCACTGCCGCGCTCGGGGAAGAACTCGTCTCGTTTAATCGAGATGTGCGCCCCATTCTGTCAGACAATTGCTTTGCCTGTCACGGATTCGACGAAAAACACCGCGAAGCCAAACTGAGGCTCGATATTCCCGGGACCGATTCAATTGTCGCTGGCGACGTTCAGAAAAGCGAACTCTGGCATCGGATCATTTCGGACGATCCGGATGAAATCATGCCACCGCCGAAGCACAATAAAACGCTTTCGGCAGCCCAAAAGACGACGCTTAAAAAATGGATTGAGCAGGGTGCAGAATATGAAGAACACTGGTCCTTCATCGCGCCTGAGCGCCCAGCAGACGTGGGACACGCAGGAAAGGGAATCGATTTCTTTCTCGAAAATCGGCTTAAAAAAGAAGGCCTGAATTTCTCTGCCGAAGCTGACAAACAAACGCTGATCCGTCGGGCAACGCTTGATTTAACAGGACTTCCGCCAACGCTCGCGGAAGTCGATAAATTTGTCGCAGACGACTCAGCTGAGGCATTTGAAAAGCTGATTGATGAACTGCAATCTCGCGAAACCTACGGAGAACACATGGCACGATACTGGTTGGATCTGGCTCGCTATGCGGATACCCACGGGCTCCACCTCGACAATGAACGCTCCATGTGGCCTTACCGAGACTGGGTAGTTCGAGCGCTCAATGACAATCTTCCTTTCGATGAATTTACGCGTTGGCAGCTTGCCGGGGATTTGTTGGAAGATCCAACTCAGGATCAACTGATCGCATCCGGCTTTAACCGCTGCAATGTTTCAACCAGCGAGGGCGGCAGTATCAACGAGGAATGGGTTTATCGCTACGCTGTCGATCGGACGTCCACCGCTGTCGAAGTGTGGATGGGGCTCACCGCAGGGTGTGCGGTGTGCCACGATCATAAATTTGATCCGATCTCGGCGAAAGACTTTTACTCCATGTATGCCTTTTTCCACAGCGCGGCAGATCCGGCGATGGACGGCAATAAGATCGATACCCCGCCGATTTTAAAACTCACCTCACCGGAAGATAAACTGAAACTCAAAGAGTTCGAAACGAAAATCGCTGCGGTCGATGCCAAATTGAAGGTCGCGATTTCAAAAATTGAATACACCGATCCGGCAAGTCTGACACCTCCGCCAGAAACCAGAAAAACCGAAACGGTTTGGTTTGAGGATTCATTTCCAAAAGGCACCAAACCGGGATCGACCGGAAATCCGTTGAAGATTGTGACCAAAGCAGACGGCGAAGTTTTCAGCGGAGGAGCTGCGTTAAAGCGAAGCGCCAAAGGCAGTGCGCAAGATTTCTTCAGCGGCGGCGCCTCGTTCACCGTTCCTAAAAATGGGAAGATTTTCGTAAACTGCTTCATCGATCCGACTGATCCACCTGCGCAAATCATGGTGCAATTTCACACCGGCGGTTGGAAGCACCGAGCGACCTGGGGCGAGCAGGGAAAAATTGGATTTGGAAAACCAGGCACGAACGAGAACCGACGAATCGGAGATCTTCCGAAATCCGGCGAGTGGGTTCGACTGGAATTCAACGCAGCAACCATCGGCTTAACTCCGAAAACGAAAATCGATGGTTACGCATTCACTCAATTCAACGGGACCGTGACGTGGGACCGGCTCGGGGTTGAAGCCACGGTGAATCCAGTGACCGACACAAGCTGGTCGTGGGCAGCCTGGAAAAAAGTGCATGGCGGCAAGCGCAACAACGACCTTCCCGAAGGCCTACGCCAATTAGTTCGCGGAAAGCAAGTCGACAAATGGAGCGAAGACGAAACCAAGCGCATTCACGATTTTTGGTTGGCCAATTTTTATGCCGGAGCACGGGATTTACTCGCGCCAATCGAAGCTGAAAAAGCCCCTTTTGAAGCAAAGAGAATGGTGATCGAGAAGAATGCGCCGATCACATTTGTCATGGCTGACCTTCCTGAAGCCCGGGAGAGCTTTGTCATGCTCCGGGGAGCCTACGATGCCCCCGGCGAGAAAGTGACGCGGAATGTCCCGTCATTCCTTCCGCCTTTGCCAGACAAGAAAGAAAGAGAGGAATACAATCGCCTCGACTTGGCGAATTGGCTGATCGACAGCAAGCATCCTCTCACTTCTCGTGTTGCGGTGAATCGATTGTGGCAGCAGTTTTTCGGGACGGGGTTGGTCAAAACCAGCGCGGACTTTGGATCTCAAGGCGAAGTCCCAAGCCACCCTGAATTGCTCGACTGGTTGGCAATCACATTTTCCCAAGACGACAAATGGGATATGAAAAAATTCGTGAAACGCCTCATCACCTCACGCGCGTATCGGCAGAAGTCAGAGATTTCGCCGGAAATGTTAGCATCAGATCCAGAAAACAGACTGCTTGCGCATGGCCCTCGTTTCCGCCTGGATGCCGAGATTCTGCGAGATCAAGCCCTGTTTGTTAGCGGTCTGTTAGTTCCGGAAATCGGTGGTAAAGGCGTGAGCCCCTATCAGCCGCCAAACATTTGGGAGCCCGTTGGATTTGGCAGCAGCAACACCCGCTACTACAAGCAGGGCACTGGAGACGATCTCTATCGCCGGAGCCTTTACACGTTCTTAAAGCGGACCGCGCCTCCTCCGTTCATGTCGACTTTTGATGCGCCCAACCGTGAGCAGAGTTGCACAGCACGAGGCCGGAGCAACACGCCGTTGCAAGCGCTTCAGTTGATGAACGATATCCAACATGTCGAAGCCGCCCGGAATTTTGCATCTCGAATGATTAAAGAAGGTGGCAAATCAGCAGAAGCCAGAATCGGATGGGCATGGCGTTCAGTCACAGCTCGCGCACCTGAATCTGATGAACTCGAAATCGCTCTGGGGGTTTATCAACAACATCGCAACCGCTTTGATTCCGATGAAAAGGCGGCAACTGAACTGATCGCCTACGGTGAAAGCAAGGCGGATAAAAATCTCGCCGTTTCAGAACTAGCGGCCTACACCCTGGTGGCGAATTTGATTCTGAACCTGGACGAAGTGGTGAATAAAAATTGAGGCATCTCAACGTTTCGATTCGACATATTTTTTGTCTTCATCGGAGAGCATTCTGATGCTCATCTTACCGCTTTTTCCATCGGAACTACGTTCGATTTGAACGCTCCCGGCAGAAATTTCGGTTAGCCGCCCTTCGATGATCCGTTGTTTCCCGTTGACCGCATAGGTCCATTTTCGAACAGGTTCATCGGTAAGCTGATTCTGATTGGCTGCGGCCAACGGAGATTGCGTTACCAGAGCAGCCCCACTTTTTTCCGTGGTGAATTGAAAAGTTTTGTCGCTCCAAACCCGGCTTTCGGCGTTGTTGGTTAGGATTCTATAGTAATAGGTGGTTTCAGGCTTCAGATCTTTAAGCACAATCTGATTCACTCCTTGCTGAACGGAGTCCAGCTCAACCATTTCCTGCCACGAAGAGTCCTTCACCGCTTTACTCAATTCCGATTTCTTTTCAGTTCCGTGCAATTCCCGAGGCGCAAAGGTCAACGAATCAGAAGTCCCAAAGTAAATCGCCCCACTCTTCAAGTCACCGCCTTTGGCAATATCAAATTCAATGGTCGCCAGATCCGCCGCCACTTCGGAAACCTGAATGTCGCCATATGAAATCGGCATCGTGAAAACATTTTCGATGCTTGGAATTTTCAGAAAATACGGCAACTCATCACTTCCACCGGACGTCACATAAGCCGACTTGTGAGTGTATAAGCGAATTCCACCGCATCCCATTGCGTAGGCTCCGTCCTTCGTGGTATACCAGCTTTTGTTCACCGGCTGATCGCCTTTACTCCCTGATCCACCGGCGTTGAAGATTTCCAATGGAACCCATTTCCCCTCATCGTATGCCCAGCCATTGCGCTGAACTTCACGATAAACGTCACCCGTCCGCTCGGACTGGGGCGGCCCGGGAACTTCGCAAAACGACCCCAATTTCAAATGATCTTTCGGCTTTCCGCCATGCCACTTATTCCCCGCCCCAAAAAGCTTCCACGTCTTTGTAGGATGATCAAAGTAATACCCGAAATAACCGTCGTATTCATCACCGGACACAACTCGCAGTGCTTGCACAACCAACTCCGGTTTATCAGGCATCGGATCCCAGCCCCGTGGTTTCACTCCGGAACCCTCATGACCAAAGCCACTGAATTCTCCGATGGGAGATCCTACACCGAGAAGATGGGGCATGATTTTCAAATCGGTCGCTCCTTTTTCATTTCCCCACATCGAGAAATTCAAACCTCCCCCACTCCGCCCGTCATTGTCGAAAGTCGTTCCGTAGTAGCCAAACGGTGTCGTGATTGGTGAATAACTCGAAATCTTTGCGATGCTTCGCGTCGTAAAAACCAGCAGCCTTACGCCACTGACTTTTTTGGTGTCGTAGCCACCATGAACCGCAGCAGGACGCCACCGCACTCGAATCAAATTCGCATCCTCCATCGCTGGACCAACTGCCTCAATTCTGAAAAGCTTTCCAACACCATTGCCGCCACCGATTTTCTTAGCCGAGAAATTGATCTCATATTCACCGGGCTCTTTGACCTCAAATTCCAAATCCCACGGCTGAGCCTGATCACTCCCTAGCGCTTTCGTTGTGACGCTTTTGGTTTGGCCTGCAAATTGAACTTCGATATCGGAACCTCCGCCTGCCACGTCCATGTGAACCTGAAATTTGACAACACCGGGATTTTTGACCAACACATACCAACGCAACGAGCCTTCCGCCGATTTCCAATTCAGATGCTCAAAATTTGGAACAATTAATTCGTCGTCCCCCACTTTAGGAAGCAATGATTCTCCGACCGCAGTGCACGTTCGCTTTGTAAAAAATCCATTGCTGGCAGTCAGGATGATTTTCTGCTCAGTAGCAACCTGCCCAAAATAAGAATATTCGCGTCCTAGTTCGTCGGTGCCGCCCGGGATGATCATCGGCGCATTTTTCAATTGCCCAAATCCGTCCGACGCCTCGAGCTTCGGCGATGCAAGATTCGAACAAACCAGTGAAATGAACGCCAGCGAATGCAGCGGGATCGAAAAGTAAGATTTCATCGGCCGCAAGCTACCGAAATCGTCACGGACAACAACAACACACCGTGAAGATTTGTGTCATTCGACCGTAAGGAATAACGCAGAAGTGCCGTTGATATTACGGCTTCTCAAGTCGACTGTTTAGATAGAAATGAATCCTGCACTCGAATATCACCGACAACTGACGCGACGCAGATTTTTCGAAGGCGCCGGCTTAAAAGTCGGAGGACTCGCCTTGGCGGCAATGACGGGTAAATCAGCTTTTGCAGCACCAACGACAGGTGGCCAAGTGATGCCTCCGCTTTCGGGCTTTCCTCATTTCGCCCCCAAAGCGAAGCGTTTGATCTACCTCCACATGAACGGAGCGCCGTCGCAGCTCGATCTTTTCGATCACAAGCCGCAGCTGCAAGACTACTTCGACAAAGACCTCCCTGACTCGATCCGAAACAATCAGCGAATCACCGGTATGACAAGTGGTCAGGCGCGATTCCCGGTCGCTCCGAGTAAATTTGCGTTCAAGCCCTGCGGCAAAAGCGGACTCATGATGAGCGAACTCGTGCCTCACATGCACGAAATTGCTGATGATATCGCCATGATCAAAACGGTTCACACCGATGCGATCAATCACGATCCGGCCTGCACGTTTGTGATGACCGGTAGCGAGGTTCCGGGGAAACCAAGTCTCGGATCATGGCTCAGTTATGGACTGGGTTCAGAAAGTAATGACCTACCATCGTTTGTCGTTTTCACCCCGTCTTTCCCCAAGGCAAGTCAGGCTCAGGCTCTTTTCACCCGGATGTGGAGCAGCGGATTCCTCGCTTCAAAATATGACGGCGTCGCACTTCGAGGCCAGGGCGATCCCGTTTTGTATGTAAAAAATCCACCCGGAGTAACGAGCGGAGATCGGCGAACCATGCTGGACGCCTTGAATCGTTTAAATCAAAAAAACTTCGAACGCTACGGTGATCCAGAAACGCAGACGCGGATTTCTCAATACGAAATGGCGTTCCGCATGCAATCCAGCGTGCCGGAGTTGACCGATCTCAAAGGTGAAAGCCGCGCCACACTTGACATGTATGGGCCCGAAGTTGAGAAGCCCGGCACGTATGCTCAAAGCGCAATTCTTGCCCGACGCCTGATTGAACGCGGCACGCGAGTCGTTCAGATTTTGCACCGAGGATGGGATCAGCATGGCGGCTTGCCAAAGCTGATCAAAGGCCAGTGCATGGATGTTGATCAGCCTACTGCTGCCTTATTAAAAGATTTGAAACTACGCGGTTTGCTCGAGGACACACTCGTCGTGTTCGGCGGAGAATTTGGCCGCACCGTTTATTCGCAGGGCACCCTGACCAAAGAAAATTACGGCCGCGATCATCACCCCCGAAACTTCTGCATGTGGATGGCCGGCGGCGGCGTCAAAGCCGGCATCACTCATGGTGAAACCGACGATTTCAGCTACAACATTGTCGAAAATCCGGTTCACCTCAATGAACTGAATGCAACGATCATGCATTGCATGGGGATCGACAACAATCGCTTCTCGTTCCCGTTTCAGGGTCTTGAACAACGGCTCACCGGAGTGGAACACGTTAATCACGTCAACGCGCTTTTAGCGTGATTTTGTGCGAAAATCATGCAACAGAAGTCTCATGTCTGACTCATCAAAAATGCCTGATTCCGATGACCCGTTGCCCTACGGATTCCTTGGAGAAGACACCAGCACCACTTCTGATAAGCTGGAGAAATACACCGGCGAAGTGGATTGGAAGTATTTGGAAAAACACTATGAAGCCGGAGCCATGCTCTATGTCGATCCCTCGCTCGATCTTGTCGAAGTTGGAAAAGCAATTTCAGAAGACGATGCTGACGCGGTTTCGGCATGGAAAAAATCAGGCGACCTCGTCCAACCATCCGCTCCTCACGCGCTTTTTTGGGAAGACGCAAACCCAAAATTTCTAGCACTTGTTGTTTCGCCATTTGTCCTCGCTCAACCGATCGAATCATGAGAAAACACATCGTTACTCTTTTGCTTCTCACCGGGCTCGCTACGGCACAAGAGCCTACGAAACTCCAGACCATCGATGAAACACAGCCGCAAATTCGAAGCTTGGGGATCATTGATTGGCTCGAAGGTGGCGAAGTGAAATTGACTGGCCCCCTGCCCTCTTTTGTAAAAGTCTGGCTCGAAGACGATCCAAAACAGTCACCTCTTGAATTTAGCTTCAATAAGGATGCCAGCGAGATTTCGATTTATCTCCCGAAGAAAAATCTAGAAGGCCAAAAAAGTGCGACTCTCAATTTCCTTATCACCGAAAAAACCGCCGTTCATCCCGATGGAAGCGTGGTCTTCAGTGCGCTGGATTCCGAGGTCGTCGGGAAACAGGCAAAACTGGAAACGCACCCCGGAAGCCATCGCATTGGATTTTGGGGAAATGCGAATGACTTCGTTCGTTGGGACCGAGCTATTCCCGAAGGTGATTATCGCGTCGAGTTGGTTTATTCCCGCGCGTCAAAAACCGGAACCGAAGTCGCCATTTCCATCGGTGAAATATCGTTTCCGCTCATCCTCGAAACTACCGGAAGCTGGTATCGCTATCGCATCGCTGAACTCGGCGAAATCTCAATTCCAAAAACCGGATCACAATCCGTCGAAACTCGCGTGATAAAAATCGTGAACGGAGGCGTCATGAATTTGAAAGCGATCGTCCTCACGCCTATTTCCAAAAAATAGGATTTCACGATCCAACTCTATCGGTTCGACGAACCAACCCTTTTCGTTCGTGAAGCCGTTTCGAACCAACCCTGTTGGTTCAGCGAACATACCCTATCTCTTCGTAAATCGCTTATTTCAACTCTTCAAGAATTCGCGCAGTAACAAGCTCGGCGAGCACTTTGCTTCCCGCGGGCTTGAAGTGAACATTTGCCGGGAGCATCAATTCATCCATCCGCTCTTTGGAAACGGTGTACAAATCATGAGTCGGGATGTCATTCGCGGTCATAATTTTTGTCGCGATTTTGTTGTAAATCACTGAGTCACCGGGGAGTCGTCCTTTCGTGCCGGGAGGAACGGGCGTAGTGTTTCTCCAGATCAATTTCGCTCCGGTCGCTTTCAATTTTTCAACGAGCGCAGTGAGATTTTTCTCATACTCAGCCGGAGGAACCTGCTGGTGGTTTTTTGCATTTTTTGGGTCCGCCAGGTTACTGCCATCTGCTCCCATATATTTCAAATCGTGAAGCCCCCAGTTAAAGTGGATCACATCCCACTTTTTTCCGTCGCCGCCGGTTTGCAGCCACTCGTCGATTTTTTTAACAGCCGTATGCGTTGGGCCGCAGTTGGCGAGTGGACGGTGCAGATTCGCTTTTCCTTCGAGAAGTTTGCGAACTCCCACGGTGTAACCAATTGAAATGGAATCCCCAACGATAAGCACGCGTGGTAATCCCGCCACATCTTCAACCTTCGCCATTGCAGGGTTCGGTTTTCGGGCTTTTTTGGATTTCTTGTCTTGAGCTCCCACGATGGAGCAACTCAGCAAAACAATTAACGTGACGGCAAAACGAAGTTTTCTCATGGCCCAAGACTGAACGAAAAACTTTCGATTAGCGATTCTGAAACGCACACCTCTTTGTGTGATCTGAACGTCATTTTCCCCACAAGCTAATTCGTTTACCACTCAATGATGGGAGTTTACGAATTGACAGAATTCGCGACAGGTTTCGTCGTCTTTCCTCACCCAATTGGAACAATGAAGGCATTTCGCCCTACCCTGCTCACTCTACTTTTACTCACAGCCTCGTTCGGCTTCTCAGCCGATACTCCGAAGGCTGCGATGCCGGATAAGCACGTTGCAGTTTTTGAAAAATACTGCTTCGAGTGTCATGATTCGTTAACAGAAGAAGGAGGCGTCAATTTGGATGATTTGGGGTTTGGCCTAGACACGATCGAATCTGCCGAATTGTGGCAGAAAGTGCTGAACTCCATGAACTCAGGCGAAATGCCTCCTGAGGATGAGCCACAGGTTTCTGATGAGGAAAAGGAGGCATTCCTCGAAGATTTATCGAAACAGATCGTTCTCGCTCGCGAAGCGTTGAGTGACTCCGGTGGTGTGATGACCATGCGCCGGCTCAATCGTCGGGAGTATGAGAATACCGTTTTCGATTTGCTCGGGGTGCGAATTGACACGGCTGATTTGCCGGACGACGCGAATTCCGGTGGCTTCGATACCGCTGGCAATGCGCTATTCTTCTCCAGCGATCAATTTGAACAATATCTAAATCTGGCTCGTGGAGCTCTGGATGAAGCGTTTCTTTTTGGAAAGGCGCCTCCAAAGAAGTTGGTAATAAAAAGAGAGTCGGAGGATAAGAAGAACAAATTTTTCGAACGGACGTCATCGAAAATCAAACTGGACTTTGACAAAGCTCAGGAATGGCGCGCTACCAAAGGTGCCAAAGAACCGAAGGAGTTTGGATTTATCGACGAGTCCGATGTGAGATTTCACGAACGGCTTTACAATCAGCAATACAAAACGTTTCGGAGATACCTTGATAACGAATTATCCAACAGTGGAGTCCTTCTTGAAAAACACTTTAACGGTGCCGTGGTCGATCCCATCGATATTCCAGGCAAGTGGCCTGTAGGCGAATACATCATTCGCGCGAACGTTGGGGCATTGAAAGACGCAGATGCCCATCAAAAATTCATCGAATTTGGGCAGACCGGAAACGGCGCGCGAGGCGGCGAAATGAAGGTGTTAGGGTATCGTCACATCACAGGTTCAGTGGACCAGCCTCAGGTAATTGAATTTCGAGTTCGTGTGGCAAAAACGGGCGGACGATCATTTGGACTCAGATCGCGTCAGCATAATAATCGCGATGCCACGCGTGCGGAATTCCTGCAATCGCAGGTCAGAAACAAGGTCGGCCCCCCACCTTCTCTTTGGGTGGATTGGATCGAAATCGAGGGCCCCGTTTACGAGGAGTGGCCCCCACAAGGAGTTTCCGAATTGTTCTTCAAAGGCCGCGAATGGTGGAAACTGCCGGATCAAGATCAATACGCTCGCGAAATAATTGAGCGCTTTGCAACGCGGGCCTTTCGAATCAAAAAACCGAGTGAAACTTTTTTGGAGAAATTGTTCACGCTTTACAAAACTGAACGGGACACCGGTAAAAAATTTCATGAAGCGATCAAGGAACCGCTTGCAGTCGTGATGGCATCTCCGGGATTCTTATATTTGCTCGAACCCGCTCCCGGGCAGGAAAAACGCGAACTCTCCCCGATGGAAACTGCGGTTCGGTTGTCCTATTTTTTGTGGAGTTCTCCGCCCGATGAAAAACTTTACGAAGCTGCGCGCTCGGGAGAATTGGCCAAGCCCGCCAAACTCGGTTGGCACGCGAACCGAATGCTCGACGACCCTCGCGCCGACGAATTCATCGCGAGTTTCGCCCACCAATGGTTGCACATGGATCGGCTCGACTTCTTCCAGTTCGACTTCCGCAAGTATCCTGAATTTGATGAAAGTGTGAAAGCCTCCGCCCGAAAAGAAGTCTACGAAACGATTCGCTCAATCATCACCGAAAAACGGCCTCTCGCCGATTTGTTGAATGCAGATCATGTGGTTGTCGATAATTTGCTCGCGAACTACTACGCTCTTGCGGACGTGAACCACGAAGGGTTTCAAAAAGTAAATCTGCCCGCGAATTCTCCGCGAGGTGGGTTGCTGGGGATGGCGGCAATTCATGCGATGGGGTCAGACGGAACGCGTTCGTCTCCTGTTGAACGAGGTACCTGGGTGCTACGTTATCTATTGGACGATGCCCCTCCTCCTGCTCCGCCAAATGTTCCTCAGCTTTCAAGGCTCGAAGGCAAGCTACTTGGACCTCGGGAAATCATCAACGCTCACATGGAAGAAGCACAATGCGCTCAGTGTCACCGTAAAATTGATCCGATTGGTTTCGGTTTAGAGAATTTCGATGCAGCAGGATCATGGCGCGAAAGCATGACATTGACTCAGGTGGAAAAGAAAAAAGGGAAGAAGAAAAAAGTGATTCAAATCGACGCGAGCGGCACCCTTCCCAACGGAGCGGTCTTTACTGACTACTTTGAAATGCGGGACGCAATTGCGAAACAAGACGATGCGTTTGAGCGCGGCTTTGCTGAATCACTGATCGAATACGCGCTCGGTCGGCCCTATGGATTTTCGGATGAGAGCCTCCGCGAACGCTTGATAAAACGAGCCGATGCAAAGAATGGCGAAATCCGCGAGTTTGTGATTGCGCTGATTCAGTCAAAACCTTTCCGAACCAAGAAGTAACTTTATCAAACCAAGTTGAAAATGACATCGAACATCCATCGCCGTTCTTTCCTCCGCAGCAGTTCATCGCTGATTGCATTGCCTTTCTTGGAATCTTCAGGTTTTAGAAAATTTGCATCTGCTGCAGCCGAAGCGGAACCACCCAAACGACTGGCTTATCTCGGCGTAGGATTCGGGTTCACGCGAGACACTTGGTATCCAGATGCTAAAAAGACAGGTGACGCTTGGGAGCTTTCCGAGGGACTTTCACCTCTCGAACGTCACAAGGACGACATTACCGTCATCCAGAATCTCACCAACCAGTTCAACAATGAAGCTCACTGGGGAAGCACGTTCTGGCTAACCGGCGCGAACCGCTACGCCGAACCCGGCCAAAGCTTTAACAACACAATTTCAGTAGATCAGGTCGCCGCCGAGACTCTCGGAAAAGACACGCGCTTCACCTCGATACAACTCGGATACAAAGGGGGCGACAACGGTCACGGCCCGGGGCTTTCGCTCGCGTGGAATCGACAGGGCAAACCTGTTTCTGGATTGAACACGCCCGTTGCCGCATTTCACCGTCTCTTTTCAGACGACCAAACCCCATTGGCAGAGCGGCAGGCGGCTCTTTTAAAACAACGAAGTGTCCTCGATACCGTTTTGGAAGATGCGAAGTCGGCCAAGCGCGGATTGACAAAAACTGACACAGACAAGCTGGACGAATATTTCCAATCCATTCGCGACATTGAAACTCGGCTCTCAAAAGAAGAAGCTTGGCTGGATGTTCCAAAATCCAAACCCACGGATTTACCAGAAGAACCAGGCGAAGGTCTCAAAGGCGTTGAAGAGGTGAAGATGATGTATGATTTGATGGTTGCGGCCATGCAGGTCGATGCCTCACGTGTCTTCACCTATCGCCAACCGCTTGATTCATTTATCCGCAGCATGGGCGCGACGATCACCTCGCATAACATGAGCCACTACAGCGATGGCGCTCGCAAAGTCGTTTCGAAAAATCGTGATGCAAAGCAGTCCGAATTGTTTGCTCATTTCATCGATCGACTGAAGAGCATTAAAGAAACAAACGGCACCACGCTGTTTGACAACACCACCCTGACGCTCGGCAGTAATATCAATTCGATTCACTACCTGACGAATTGCCCAACCGTCGTGACCGGTGGGGGATCCGGATTCAAACACGGCAGCCAACATGTCGTCGATCCGAAGACGCCGCTCTGCAATTTGTGGCTCAGCCAATTGAAAGGCTCTGGAATTGAGGTCGAGTCGCACGGGGATTCAACGGGCCAAATCGACTCACTGTTTGCTTGATTTTCGAATCGGATGAGGTTTTTTCTCCGCCAGAATGAAGCTGAGTGGAGGAGCTACCCGATTATCCATTTTTTCATAAAATCATTTTTGTTTCTTTCGTTTGTCCGCGGCGGTGATTTTACCGTCGCCGTTCACATCGACATTCGGGAATTGCCCTCGAAAGATATCAAGGTGCTCCTCGCGTGAGAGCTTTCCGTCCTTGTTTTTATCTCCTCCTCGAAAGGATCCGGGATGAGGAAACTCCGCGGCATCGAGAAATTTATTTCCATCCAGGTCCTGGGGATCAAACTGTGCAGCACGGTAAGCGACAAATTCATCGACGGTGATGATGGCATCCGCATTCTTGTCCATGTCCCTCACCATTCCCGCATTGAGAATGGTGATGGGCTTTACATCAGGGGTCGCTTCCACAAAATGATTCGGCGTGTTTCCAAAGTTACTGCGAAATGATTCCAGAGACTGATCGTAATCGACGTCAGGGATAATCCACCCATTGCGAAAAGAAACGTCGGTTCCTTTGTGATCCTGCAACATCAATGGACGCTTTCCATGGGCTTTGTAGGGGCCGCCGACTTCTCCATACACCCAGACATCGTCGTGGATGAGAATGCCGTTATGAAAGATGGTGGCGCGCAAAGGCTCTTCGACCGATCCGTCTTTACCGAAGACAGGCGCTTTCATGAGAATGTCATAAGCCTGCCACTCACCGGGCTTACGGCTCGCATTCACCCGGGGCGGATGCTGCCCATAAATCGAACCACAAGTGCCGTCGGCGAAGGTGGGATTTTCAAAACTGTTCACGACCTGCAACTCGTAACCGGACATTAGGAAAACTCCTGAGTTTCCGTAAAGCTGTCCGACCCACTCAGGATCATCGGAAGGATCGAAGCGAAACTCCAAGTGGATGCGGGCGTTGCCATAGGATTTCGTGGTCGAATTGTTGCCCTCTCCTCGAATCATGACGCCTGCCTCATCGATCTTCCACGATGCATTGCTCCACTGATCGGCGTCGAGAACCGTGGCGTTCTCCGGTGCCTGAAGCTTACAGTCTTTTTCAGGGAGTGGTTCAACAATTCCGGGTGCAGGACGTCGCTTGTCATTCCGATTCCAGCTGGAACCTGCGAGAGTCCATCCAACGTTCCGGCCTGCGCCCGGTTCTTTGGCGGGTCGAAGTTTATTCACCGTGTAATAAATGGCGTCGAAATCCAGCGGGACGTCCTCCGAATTCTTCTGCCCGGGAAACTGCAATTCATAGACTTTGCCTTCTACCAGCGGCACATCAAAGGAAACCGTTTTGCGATCTTTCGAGAGCTTGTAGTTCGTGACCTTAAGCGGTGTTTCATCTACTGGAGGCGATCCGTAGGTGCTGTAGTAGTGGTAATGCCAGGATTTCACCGCCGGACTAATTTCCTCTCCGATCGATTGCGTAAAGGTGACCTCAAACCCCGTCCTGGTTAACGAAGACGAATGAATCGCAAACGGGATCGTCTTGCCATCCCACTCCGCGTATTGCAAGGCCGTGCGTTTCCCCCCGACACTGAACCAACCACGACCGACCTGAGCGGACCACAATCGTCCGGCTCCATCGAAAGACATTTTCACCGGGCCTGATTCGAGGCCGCGAAGGAAATCAACGCACCAGCCCTGGAGATCGCCATCTACCTTTTCCACACCACAGCGGAAGTAATTTGATTGCCGTTGATCGCCGATAAACATTTGGTTTTCAAACGGGCCGAATTTTCCACCAGTCGTATCCCAGGTCGGACTGCCGGGTGTGTTGGCAATAATCTCACGGGGAAACCAAACGGCTGGGGGCGTGCGAAGTTTTGCAAAGTCCCCGGCTGTCATCGACAGAACTTTCTCTTTTGTGAAATCCGGTCGCGCGGGAAGCGAGGCGGGATGGCCGTAGAAATTTCCTTCTCGAACGTGATAGAGACAACAGTCCGCAACCCAGTCTCCTTGGTTATCGGTGATGAAGAGCTCGTCATTCGGACTGATGCCGATGCCGCAGGGCGAACGAAAGCCATTCGCGATGGGTTGGAAATGCCCGGGACGGTCCGACCGGTAAACCCAGCCACGCCACGGTGCGTTGTAGGACATGTTGCCGCCGCCTTTTCCGACCGGCTTGCCATCCGGCACAGTGAATTCACCCCGGGCCGCAAGATTGAGCGAGGCATATTTTCGACCGAGTGAATCGACAACCGGCCCATAGTGATACTCATGGTATTCGCCTGAAACACCAAAATCGTCCGTGACGCATTCGTATCGATCGCAAACGCCATCGCCATTCGCATCAACCAGTCGCGTCAACTCCGGCTTCTGGGCGACGTAGTAGGCCTTTTCTTTCACGTCATAATAGATGCCGTTCGGCTCCATCAAATTTTCGGCGAAGCGAGTCCAGGCCTTGTCTTTGTATTCCCAAACTTCACCTTCCCAACTCACGACGGCGAGCGTGCCGTCCGGCTTGTGACAGAGGCCGAGAATCGTGACAGCACCTTTGGGGAGCGGGACGGTTTCAATACGGTAACCCGCCGGAAGTTGAGCGGAGGCGATGCTGCTGAAAAACAGAGCCAGAAGGAAAATCGGGAATCGATTCAATAGGGATGATTGGTTCATTTCAAAAAAGTGGTTTACGAAGCAATAGGGTTGGTTCATCGAACGCACCCTGTTGCTTCGTGGTGATGGTTAGCTTTTGGAAACAGAGAAAGACTGCTTACCTTTAGGAGTGATCTTGATGGTGGTTTTCTCGCCATCAATTTGGGTTGCGATCAGGACTGAGTCCCCTTGCGTTTCGTAGTGAAGAAACCGGTGTGTTTTTCCACTGGATGGATCAGTTCCTCCATCGGGAATAAGGGTGCCGTTTATTTCGGATGGCTTCGCACTTCGATCGGGCAACGAAGGCGTTTGATTGATTACTGCCGAATGCCAGGCATTGAGCACTTTTCCGTCAACCGGGTTGTAGGCGACAATCACCTGATTCGGAAGCAGGCAAAGCAACGCCCTTGGCGGCAAACCATCGATCCATTTGCGAACTACCAGAGCCTCATCAGGCCTGGCTTTGATGATCTTCGGAATATTCCCCTGCAGGCTGCGGCCATTGAGCGCGATCCGCTCCCCCCCGACCTTTTCGAAGAAGCCAGAAAACCGATAGCTGTGGCTCGGCTTCTCTTCATGCAGGATTTCCAATTCATGCACGCCCGGCTTTAGGTCGACGGTCTTGTTGAGGTGCGTTGCCTTATCTGCCTTTTCATCCGAATAGTGAACTTCGTCCCCATTCAGAAAAATGGAGGTGCGCCCGAGAAGTCGAATGTTGAAGCGGTAACTCCCCGCTTCTTTGATATAGAGTTTCGATTTCCCACGAAGGACCCCTTCTGCGCTTCGCGGGAAATAATAATGATTTTCAGGCAGCGTTGTTTGCGACTCCGATTCGACCGAATCAAACAACTCAGGCGTGAATCGCTTGCCCTTGAAGTAATCGCGCGGGTAGATGGATCGCACCGTTTCCCGCAATCCCGCCTGCTCGGAAAGAATGAAATCACGCAGGGCAATTCGATCTGCTTCCGGGAAAACAGCTTCATACGGAATCATCGGCGATCCGGGAACCCCCTTGTTGATCACCTTCAGAATCGCCTCCGGCGAGGAACCGTGCTGCCAATAGCTGTCGATGAGGGATGGCCCCTGACCACCCTCCAATTTCGGACCGTGACAGTTGAAGCAGAGCTGGGAATAAATGGTTTTGCCGCGCTCGAATTCGGCTGTTGCAACATGCGTCGGTTCCTGAGATTTAATCGACGGAACCTCGAGGGCTTCGAGAACGAGTTGGGAAATCAGTTTGTTGCCAGCATCGTTCATGTGCACGCTGTCGCTGGTGAGAATGCCTTGCGTCAGGTTCTCCGTGTTGTTCTGCTTTAGATTCGAAATAAAAACTTTTCGAAGGTCGAGTAACTGAGATTTGGTCTCTGTAGCGACCCTGCGACTGATGTCGGCATACTGGTCGAGTCTGGCATCCTCGGGATTGGTGCCGTCAGGTTTTTCGCCAATAACAGTCGGGGTGCACAAAATGACCCGGGCGCCGGCACCGTTGATCTTTTCGATCATATCTCGCAGACCGTTTTCGAAGGTTTCCGGGGTCGTGCCTTTTTTACCTCTGGCGACCACCTTCGGGTGAGTCCAATGCCAGACATCATTGATACCAATGTAGATAAAAACGATGGTGGGTTTGTGGTCGAGCACATCGGTTTGCAGGCGTGCCTGGCAGTCGGGGACCTTGTGACCGCCTTTGCCCGCACCGATTAACTCCACATCAAGATTGGGATAAGCCAGTTCGATTTGCTTCGATGCCAGGGTGATGTAACCCGTCGGGCGAACTCCTGCAGCCGTGATGGAATCGCCAAGGAAAACAATGCGATCGTTCTTTTTCAGACTCTCTTCGGCCGAAATCAAAGAAGTTGAGATCGCGCATACGGCAAACAGGCAGACTAGGATTTTCATTTTATCGATTAAATTCGGACTTCGTCACATCAAACTCTCCACAGGGAAGGATGGTTTGCCGAAATATTTCTTCTAAATGACGTGATTGTCGGGAAACGGGTTACCGCCTCAATTGAGGACGATGTTGGGACGATTTATTTCTTAGTTTTCGTCACTTTCTTAGATCAGGGTTTTCCCGACTATCGGGCACCGGCCTGCCTACCGGTAATCGGCACCGGTGAGGCTCTTTTCCACTGACAGTTGCCACGCTCTCAATTCGGCCGCCATGCGCTCCACGATCTCAGGATTCCCGGAGGCGAGGTCATGGCTCTCCTCCTTGTCGGCGACGATGTCGTAGAGTTCGAAACTGGCGTTCCCACCCCTCGGAAACAACAACTTGTATCGATTGTCGATCCACGCCCTCGATTTATCGAACTCAGTTTTCACCACCGGATGCCGATGATTCTTGAAGGAGGTCATTCGCTTTGTTTGCGTCGGATTCTTCTTCGCTGTCTCGGTGATGAATTCGTTGAGGCTTCGATCTGCCAACCACGGTTCGTTTTCCTGCTCGGCCTTCCAGTCGTATCCGGAAAATCCGATCGGCTTTGGGCGTTCTTTCATCGTCCCATCTACGACCAAAGTTTTCAGGCTGATACCGTCGAGCGGACGCTCCGGATTTGGGTGAGCGATTTGTAAGATATTCAACAGGGTCGGCAGAATATCGGAGGTAACGCAGGGAACGGAACTGTTCCTCGCATCAGTGATCATCGCGGGCCACTCGATCAGGGCCGGAACGCGCAGGCCGCCCTCGTTCATATGCGATTTGGTTCCGCGCAGGCCGCCGTTGAACATGTTCGCCTGCTGCTCCCTGGGAATCATCTCGGTGGTCATCCCGTTGTCTGAGTTGAACCAGATTAGCGTGTTAGCGCGCTCACCGATACGATCGAGGCCGTCGCGAAATTGTCCGATGGCGCGGTCCATGGCGACGATCTCGCCGTAGCGGCGGCTCAGGTCTTCACCGAGATCGCGGTAGGGTGCGCTGTCTTCCTCGGAGCACTCGTAAGGGGAGTGGGGAGAGCCAAACCAGATCACGACGAAGAACGGTGCGTCCTCGCTGGATGATCGACGCACGAAATCCAGGGCCTCTTTTACCAAAATTTCGGAACCTTCCCCGTTGATCCGCTCGGGCGAATTTCCATTTCGGCTCAGAGCCGGGTTCATCTCGAAAAAGTTATCGTGCGAGAGCGATTCATCGAAGCCCAGCGCCTTCGGTGAGAGTGGCGAGTCTTTCTTTACCGCGCCGACATGCCACTTGCCGTAGTGGGCAGTTCGGTAACCGGCGGCTTTCAGAAGTGGCCCCAGGGTGACTTCTTCGGGACGAATCGACCAGTTTGCCCCGAAGGCGCCCATCCGATTGGCGTGACGCCCGGTCAACACACTGGCGCGGGTTGGGGTGCACACCGGCGAGGCGGCGTAGAAGCGATCGAACCGCAAACCAGTGGCTGCCATCTCATCGAGGATAGGTGTTTTCAGTTGCGGGTGACCGTTGTAGCTCGTCTCGCCCCAGCCCTGATCATCGGACATCATGAGAACGATGTTTGGAAGTTTAGCGGCGCCAACGACTTTCGCAGTTGGCTTTGTTGATTTGCGTTGTGATTTAGACCTGCCCTGTTTCCCCGTTTTCTTCTCTGGGGCGTCCGGAGTTAATTTCCGATTTTCCAGAAAGCTTTTATAGTGATCGTACATCTCCTGTAGCCGTTCGGGGCTGGATGTCGCGAGATCATTCTGTTCGGAGATATCTTCTGCGAGGTTGTAGGTTTTGACATCTGTGATGGCAGGAATCCCTCCCTTTTTTCCCGCCTTGCGGGCGACGAGTTTCCAGTCGTCCATCCTCAAGCTGTAGTTGCCGACGATCATCGGCGGCCGGGGAATTCTTTTCTCCGGTTCAAACAGAGCTGGGTAAAAACTGAAACTGTCCCTGGCCATACCCGGGTATTTCTTTTGGGAATTCACCTCAAACATCTCCGCCAGTGTGGCAAAGAAGTCGGTGAAATTGATGGTCGATCCGGAGACCGTTCCCGGCGCAATTTTGCCCGGCCATCTCGCGATGAATGGAACGCGGTGTCCGCCTTCGTTCGGTGAGGCCTTGTGTCCTTTCAGAACACCGCAAGCGTGGTGACCGAACTTTTCCTTGTCCCCGTTCATCCACATGGGGCCGTTGTCACTGGAGAAGATAATCAACGTGTCCTTCTCTAGTCCGGTTTCTTTTAAGGCTTTTGCGACTCTGCCGACTTCGTCGTCGAGCTGCACAATGAAATCGCCGTAGTTCCCCGCTTCACTTTTGCCTTTGAATTTTTCCGATGGCAGCCAGGGGGAATGTGGTGACGTCAGTGCGTAGTATAGAAAGAACGGCTGCTTCTTATCCGACTCTCCGTAGTCGCGGATCACCTTGACCGCTTCATGGCACATCACTTCAGTGATTTCTTCGGGCTTGAAACCCGGTGCGGCTTCGCCTTTGCGGTAAATCTCCCGCCTGTCCATGCCTTTTCCTTCATTACCGTCGATCGACCCTTCCGGCTTGGCGACAGGCTCCCGGTCCCTAATATAAAAATAAGGAGGACTGCTCGGGGCTTTGTTCACGCCAAAATACGAATCAAAACCGCAATCCAGGGGGCCACCTGTCAGCGGCTTCGAAAAATCGAAGGCGCGTCCTCCTTCAAAGCCAAGATGCCATTTTCCGATCATATGCGTGGCATAGCCCTGCTCTTTGAGCAGATCGGCTATCGTGATTTCATCAGGATCGATGACAGGTCCTCGGCCGGCTGTGAAATTGTTGATATCCGTCCGTGCCGGGCAGGTGCCGGAGAGCAAGCCATAGCGAGAAGGGGTGCAGACCGCGGCTGCCGAATGCGCATCCGTGAACCGCACACCCATCTTTGCCAGTTGGTCAATATTGGGCGTCAGGATCTTTGACTCAGGGTTGTTGATTGAACAATCCCCGTAGCCCATATCATCGGCGAGGATGAAGATGATGTTAGGTTTGTCAGCTGCCCGTAAAGGAAGGGCAACCGCCAAAGCGATGAGTAAGGAAGTTAATCTAATTGTCAGTTTCATCAGGATTCAGGGTTGGATCCACTTGAAATTTCGCAGTTCGGCTTCGTCTCATTGCATTCCGCGGTCGGAGCCGTCCATTCAGAAAGAACTCTCCAGCAGAAGCCGCCATTTGCCGAAAAATATGAAATTACTTCATTTCATACGACAAGCGGGCACACTCTTCGACCAGGGAGGGCTCGCCACAGAATCGAAAATCACTCAGTTTCGGAAAGTAGTTCTTTTCGAATAGCGGGAGACCAGTTCCCACTGATGATTTGTGTTTCGTCTCCGTTCCGAATAGCCGCCTGAAGGCTGCCGGATTCATCCTTCACGAGAAGGCAGATTTCCTCCGTATTCCGCCAGGTCGGCATCCAGCGAAGCTTGCCTAAATCATGTTCCTGAAGTGCCTTAGGTTCGCCGTTGAGCGAGAGAGTAAAGACTTTCGAATCCCCCGTCGAAGCTACAAGCATCTTCATTTTGTCAGGACTCAGTTCAAAGAAGCTGATGCTATCGGGAAGGCCGACCAAAGCGGAAGAGGAAAGCACTCGATTAACCACCCCAGGGCGCTGCATGTCGAGTTCGAAAAGCTGATCCGAAATTGGTCCGTCCGCCGGCGGAGAAGGCAAGTTCCACTCTGGTGCCGCAAATAGAACATTGCCATTCTCCAGGCAGCGGGTTCGCATCGCCATATGGAATGGTGTGTAGACCAGCACCTCTGCCTGTTCAACAACAAGGGCGCCTGAATCATCGAAGATCTTTTGCGCAACTATCTCGCCAAACCGGGAATCAGGAACGCCTCGTGTATAGACGATATTTTTTCCATTGGGCGTCCAATCAGGAAATAGGGCAGTTTCCCCACCCGCAATTCGGGTCGCCTTCTTGCCATTCTCCAGGTCGAGCAGCCAGATGCCCGGGGAATAGGCCTCCTCGATAGATAACAGCGAGTGTGTCCCATCCGGGTGCATTCGCAGACTGACGTGGCCGTTTTCCGTAAGGAAATTTACCAATATGGACGCGTCTACCTTGATAGGCTCGCCGAGCTCAGTGCCATTCCACGAGTGAGTTTCTGATTGAAGAAAGTGCAACATCGAGGCTTCCTCGATTTCCTGCTCGTCTACTTCATCAGTTTCGCCACCGCCCGCTTTCTTGAAAAGAGCCAGTGTCTCCTCTCGTCGTTCGTTCAGCAGATAAGGTAGGAGATAAAAAACGGAGTGCACCCCGACCAAATCTTCCAATTCCTCAGGGTTGGCGGAAGCGGCCTCGGCGAGCAGCGTCTCAGCATCTGAAACCAGTTTTTCGCTTCGCTCCTTTCCGAGAATAGTTTGGGCTTCTTCCCAGGAAACCGTTTCTTTGCGGATGACGAGCAGCTTCTCGTCGTTGACCCATTCTGCAGCGATAATACCGTCGGTAAGCAGGTCCGTCGCGTTGCCTTTGGAGTCCATAAGGTGAAGCGAATTCCCTGCGAGAAGAGTTGCGGATTCACCGTTGGGAGACCAAACGATTCGGCGCGTTTCGTCTTTGCATGAAGTCAGGAAAAAGCAGCTAAGAAGTAAGCCGATCAGATAGATAAACGATGGTGTTTTCATAATTTTTTAGAAATTGAAATGATGCTAGTTAGATTTTTTTGATTGGATATAAGTGTAAAATTCTTTGTCGGAATCTTTCCATGGCACGTCGCCTCCGCGACGCACGTTGCTAGTTACCCGGCTCTCCGTGATCGGCTGCGTAGCGAACCTCTCTGCCAGCGCGGCGAGTTCAAGACCACCAGTCGCTGGTGCCGGATCTTCTGAAGGTCCTATCAAGAAAAATCCTACAACCAAGGCTCCTGCGAGCCCGAGTGCTGCAAGTGGAAGTCCTCGTGATCGAGTCCGAGGTTCGTCCAATATTTGCGCTTCGGCGTCAGGTTCAACTTCGTCCAACAGCGCGAGTGTTTCCTGGATGTCGAAAAACTTTTGTTCGTAGATTCCTTCTTGCTGAAGCAGCGCTTCAATCAATACAATCGACGACGCGTCGTGAAGCTCTCCCATCGCGTAGTCGGTGAGAAGTCCCTCGATGATTTTTTCCTGATCAGAGATTTTCATGTTTGATGACGGCTGTTTTAAGTTTGGCAATAGCGTTGTGAATCCGCGAACGAACAGTTCCTATCGGGAGGTCAAGTTCGGAGGCAATTTCGGCATAGGAAAGAGACAGGCGGGTGCGCATTTCAAGGACTTGGCGCTGGGCCGCTGGAAGTTTGGTGAGTTCAAGTCGCAGCACTTCCAGCCTTGGATCTTCGCGATTTTCGGTGGCCGCGACATCCCCTTCGAGCGGTATCGTGGAAAGCTGATTCCTTGTCGCCTTGCGTGCCATATTGCGGGCGATGCCGAAAAGGTAGGCTTTCGCCGAACGAGCCCCGAGCATGTTTTCGGGGTTCCGAAGAACTTCGCGAAAAGTGTCCTGAAGGAGATCTTCCTGAGTCACGCCACCCAGATGCCAGCGCGAAAAGAACCGCATCAACGAGGCCGAGTTGGCCTCGAAGAGCTGTTCAATTATGAGTGATGATTGGGACATAACGCGGGAGATTCAGGAATTAAATCAAGTGCTTCACTCCATACGTGTCCGATTCGTGGAAAAAAGTTCAGAATATTTTGCAAGCTCCCTCCAGAAGGTGGCATTGATTAAGGACAAATTGCAATCGGTGAAGCTTATGGGAGCCATAAAGCATCTAAGGCCTGCCACTCGGTAATTGCGGCAGTCCGTTGATTTGAGTTTAGAGATCTCTCGGCTCTTCCCTCTATTCGATATGGATAATGCGCCCCGAGATTTTCTGCTCCAGCCAAACGATTGGAGAAAAAACTTCATGGGCGAAGACTTCCGTTTTCGACGGCAGCTCAAGTGGGTAGTCGGAGTCGGAATCCACATTGATGATCACAATCCCATCACCACTAGCGCCTACTTTGAACAGCCGCAGATACAGGTAAGATGCACAATATGTCACGAATAGGACAGCGACCGCCATGCTAATGATGAGACCGAGATTAAGCGAACGGCGACTTACCGATTCCTGAGACATCGATTCGGGAGGGAATTTTGATGGTGGCTTTTTCGCCATCAATTTAAGTAGCAATCAAGACTGAGTCACCCTTCGTTTCGTAGTGAAATGACTGCGGGGATAAACCGAGCGGACGACTTCCCGTAATCCCACCTGCTCGGAGAGAATGAAGTCACGCAAGGCCAGTCGGTCGGCTTCGGGGAAAACGTTTTCGTAAGGGATCATCGGTGATCCAGGGACGCCCTTGTCGATCACTCGAAGACTCGCGTCGGGAGACGAGCCGTGTTGCCAGTAGCTGTCGATCAGCGACGGGCCCTGACCTCCCTCCAGTTTCGGACCATGGCAGTTGAAGCAGAGTTGAGCGTAGAGAGCCTTGCCGCGTTCGATGTCGGCACCGTCCGCGGCGGTTGCGAGCCCCATGCAAAGGATCCAATAGATAAGTTGTCTATTTTTCATTGATTTTGATCTAGGCAGCTTACGCGAGCATTTGGGAAATTGTCCCACCGCTGTCGCCGAATGATTCCGCCGGCACGTCGCAAGTTTGCAGCAAGGTCAGCCACAAGTCGCAGAGCGCGGTGTCCTCAGGCGTGACAATGTGTTGTCCGTGGCGGATGCGGCCTTTCGAATTTCCGGTTACGAAGGCGGGTACGTTTTTTAACATGTGGCCAGTGCGGATGTTGCTCCCGTAACTCACGAGGCAGCTGTCGTAGAGGCTCTGGCCACTGAGGTCTTTTTTCTCTTTCAAGCGATCGAGCAAGTATCCAAACAGTTCCATGCACTTTTGGTCGCGGAGGCCGGCATTGACGGTTCTCTCTTCGGAGATGTTGTAATGAGACAGGGCATGAACCGGGATGGTGATTCCCATGCTGCTGAGAACGGACTGCGACGGCATCATATAGGATGAAACGCGTGTCTGATCTGACTGGAACTTCACCTCGCCTGCGGCCTTGCCGTTAACTCGAATTTTCAGGCCTCCTTCCGATGCTTCGAGGGCGAAGAGTTTGAGTTTATAGACACTGCGAGGTCTGGATTCGGTGGAATAATTGAAACTCCCAGTCACGCCCTTTTTACCCTTGGTCTTTTCGTAGTTGGCTATCGGCTTTACGCTGCGCTTGGGGTATCGACTGATGAACAATTTACCCTGACCTTCGTCAGCTACTTTGGGATCAATCTTGGCAATTTCGGAATATGGGGCTCCAGCCTCGAGCATTTCCTTCACTGTTATCATTTTTTCATAAGCCGCCTTGGCTGCTTCCGCAGGAGCGATTTCAGGATCGTGCCGCAGGGTCTTCTGCTCTAGAAGGGGCGACGTGATTGCCAGCAGGTTTTTCCCAACGACTGCTTTGCCTGCTTTGTAGAAATTCTCATACTGCTTTAGAGAGAAAAACTGATCAGAACCGATCGTATCAAACTCACCGCTGACATCGTCCGGCAAAAGGTTCCGCGGAAGTTCGATACCGAAAAGATCTTCCATGCTGCCGAGGTATTCTCGTTTCGTCAGGTGACGCATCGAAATCTTGCCGCCGGTATCCGCTAGCCTTTTATGAGCCGACGTGATGTTATCGGTGATGGCTCCAATAAAAGAAGTCAGTTCCTCTTTTGGTGGTTGAGTTTCGTCTTCCGGCGGCATTTCGCCCGTGTTCAGCATATCAAGAACGTCCTGCCATGCCGAAACTGACGCGTGCTCGCTGATTTGAACATCCAGTTGATCGAGGCGGAGGTCGCCTTTTTGTTTCTCTTCACCATGGCATTTCACGCAGTGATTTTGAAGAAAGCTCGCAATGGACTCTTCCTCAGTCGCGGATGCCATGCCTTGCGGCAGCATAATCAAAGACAGACAAGCGAGCGTCGATTTGGACAGGAAATATTTCATGTATTGAATAAGAAAACAGATTTGGAAGTGGGTCGTTTTAAGGTGCCCCATGCACATCGAACTCCCCGAAGAAGGTGCTTCCTTTCACGTGCCACAAAAGATAGCGGAAGCGTCCGAGGTCCCCGCTGGTCGCTGATATTTCGCAACCCTGCTGAGCCGGGCGATCCAACCTTTCATTGACGTGAAATAGCTTATCGCTGTTGACCCGTGCGATTCTTGTCCATCCGGTTTTTCCGTGATTGCCGACAGCTGGCGGTTCATCTCCTGCAAATCCGTAGAGTGTGAATCGCTGTCGAGCTCGCTCACGGTGCTCTTCGATATCGTTGTGCTGATGCCACGAATAGGAATTGATTCGTGAAATTGAAATGGGCTTCCCCAGATCCATCAAGAAATAATTACCCTTCCAATGGCTGGAAAAAAAAGCTGACTGGCGAGGCGAATCCTGTTTGGACTGCCCCTCTCCATCGATCAGGACGGATACAGGGCCACCTCCCAGCGAACTTCCCTCAAGCTCCCTATGAATTGCTCTGATACTTGCCTTCCCGTTCGCCACATCCGCATAGTCGCTGTTGCTCGGCGGACTGATCGTTGGAAATATGAAAGCGGGAGTTTCGTCACCCGCTTCGAGACGAGTGACGATTTTTCTCTCTCCCGGCTCGACGTACATAGTTTGCCCGGCAGTGATCCGTCGCGGACCAACATTCTCATCAACAATCACATCGACCTCACCCTCCGTCACATCCAGTCGACTCAGACCATCTGGCGAAACGGTAGCAGTAAAGGCCGTTCCAATATCGATGAACTTTGAAATTGGTGTCTCTAAAGTGAATCCTTTCGACTCCGGTGTTTCGGCGACTAGATGAACTTCACCCATGGTGAGAAACCCGCCGTTGCTCGACCGAATTTCAATGATGGTGGGCCCGGTCAACTCGAGGCGGGCACCGGTGTCAAAAATCACTTCCGCAATTCCCGAAGACAACTCCAAACGCTCTCCAACTTTGATCCGCTGTCCCGACTCAATTTGTTTTGCGGCATCCACCCATCGGCAGTCACTCAATCCACCAAAACGGGCGACCACTTGCGATGAGTCGCTCGAGCCGTTTTGCAACAAACCGCTGCCAAGAAACAAACCGATCAACAACACAGCCGCTGCTGCGATCGGTCCCCAAACCAGCCAATTCCCTTTTTTGGAAATACCAACGGGATTCGGATTAAACTCAATCAATTCAGCATCGCCGCCAACTGCTCCCGGCAGCGCCGCGTCAATTCTCGCATAGGCTAAAAAGTCAGAACGAAGTTGAGGATTTTCCAACATCAACTGTTCCAGTTGTTCGCCTTCTTCGGAAGTGGCTTGACCGCTCAAATAGCGATCCACCAACTCCATATGGACATCTTTAGATTTCATCCCGGTTGTTCTTCTTTTTGTAAAAATTGCTCAATACAATCCGCAAGGCTCATGCGAATCCGGTGCAGCGCCTTGTAGAGAGACATCGGCGTTCGGCCGATTTCCTCCGCCATCTGATCGATCCGAACTCCCTTGTCGTATGCTGATTCAACGAGAGCTCTCTGTTTCCCTGGCAGTTTCCTCAGGCAGTTTTTTAAAGCTTCTTCTTCGCGATTGCTTTGTTCCCCCGCCTCTTCGGCTTCAGACTCCAGCATGGCGATCAAATCCTCGCTAAAAACGTGGCGATCACGCGCTCGATCACGTCGAAACGCCAAGGCCTCGAAGCGGGCCACACCAAATGCCCAGCGCCGGAAATCCTCTAACGAATGCAGTTCATCAAACTTTCGCCACAACACTGCAGCGGTCTCCTGCATCACCTCACGGGCATCTTCCAACGTTGGAACCAGAGAGCGCACAAACCCGCGAAGCGACTCTTCGTTCTCAACATAGAGACGAATGAATTGATCGTGCTTATCGCGGTCGGACGGGGTCATTACACAAAGAACTCTCCATCCGCGGCCGCCATTTGCCAAAAAATGTTAAATTACTTTAAAAAATCCCAGCCAATTTAGAAAATGAACATCAAACCACTTTTTCTTTCTCTTCTGTTTTTCCTGCCTCTTCAGTATTCTCTGTGAAAAAGTGGCAGCGGTTGTGGGGCAGATACTCAAAGAATATCCGAAATGAATAGCTCATCGGGACATGCTCGAATCAGGCTCCGCCATGGAACGCTATGGAACGCTATGGAACGCCATGGAACGCCATGGAACGCCATGGAACGCCATGGAACGCCATGGAACGCCATGGAACGCCATAGATTTGATGAATCAGACTCTAGTGAAAAATCAAACCGTAGCCGGGCATTTTGGCGTTCGATAATCTCCGGGACCAAATTTTCGTCGAGCCTGTCAAAGCTGAATAATGCCTCAATGATTTCCTGATCTTCATCGACCGATTCAGGGATTCTAAAAAGGCAATTTCTGACAAAATTATTAATGTTTTTGCTGACATAGGCGAGAGTCCGGGCATCCTCATCCATCCCCAGCAGAGTAAAAACACGTTTGCGACTTTCAGTTTTCGAAACCTATTGTGACTCCAGAATTGCCAAGACGTTCGGAGCATTAAGTGCCCAGCCATTTGCCCCAACGACCGCGGTGAGCCGAGTAGTTTTCCGCTCAGCTATGTCATTCCCGGGTGGACGGAGGGCGTTCAATTGATGGAAGAAGGCAGACTCTACAAATTTTACATTCCATACTATCTCGCCTATAGCGCAAATGGAAGCCCTCCAAAAATCCCAGGATTCTCCACGCTGATTTTCGATATCGAATTGATCGACGCTGGCGGCGAATAAGCGCGCAAGGATTTCACGAAGCAACAGGGTCGGTTCGACGAATCAACCCTGTTGATTAGTAACAGGACCATCTCGCGATGACCATTCCGTCCATCTTCAGACCACGGGGCAAGCCCGCTTTTGTCCCTATTGGATCGTCACATCACCATTCGCCACCCAACGCCTGAATGAGTTGGACGGTGGCCGCAGCTTGCTCGCTTGCGAGCGCATTCGCACTGCGACGAACATCGAGTTCAGTGCGCTGAGCATCGACAACTTCAAAATAACTGGCGGCTCCCTGATCAAAACGCTTTGTCGCAAGTGAAGTTGCCTTTGCTGCTGAATCCAGTGCTCGCTGCTGAGTGGTTGCCTGCTGCTTAAGCACCTTTACATCGAGAAGCGAATCATCCACTTCCTGAACTGCTGTTAGCAGGGCACTGCGATATTTCTCAGCTGCTTCGTCCCATTTTGCGACGGACTGGGCGACGGTTGATTTCTTGTTTCCGCCCTGAAAAAGTGGCACGTCGAGCTGCGGCCCTAAACTATAGAAGAAGCTCTGTTTTCCAGCGAACAAATTGCTGGCTCGCAAGCTGGCTTGCCCCCCGGTTCCGTTCAGGGTGATACGAGGAAGGAAATTTGCTTTGGTGATTCCAACATCGCGTGACGCCGCAAGCAGCGCATTTTCAGCTACTAAAAGATCAGGCCGACGTTCGAGGAGTTCCGATGGAACGCCTGCTGGAATTGCCGGAATCCGTATCGTTTTCGACTTCTTTGACAAACTGAATTCGGATGGCGCGGAGCCCGTGAGTGTCGCAATTGAGTTTTCAAGCTTTCCGACAGTCCGTTGCAACCCTTGAAGTTCAACACGGGTTGAATCGAGCTCGGTCTGAGCACGGGCAACATCGACACTGGTTCCGGCACCACGCTCGGCCAACGAATTTTGGAGACGGAATGCCTCCGCCCGAACATCGACGGCATCCTGCAAAATCGCAGCATCCCGTTCGGCATAACGAAGCGCAAAATACTGCCGGGCCAAACTCGCTCTCAAAGACAGGAGAATATTTTGATAATCGCTCTCAGCAGCCTCGGCATTGTATTTCTCCCGCTGGTAAGCTCCTCGAACCCGTCCCCACAAATCAACTTCCCAGGATGCATTGACGGCGACGCGATATCGGTCAAATTCGACAGCATCGAGGGGAAATCGCAATGTGTTGGGGGAATCACGATCGGTGCTGTAGTTTCCTGAACCGGTGATGGAAGGAAATCGTTGTGCCCCGGCAAGCCCTAAAAATGCGTTGGCCTGATCAACCCGGGCGAGGGCAGCGCCCACATCTGGATTTGACGTTTCAACGCGATCCATCAAATCATTCAGAATCGGATCGCTGAAATGCTTCCACCATTTCCCTGATGATTTCGACGCCGTCTTCTTGTCGCCACCATTTTTGAAATTGGTTGGTGCGGAAGGTGTTCCGCCAGCGGGAGACCACTTTTCGACCACTGTTTTGCAGGAGCTGAACAGAGTGACAAACGTAAAAGTAAGAAAGCAAAGTTGAACGTGTTTCATGCAGCAACAGGAGTGGGTTTGGCTTCGGCTTCGGTGTTTTCGAACTTTTTCTTCGGATCCACAAAGGCGAAGATAATACTCAACAAACATGGCGTGAGAACCAGGGTGAATATGGTCGAAACGAGCAGGCCTCCCACGACCACTGCGCCAAGACCACGATACAATTCTGAACCAGACCCGGGAAGTATTACGAGTGGAATCATTCCGCCAACTGATGTGAGAGCGCTCATCAAAATTGGACGAACTCGGCTTTTCACGGAGGCGACAATCGCTTCGTTCGGAGTTTCGAGATCACGCTCAGGATCTTTCAAAAAATTCAAGGTTTGGTGGACAATGAGGATCGAGTTATTCACCACGACTCCCGCCAAAATGATGAACCCGAGGATGCTGAGCATGTCGAGGTTCTGCGTCGGCATGTAGCGATCAATCAGGCTCCATTTGTGAACGAGCGCCAGCCCAAGGAATCCACCAAAAGTCGCGAGCGGCACGGAAAGCATGATCACCAGCGGATAAGTCCAGCTTTGGAACAGCACCACCATCACCAGATAAACGACCAAAAATGCGAGGACAAGTGAACTGGTGAATGTGCCCATCAGAGAGCCATCGCCAAGCAGCGCAGCCTTAATTTCATTAAGCTTACCAGCCGATCCCGCCAACTTAACATCGACCCCTGGCGGAATTTTCCCAGCCTTCTTCAAGCCACTTACCAGTTCATTGACCTTGTCGATCGCGAGTTCCAGCGGCATTCCTTCCGGTGGAGTCAGTTGTAATGTCACGGCGCGGTTTCGATCCACGTGACGAATTTCATTGGGACCTTCGACTCGCTCGACATCAGCAAGAGTTCGCAGATCAACAATCTCACCTGTGTTTGTGGCAATGGGAGCGTTGAGCAAAGCATCGATCGGATTCTCACCGGATGCGTTTTCGCTGATAATTTTCAAATCACGCAACTCACCATCCTGTTCGTATTGCCGGAAGAGGAGAATACCGTCACCACTCGCCTGTGCGGCAAGACCTGCGTCGGTTCGCGTCATGCCCATTTTCCGGAGGTTTTTATCCAAAGGAACCACTCGCAGTTCGGTCGATGGATAGGAGAAATTCGCGGGGTCGGGATTCACGGTGTAAGGGCCAAACTCGCCGAAAAGCGCCATCATCATCGAAGTCGATGCACTGGTGACCTCATCGAGATCGCGCCCCATGAGATCGATCTTAATGGCAGACCCGGTATTTCCCCCAACTCGAAACAGCGGCATTTGAAAAGCGAATGCTATGGTATCAGGAGCACTGTGGCCTCCGGTTGCGTAATTCATCAGCTGCTTGGCATCGCTGACTCGTTTTTTGTCATCCGAGATTGCACCATGAAACATCCGGCCATCGAAGCTGACTAAAAAGTAATTATCCAAAGGCGGCGGCATCACCGTCGGTTCGCCGCCTGGAGAATCGGGAACCAACTCGCGCCGGTCCGTCGTGTCACGCGGCTGACCATTCCGAACGACGCTTTCAACCGTAAAGCGATCTTCAACAACTGCCCACGCCGGCTCCATTTTTTCTTCGATTCGGTCGCCGATTTTCGAAAGCTGATCCAGATTGTAGCCCGGTGGAGGAATCAGAATTCCAAAAACGATATTACGGTTTCCTCGCGGCAAATAATCCAACGGCGGGATCAGAATTTTAATTCCAATCAATGTCCCGGCAGTGAACAAAAGCACGACCGCGATTCGTCCGAACCACGACTTGTTGATCCGCCCAAGCAAGTTGGCGACCATATCCGGCAACGTGTCGATGGTCACACGGAACCAGGTGATCGGGTTCCAGCGACTGCCCTTTTTAGATTTTTTAGCTGAATCAGTATCCTCTTCATGAAGCGAATCACCACGACTCAAGATTCTTGCCGCAGCGGTTGGAATGACCGTCAGAGAAATTATAAAACTGAGCCCAACCGCCGCCATTATGGCATAAGCGATGTCTTTAAAAAGCTGACCAGCCGTTTCTTGAATCAACAAAATCGGGAAGAATACAACCATCGTCGTGACGGTTGAAGCAAGCACCGCACCAGCGACTTCTTTGGCACCTTCGGAAGCCGCACGACGCGGTCCTTTGCCCATTTCAAGATGGCGGAAAATATTTTCGATCACCACAATGGCGTTGTCGACCACCATCCCAACGGCGAAAGCCATTCCTGCGAGTGAGATGATGTTCACCGAACGTCCCATCGCAACAAGAACTACGATCGCTCCAATAACTGAAATCGGAATCGCAATAGCGATGATACCAATGGTGCGAAGTGAACGCAAAAACAGCAACAATGTTATGGTCGCGAGAATTCCACCGACCAAAATGTTGCTCTGGACGAGATCGATAGCGTCACGGACGTATGCCGTTGAGTCGTATGTTTGAACCAGCTCCAGCGTCCCGTTCATTCCAAGAGAACGCGCATGCTCCGGCAGAATGCCTTCCGGGCTGTTCATGTCGGCAACGATGTCCTGAATTTCATTCATCGTTCCGATCAAATTCGCTCCACGCCGCAGCTGAAAGTTCATGAACGGCATCTGATGCCCCCGCGCTCGCGCCCAGTTTGTTTTTTCTTTAAAAGCGCTCTTAACAGTCGCGACATCGCGAACGTAAACCGGCCCCGCTTCATCTCGACGAATGATCATGTTCAAGACTTCTTCCGTACTTTGAAAACGCCCCGTTGCCCGAATCCTCACATCCCGCTTTCCTTCCGTGATCAATCCCGCCGAGAAATTCACGTTCGAAACCTGAACCGAAGTGATGAACTGCTGCCACGTGACGCCACGATTGGCCAAGGCGCGAGGGTCAACGCGTATCTGCAGTTCGGATTGGCGAGCACCCCGAATTCCAACTTGGGAAATCCCCGGAATGCGATCAAAACGCGGCTTCAACCGACGCTCCATAAAATCGTAGAGCGTTGTTGTGTCAAAATCAGGGTCGGTCGACGAAAGACCAATCCACGCGATGTAGTCGACCGATTCAGGATCAATATCTTCGGCGACTGGTCGCAACACATTGGGCGGATATCCCGGCACTTCATCCAGCTTTTGCAAGACTTCGGTCATCGCTTCGTCGATGTCATTACCGGTCAAAAACTCCAATCGAATCGTCCCCTGGCCAGCCTTGCTGTTACTCGTCATCGAGGCTAGCCCGGAAATATCCCCGAGAACTTTTTCCTGTTCTTCGATGATATCACTCTCAATTTCTTCCGCCGAAGCACCTTCCCAGTTCGTGCTCACTGAGACCACGACGGAATCCACTTCCGGCTTCATCTGCACTGGCACACTGGTAAATGCCAGCACACCCGCAAGGAGCGAAAGTCCGATTCCCACGGCAACAGTGACCGGTTGGCGAATGCAATAATCAACGATATTCATCGTGCAAGAACTACGGTTTCACCTGCGGCGCTCCTTCGCCTTCTTCCCGAACTACCAGCATTTGCCCGGGCAAAAGCCGATCATTTCCTTCTGTTACAACCCGATCGCCTTTTTTAAGACCAGCTCCATTGGCGTTTACAAAAATCGTTTCATCTCGCTCGAAGGCAATATCCACCAGCACCTTTCGGCCTACAGGCATTGGCCCTTCGCCACTGGCATCGACCACATAAACGAAATCTCCTAAACGAGACCGCAACAACGCATCCACCGGAAATTGAAAATGTTCTTCATCTTTCCCAATCGGAACAGCTCCCGTAATTGACTGACCGGGAGCCAGCTGACCACTCGAATTATCCAACGTGGCCACGACCGTAAACAACTGGCTGCGACGTTCGACATCTGGAACGATTTTAACGGCCTTCGGGGCAAAAATTTCGCCCGTAGATGAAAGGCGCACGCGAATGTCCATCGGCTGCTCATTCACATCCCGCAAATAGCGTTCCGGCACACTCATCCAAGCTTCCACAGGATCCACCGTCACCAGAGTCACCACCGACGTACCTGCCGCCAACCACTCGCCCGGCTCGACATGACGCTCCGCAATCAATCCTGCAAACGGTGCTCGAACCTCCAAATCCTTTCGACGAATTTTCAGCAAATCGATTCTGCTTTTCGCTTCATTCACTACTTCTGCAGCTGCTTCTGATTGGGCTTTGGCGATCGTTGCCTTGCTCTGTGCATCTAAAAACTCACTTCGCGAAATCGCCAGATCTTTCAGCAACCCCTCCTTCATCTCGAAATCCGTGTCCGCTCTTTCCTGCTCCACTTGGCGCTGATTCACCATCTTTTCAGCCGTCCGCATCTGCGCCTCCACCTCTACAATCTGAGCATCGAGCCGATCTCCGTACAGACGAACCAACACGTCACCAGCCTTTACTTGATCGCCATCATCGACCAGCACTTCAGCAACGGATTCCGCTTCGCGTGCTGCCACTTCGGAACGCGACTTAGCCCGAAGTGTCCCGGTCGCGAGCGACGCATTTTGCGCACTCCCAAAATTCACCGCCTCCACATAAACCGATGCAGGAGGAGGCCCTTGAGGAGCATCGCCAGCACCAGCACCCGCTCCAGCATTCGGAGCAGCCTGGATCAATCTAACGATACCGAATACAACTGCGAGAAGCAGAAGTCCGATAACGACGATCAAAATCCAGCCGCGAGACGACCGTTTTGATGATTGATTAGCTGCTGACATGGGGACGAAATGACCAGCTTTATCCCTGCCATGTCAACGAGAACAAAGAATCGACCCTATTGATGTTTAAGGAGTGTTAATCTTTTCCCACTCGCACGGACAGACTTGTCTCTAGCTAACCCGTTGAAACAAAACAGGATCAAAATTCGAAGCAATTTTTTCACACTTGATCTCAGAAGCTTACAGAAAATTTCTGGCGCATTTCTTTTCATTCGGCCATCATACCGACGACTCAACATCCTTGTAATCAACTTCCAAAACCGATGACTACATATAGAAAATTCAGTCTTCTAGCACTCCTTTTATTCACCACTGCTATCGGAATTTCTCAGGAAAAAAAGACGCTCAACGTCCTCTTCGTCGGGAATAGCTACACAGCACGCCACAATCTCGCGAAGGTGGTAAAGACCATGGCGGAAGAAGGCAATCCAGGGCTCAACTTTAAACCAACGACCGTCATTTATGGAGGCCGGACGCTTTCTGATCACTGGAATTTGGGCACTCAGAATGTCGTCAATTTGCCAACGCTCACCTCCGAAGACGTGAATGCTTCCCTGGCGATTTTGGACGCTGGATTCAAAAATAAAAAACTGAACGGATATATCAAATCTGCCAAAGCGCGGCAAACGAAGCTGCTCGGTGAAATTGGAAAACCGCATCCGAAATGGGATATCGTCGTCCTCCAATCCTATCGAGATGACATCGGCGACGCGCCCACAAAATACGCTCAGTTTGCTCCCAAATTCGCAGACCTGGCGAAGGCACAAGGAGCCAAAGTAATCCTCTACGTATCCTCACCAACAACCCAGAATGCCGAGCCCCTCACAGCCGCGCCCGATCCATTACCTGTGAAGAAAAAGGCTGCCGCCATCGCAAAGCTCGCGAAAGAAATCGATGCCGCGGTCGCCCCCATGTCCCTCGCCGGATTGCGTTGCCAAACCGAACGTCCGGATTTGACGCTTCGTTTTGTGAATGACGCCCACCTCAATCACACGATGGCTTACATGACGGCATGCGCAATTTATTCCGCTGCCTTCGACAAAAGCCCCGTTGGTTTAAAAACCGATTCGATCACCGATATTCGCTTTTACGAAAAAGAACCCAAAAACAAACAAAAGGACCGCGACGGAAATCCAATTAAGCGCACCTTTTCAGAAAAAGACCGTGCTGATTTACAGCGTTTCGCCTGGGAGGCCTACAACGAGTCCAAGTCGCTTCGGTAGCATCACATGACTCCGAGCCGCCGAAGGAATTCTGCGGCATTTGATTCATATTTCTTCACCATGTCTGCTCTCAGCTTGGTCTGAAAGTTTGTGATCTTATTAAGAAATTCCGCATCTTTTTCGTAGCCTGCCTGAACGAGTCCCCGAATCGCATCGCATTCAGTTTCTGAAAATCCTCGAAAGGCAGATGCGTATTCTTTCCACGAAGCAGCGGCGAAATTTTCACCCGCATCATCCATCGAGAACTCTCGCTTTCGCTGAAACTCGGAGGCCGCTTGGTAGTACTCAAAAACTGGCTCCCACGCTTTTTCCCAATGATCGACAGCTGCGTCGAATTTGTTTTCGTCATCAGCTTTCCCAAAAACTCGTTGGACCTGCTTATTCGCGCTGAATAGCCGGCCGTGGCCCATGCTCTTTTTCAGAAACGGATCCCACTCACTGGATAGCAACGCTTTTCTCTGTTCAACAGTCAGAACATCCCAAGCAGCTCGCTGGAATCTTTCCTGAGCAACAAATTCTTCGAACATGAAGGCAATCCGCAAATCGTTCCATGCCTTCCAGTCTGCTCTCAATTTCTTTGCTTCTGCGGCATCCGATTTAGCTGCGTATTTCCACAGTCGAATTTGAGCATGAACCCTCACTACATTCCGAATATCGTGCCAATTCACCTCGGCGTTCTTGCGAGCTTCGATAATCTTGCTGATCGCCTCAGCTTGTTCATCTGACAGCAACTTTTTGCTATGACGCGCCACACTGAAAACAACATACCCAAACTTTGTCTTAGGATCATTCATTGACGCAATTTTTTCGCGGACCGTATCAAAATCGGCGGAAGGCTCAATGGTTCCTCGAAACGCACGGTTTTGCTCAAGAAAATCCCGCGCTGCGTCAATGGGATCCGCAGCAAAAATCGATGCCGAAAACCAAAAACAGAAAAAACAGGCCACCATTGAAATTAATCGCATTCCTATAAATACGGCAAAGTTACAGCATGACAGTCTTGTTTTTTCAATCAGACTTCAAGAATGCAGCGTAACCCCTCAATCATGTGTCGACTTTATTTTTCGGCCTTCACAATGCTCGCAGGTGCGATTGGGGCGACCGCCGAACCACTGCCGAACACCAAGTCAATCACATGGGAAGAAGCGGACCTTTCCGGGCGTTTGATGGACGGCGCCCACGCTTTCGTGGATCGGAAAATCTCCGAATCGGAGGGCATGCGATTCCAATATTGGAATCGAAATCCCACCGCCGATTACGCAAAATCAATTGAGAAAAACCGGCTGCGTTTCCGTGAAATAATCGGGCTCTCCGACACGCGGCTTTCCCCGCGAATGGAATTCGTAACGGCTGAATCAGTTGATGGTTCAGGCAATCCAGCCAGTTCGGTCGTTGCTGAGACTCCAAAATTCACCGTCCACCAAATTCGTTGGTCAGTCCTCGATGGTTTATCTGCTGAAGGACTTTATGTAAATCCAAAAGCAACCGATGACTCATCAACCGTCGTTCCTCCCGCAGTCATCCTGATTCCTGACGCGGATGAAACGCCGGAAGACATGCTCGGTATCGGTGGAAAACTGCTCCCTGAAAAACAAATGGCGCTTCGTTTCGCAGATGCAGGATTTCGCGTCATCATCCCCGCGACGATCAACCGGAAGATTTACGCCGGGCCTGATGGAGACGACGCACGAATAGAGAAATCAGATCAAACTCACCGCGAATGGATTTATCGGCAGGCGTTTCAGATGGGGCGGCATGTGATTGGCTACGAAGTTCAATCGGTTCTCGCACTAGTCGATTGGCTCCGCGAAAATCAACTGGCCGACACCATCAATGTTGCTGGCTACGGCGAAGGCGGACTCGTCGCATTCTATTCCGCCGCGGCCGATCCCCGAATCGATAACGCACTCGTTAGCGGTTATTTTGGACCTCGTCACAACATCGCCGCCGAGCCAATTTATCGGAATGTTTTTGGACTGCTCCGCGAATTCGGGGACGCCGAAATTGCGACGCTCATTTGGCCCCGAACGCTTGTGATTGAAAACTCGATGATGCCAAACGTCACCGATCAAAAAGGCGAAATCACACAACCGACTCCCGAAGCTCTTTCGGCCGAAGTTGATCGAATCGGCCCGCTGCTTAGAATGGAGAAAACCCCTCCGCAAATTCTTCTCGCGGAAGCAAACGGAAACTCCCGCGGAGACTTTCCCGCGGTCGCTGTCTTTGCTCAGGAAATCGGATTTCAAACCGAAATCGCGAGAATACCGCCGATGACATTTTTGTTTGATGCCCGCCCCAATTTTAAAAATGAGGAAAGGCATCAGCGAATTTTTCAACAGATGGAAAATCATGTTCAGTCACTGATTAGAAAAGCCGACGTCGTTCGTCGGGAAAGGTTTTTCCACACCGCCGAGCCACAGCTTAATCAGAAAAAATGGACGACCGAGCGCGAGTTCCCCATTCTCGATCCCGCAAATTTCATTCAAAACGCCCGGCCTTTTCGCGATGAATTTCGCAAAGAATTAATTGGCGAATTCGACGAAGTGCGATCGCCTTTAAACCCGCGCTCCCGACAGATTTTGAAAACCGAAAAGTGGACCGCCTGGGATGTCACGCTCGACGTCTATCCCGAGTTTTTCGCGTGGGGTGCACTCATTTTGCCGAACGATTTGAAACCCAATGAAAAACGGCCCGTCGTCGTTTGCCAACATGGTCGAAACGGATTGCCGATCGATACCATTGACGGAAAGAAGACCGCTTACGGCGGATACGCAGCGAAACTGGCAGAACGCGGCTTCATCGTTTTCTCACCCCACAACCTCTACCGCGGCGAAGAACGTTACCGATGGCTCGATCGAAAATCCAACGCTCTCGGTTGCTCCATGTTTTCGCTCATCACTGCGTCCCACGAACAAATTATCAGTTGGTTAAAAACGCAGCCAAACGTGGACCCAAAACGGATCGGATTCTACGGCCTCAGCTACGGTGGCGAATCCGCCGTCCGGCTTCCTGCGTTGATCGAAGACTACGCTCTATCAATCTGCTCCGGCGACTTCAACCAGTGGACGCGAAAAGTCGCGGCGACGGATTTCGAAAACGGTTTTATGGGCTCGATCGAATGGGAAATGCCGTATTGGAACCTTGGTCATACCTTCGATTATGCTGAAATGGCAGGCCTGATTTTCCCTCGCCCCTTTATGGTCGAGCGCGGCCATCACGACCGTGTTTCACGAGACGAGTGGGTTGCTCACGAATACGCAAAAGTTCGGTGGCTTTACGCTCAATTTGGCCTCGCTGACAAAACTGAAATTGAATTTTTTCAAGGCGGTCATTCCATCAACGGACAAGCCTCGTTCAACTTTCTCCACAAACATTTAAACTGGCCAAAACCCTGACATTTCCCCACGATCCACGAACCAATAGGGTTGGCTCAACGAACTTACCCTATTGGTTCGATGAAGATTCCCTATTGGTTCGTAATTTTAATTTTGAGCGGGTCTCTACTTCAGCAGAAACATGGAAGGCCATCGTTTCACAACATTGCCTCGAATGCCATGATGGCGAGTCTCAGAAAGGCGGTTTGAATTTGGATACCATTCTGGATTTAGAAATTGGGGAGAACTCGGATCATTGGGAACAGGTATTGCAGCAGCTTCAGGCCCGCCAATAGCCTATGATCGTAAAACTGGATCTTCCTTACCAGCCTGATCTGGAAAATCCTGAACTGGAACCAGACGACCCCGAAGAGAAACTGCTGCTTGAAAAGCCGCTGCCTCCACTCGACGACCCAAAACTGCTTCCACTACTACTTGAAAACGATGCCGCCCGCGCGGCTCGACGACGGGCTGCAGCGGCAGCCGCAGCAGCTCTGCGGCGTTCTGTGCTTCAGCCTCGCGTTCGCGCGCCTCTGCGAGCTTCAGCGCTCTATCAGCATGAGCTCGACTGTTTTCCGCAAATTGCCGAGCCTGTTCGTACTGCCCCGAAGCGAGAGCGTTTTGAGCTTCCGTAAACTCGAATGACCCAGCCGATTTATCGCGCCGAATCCCGTGGGAACTGCGCCATCCACGCAAATGCGAAATGGCATTAGTCGCCTCATGGATTTTAACCACGGCGAGATTGGCCCGTTGTAATTCGTGATCAATCGCACCTCGAACAACCAGCGCATCGGCAGCGACATCTGCCGCCTCTTTCTCTACCCCCGGCCAATTTCCATGCTCAGTTTTTAGATAGGCATCCGCTTTTTCCACGAACTCCGTGAGATTTTTATGATGCTGAATCGCTTTGGTTAAATCGACGCTGTCGGTGATATTATCAGTCTTAGCAGTTTGTATCAGGCTGTCCGATTGCTTGAGAACTCGTCGCGCTTTACGAATTGCATTTTCTGCAGAATCGAAGCACTCCCAATCTGTTGCAATACTTTGCTCAACCGCTTCCAGATTCCGCTGCGAGGTATCCAAGTCATGGTTGATTTCGAATGGGTTCGGACTCGCCACTTCAAACTTTTTCGCAACAACTCCGAGGTATTTGCTCAAAACGAGATGACTTTCCACCGTCTTTGTCATCGTTCGAAAATCAGAAATTTGCGATTCCAACGCCTTCACTTTTTCCAAATACTCAGAATGACGGGATTGATTGGTAGCCTCAGCCGCTTTCAACGCCGCATGTTGATCTTCGATTAATGCGATTTGGTGAGTCGCAAAATCCAGTTCATTTCCCGCTCGCTCGGATCGGCCGCTGGCTTCGATCAATCGCCCATCGGCAAATGCAGAAGCGGCATTCGAAAGCGCTTCATCAAAGTTTTGGAGATGCCCTTCAGCCGCTTTAATCGAATCCCGAACTGAATCCTGCCCCAGCGGCTCTGTTCCAAACCGGACACTGAAACGAAGCACTTCCGAATCATAATTTTGAATCAAATCTTCCAACAAAGTCGCAGTTGGTTGAACTTTGCTTTTCTGAGTTTCACCTCGATCCGTGAGTTCAGTTTTCCAGGATTTGAAGTGATCAGCAGTTGATCGGCTTTGTAAAATGAGATCAGCCACCTCGTCGATGAGACCTTCAATGTCTTCAACGTCACCAAGAGCGACTGCATTGTTGCCAAGATTCAAGGCAGATCGAGCCGCTTCCAATTCAACGCCCGCAGCAGCGAGTCGATCATCGGGATTTAGATTTTCTTCCACCAATATTTTTTTAATAGGCATATTCAGCTTTTCTGAAAGTGAAATTCGGGCACCGCTCACCTTGCGTCGGGCCTTTTCGATCATTTCTGGAATTTCATTTTCGGCCCCCTTCGAAATGAGTGCACACGACGCTATTCGCCCCCATGCCTTAATGAGCGAATCACCAAATTCGTTTAAATCCTGATCCGCATCTCGCTCCACCGCTAACTCAGCGAGAGCCTCCGATTTTGCAGTGAGCGAATTCAGCAACTCATCAACCCAACGAATCCGGCGACCGTGGCTCTCCAAAGTCGCGACTTTTTCTTCCACATTTTCACGGAACTTGTGCCGTGCCATTCCAATCCTCGCCGCAAGCCAATTACCATTTTTCAGCTGCCGTATAGCGATATTTATGGGCCCTTCCAGCGCCGCCACAGGATCTTTCTTGCCTATTTTGCGAGCTGATTTCAAATTTGATTCAATCGCCGGGATGAGCTTGATCCCGAGATTCGTCAGATGAAAAAAGTGATCTTTCGCCGCCCGCTCGCTAGTTTGAAGTTGGCCTTCGGAGATTTCAGAAAGTTTCTGCGTCAATTCTTCAGCCTTCAATGGCAATCCATCAATCCCCGCCCCGAGGCGTTCAACCGTTTCACGAGCCGTCGTTTGTTTATCGTCGTAAATTTCGATCAACCTTTTGAACGACATTTTGAATGGTTTGTAATCGCCTTCGGAACCAAGCAACTCGCGGTTCTTCGGCGAAATGATCGGTGCCAGCCCCTGATCCCTATCAAATCCAATCGCTTTAGAAGTCAGTAATTCAGTGGCCCGTTGGTACCGAGTCCATGAAAAAAGATTCACCAAGCCGCCCCAAAAACTGCCCGGTTCGACCGATTTTTCGACATCATCCATGACCTGATCCGTCGCTGACGACATGATGAAAAGCTCATCAACCTCACGGATCGCCTTCTTCCGAAGTTCTTCGGTGGTTCCTGAAAACTCTCGATTCTCGCCCTCCGAAGACGACCCCACAAGAATCGTAGTCCGATCCATCAATTCAAACAGCCGATCGAATTTTCCTTTCAGCTGACGCTTCCAGGATTTGAGCAAATCCTCCGCCTCTAATTTGGCTGGACGACGCATTCGGTTCGCGACAATCAAAGCGACGATGAACAAAATACCCGCCACAATCAGCGCAATTTTGTTCGTCAATTCCCGAGCCTCCTGCTGTTTTTTCTCAGCCGCAACCGCCGCTTGCCAGGATTGAAATTCCGACTCCGTTTGCGAAACGAGCCGATTGCCCGTTTCAAGCTGCTGCCGATAAATTGAATCGCCGTGAAGATAATTTTCCGACGCAGAGCGAAACGCATCCCGTGCCTGCGCAGCAAGCCCATCAACGCTTGCGACCCCATAATTCCCGCGCATCCCCTCAATTCGTTTTTCTAATCGAGCAATCGCTTCCGCGTTCTTTTCCCACAATTGAAGATTCCTTCGAAAATCGAGTAACTGGCTTCGCGTTTGGCCGGCCAATTCATGGGCCTCCTTCACTTGGTTCGCCACGGCAAAATCTGCAACCGCTTTTGCATTCGCCCGCCATGATGGCGCGTTGTCTTCAAGCAAATCGCCTTCGAGTTTAGGAAACCGGCTCCGAAACTCATCTGCAAATGCCAGAGCTTCGTCGATCTCTCCCATCACTTTCCCTGAAAGCAATTTCACCTCCTCCAAGGCGCGTTTTCGCTCAATTTCGGCGCGTTTCTTCGCTGCAATTTCGCCCGCAATCGCTTTGGTGAGCTTTGTCTCAATATTGGAAATCGTGTCTTTCACCGCATCGACGATTCGACCTCCGTTCCGCATCGCCCGGATCGCAGGTTTGTCCAAATCACCCACCCAGCGACGATGGCCCAATCGGCGAAAGTCCATCGCATCAGAACTGAAATAAGAAAATTTTCTCTCTTCCAAAAACAGAACAAAGATCGCCCCGTTTTTCTGAGCCACTCGTGAGTCGAGCATCTTGCTGAACCCTGTTTGGTTCGGCAATTTTTCCCCCAGCGAATATTCCACGGCATTCATCCCCGATCTCCCCTGATAACGTTGCTGCCGTGCATTTTGCATCAAAACAACCGTCCAGTTCGGCGCGTTCTCGTCGAGCCACTTCTCTAAATCAGCCAGATTCCGGGAAGACACCGGTAGCGTTCCATTCGTCCACAAATGTTGATCCGCAGACCAGTTATCTACAATTTGCGCGGTGTCTGAGAAAGGCCTTGGCGAAACCGACTGAGCCGACGCAATCGGCTGCAATACACTGGCGAGAATTGAGAAAACGAAAGAAGCAGATAGCAGAAATTTCACGGTCAAAGAAAAACAGGTTCATCACAAACCTACCTCATTCTCATCATTCTCCCGCTATAAAACGAAGTCGACTTTGCACCGCAACGTCCTTTGCAGTCAGACCGAATCAGGCTTTGACTCCATCGAGTCGATAACTACTTCAAGAAGCCGGGAGAACTCTTTTTTCTCAGCAGCCGACATCGTTTCTCCAAGCGTGCTCCCCAATTGCGCCAATGCTGTTCTTAGCGCCGGCTCAAGCGATTTTCCTTTAGCCGTCAGTGAAAGCCGCTGCGCACGGCGATCTTTAGAATCGACTTTCACTCTCACTAATCCACTGGCTTTCAGGCGATCAACCGTTCCCGTCATCGTGCTCTTTGCGACGCGAATTCGGCTTGCAATGGTGCTGATCCTTTGACCATCCTCATCCAACAGAGCAAGCAGAACATTGCACATCCCCGGGCGCAATTTTTTGTCCAACCCCTCTTTTTTTAAGATCCGCTCTAACACTCCCAAATGGAGGTAATAAGCCCGTCCTAGAAGGCAGGATACCTAAACGGCGTTCGGACTTTTTTTGGTATCGGTGTTAGAATCGGGCATTATTTGGTTAGGAAATTTTTCGCTAACTAATGGAAAACGCAAGTCCAATCTTAGCATTTGGGTAAAATAAAAACTTCTTTAATCCCACCCAAATCCGTTCTTGCTCCCCATAACACGGGGGATTAGAGACAACTTACAGAACAATGCAGCTCAAACACGGCATCCATCTCGGTTATTGCACCAATATTCATCGCGGCGAAACGTGGGCCGAGACTTTCGCGGGACTCGATCAATACACGCTCAAAGTAAAAGATCAGGTTTGTCCTAATTCCGAACCCTACGGTATCGGATTGCGCCTCTCTGCAGACGCCTCGGCAGAGTTGACCGCCGATGCTTCCCTTGTCGATGATTTCCGTCGGTGGCTCGACAAAAACCATGCCTACGTTTTTACAATCAACGGATTTCCCTACGGCACGTTTCACGGAAACCGGGTGAAAGAACAAGTCTACGCACCGGATTGGTCGCACCAAGCGCGGCTGACTTATACCAATCAGCTTTTCGACCTGCTTTGCAGAATCGCACCTGAAGGCCAAAGCGGCAGCGTCAGCACCTTGCCCGGATCGTTCAAAGAATTCGTCATCGGACAGCCCGACGAGAACAAAAAGATCAGCGCAATCATTTCAAATCTTCGTGACTGCAATCGTCATCTCGAAGCTCTCCGCGAAAAAACCGGACGCGATTTGCACCTTGGGCTTGAGCCTGAACCGCTGGGACTTTTTGAGAATAGCTTCGAAAGCGTCGCGTTTTTTGATCAGCTGACCAATGGCGTTTCCGAAAACGAAAAAGCGTCAATCCTTCAAAACATCGGAATCAATTACGATACCTGCCACCTTGCCGTGGAATACGAAAACGCCGCTGACGCTTTCGCCAATTTGCGCGGAGCCGGATTGCGAATCAGCAAAATCCACCTCAGCTCAGCGTTAAAACTGACGCCTGACAAAGCTTCGCGTTCGCGACTTTCCGAATTTCAAGATGACGTTTATTTGCATCAAGTCATCGTCCGCAAAGGCGACGACATCATCGAGCGATTCCGCGATTTGCCTGACGCCTTGGCGTGGGCAGATGAAAATAAAGGTGACGCCGGCGACGAATGGCGGGTTCATTTTCACGTTCCGATTCACGCCCAGCCTGAAGCCATTTTCGGAGACACCCGCGATCACATCAGCGATACGCTCGATCTTCTCGGGGCTGATCCTGGTTGGTGTCAGCATTTCGAAATGGAAACCTACACGTGGGAAGTCATGCCCAAAGCCATGCGCTCCGGCGACGTCGTCGATCAGCTCGCGAAAGAATACGAATACTGCCTCGCCGAATTCGATCGAACAGGGTTGGTTTGACGAAGCCCCGCTAAGCTGCAATGGAAAATGAGTCTACACTTTCAAAAGAAGATCAGGATTACATCGCAAAAGAACGAACCTCCAGGATGGAGGCTATCCGGAAGGAACTTAGTGAGAAAACGGAGGCCAACTCAGCTAAAGACACGATCGAAAAAATCGTGGCCTTTGTTAAAACCAACAAAGGCAAGCAAGTGGGAAACGGAGAATGCTGGACTCTGGCGAACGAAGTGTTCAAAGCAGCAGAAGCCAAACGCCCCGCCGGAAAAGGACTGCGGGTTTGGGGGCGCGTCGTTGATTGATCGAAAGAGAAATTAGAACCGGGTGATGTCGTCGAAATGTGTGATGCCAAGTTTCCCAATGCAACAACCGGTCCAAACCACACCGCAGTGGTCATGAAAAAAGGAACCCGACGGTCAATCATGACGGTCTACCATCAAAATTGATCACGAAACAAATCGGTTGGTGAAGTCGAGTTCGATCTTCGCAAATTGAACTCGGGAGAAGTGATCGTTTATCGCTTCGAATAGAGGGCAGCGGGGAGGCTGAATCAGAAACCTGCTCCCTGCATTCTTTCGATGTACGATTCCTGAGCCTCAGCCTGAAACCACTCCAGTGTCCAAACTTCGACGCTCAAAACTCCCTCCGCGGCAGGTTTCGGGACAATGTAAGTATCGCAATGAATCTGTTCGTCAGATTCTTTGTGATTACATTCTACTTTGAGACGTTCGTAAAATGTGCCCTCGTAGGCATCCAGTCGCGCAATGGTAATCTCGTCGAGATCGAAATACACACGCCCGGGGACTTTCGCATCTGCCCGTTCAGATTTCGTAATTCCCGGAAAATCACCACCGATCACACGAAAAACCTCGAATTCTGGTAATACAGCCGGTTCGCTTCGGAAAGATTCCCCGACCACTAAATCCCAGATATCAGGAACCAAGAGCGTGCCGTAGGCGAAAAGATTTCGTTTCATTGGGAGTTAGATTTCCGCGCAAAAAGCCCGCTTTGCAATCTGGAAACAGGAGTGCATCTTTGCCGCGCTGTGACTGCACTCAAACCATCATTCGACGACTTTTCTAAACTGGCCAAATCCGGAAATCTCATTCCGGTTTGGACCGAGTTGGCCGCGGACTATGAAACGCCGGTCTCGGCTTTCCAGAAGCTGAACGATGGCAGCACGCCGTGTTTCCTTTTGGAGTCAGCGGAAAGCAGCGACCAAATCGGGCGCTATTCGTTTCTCGGAACGGATCCACGAATGATTGTGCGGGCCCATGGTCGAGAGATTGAAGTTCGCGAAGGTGCCGGCGGAGACATCCAAAAATTCACGCTCGCTGAAGAAGACGGTGATCCACTTCACGAAGTCCAGCGCCACATGGCAAAATTCGAACCGGTCGAGGTCGAAGGGCTTCCCGTTTTTGCCGGCGGAGCCGTGGGATTTCTCGGCTACGACATGGTGGAGTTTTTCGAAACGACGGTTCCGCAGACAAAACCGGATCCGCTGGGACTTCCGGATATGATTTTCATGATCACCGATACAATCGTGATTTTTGATCACCGTTTCCGCAAAATCCAGGTCGTGAGCAATATTTTTCGCGACGATCACGAAACAGCCGAAGCAGGCTACGAAGCGGCGCGTCAGCGAATTGAAGCGACCGTTCAGAAATTGGCGAAGCCGCTCAGTTTTGCACCGTTTTCGCTGATGACTGAGCCGGATGTGCCGGAGCCGCAGAGCAATACGACCAAAGAAGAATACGAAGCGATGGTCAATAAGGCTAAGGAATACATCCTCGCGGGCGATATTTTTCAGGTCGTGCCGAGTCAACGCTTTGAAGCCGATTATGGCGGCGCTCCGATCGATTTGTATCGCGCACTTCGTCACGTGAACCCTTCGCCCTACATGTTTTGCCTTCAGTTTGGCGATGAATTTTCACTGGTGGGCAGCTCGCCGGAAGTTCATGTCCGCGCGATTGATGAAAAAATCGAAATTCGCCCGATCGCCGGAACTCGCTGGAGGGGAAAGACTCCCGAAGAGGACGAAGCCCTTGCGCAGGATTTGCTGAGCGATCCGAAAGAATGTGCCGAGCACCTCATGCTCGTCGATTTGGCAAGAAATGATGTTGGCCGCGTCGCTGAATACACCTCTGTTGCCGTGAAAGATTTTCAGCGAATCGAACGCTACAGCCACGTGATGCATATTGTGACGGATGTCGAAGGCCAGCTTCGCCCCGAGTTTTCTGCCTATGATGTGATGCGCGCGACTTTCCCTGCGGGAACCGTCAGCGGCAGTCCCAAAGTCCGCGCGATGCAGATCATCGACGAAATGGAAAAAGCCAAGCGCTGCGCCTATTCAGGGGCAGTGGGCTATTTTGGATTCGACGGGAATCATGACAGCTGCATTGCATTGCGGACTGTCGTTTTGAAAGACAAGAAAGCCTACGTTCAAGCAGGCGCAGGCGTTGTCGCTGATTCTATTCCGGAAAACGAATACAACGAAACCGTCAACAAAGCCCGCGGCATGATGCGCGCGATTGCTCAGGCCAGGATTTTAGCAGGTGAATGTGACGATGAGTCAAAGGGATAAAGCAACGCTCACCCCAATTTGCCAGTCATCCGGCATTGGGGTCATAGTAGGGATACGACCACCGCTGACATGAGAGAAGACCTTAGAGCTGCCAAAAATCGCCCTTTCATCGCGAAATTAAAGTCCGGCGATTACAACGAAGAAATTTCCTGCTCGTTGGGACTCATCTTCCTCATCACCGCGCTTGTTGTCGGAAAAACGATCGGCCCCGGCTGGAAAACCAATCTGCTTTACCTAGGGGCCTATCTTTTCGCTGGCTAGGAAGGTTTTAAATCGGCGATCTCATCTCTTCGCAAAAAGGTTCTCGATATCGATGTCCTCATGGTTCTTGCTGCTCTCGGTGCGGCGTTGGTTGGTGCCCCTTTTGAGGGAGCACTATTGCTCTTTCTGTTTAGTTTCTCAAACGTCCTCCAGCGCTATGCAATGGAGCGAACCAACATGGCAATCGAAGCGCTTCTCGACCTCAGCCCTGACCTCGCTTTCGTGAAACGCGATGGCGAAGTCAAGCAAGTCCCAGTTGAGGAGTTAGCTCCCGGCGAAATAGTCATTGTCAAACCGGCAGCATCGAACTTACGGTAACAAAACGCTCCGGGGATTCCGCTCTCGCCCGGATGATCAAGCTGGTGGCGGAAGCAAAAGAGGAAAAATCCAAGACGCAAAGTTTTCTCGAAAACGCAGAACGCAATTACGCACTCGGCGTCATTCTCGTTACTCTCGCGGTCTTTCTCATTCCCTGGCTCGCAATGGGAGAAGATATCGCAGCTGCTTTCTATCGGGCCATGACAGTGATGGTCGTTGCTTCGCCCTGTGCGCTGGTCATCAGCACTCCAGCCACTGTTCTATCCGCAATTGGTGGAGTGGCGAGACGTGGTATTTTGATAAAAGGAGGTTCACATCTGGAACGTGCCGCGACCATCGATATCGTCGCGGTCGACAAAACAGGGACCCTGACAGTCGGCAAACCTTCTCTCACTGAAATTGTGACCGCTGAAGGTTCTTTTCCGATTGATGAAACACTCTCAGAGGAGGCCAAAAGCTATCTGCGCCTAGCCTCGGCGCTCGAAGCCCGATCTGAGCATCCCCTCGCTCACGCCATCATTTCGGCTGCGGATAAACTTGGGATTTCCACTCCGGAAGCGACCCAATTTCAAGCAACCACAGGAAAAGGGGCTCAGGCAACGGGCGAAGGGGAAGACTATTTAATCGGCAGCGAACGCTGGATTCGTAAAATCGGCGCAGGCGGTGTTGATCAACTCGCTATTCACGCTCAAGCGCTTCAGGAAAAAGGCTGCTCCTCGATTCGGTTCATCGCGGAAATCAGCACGAATGATTTCGCGTGTCATCTGATCCCACGGCTTGTTTTCAGTGAACGAATTTTCCAACCAGGATTGCCACAGATCATTTTCGCCGCGACGTTCCATCAGGTGCACGTGAAAGGCCTCCCGCATTCGTCGCGCGTACGTTTTTGTGTCGCCAAGAAGGTGATCGATCGCTTTTACCCGTTTGTCCGGGATTTACCAGCAAGGAAGGCCTGAGTCTCACCGACCGTTGGTATCACCCCTGCGAAGTCGAGATTCACCCGCCGGAAAAATTCGGCATCATCCGCCAGGCCTGCAACGGGTTGACCTACTTTACCGTTCGCTGCGTCGATCAGCGCGTCGATTTTATCGTACAAAGATCCTTCGCCGGAAAATCCAATTCCGACCCACAAATACCCGCCGGCGAACGCCGCACATACATATCGAGTGATCACCCGTAAACAGTAGGGTTACAGGAAATATCGCCCAAGTCCGTATGCGCGTATCTCTGCCTGTTTCAGCTTTCGCACGCCATTACTTCACCAATTCCACGCCCGTCGCATCGCTTGGGATTTCCACACGCACGGAATCCCAGCCCCAGTTCAGCAAACCCGCCATGGTGATTTTGTGTTTACCCGGCTTTTTCACGTCGATCTCGATTGAGGCCTGACTGCCTTCTTTTGGCAGCTCGATTTTATCTTCGCCGATGAACAGATGCGTATCAGCAAGCTTTGCGTCGATCTTCAGTGGGACTTTCCCAGCAGCGGCGACTTCAATTTCGAAACTGGCAACGCCGTAACGATTTTTTCCACGTCCGATTTGCTGAGGCAAATCATCCATTGGGAGACTGCCGTCGACCCTGGAATATAGCAGCGTCCACACGTAGGTTTTGTCGTTTTCAGCAAAAATCTTTTCGCTGTAATGCCCGATTTCGTCGCGAATACGCTCATGCGGCTGCAACACTTTCCAGTGGCGAACGTATCGATTTGGCTTGGTCGAAAAATCTCCTTCCTTGCCGAGCTCCGACATGAATCGAACCAGATCAACAAACTCGTCTTCACGAAGCTGAGCCGTCAAACCCGGCGGCATAAGAGAAACGGGACTGATCTCTTTTTTCGCGACCTCGCTTTTCGGAATTCGATTTTCATTGCCCGTAGCATCGCGGATCACGATTTCGTCGCCCGTCTCGCTGGCAATCGCACCAGCAAAAGCATCTCCATTTTTCAACGTCACCAACACGGTGTGATAGCCCTCTTTAATCTTCACCGAAGGCTGCAGCAGCGAATCGATCAGGTAATCAACCGGCGCACTCGACCCAATCGAAACTAGGTCCGGCCCGATCACACCGCCCGCCCCGCCGATTGCGTGGCAAGCTGTGCAGACCAAGGCAGCGCGACGATAGATTTTTTCCCCGCGATGCGGATCGCCTTTTTCAGCTACCAGAGTCATCATCGCTTCCATCTCTGGCGGAGTCAGCGCCATTTTCATGGGCTTAAGATTACCTGCTTTCTGAATCGCATTGATCAATCCCTGTGGCTTTGTCGCGGCCGAGCTCGCTTTCTGCAAACCGACCAGCGCAATTTCCTGCGGCAACGCGTTTTCGGGTTTGTTCAATTCAGCAACAAGCGCAGGCGGTCCCTGTTTGTTTGCGAGAATTGCATCGAAAATTCCGTGTGGATCTTTTCCATTCGGCGCGGATTTCAAAACCGGAATAGCCAGTTCAGCACCGACTTTCGGGTTCATCCGAATCATGCCCGTAACCGCGAGCGAACGCAGTTGAAAACTTGCCGCGTCATCTGACGCGATCTTGCGGAGAAACTGTGCTGTCTTCGGTCCACCGAGCGCACGCAATCCATTCAACGCAGCATCCGCACGCGCAGGTAATTTTTCTGCGGCAAGAAATGCAGCTTCCAAATCCGGCCGCGCCGCTTCGATTTTCCATGGGCCCGCGAGATTGGCAGCCGCAGAAAAAAGCCCGTTGTTCTCTGACTTCAAAAAGTTAGCGAGACGTGTTTTGTCGCCTTGCGGAACCGCCTTCTTCAATTTCGCCGCATCGTTCAGCGCATTCAAAACGGTAATCTGCTGCTCCGGCGAACGCCCGTCTGCGAGCGCAAATTCAAAGAGCGGGTCCAACGAAGTCCCAGTCCGTGCAGCCCAGTCCGCGACATCCGCAATTTCCTGATCACTCTTGAATTCACCCTTTTCGAGAGCCGAGAAAATTTGGTGGCCACCAATCGAAGAATTTACCGCGCGGAGCGCAAACAGCAGATCTTTCGCGCTTTCAAACGGATTCGTTTTCTCCGCTTGCGAGAGCCATTTATCTTTGTGTTCGCGACAAATATTCCAGACCACAAAATCGAGATACACGTCTGGCTTTTCGATACCGTCGAAGGCACGAAGCGCAATTTTCACGGTGTCTGGATCGTCGAGCTGCGCAAGGACACTGACGGCCCAGAGGCGAACACGGGGATGATCGTCTGCGATTGCTTTTTCTGCAATTGCTTTGGATTCCTCGTGAGAATCTGCGGCGTAGTAGAGAGCGCGAAGAGCGGCAGCCCGAGCTTTTGGATCTGGATCAATCCCTTCTGCGGAGAGAAGCTGTTCCATTAAACCATCTGTTGGCTTCCCAATCGCCTGGAGCGCTCCAAGTCGGCGGATCAGGAATTTACTGTACCCTTTTGCGTTCCCAGCCCACCCGAAGGAACTCAGTTGAGTCTCCATCTTGTCAGGGTCGCGGTTTCGAATTTCCACGATGACTTGTTCCCTGACCCACCCCACATTGGAATTGAGAAGCCTCACCAATTCTGCTTCATCTGCTTTTTCGATTTCAGGCTTCTCCTCCAAATCCCGCCCCGGAAAACTCACCCGCCAGATCCGGCCGTGTTTGTGATCGCGGCGCGGATCGCGGAAGTCAACCTCGCCGTGCTGAATGATCGGGTTATACCAATCAGCAATGTAAATCGCGCCATCAGGCCCCATTTTCGCATCGATCGGACGAAACGCGCGGTGGCTCGAACTCACCAAGTCTTCGACCTGGGTTGAGTTGTAAGCGCTCGTTCCGTTTTCGGTGACTTTAAATCGGTTAACCCGATGCCCGCGAAAATCCGGAGCGATCATTGTGCCGACGTAATCTTCCGGCACCTGTTTGCCGCTCAAAATCTCGAGCCCACAGTGTTTCGGCTGACCTGGATTGAGACCCGGCAACGTTCGTGCTGAGCCCGGAGTCGCCGCCCACGTTCCGCGCGGAAACACCCAGTTGATCCCGTTTCCACCGGCACCATCCGTCATGAAACTCTGGCCCCACTCATCAAAGGCATGGCCCCACGGATTCACCAACCCGCGCATGAAAACTTCAGCTTTGCCCGTTTCAGGTCGGAAATGCCACATGCCGCCACCCATCAAACGACGAATGCCATACGGCGTTTCGATGTGAGTGTGAATGTAAATCGATTGGTTGATCCACATCATACCTTCCGGTCCCCAACGCAACGTGTGGACGAGGTGATGCGTATCTTCCGTGCCGAAGCCAGCCAGCACGACTTTCCGTAAATCCGCTTTTCCGTCGCCGTCCGTGTCTTTCAGAAAAAGGATCTCGGTCGAGTTCGCGATGTAAACGCCACCATCTCCGGGAAGCACACTGGACGGAATATAAAGATCATTAGCGAATACCGTCGATTTGTCCGCCACCCCATCACCATCGGTATCTTCGATCACGAAAAGCTTATCATTTTCCTCCGCACCCGGCTCGATTTGCGGATACATCGACGACCCAACCACCCAGAGCCGACCTTTCGCATCCCAATTCATGTGCAACGGCTTTTCAATAAGCGGCTCAGAGGCAAACAGATTAATTTTCGCGCCTTCGGGAAGCTTAAACGACTTCAGTTGTGCCTCGACCGCAGTGTCAGGAATGTCGCGAAGACCGTTCTGCGCGGTGGCGGCGAATGGGAGCAGAAGGAGCGCTGCAGTAGCGAGAGCCGCTCCACGAACCAACCCTAACCGTTCGATGAACCAACCCTGTTTGATCGAAAATTTGTGTTTTCTCATTTTCTGAAAATTTCTATTCATCACTTCCTTTTTTAATTTTCCGGACCGGCTTGACCGGCGCTGCATCCGCTAAAATTTTACCCCATTTCTTTTCAGCTTCTCGATCACGCCGGGGCATGAAAAAACCCGAGGTTGCGCGAATCATCACCTTCGTGCTGCGCCCCTCATCAATTGGGATGAAGGTGATTTTCACGTTAGGACCTTCCAGCATGTTTCCCTTATCAACTCCCCCGATGAACCAAATTTGACCGAGTCCTTTCTCGGTTTTACCACGCTTCAAATTCATCAACGCTTTCCCCGTTCTATTCCAATTTTTTTGATGCCGGTGCTTCGGCTCAAGAACCGTCATCACAAAATTAGCAGCCTCATCAGCAGTAACCCCTTCAACCTTTTCCGAACAACCTGTGTTCAGAAACAAGGTGCTTAATAAAATCAGCAATAATCCGCTTCGCTGGAAGAACAATTTCACGTTTTAAAAAATTAAAGAAATTCAAATACCACGACACCAATCACCCTTTCCGTGCCGCTTCAAAAACCGCCGTCCGCAGTTCACCGATCTTCGATTCTTGCTCCTTCACAATCGGATCGAACATCGGGATTTCTTTAGCGTTGTTACCTTGCTCATGCTTTCGGAAGAGAAACAGATAGGTCTCGTTCGCCGGGCGCCAGCGGTGGAAAAATGTGCGGTTTTTCTTCACCACTGCATCGCGGAGCTCAGCGACTTTTCCCTGAACCGTGTCATCAACGAGCCCTTCGGGAAGTTTCATGCCGAGTCCAGTCACCAAGGCTGAACCAATTTTCTCATAGCCAGCATTGCCATAGTGAATCCCGTTATCGGTCAGCGGTGGATTCGCGGTGTCGCCTGAAAAATCATCGCCGCCCATCGCAGCAAATAGATCTACAAATTTTGCGCCTTTTTCCTTCGCGAGATCACGAATCGCATCGCGGTATTTTGCGATGTTTTTGTTGTTCGTGAATTGGTCCGGAAGCGGTGCTCCAAGATTTTCCAGCGGCGGTGGTGAAATCAAAACAACTTCGCGCAACTGAGTGCCAGCCGCAGCTTTCGAACGATCAATCAACTGACCGTAGCCTTCCAAAAATGAGGCCAGCCCTGCTTCGAATGAAGTTGGCGCGGCCCGATTCTGAGCTGTTTTTTCATACGTCCAGTCGGTTCCCTGACTCATCGCCGCTCCGGTGCCGTAGCAGAAAAATAAGACATTCGGCTTCAGTTCAGTCATCCCTTTATCCAAACGATCACGCCCCTCTTTTGGCGCGCCAAAATACGATCGTGCGTCGCCGAAAACTGAATCACCACTCCAACCCAGATTGCGAAACTTCAGACCCGTGATTTCAGGCCCAGCCGCGAGTTCGATCGCGGTTTCAATTTGTCCGTAGCGCTGAGAGCGCTCGAAAAACGTGTTCCCCACAAAAATGATTGAATCATCGGACTTCAGCTGAAATGCCTCCAAGTTTTCCTGTGGGATTCCGATGCCGCTCGCGGCAAAAAGTGAGAGTAAAGTTAGGGCGCTACGCTTCATGAGAAGAAATTGAACTAATAATAACGCTATTGAAAATACGTGCCGATTGCAATCACACGATCTCGTTTGATTTTCTGCGGCAGATTCACGATTGGCTCAATTCAATTCAATTCAAAATCACAGTGAAGCTTTCAGCGGTTCGCCGTTCAGTGTGGAACCCTGGACCTCTACTTCAGTGCCGTCGGGAACAAAATCTACGTTCTCGAATTTTGAAATAAATATGTGTAATTTACCCCCATTTACTCGAACTCGCGCTTTTCCACCATCCGGCTTGTCACCGATGATTTGCAAGTCAACGGCTTGAATTATAAAACCTTTCTGTCCTTCCGTCCGTGGACCACCAACCAGCGCGGCGGCCGTCGTTGTATTTTTTATGGTGCAAGATTTCAGTATATGCCCCTTGCCCCAGAGCAAAACATCGGTATTTACATTGTCGCGAAAAATGCACCTCTCATATTGAGTGATCGCCCGATTCACATCGGCCACGCCATTTTCATTTCCCCAAAATTCTCCCTCGGTGATTCTGATCTCGCAATCGTCATGAGCTGAAAAACCCTCGTCAAAACAATCGTAGCCCTTCACATATTCGAAAAGAAAACCGACGCACTCGCCGTGAACGTTAAAACCGTCGTTCAAGGCGTGACGCGCGTTCAATTTCAAAATCATGACGTTTTCGCATTTCCCGCTCGTCGCCACGCCATTCGGCCGAACCGACCATTCCAGGTTTTTCGTGGAACCACATACGGTCAACCAGCCTTCTTTGGTGCCTTCGATATTATCAAACCGAAATTCCCCGGTCTTCAGATCATTTATTTTGGGAAAATTCGGCGAATTCGAACTCTGCGTTCGGTTCATTCGCTGCATTGTGCCATCAACGATCAGCAAATGCCTATCCCATCTCGTTTGGGGTAATTTTCGGCGGAACAAATTATCGCCCAGCATTTCCCACCCGTCTTCAGGAAGCGGATCCGCCGCCTCCAAGGTGACACCATTGCCTTCGATCGTGAACTTCGATTTCCCCGAGATCTTCACCATCTGACGTGCCACCGCATTTTCAGGATGGAGATAAATCGTGTCGCCCTCGCCACACAAATTTACGGCACGCTGAATCGTGATGAACGCAGATTTTGGCGCCGCGCCGGTGTTTTCGTCATTCCCGGACTCGACATTCACATGCCAATCCGCAGCATGACCGATGCATGCAATAACAGAACCAAGAAGCGCGGCGAAAAAACGGATTTTCATCCCAACGAATCAACAGAGTCTGTTCATCGAATCAACCCTGTTCGATCGTAGAATCGCGCGGGGGTTGTTAATTTTAACCATGGATTGCATGGTTAAAAATCCACAACCTCAGCCCACCTCAGCCGCTACGTCTTCGCCTTGATCGCTTTTTCATAAAGCCGATCGTAAAACGGACGGCTTTCATCCAGCAGATCGCGGAGCTTTTCGGGGAAGGATTCGGTCTTTTCACGATAGGGACCGAAGCCGGTCGATTTGTGCAAATTGTGATACCAATACGGAGCCCATGGTCCGTCTTCCTCGCGCCTGCCCGCAGACCAATGCAGCATCGAGTCGTCGAACGTAATTTCGAGTCGTTCGCACAACTCGCGAAGCACCCCATCCGGATCGAGCAGAAGTTCTTTCGAATCGAGAACGAGTGGATTCTGTCCCTCAGCGACGAGACCATCAAACCACTCGGCCTGAGCTTGCAGTGCGACATCGCGTTGAATCGGCTCGGCGATTTGATTCACCAGCGACGGCAACATTTGTTCGGGATCACGAATCAGAAAGACGTTCGTCACCTCCGATAACCACGCGTCATCCAGTTCGATAAAATGATGCGCCATGTTTTTAATGAACCAAATATCAGCTCCTGCCGGCGGCGACAGAATGGTTTCGCGAACGGCTTTCTCGCCATCGTTTTCGAGGACATCGATCATCTGCTGCCACTCAGGCTGCGCGGCTTCCGTCAGCTTCAAATAATGCCCGTAAAGAGGCTCGTCGACGATCTTGGTGTCACTGCGCTGCGCGAAGGAATACATCAGCGCAGTGGAGACATTGCGAGGACCGGAGATGAGATTGAGAATCATGGTTTTGAAGTCAGTAACCTGTATTCAGCTTGTCGATATTGGGAAAGCGTGAAGTGGGTCATAACCATTCGTCGTCTTTTGTGCCGTGTTTTTCGGTCCATTTTTTGGAGAATGCGTTTCGGGTTTTCGCCGATTTGCGATCTGCGGTGCCTCGTGAAATGCCTCCAAGCGACCCTAACACTCCCAATACGATGAGGGTGCCCCCACCGATAGTACAAGCTGTGTTCAATGAAGCGTTGAAACCAAACCGGGCAATTAATGCCGCGACGATTCCAATAATCGGATAGAGAGCCAGCATAAAACAAACCCCTCTTCCTTCCACCGACCATGTCCCAGCGGTCATCTTTTCATCAGTGCCTCTTTCGTTGATGCCAGAAGATAAGCCAGTCTGATCCTTGCGTGGTTCGCCGGTGTAACACGGCATGCATTTTCCATCCGTGCAATCAGCTGTCGTCTTCAGGAATTTTGCACCACAGTCCATGCAGCTGACTTTTTCTTCTGCCATTTATCTACAGAAAAATTCACGCAGTCGGGTATTCCCACGGGCCACGATAATCGCGGCGCAGCAGTTTGTTTCCTTCTTCGTCACCGATGATTTTTTCGTTCTCGCCATCCCACTTCACGCTGCGGCCGAGCTTGTAACTCAGCATTCCGAGAAGACTCATATTTGTCGCGCGATGGCCTATTTCTACGTCGGCAACGGGAAGACGTTTTCCTCCACTTTCGATGCTCTCGATAAAATCCACCCAGAGCGGCGGAACGTTGTGACCGTCTTTTTCATGATCAAACTGAGGATCCTGATGAACGGTCTCGCCCTTGGTGGGATAAAATGTCCAACCATCCCGCCAGCCCATGTGGAAGATGCCTTTCGAGCCGTAAAAATAGCAGCCGACTTTCGACTTCTCGGTCGCGTTTCCACCAAAACGGCGGTGCTCCCATACGGCTGTGAATTTCTCGAACTCGTAAGTCGCAACCTGATGATCGGGCGCATCCGAGGTCTGCTCTTTGTCATTCAAAATCGCCTCGCCTCGAACCGGACGACCGCCCGTTGAATAAATCGTTTTCGGCCATTTTTCATCTGACCACCACAGCAGCTGATCCAGCCAATGCACGCCCCAATCGCCGAGAGTTCCATTTGCAAAATCGAGATAATTCCGAAAGCCGCCGGGATGAATCCCTTTTGCATAAGGCCGTAGCGGAGCCGGCCCGCAATACATATCCCAATCGAGATTTTCAGGCACCTCTTCATTCGGACGCGGAGCTTCCTTCCCTCCCCCGCCGTGGGCAAACATCCGCACCATTCCGATGTCACCGACATTGCCTTCTTTCAGAAATTTCATCCCGCTAACATGATGCGGCCCGATCCGCCGATGCATCCCCACTTGCACGATTCGATCTTCCGCGCGCGCCGATTTCACCATCGCCGCGCTTTCCTGAATCGTGTGGCCAGTCGGTTTTTCGACAAAGACATGCGCCCCCGCTTCGATGCAGGCGATGCCCTGAAGTGCATGCCAGTGATCCGGTGTCGAAATGATCGCGATCTCGATATTTTCCTTTTCGAGAAGCTCGCGATAATCGCGATACATCTTCGGCATTTTCCCCGTCATGCCTTCGACCTGATCAGCCGCGACTTCGAGCTCATCCGTATCAACATCGCAGAGCGCCACGACATCCGCCTGACCGTGTTCGATTGCGACCTGCAAAATATTCATCCCCCACCAACCTGAGCCAATCAGCGCGGTTCGGTATTTCTTCCCCGACTTTTTTTCCTGCCCCCGAATCAGCGGCGCACTAAAAACGGACGAAGCCGCAACCGCAGTCGCTGCGGAAGTATGAAGAAATTTTCGGCGGTCAAAAGGAGTCGAAGCAGAAGTCGGCGTCATGGCAAAACCGTGACGGATTTGGCGAGCGGTTTCAATCTTGGAATCGTGCGATTTCAGGGTGGATTGAGGATTTCGTGACAACGCCCCTAAAAACTTAATGCGTTTTTGTTTTACAATGTGTTTACATTTTTTCACTATTCAAATGAGCGATTTAATCTTCACAAAACGTCTCCAAACCATTCTCGTTGTCGGCGGCATCTTATTGGCGCTGGTGATTTTATTTTCGGTGGTGATTCCGCCGCCAAGAATCCTTGTTAACACCTACTCAGGACATGCCGAAAACACAGCCTTCAATTTGAAAAATGTCATCTCCGCCTACAATACCGAATAGCGCGCATTCCCCGTCAAAAAACCAGACAAAACCAAAGACACGATCGCCCAAACCGATCATGCATTAATGGATGTGCTTTTAGCTGCCGACAATCAAGCAGTCCCCGGCGGTTTGAATCCTCGTAGAATTTCGTTTTATGCCGGGAGGCGAGCTAACACTGCGAAGGCCGGAAAAAACGGCAGATACAGGAAAGGGGTCAAACTCGAAGCTGGTGGAGCGAGCGAACTTTGGGATCCGTATTCCAACTATTACAAAGTGCTAGTCGACACAAATTATTACAACATAATCGATTCTCCGGAAACGCCAGGTGTTCCAATTAAATCCACGGTCATCGTCTGGTCCGCCGGTCCCAATGGCGATTTCGACACGTGGAAAGACAATGTAAAAACGTGGTGAATTTCCCTGACAACTCAGAACTTCTGAATTCGCGCGTAACTTTTACCGGCGATAAACCCCATTCTCTGCATCTTCAGCAATCTGGCTCATTTCATCAAACCAATGCGTCAGAAAGAACTTTTTCTCGGTTGGCAAAAAGGTATCGGCGCTTCCAATGATCGGACGAAGCGAAGTCGACATCTGCAAGGTCACCACAGTGAAGATCAATGCCCAAATCGCGAGATGCGCGCGGTTTTTCACCCCCATGATCCGTGCTGCTTTAAAAATCAGCGACAGTCCAAATCCCAGTGCGATCGTCCAAAAAACCAGGGTCAGAAATCCGACAAATACTTTGGAATCGGTCGATTGAGTGAAAATCCATGACACGGGCGCTAGACCGATCAACAACAAGCTGACAAGCGTGAGGCTCGATGCGAGAACACCGGCGACGGATTTGATCGACACGTCGAGTCCGTTCAAGCAACTGAAAATATAAAGGCTCGGAAGGGTGATCAATCCGCTGATGCCCACGCCGAGGACTACTTTCGCCGGAGCTGACCAGAGTTGTTTATCGCCGGAAAAAAGTCCGAGAATGAAGCCAAACACGCCGAGACAAATCAGCGCAGTGATCAGCAAATTCGCACTCAGTTTACCGAAATTGCCGTTCTGCAAATCATGCAAAACCGAGGCGGGCTTTTTCAAAAGCGCATCAATCGTATTCGGCAATGTCGCCGGTTTGTCCATCGCGACGAACTGCACTTGCAGCTCCTCCGTTTTCGTGAGCCGTTTTTCAGGAATCGGCGGTGGGCTTGGTGGTCCGTTTTCAGGAGTCGTTTCGGCTGCGGTGTTATTAGGTTTGTTGTCGTTTTCCATTTTCTTCAGGGTGTTGTTTGATTTTAGATTGTGTTAGAAAGAGTGATTGATGGCCCACCAGATCGTTTCGTAAAAATTGCCCTGCATCGCATCAGGCCGGAGAAATTCGATGGTCAGCGCAGGGCTTCCGAAAATCGGGCGGAGAATGTAGCCAACCTGTGCACCGACGAATAAATTCCCCGCCAGCCAGGCGATGAGCGTCCGCAGCGCGATCGATTTACTGCCGGAAAAGGTCTCCAAAATGCCGAACAATTTCTGCGTCGAAATGATTCCCGCGAACGCGATTAGCGCCGTATGAGTCAGCAGCAATTGGCGATGGGCCGACTCCGCTTCCGATGATTCCGGTCCCGGTAAATTTAGCGCCATCCCCAGCGTGATCGGGCTGAGCGATCCGACGATGAGCGCAAAAACCGTGAACGACATCAAGATTGCCTGCAAGGTTTGCCGAAACGAAAGCACCGTGCCAAGCAGCAGCGCCAGCATTCCGTTGATCATCCCATTCACTGCGAGCGTGATAAAAATGATGCACGGCAACTTCACCCCGACATAGCTTGCCATCAGTGGCGAACGCCACAGACCGACGCTCGCGCCGTAAATCCCTACGCCGCAAAAGATGGTGACAACGCACAGCAACAGGCGAGTTTCCGCGCCGACTCCGGTGAGCCAACCCGACAAACGGTTTGATTCACCGCGGGTCAGCGCTTTCCAATCGGGGGCTATAGCATCTGCAATTCGCATCGTGCCAAAGACTGCGTCCCGAATGTGAAGACAGTTTGAAACGAATGTGAATTGAACGTGAAATCGGCACGGTTCCGGCTATTTTCTCAAAAAATGCAGAAACCAGAAGACATTCAGGCAATCGGCGACATCCTCGCGATCCGCTGGGCCGACGGCCAAGAGGATTTTCTCCCGATGGACAAACTCCGCGCGGTATCACCCAGCGCAGAAACTCAAGGCGAACACGATTTGCTCGGCAATCTCATCGGAGGTGGTGGTGATTTCGGAAAAGATTTCTCCGGCGTTGTTGTAACCGGATGGAAGCCCGTCGGAGGCTACGCTTACCTGTTCACCTTCAGCGACGGCCACAACACCGGGATTTATTCCTACGATTACCTGCGAGAAATCGGCAAAGCGATGGCGCAGGTGTGAGCAATTGCTTCACGTTCCAACAGTAGATAGTCGAACATACCCTGTTTGATCGAAAATCGGTTTTCTGCTAAAACAGCGGGATGAATGGCCGCCAGTTCACAATCGGATTGCTCGCAACCGCAGGCATTGGCCTGAATGCTTTGAGGGCTGAGCCTAAAAGTCTCGCAGGAAAACTCGGGCTCGTTACTGCCTCGCTGTCGCCGCATTTTTCGAAAGAACGAGCCGCGGGAAAAATCACGCTGCTCGATTTCCCGCAATTCACGCAGGAAGAACTCGGGCTCGAAATCATCGATTTCAACACGATGAATTTTCACACCTACGAGCCCGCGTATTTAGAGAAACTCCGAGCCAACATCGAAAAATTCGGATGGAAGGCAATGAATTTGAAGATGAACCAGAAAGTCGACATGGCTTCGGAGGATTAGGCCGAGCGCAACGAAGCGATGCGGGTTTACAAGGCATCAATTGATGCGGCTGCCTTGCTCGGAATCCGCTGGGTGCAGCCTCTCCCCCGTTCCGAAACACCTGATTCAGCACTATTAAAAACGGCTTTTGACGAACTGATCGAATATGCAGGGGAGCGCGACATCACCATCCTGATCGAGAATTTTGGCTGGATGATGAATGATGAAAACTCAGTAGTCGATTTGGTAAAAACCCCCGGCCCGAACAGCGTCGGAGTCGGTATCGACACTGGCAACTGGAGCAACAACGAAGTCCGCTATCCTGCTCTGCAAAAGACGTTCCCACTCGCGGTGACCTGTGATTTTAAAGCAGAAACATTGGGTCCCAACTTTGAGCACGCCGCCTACGACCTGAAACGATGCTTCGATACTGGCTGGGGTGCAGGTTTTCCCGGCCCCTGGTGCCTCGAACATGGCCATCGCGAATTTTCCAAGGCTAAAGCGGAATTGATCTGGATGCGGGAAAATCTCGAAAAGTGGATCGCACAGGCATAAACAGGTTGTGTCAAAAAGCGGGGCGGCGATACTTCGACCTGCCCGTTTGAATGAGAAAAGCCCGCTGGTTATTCAGGAAATTAAGAGATGGTCTGGTCGATTTCGTCCGGACATCTCCGCTGGACCCATTTCCAATTCGCAACAAATTCGCGGGACACACTTGGGCTGACACGCGTGCCGACATCCGCGCGGGAATCAATGTCGCCCTGCTCGCCTTCCCCCAGGGCATGGCGTATGCGGTCATCGCCGAGCTTCCGATCAAATACGGCATCGTTTCGGGAGCGATTTCTGCCCTCGTCGCACCACTTTTTGCGGGATCACGTCACACCATTTTAGGTCCGACCAATGCCACGGCGTTCATGATTTTCTCCAGTTTCGCCGCATTCAATCTCGCACAGCGCGAAGCGTGGCTGCCATTGCTCGTTCTCTTTGTGGGAATTTTGTTAGTCCTCGGGGCGCTTTTTCGAGTGGCTGATCTGATTCAGTATATTTCCCGAAGCGTGGTCGTTGGCTACATCACGGGCGCAGCGATTCTCATCATAGCCAACCAAACCCGCCACATTCTTGGGATCGAGATCGGGAACACGGCTTCGGATACCGGCCCACCCACATTTTTCACGATTATTTTGGGCTTGGCCGACCATGTGAAAGACACGCAATGGCAACCACTGGTCCTCGGGATCATCACGTTCGCGGTGTGGGGGTTGATGTCGCTCCGTTTCAAAAAATTACCCGTTTTCGCCATCACATTGGTGGCGATGTCCGGGGTCTACGCACTTCTTCACCATCAATTCGGCTGGGTGGTAAAAACGTTTGATCCATTTTCGATCTCAGATCTAAAACCTCAGCTTCCCACCATATCGAACCGGGGACTTTTCTACGATATCAGCCAGCTCATCGGAATCGCCTTCTCAGTTGCATTTCTTGCGGCGCTTGAGAACTCCGTCATGTCGAAAACCCTCGCCAGCCGAAGTGGTGATCGGCCTGAAATGAACCAGGACATGCTCAGCGTTGGACTTGCCAACCTCACCAACGCCTTTGCCGGCGGCATGCCCGCATCCGGTTCATTGACTCGTTCAGCGCTCAATTTTTCCAGCGGAGCCGCCAGTCGGCTTTCGAGTATTTTCTCCGGAATCCTCTGCGTTATCGGCGCTCTCACTCTCGGGCCTTACATGGCCGAAGTTCCCAAGTGCGTCCTCGCCGTATTAGTGGTCTGCATCGCCGGATCGTTTATCAACCGCCGGCAAATTCGCATCTCCCTTTATTCAACACCGGGTGACGCTCTCGTGCTCATTACCACGCTGGTTTCCACACTCATCATGCCATTGAACGTCGCAATTTTCCTCGGCGTGGGAGTTTCGATCATGATTTATCTACGGACCGCTTCGAAGCCGTATCTGACTGAATACGAGTTCGATAAAGGTGGCGAACTTCGCGAAGCAGGCGAGAAACGCGAACGCCCCACTCCGGCGATTTCGATCGTTCACGTCGAGGGAGATTTATTCTTTGGCGCCGCCGAGCTTTTCCGAACTCAGATTCAAAAACTCGCGCTCGATGAGGATCTAAAAATCGTCATTTTACGCCTGAAAAACTCGCGCTACCTCGATGCCACCAGCGTGATTGCGCTGGAGGATTTGATTCAGTTTGTCCGCACTCACGACCGCGAGATCATCGTCTCCGGAGCTTCAAAAAACGTCTATCGCGTCCTCAAAAACTCGGGAATTATCGAGACTGTCGGCCGGAAAAACGTATTTCTCAATTCCCCCAAAAACCCCAACCTTTCCACTCGCTACGCATTGCTTCGGGCTCAGGAATTGCTTGGAACTAAAGAAGCCGAAGTGCGGATTTTCTATGATCCCACGAAAGACAAGAAATAAGCCCACAAATCGTTTCGAGAACGGTTTGCAATTCATTGCGCTCCCCTTTTCTTTTATGCATTCACCCTGCCTAACTTTTATACAATGACAAACCCGCTAGACTCCCCGGATATCCTCAATGTTTACGTAAAACCCGGGTGCCCGTGGTGCATTAATGTCGTTCAATTCCTGAAGGAAGAGGAATACGAGTTCAAAGAAATCGACGTCTTGGCCAATGATGAAAAATTTGCGGAGATGGAAGAAATTTCCGGGCAAACCTTTGCTCCCACTCTTCGAGTTGGGACAAACAACGAAAAGATCCTCGCTGATTTTGGGGTTGATGAATTGAAAGCGTTCCTCGCCGAACATAAGATTCAGGCGTGAGCGCAGTTTAATTTTCCACGATCCAACAGGGTTGGTTCATCGATCATACCCTGTTGATTCGTAAAACGCCGCGTGTTAGCACCTGCGTCAATTTTCTTCAAATTCATCGATGATCGATCGTCGCCGAAACTTTAGAAGTATTATGTTATCCTTTTGGGGCGCAGAAGCATTTGGAGAGCAAGAAGCCTTATTCAATGGGAGGAGAAAATCCAGATCCTGATTCAGAATTCATCACTTTGCTGACTGCCCATCAATCCGCCTTGCGACTGTATGTGGCCTCGCTTTTGCCGGGAGAATCGCGAGCCGTCGACGTTGCCCAACAAGCCAACACTACGATTTGGAAGAAGCGCGACGATTTTGAAATCGGCACGAATTTTAAAGCGTGGATTTTTGCGATCGCCCGATTTGAAGTTCTGAATTTCCGCAAAAAACAAGCCAAAGACTCCCGCCGTTTGGTCTTCAGCGAAGAACTGGAAGACATGATGGCAGAGGAGCTGCCACAACTTGCCAACGATCTGGACATTCGCCAAACAGCCTTGCGTGATTGCATGGAGAATTTAAAAACCGCAGAGCGCGAGTTGATTTTGCACCGCTATTTTCATCGTACGCCATTGGCAGATTATTCGAAGGAAATCGGTCGTCCCGTGGGTTCACTTAAAGTAACGCTTCATCGGATTCGTGGAAAATTAGCCAAGTGCATCGGTAGTAAGATGGCGGTAAAGGAGGCGCGCGCATGAAGCCAGAAGAACGCGATGAACTGATCGATTCGCTCCTCGATGACGCGATTTCGGAGGCGGACTTTCTCCGGCTCGAAGCCGAAATGCATATCGATCCCGCGGTTCGCCAAGCCTACTACGAGCGACTGAAACTCGATACCAATTTACAAATCGCGGCTGAATCAGAGGGCGAAGCAGACTCAGAATTGGCGAGTGCGATTTCACAAAACTCAACCTCGGTGGGTTGGCTGGGATGGGCCGCCTCTGTGGTTTTGGGGCTTCTCGCTCTTGTTTTGGGAATGGAGATCCACCGGACCAATCAGGAGATCTCAGGTGAAAACAACGAAGTGATCGCGAGCGGTTTTGGAGTCATCGCCGAGCAGACCGGTGCGTCATGGAATTTAAAACGAGGCGATCTTTTGCCGCAGGGAACCGTTTCGTTGGAGGCAGGCATGGCCGAACTCGAATTGTTCAGCGGGGTCACAATCACCGTCGAGGGGCCTGCCGAATTTGAGATCGTTTCGGCCAATTTGATTCATACAACATCAGGGATTTTTTTCATCCAGAAGCCACGCATGGTCGGTGATTTTCGACTAAAAACTGCAGCAGGGGAAATTTTCGATATCGACCAACAATTGGCCCTTGAAATTGATGAAGCCGGAAAAGGATCGGTTCTACCCGGTGGCGATGATATAAGGCAGCAGATGGCGTCGCGTCGGGCGGATCAAGAACAGAAGTGGCTCACCAGCGTTTCTGATTTAGAAAATGATCAACGGCTCATCGCTTATTTTCCGATCACCAATGAACGAGGCTGGAGCCGTCAGTTAATTGATCACTCCACTGAGAAGCGTGATGGAACGATTGTCCGGGCGACGCGAGTTGCAAACCGTTGGGGGCATCCCTCGGGCGGACTGGATTTCACACCAACAGGGAGTCGAGTGCGTGTCGAAATCCCCGGCGATCACCAGTCACTCACCTTGATGTGCTGGGTGAAAATCGATAGTTTGGATCGGTGGTATAACTCCCTTTTCCTAACCGACGGACATGAACTTCACGAACCGCATTGGCAGATTATGGACGACGGCCGCCTCTTCTTTTCCGTGAAAGCAAACGAAGCCGGAAAAAAGGGGAAGGATAAACACATTGCTTATTCACCTCCCATCTGGACGCCTGCTGACAGTGGGAGATGGATGCATCTCGCCACCGTTTTCGACGGAAATGCAATGACGACCACCCACTACGCGAACGGCGAAATGGTCAGTAGAGACGAAACCCCCAAGTCGTTGCAACCGGAGAAAGTGCGAATCGGAGCCGCTTCCATTGGGAACTGGAGCGATCCAACGCGTGGCGACAATCCGCATTTTGCGGTGCGAAATCTGAACGGCACGATCGACGAATTTGCGATTTTTTCCGAGCCGTTGACGGCTGCGGAAATCGCGGAAATCTACGAAACGGGCAAACCTTGAGGTATTTCGCCGACCAGAATCACTTCGACGACAGAATCGAAAAATCGTCGAAAAGCACGCCCTCGCCCCTGATGATAAGGCGGTAACCGGTTTTTGGTTTGGTGAGTTTTTCGTTCTTGGCTTCAAGCTTTACGCCATTATCGAATTCGACTTTCACCGTATCGCCGACGTTTTCGGTCGTCATCGTGTAAGTTTTTCCCTCCTCGAATTTTCCTTCAGCCTTGCCCAATACCATTGCTTTCGACGCGGGATTTTTTTTGTCTTTATCAAGATTGACCTGAACTCCTGTTTCAGAAACCACAACCCGATACAGATGACCTTTAGGATGATTAAAGCTGAGGTGGAACCCTCTACTGCCGTTGAGTTGAAACGAGATCTTTGATTTTGAATCCGTGTGCTTAGACGTGTAGGTGAGAACAGCCGCATGCTTGTCAGCTGTGATTTCTGCGCCGCTTAATTTTCCATCAACAACCTTCCACGTTCCTTTGGCCGCCTTCCAGTTTTTCGAAAGTTCCGCAGCTGAGAAATCATCGCTCGCGACGGGATCGGCGAATACTGAAGATGCAGCAAAAACGAAAGCGAGCGCAATAAGGGTTTTTTTAATTAATAATTTATAGCGTCTCGGGACAAAAAAAGAAGCCCACGTTCGAGTTACTCCCCGAATTGAGCCAAAATGGATGACACCCGAGATTGTTTTGTGAAGAGCAGTTGAAG
>CALAHF010000017.1 GCA_937891465.1 uncultured Verrucomicrobiales bacterium | reverse complement strand
GCGGGGCAGTGACATCAGGCTTCAAGCGGTTCTTCAACTTCTTCGATCGTTGCGGTGGCCTTCAATTTTTCGATGAGCGCATTGATCTGGTCTTCGCGACGTTTCGCAGAAAATTGTTCGGGCAAGGTAGCTTTGACCTCTTCGTAAGGCGTTGGCGCGGGCAGTTTGCGATCCATCAATTTAAAAATGTGGAAGCCAAATTGAGTTGCGACAACGGGGCTGACTTCGTTGTCTCGCAGAGAGAAGGTGATGGCCTCGATCTCAGGCATGGTTTCTCCCTGTTTCATGAAACCCATGTCGATGGACTGTTTTTCGACGTCGCCAAATTTTTCAGCGGCGGCGAGGAATTCAATTTTACCGTCGAGGATGTCTTCGCGCAGCTGGCGAAGCTCCTGATAGGACTCGCGTGCCGCCTCATGGGATTTGGGTTCGACAAAAATCTGACTGAGCTGGACCTCTTCCTCGGTCATGAATTTGGCGATGTTCTCGTCGTAAAACCCCCGAATTTCCTCCTCGGTGGGTTCCACTTCTTCCCCTAGATGGCTTTCGAGAACTTTGTCGACTTTGATGGTGCTCTTGATCTTCCGTTTGATCTGGCCTTCATCGCCGGGGTTGAATCCGGTATTCTGGAAAAAATTCTCTTCGCCGCCGTGATCTGTTTTGAGCTGCTCGAACATGGCTTCGATTTCGGCTTCGCTGGCATCGCCGAATTTCTCTTCCGAAGCGCGTTCCAGGAGGGCGCGATTGATGATGTTGTCGCGCGCGTAGGTGCGAAATTCCTCGTCGCGGTCGCAGCAAACGACTTCGCCCATGTTGACGTAGTGGTCTTTGATGGAGTCGAATTCCTCTTCAATCAGCTCGTCGCTGATTTTTTCACCGTTGATGATAAAAGCCATTTGGTTTGGTACAACGGGGAAGGGGATTTTTCAACCCGCGTTCAGGTGTCTTTTCCCTGATATGCGCGATCAAAATGAACGTAGCCGCCATCGACATGCAGTATTTGGCCCGTGGTGTGGCTGGCGCGCGGGGAAAGGAGAAACGTGGTGGTGTCGGCAATCTCGGCAGCTTCAGTCATGCGGTTGCCGAGGGGAATGTTAGCTTCGATTTCGGCGCGACGAGCATCGGGATCAGACAGGGTGGAGAGCCAATTTTCATACATTGGTGTCCACACTTCCGCGGGAACCACGGCATTCACGCGGACACCGTCGGAAGCAAGGTCGAGCGCCCATTCGCGAGTCAAGGCGAGCAATCCGCCTTTGGCCGCGGCGTATCCAGAAGTCCCGCCCTGGCCGGTGATCGCGACTTTGCTGGCGATGTTGACGATGGCGGGTGCATCAGATTTTTTCAAAAAATTGAGGGCGTGATGCACGACGGAAAAGCACTGCACGAGATTTTTCTCAAGGGATTTCGAAAAATCTGCGGGAGAACGATTTAGCCCGACCGAGTCGTTCACGCCGGCGTTGTTGACGATTCCATCGATTCTTCCAAAGCGTTTCCCAATTTCTGAAACGGCCTCGGCAACTTGATCTTCCTTGGTCAGGTCAAGGCTGATGAATGCGCCATCGACGTGTTCGATTTTTAATTCTTCGAGTAATTCAGCGCATTGGTTTGCCGATTTTAGGTCGAAAATAACCGGGCGGGCATGTTCGATTGCGAGAGTGCGAACGATGGATTCACCAATGCCGCTAGCGCCGCCGGTGACGATAATTACTTTGTCTTTTAAATCGAGATTCACAACAAAAGCACTGTGCCGGATCGCGATTAATCTTGCAACGGCAAACGTGCCCTTGGGGACTGAATGAGCTGATTCTCAATTTCCGTGATTAGAGAGCGCAACTCGATGGGTTTTCCCAAAACAGGGCTTTGAATTCCACCCAAATTTCCCAGTCCTGAAGCTTCGCGTGCCAATGCCGTCAGCAGAATCACCGGGATGCTTCGCAGTTGGGGATCTTGTCGCAAAATAGCAAGGATATCGCCCCCATCGAGATTGGGCATCATGACGTCCAGTAAAATTAAATCCGGTGCTGCCCGGCGCGCAGAATCGATAGCGTGAAGCGAGTCATTTTGAACGACGGTTTCGTAACCATACTTTCCCAATGCCCTGGATAGCAGAGTGGTAAGGTTGATATTGTCATCAACGATCAGGATGCGTTTGCTCATTTATGTAGAAGAGAAGAGAGCGGAGGGACCAATAACTTACAAGAAATTATGATTTTTACAATTTTTTATTGAAATATGAAGTATTCAGAAAATTTGGATATTAAAGCTTGGGAAGCAGTAGCTTCTCTGAAAAGATTAGTACGGTTTCAAATTAAACCCTACTAACTGCATGACTATCAGGCCTCCAAGTAAACTGTGTTTTCTTATCTCCCTGATCATCTTCATTCTTGCCCTTCTTGGCACTTACGCAGGTGTGGCGGCTTTAGCTGGATACACGACCTGGCTTTTTATTGCCGCATGGGTTGTTTTAGTAGCAGGAAATGTGATGAAAGGCTTCTGATCAGGCTATTCACTCGGTGAAATACAAAAAAATAGCCGACCTCGAGAGAGGGCGGCTATTTTTGTTTTTTTAAATTTACTTTTGAAAAGCGTTGTCAGCGGAGAATCACTTCTCAACTTTCATGATGCCGTTCATGATGATCCAGTGACCGGGGAACGTGCACAGGTAAGGATATTCACCTGGCTCACTTGGAGCCGTGAACTCAATGACTTCCTTCGTTCCGGGTTGAGCCAGCTTGCTGCTGAAGAGGACGTCTTCGCTTTTCGGAACTGGATTCTTGAGGAAATTAGGATCCGCCATGCTCTGGTTCGCAATCATTCCCACGGCGTCCTTCTTGCCGGGCTTAACGATGATGATGTTGTGCGGCTGAATTGCACCCGTTGGATTGTCGAGTGTGAGCTTCACCTTTGCTCCGGCTTTAACTGTGAACTCTTTTTTGTCGTAGGCGAACTGCACTTTGTCAGCGGTAAGCGTGATTTCAGTATCTTCAGCGATGATGGCTGAAGCTGGAACAGCAAGAGCTGCAGCGATGAAAATTGAGCGAGTGAGTTGTTTCATAATTTGAGAATCTGATTCGTATTACGCCGAGCTTAGGCGGGCCGGACGCCTCGTAATTTGATAATCGAGAAAATAAAACCACTCACGCCCCACGCAACCGCTTTTCGATCGCATTATCGGAGAATAATTGCAGAAAACATTATAAAAAACCTCAGAAAAGCTATTTTAATGTTTATTTTTATGGAAATTAGAATTAAGTTTGTAAAACTTAACTAACCCAACCCTCTTTACCCAAATTTTTTAATGAACCGTGTTTTGATTGCTGCCGCTGAAGTTCCGATGGCCGAGTCGGTGCAAGCCTCCCTTAGTTCCGCAGGTTTTCAGACCGCTGTGGTCTGGAATGCCAGCCAGTTGCTTGATTTTTGCAAGCAGCACGCGCCGGACATCCTTGTCATCGATTTGGATTTGCCAGGCGGTAGTGTCTGGGCGGCTATTCAGGCAATCCGTACATTGGAGACGCTTCAAGCGGTTCCAATCGTTGGTGTTGGCGAATCGTCGACCCAAATGGTGCTTGATCATGCCCGCTCCGTTGGAGTGATGAAACTTTTTCCAAAAGCGACAGTTTCCCATGTGTTGCCGATGGAGCTTCAGGCGCTGTTAAATCAGCCCATTCACTTGCAGGAAGTGCGCAGCCCAGCGGGTGCAATAGAAGCAATTGCAGGAGATACCGCGTTGGATCGCTTGCAAACGTTGACCAGTGAGGTGATCCAGCTAGCTGATGGACTGAAACTTCTGGTTCCGACATTCGGTGACGATGGTCCGGAGCTCTTTGGGTATATCGATAATTCCAGCGTCGCGATACGCGAAAAGTTGGGTGGGCTTTCCGATGAGGGATTGAGGGACAAAGAAATTCGTCACGACTTCCGCAACATGATTGGTTCGGTCACCGGATTTGCCGAACTCATTATGATGGAGGAATCGATTTCTGACGACGCGAAATCCGGACTTACCCGGATTCGTGAATGTTCCCGCATTTTTGTTGATTTGCTCGATCAGCAAAAGGCAGAAGCCGCCTGAATTTTTGGTTTCACGATCAAATAGGGTTGGCTCATCGAACCAACCCTGTTGGATCGAAAAAAATTCCAAATCACGCAGCAACCTGATCGGTCAATGCCGCGGGGGCTTTCACGGGGATTCGCAAGCCCGTGTAGAGCGTGGTGTTGTTCGTAATGATCATTTCAGCTTTGCAGGCGATTGCTGCAGCGGCTTGAAGCGTCGCGCGAAACTCCGGCAAATTGAAAGCCAGAGCGGCTGTCAGATGCGGTGCTTTTGCCTGGGCAATTTTCACAAACTTGGTGAGCTCCATGCAAAACTCGGCCGTCTTTTGTTGACCGACGAGAGGCGTTGCCTGTTGGCTGAATTCCATAAATGAACTCCAACTAACATAAGCATCAATCCGGCTGGAATGAGCTGTCTGAATGACGTCGATCAGTTTGGCGGACGATTCGGAAAATGGGCGCCGGTCAATTGCGACATCTACGAGCACATCGGTGTCGAGGAAGATTTTCATCGGCGATGAAGTGAAGTCGGTCGCTTGGTTGCAACATTGCCCATGTTCGGGGGTTGTTTAAAAGAGCCTCGCCAGCGTTCAGAAAAGCTGTCTTGGCGTTTTAAAATGAGATTAGAGAGGAAGCTCTCGACCAGAGAAGAAACGGACGTATTTTGTGCATACGCGATCGTTTTCGCCTGATTGATGAGTTCTTTTTCAACAGTCAGAGTGAGTTTCGTTTTCATGCGTTCGGGTGGGGATTTGATCGTAGCAAATCCTTCAAACACGTGGCAATCCTTTTCACTTTAATTTCATCAAATTTGTATATTTCCGTTATCTTAACGCGAATCCGGCTTTGAAAGCCCGATGCAGCTTGCGAATTTGTGAATCGATGTTTTTCAGAAACTTCCAAATCCGATTTCTTCTCTGTTCGTTGCTATTTTGCTGCGTTCTTTCGGATGTGCGATCAGATGAAACGTTCTCACCGGAGCAAATCGACTTTTTTGAGTCAAAAATCCGCCCTGTGTTGGCTGAAAACTGTTTTGAATGCCACAAAGGAACCAAGGCTAAAAACGGTCTCCATTTGACGTCTCGGGCATCTGTCTTGCGAGGCACTGATTATAAAAAGATTATCGATTTGGAGCAGCCTGAGAAAAGTGCGCTGATTGTGGCGATCAGTCATTCGGGTTCCGCTGATTTGCAGATGCCAAAAGATGGCGAAAAGCTGCCGGATGAAGTGATTGCCGATTTTCAAAAGTGGGTGGCGATGAAATTGCCCTGGCCGATTGATGAAGCGGTTGATGTGTCAGTGGATCCAAAAGCGCACTGGTCGTTTCAGCCGGTGATAAAACCTTCGATGCCAGAGGATTTTTCAGGAAATCCGATCGATTATTTTATTAAGCGGAAAATCGAAGAGACCGGTTTGGTTCCAGCTGAGAAAGCAGATCGTTACACACGCTATCGTCGATTGCATTTTGATTTGCTGGGACTTCCGCCACAGCCGGATGAGCTGGCGAAGTTTGTGAACGATCCACGGCCTGATAGAGAGGTCTGGCCAAAATTAATTGAGCATCTGTTAGGCTCGCCGCATTACGGAGAGCGTTGGGCACGTCACTGGATGGATGTGGCTCGCTACTCGGATACAAAAGGCTACGAGGCGGGCGGGCGTGAGCGGCGATTTGTCTACAGCTACACGTACCGCGATTGGTTGATTCGTTCTTTCAACGATGACATGCCGTTCAACCAGTTTGTGAAATACCAGCTCGCGGCCGAGCGAATGGTCGACAAAAATTCGCCAGACAAACGGCACTTGGCTGCGCTTGGGTTTATCACGCTGAGTAAAAACGGCGCGGCCGAATTGGTGATCGATGATCGAGTGGATACGACTTTTCGGGGATTGATGGGGCTGACAGTTTCGTGTGCCCGGTGCCATGATCACAAGTTCGATCCGATTTCGACAAAGGAGTATTACGGGCTCTATGGCGTCTTCATGAATTCGATTGTTCCTGAGGAAAAGCCCACGATCGGCGAACCCAAAGAGGGACCTGAATACGAGGCCTACCTCAAGGAATTGGCGAAGCAACAGAAGGTGGTAGACGATTTTCTGGAACCAAAGTTGGCGAAAGTTGCGGAGGAAAATCCGAACATCGCAAATCGTAGAGCAGCGTTGATCGGTAAGCTGGGACGGGACGACCGAACAAAATTAAGGAACCTGCAGCGGGTTGTGGACAAGTTCGTTGCTGACAAGAAAATGGAGCCGGACAAGGCGTTGGTGATTGAAGATCGACCGACACCTGCTGTGCAGAAAGTTTATATTCGAGGGAACCCCGGTCGTCGTGGTGAAGTGGCTGAGCGGAAATTTTTGTCGATCATTGCCGGTGATGACGCTCCTCTGTTTGAAAATGGAAGTGGCCGGTTGGACATGGCTGAAGCGATTGTTGATCCCAAAAATCCGATGACGGCGCGGGTGATCGTTAACCGGATTTGGACATGGCATTTTGGGGAAGGAATTGTGAATACGGTGAGTGATTTTGGTTTGCAAGGGGAGCCGCCAAGTCATCCTGAATTGCTGGATTTTCTCGCCGCTTGGTTTGTGGAAAACGGGTGGTCGATCAAGAAATTGCACCAACTGATTCTGGAATCGGACACCTATCAACAAAGCAGCGATCACCCTCGCCAGACGGAATTTGCAGTGAACGATCCTGAAAACCGATTGCTTTGGAAGATGAATCGTCGGCGTCTCGATTTAGAGCAAATGCGCGACGCGATGTTGTTGGTTTCGCAAAATTTGAGCAACGAATTGTATGGGCGTTCGGTGAAGATCTTGAATGAGCCTTATTCGAATCGGCGTTCTGTTTATGCCTATGTCGATCGCCAGAATTTGGATCCGGTATTTCGAAATTTTGATTTTTCGAATCCGCAGGAGACAACCGGCAAACGCCCGTCGACGACTATTCCGATGCAGGCGTTGTTTGGATTGAACAATGGGTTTGTTCAGACTCAGGCGCAAAATTTGGTGGCTTCGGCTAAGGGAACTGAAGACAAGGTGGGTGCGCTTTACCGTTCTGTTTTCGCGACTGATCCGGATGAAAAACACAGGGGTCTTGCTGATAGTTTTTTGACGAGTTTTGCCACGGAACACAAAAAGAGATCTGAATCACAGACCATCACGGAGTGGTCTTACGGCTGGGGGAAGGTGAATGCAGAAACGAGCGAGATTGAGTTCAAACCCTTCGAGCACTGGACCGGGGAGCGCTGGCAAATCGGAAAAGAATGGCCGATCAAATTGGATGCGAGAAGTTATCTGTATGTCAAAGGAGATGGCTCGTGTCATTGCGGGTATGATGAAGATCATCGATTGATTCTCCGTTGGCGCGCGCCAGAAGATTTGGAGGTTCAAGTGAATGGAAAAATTCAGCGATCCACAGTTGGAAAAGGGGATGGGGTTCGCGGTCAGATTTTCGTGACAGGGCAGGGGGCGGTCTTCAGTCAGGATTTGCCGGCCACCGATCGCGAAATGGCAACAAACCTCGCAAAGCTTAGCGTGAAAGAGGGGCAGTTCATCGATTTTGCAATTGATGCGGGAGCTGCTCGAAATTCGGCTTTTGATTCCACGAACTGGCAGCCGGAGATCCGCAATGCCGCGAATTTAGATCAGCGATGGAGCTTTAAAAATCAGTTCTCCGGCCCTGCCGATTTCACCGATGCGTGGGAAGCCTACGCTCAGGCACTTTTAATATCGAATCAGTTCCAGTTTGTGGATTAAAGTCATGCGATGGAATTAGATGTCAGGCGCTGCGATTACTGTGGCTCCCCGCTGAACCCGCGGATTTATTTTTGCGGGAACTGTTCTCAGCCTTACACGGAGGTCGAATTCGTTCTTCCTAAAGTCGCTGCGCCTTATCTTTCGGAAAATCTTGAGGTGGGCGAAAATGGAATCTCATGGAACCAGCTGCTGGTTCTCAGTAATTTGAAGCGTGGATTCATTCCGGTTCTGATGCATGGAACGGATGCGGGAGTGGTTCGGGAAGGCAAAATTCCAATCACATCGTTGGGCTTGCTGGAGGAAGCGCCGGCGTTCATCACGCTTCCGCGATCAACTCGAGTGACGCGAATTGAATTGGCGCGATGAGGAGCGGCGATCCGTTTGAATTGCCGTTGCGTAACGGTAGATTCAGAAAACAGAATGGATGTTATCGATCGCAGAAATTTTCTTCGGCAATCCGGAATGGGCATGGGCTCGCTCGGTTTGGGTGCGTTGCTGGGTACGTCTCACGATTCAATAGGGTCTGATCGACAACTCAACCCGCTTGCTTCGCGAGATTCGCAATTCAATCCGCGGGCGAAGCGAGTCATTCACATTTTTGCAAATGGCGGCCCATCCCAGGTCGATACTTTTGATTACAAACCCGGGCTTGCGAAATACCACGGTAAAACCGCGCCTGGCGATCCGTTAAGGACAGAGCGAAAGACGGGAACGATCATGCAGTCGCCGTTTGAATTTCGCCAATATGGTCAGAGCGGAATGTGGGCGAGTGACCTTTTTAAACACGTGGCTGGTGCGGCGGCCGATGAGATGTGCGTGATTAATTCGATGTATGCGAACGTGCCGAATCATGAGCCGTCGTTGATGCTGATGAATACGGGAGCCGAGCGGGTTTCGCTGGTGCGTCCGAGTATGGGTTCATGGATTACCTACGGTTTAGGAACAGAAAACGAGAATTTACCGGGTTTTGTTTCTCTTTGTCCAGGCGGAGTTCCGATCGTTGAAACGCAAAACTGGCGGAATGCCTTTCTCCCGGGAGCCTACCAGGGAACGCATGTCGACACTAAGAGTGAGGACGTTTCCAAATTGATCTCTGATATTGATAACGCACGAACGCCTCGGGATTTGCAGCGCAAACAGCTTGATTTTGTTCAGGAAATGAATCGGGAGCACAAAGAAGTGCGGCAGCCGGATCCGAATTTGGAAGCGCGGATTCATTCGTTTGAATTGGCGTATCGAATGCAGATGGAGGCGACTGATGCTTTTGATGTCTCAACAGAACCCGATCACGTTCGAGATTTATACGGGCGAACCGTGCAGGGCCGACAAATGTTAATCGCCCGCCGGCTGATTGAGCGAGGCGTGCGAATGGTTCAGGTGTGGCATGGCGCGGGACAACCCTGGGACAGTCATTCGCAAATCGCTAGAGAGCACGGGCGGCTTGCCGGGGAGAGTGATCAACCGATTGCGGCTCTGTTAGCGGATTTAAAAATGCGCGGTTTGCTGGAAGAAACACTCGTGATTTGGGGCGGGGAATTTGGCAGAACTCCAACGGTTGAGCTTCCAACTCCGGGGGCCAATGCCGCCAATACCAAGCTGGGGCGCGATCACAATCATCACGGATTCACCATGTGGATGGCGGGCGGTGGCGTGAAAGGTGGAATGAACTACGGGGCGACTGATGAAGTTGGTTTCAAATCGGTGGAGAACCGAGTTCACGTTCACGATTTACACGCGACGATTTTAAAGCTGCTTGGATTCGATCACGAAAAACTGACCTATCGATATGCCGGGCGGGATTTTCGTCTGACTGATGTGCACGGAAAAGTTATCCACGATATCATTGCCTGAAATTGGCAACAATAGTGCTCTCACGGAGCGTTGATTTCACTTCATCGGAGACCGGTAGATTTGAAATCAGGGTGAAATCGTTTTGTGGAGCTGCCGCCGTTTTCGCTGAATCGTCGCCAAACTCAAGACTAAGAATCGCACTTGCCGCGTTGGTCATTGCCGCAGAAACGTTATTTCTGGAGTCAAATAAGATCGCGGTCGATTCTTCATTGCGATTGGCATTCGCTGCAGTCCTTGCCATCAGGAGCCGGACATCTGCTGGAATTGCATCGACGCCGCGCGAAGAGTTGGCGAGCCCAATTTTCCAACCATATTTTACCCCTTTCTGATCGCCCTGAAGCATCGGGATTTTACCGAGACTGACGCTGAGTCGTCGCAGCTCGCTTGCGCTTGGGCGGATCGCTCCGGTTTCTAAATCCGTTCGGGCGAAAAGAAAATAGATCGATTCAAGTGCGCGATCTATTTTTCGGTCAGCGAGGTGATACTCCACTGAGGTAGTGATCTCTCCCGCTGTGGATTGAGCCGTCAATCCATCAGGAATCGAAAGCGCTGGTGCTTTTTTGATTTTCGGTTTTGGCGCTGTTTTGTTAACAGGTTTCAGGGCTGGTTTTGGCGGTTTAATACCTGAAATTCGAGCGGCAAGGTCCATCAGTTCCGGATCTAAAACAGGCTTTGAAATTGGTTTTTGAGACAGGGCTTGAATTACCGGTGCTGACGGTGGTTCCAATACCGTTACAACCGCACCGACTGCAGGAATGGTTGTTTGAATGGAGGTTTTTGGAGACGAGGCGAGTCCTGAAGGGGCTGTAATTTCAACAATTGGTTTGCCAACAGATTTGTCTGATTTTCCGGAATAATGAGAGACGGCAAAATAAGCCAAGCCAATGACGAAAAGGGCGGCCAGTGCCGGATAACCCACTTGGCGCATCACTTTTCTGCCTCGAATACGGTGTCTTGAGGCGTCGACCGAGGCTTCGAGAAATTCCTTCGCGAGCGGACTCAGCATCGGTTCTTCAGCATGCTGAGCCAACAACTTTACGGCACGATCCAAAGACTGATCGACATGCAACAAGAGATCCGGATCGCGGCCGGTGCTGTTCCACGATAAGGCATGATTTTCGAATTGGTCGGTCTGACGCACATCGGCAAATGTGGTTGCGTTGGTCGCAGTATTCCACTTTATCGCGCGATCCCAAGACTTAAAAATGTCACTCGAAACCAAGCTGAATTCAGCAGTATCAAGAGAGCGTCCAAAAAGTCAAAGGAATCCACCGTTCGCCATTTCATTTGCGATACTCCACAGATGAGGATCGTTCGCCACCTCCCGTGCCGGTATTGTTCGCGCGCCTTCAGAGAAGCGTTGGACGATGCGCGCAACGCCTCCCTGAATTTCATCGGGAAGCGATTGATAATAGTTTTCCACCGTGTCACTCAGATAGCCATCGAGCTCATTTTCACTTCCCGCAGTGGCGAGAACTCCCTGAAGGTCTTGGGCACACGAGGGCGAGGCCATCGAGAAATCCCGCATCAACTTCGCTGTAATTTCGGAGGCATGATAGCCTTCACCTCCGATTTTTGATTCCGAAATGGTACGGGTGATAACCGAAGAAACCTTCGTTTCGGTGGGCCAATCAACTGCGTAACGAAGTGTTTTGTTGTTGGTGATTTTGCTGCGAACCAGCGCCTTGCGAATACTCTCACGAACCCAATCGCGATATCCGAGAACCACCAAAATTGACTTTGAGCCCATGATTTCACGAATGAAACCAAACGGGTCCACAGCGGGCCCAAAAACCGGGACAAAAGGATTGTCCGTCTCGCCAACGCGGTTTTCGTAAAGTCGCTCCAGCCCGTCAATGTGTAGCATGAAACGCACGTCTCGCAGTTTTGACGTCACTCCTTTTTCGAAGCCGCGAAGAATCGTAAATAGCTGTTTTCCAGATCGAACTGGATCTGAAATCGCTAGTTCGAGAAGTTGGGCGCGTTGCTTTCGAGCTACTGAAGACCGCGTCACGATGTGACGATTCAAATCAGGATGATGGCTTCAAATTTCCCTTATACATTGGTTCGCGAGCGTTGTGGCGGTGTCGTCGATCTTAACAGAAATTTGTGCGTGGCGAAATCGATTGCTCAGGCGCGAAAGCCGTGAGCTTAAACCGCTTTGAACCAAAGTTGTTTTACCGACTCCGCGCGGTCCCTTCACAAGAACAAGGGGTGATCGGCTCGTTTTTGCAAATCCTGCACCAAATCAACCACTTCAGGGTCATGAATTGTCCGCAATGCTTCAAAGGGGGCTTTTTCAGCGATACAATCAGCGGGAGAGAAATTCATTGCGGGAGAGGACTTTTTCGCACGATTGCAGCGTAGAAAAGAGAAGATTATTGCATCAGAAATTAGTTTTCCGTCCAGATTTATTTTAATAGGATGGTTTTCTATAATTTTAAGAAAATTAAATGAATTTCGAGTCATAGTATTTTAAATACTCGACGCGCCTACAATGTTTTGGCAAGTTATCCGCCACCGCCATGCTGAAATTTGTCCTCTTTGGTTTCCCAGTCCGAATTCATTGGATGTTCTGGTTGCTCACCGTCTTTCTGGGGATGGGCTATCTTGGGGAGCCTGGTCGCGCGGGGCCTATCGCATTTGTGATCTCGTCGCTCATCATCCTCGTCTCAATTTTGTTTCATGAACTGGGGCACGCGTGGGCGCGTCGGCGCTGCGGTCATGGACATTCAGAAATCACGCTCTACGGCATGGGAGGTCTGTGTAGCGGTTCCGGTTATTTGACTCGTAAACAATCTATGTTCGTATCTGCGATGGGGCCTGCGGCGAGTTTGCTACTCGGCTCGGTGGCACTTCTCTTTTTTCTATCACCGTCGATCTCGTGGAACTCCGTTCGAGTCGGCTGGTTGGAACCAGCGAACGTTTTTATTTTTACGATGTTATTTGTGAACATCGGATGGGCGATCATGAATTTGTTGCCCGTCATGCCGCTCGATGGTGGGCAAATATTCGCAGGTTTCATGGCGAACAAAAATCCGGGCATTGTTCCTAAGGTTGGGATGGTCGTGGCCGGAGCCGTTGCCGTCTTAGGTCTGATGACAGGGCAATTGTGGCTCGGGTTCCTTTTCGGATTTCTCGCCTATAAGAACTATCAGCGCGTCGTTGGTGGGCATAGCGGCTTCTGGTAAACCTCAGTCAGGGGAGCGTGAATCCCGATTTGGTTCGCGACTCGAAACGAGAGCGTCTAAATTATTTAGTGATTTCACTTGATTTTATAATTATGGAACCTGGAATGCGATTATGAGTTCCCTCTCAAAAATCATATTTGCGATTTGTTTTGTGTTTTTTGGCTCGAATCTTCGAGCGCAAATTACAAATTCAGAAGAATCTGCTGCGTGGTTAGCTTCCAAAATCGCTATCAGCTCTGGAGGCACTGCGGATCAGCATATGGTTTATGTGCGCAGCTTGGCGAAGACCTTGTCGCAATTTTCGCTCAAAGAACAGGGGGAAATTTTTGGGGAAAGCGCGCCTACAGGCGGAATCGGCGGATCGCCTCCTCCTTCTGATCCACTGGGGTTGATCGATGGTGAAAGCCTCTCTTCCGCTGACTTGCTTTTGGGTTTGCTTGAATTGCTTCCCCTGGATGGAGATGCTTTAACCGCAGTTCTCAAACGAGATCCCCCTTTAGAAAGTGCTGACCTCGACGCCTTGCTGTCGGCGACGGAAAAGTTAGCAGCGGAGTGCTCGTTTCTAGTCTTACTGATTTAGATATCCCAATCAGCAGTGCCTCGTTAAAAAAATTGATCGTCGCTAATTCTCCGGTCAAAACGGTGGTCTTAGCACAAATGTCCAAGTCTACGAAAATGACCGTAGCAGACAAAGCTGCCGTCCTGGCAGCTCAGTAATTTACAACCGCTGAGTCGCGAATCACGTCGCGAATACCCAATCGTAGGAATCGGTGTGCGCGTAGATTTCTTCTTTGATCGTATCGCACAATCCGCGAAGTCCGGGAAATAACGTCCGTGAATCAACTCCCATTCCGGTCAACTGCTGGCGAATACCACGTTTGGCGTCATGCGGAATCACGATCTGGCACAGGTGCACGAGATCTTCCGTTGTATTCTCAAAATGATCCTCAAATGAGAGCGGCTTGGTGTCAAACTCAGGCAAAGCATGAGAAAGAAAGCACGTTTTTTGAGCGAGGAACTCCGGGCTTGAGTGCTTCGGATGATAAATTTGAGGGCGCTCCGGAATTTGCTCAAAATCTTGAGTCACCGTGAGATTGCGATCTCCCGGAAGCAACCGCCAAACGACGCCATCCGTTTTATCATCCCGCATTTCGGTGGCAAAATAAAGCGCGGCCAGAGCATTTTCGCTCCACGCCGTAAATCTCGTAGGAAGACCGAAATGCTGAGCAACCGTCAGCCACTCCAATTCCGTCTCCGGTTCGTGACCGCCGAAATCGCCACGATTCGCCCGCTGCTTGAATCGAAAAATGAGCGATGCCTCAAGTTCCGTCCAATCTTTAAATTCAGATTGAGCGACGTCTTCACGAAGCAGGGTGGGAATGATTTCCCAGCCGAGATCCGCTTGGCCGCGATAGATCGGCTGACGTTGGAATCCTAAAGTAGGAGCGATTTCCTCAACGAATCCCTGAACGTTGTAAATTTCTGTAGTTTCAATATCTCTCATGCCGTGTTTTTGTGTTTATCAAATTAAACTCAAGTTATCTCAGCGATTTTGAGTAAGGGCGCGGACGGCTCCCAGGGTAGCTTTGCTAAAAGCATTTCGGACCCATTTCATTCCCGCTGATTTCTCGTGATCAGCATTTCTGATATATAAAAACTGCCCTGCAGTCCCGTTTCTGCCGCCAGTGTGATGAAGTTTGGTGGAAGAAGCTCCCTTATTTTGATCGTTCGTGTTCATATTATAGTGTGTGTTCTCAGCTTGGAATGTGTTCGTTTCTCAAACTAAAGACTTTAATCTCATTTTTTTCTCAAGTTGTAAAGTGGAAAATAGAAAAAGACCTCGCGAAATGACGGTTTTCGTAATAAACTTGAGGTCATGACTCGAAAAGATCTCACAGAATTAGCGCTCGGCTTTGCCGACCTCGAATTGGATCAGTTAGAAGAATTGAATTCTCATCTCCAACTCGCGTTGCGGATTCGCCGGCAATCCGAAGTGTCCGTCGATCTCGATGCACCTCGTGTTTCAGCGACAAAGGAACCGACCTTGGCTGACCTCGCCCGCCAGACGCTCGGCGATCTTGAAAGCGATTACGATTTCACGCTCGCTGATCAGGCGTTGCTTGCTTCCGTTGTCTTATCCGATGATTTGTCTCAAACGACCTTCTCAAGTCGAGACATCAACGACATGATCGAAGAATGCGGCCGACCTCGCGTTGCGCACATCACGTCCGCGCTCGGTGGATTGACCGGTCGATCTTATCTCGTCGGCTCAACCAAAGAACTGACATTGTCTTCCGAAGGTCGCTCAAAAGCCCGCGGCCTCATCGACATGGTCACGCGCCCACGCCCAGGCAGTCAGCGCGCTGCGTAGATTTTTTTGAACTAACAGGGCTGTTCGATGAACCAACAGGGTTGCTTCGTGGGCGCTTGGAAAGGCGTCCTTCCTTGGGATTATCCGATCAGCCACGTCACGCGATCACCTGCTTTTTCGGTGATGACGGAGGCGGGGAAATCGGGGTTTCCGGCGAGAACGGTTTCGGCCATGGGATGCTTGGCTTCGCCGTTTACGAGAAATGCAATTTCTTTGGCGGCATCGATCAGCGGGTAGGTGAAGGTGATCCGCCAACTGTCGAACTTATCGACGAAATTCGGAACGACGCTTTTTTCGGTCTCGGCGAGGGCTTTGGTGTCGGGGAAAAGCGAGGCGGTGTGGCCGTCGTCTCCCATTCCCAACAGCACGAGATCGTGAACGAAGATCGGCTCGCCTGCGATTTGGGCGAGTTTAGACAGTTGCTGATCGCAACGTGAGGCAGCTTCTTCAGCATCGAGTTCGCCAGCGATCCGCAACACGTTGGCGGCGGGAACGTTGGCGGCATCGAGCAGGGTTTCTTTGGCCATCCGGTAATTGGATTGATCCGAATCCGGCGCAACGGCGCGTTCGTCACCAAAAGTGATGAGAACGCGGGTCCAATCGATGTCATCGCGGGCTGCAAGCGCCGCGTAAATCGGGCGCGGGGTTCCGCCTCCGCAAAGGCTCAGGCGAAAAATCCCCGTGGGATCGACTTGAGCGGCGACGATTTTTTCAGTAATCCAATTTGTCGTTTCGGCGACAAAATCGGTGAGGCGAATGATGTGTGGCATGTCAGAAAAGGGAAGGGCGCTTTCGATTTACATGACCATTCCGCCATCAACCGTAAGAACCTGACCGGTGATGTAACCCGACTCTGGGCTGGCGAGGAAAAGCACCGCGTTGGCGATGTCATCGACTCTACCGAGAAAGCCGAGCGGGATATTCTGCAAAATACCGTCGGTCTGTTTTTCGTCGAGGTCAGAGGTCATGTCCGTCTGGATAAATCCGGGGGCAACGGCGTTCACGCACACTCTGCGACCAGCGAATTCTTTGGCGAGGGCTTTGGTGAAGCCGATGAGACCGGCTTTTGATGCCGCGTAGTTTGCCTGGCCGGCATTTCCCATCAGGCCAATCACGGAGCTGATGTTCACGATCCGTGCATCGGGTTCTTTCAACATGCCGCGCTGGAATGCCTTCACGGCGTTGAAGGCACCTTTCAAATTCGTATCCAAAACCACGTCCCAATCATCTTCGCTCATGCGCAGGGCGAGACCATCGCGGGTCACGCCAGCGTTGTTTACCAAAATCGAGGCCTTTCCGAGATCAGCCGTGACTTGTTTTCCGAATTCCTGAACGGCATCGTAATCTGAGATATCGACGGCGTAGCCTTTGGCGGATCCAGGACCTTCGGCATTGAGTTCTTCAGCTGCGGACGACGAATTCGCCTCGGTCCGCGAAACGACCGCAACTTTCGCACCCGCCTGGACAAAGCGGCGTGCGATTTCTTTTCCGATTCCGCGACCTGATCCGGTGACGACGACGATTCGATCCTGAAAATTGTTTGGCTGACTCATAATTCGATCCCGTTTCGTCCCATTGGGTGAAGCGCGGATCAACTGAAAACTTTGATCCGCCAGACAAGTTTTGGAATTTGAATCACTCGCGACCGCTCACGTCGTAGGACATTCCCACGAATCCGCCACCGGAGAATTCGCCGCCCAATCGGTTTGGCATGCTGAGTTCCTGAAAGAGCACCGGCTTGCGGTTAAGTGAGTCGCGTCGCCACATCCAGCTTCCCATCCAAATTGCGGCGATCAGGGCGAGCAAAGCAACGCTTCCAAAAATCCACCAAGCCAATGGAATACCGAGCGGCCCCATCATGGTTGAGGCCCTATTTTGAAAAGGGATCGGCATCGCTGCGCCATCAGGGCGAGACGTCGCCACGATTTCTCTGTCCGCGTTGAAAGTTATCGGGGAAACCGTTCCGCTGTCTTTGTCGAGCAGCTGGGAAACCCAGTAAAGTTGGATGCTCAGCTCAAGGGCAAGCTGTTCGATCTGATCGGAGTCGTTCTCGATCTTCTGGGCTTCACGAAGGCAGTGCTGATACACTTTGTCGAGCGCATTTTTGTCCACGGAGCCGGTAATCACTTCGCCGTAGACAATCTGTGTGTTTCCCATGGTGCCCATCGTCGTTGCAACCAATGCCGTTGGCATTTCGCCAAACCACTCGCGGTGTTGGGAGGCGAGCGAAATATCTTCAGGAATTTTCTGCCCGTTGCCCATTACGATCAGATAAATGTCGATTCCGGCTTCTTCCGCGTGGTATTCGAGAAAGCGGCGAACGTCGTTCGACTTCTGTTCCGTCAGCATTTGCTGGGGATCGATTAGGAATTCTTTGGGCCGATTTTTGAAAAAGCGATCGCGCAGTTCGCCTTCGATCGGTGGCATCACGTGGGTAATTTCAATCAGTGCTGGAAGGCTGGGTTCGTCGATTTCAATGCGCTCGGGAACCTCGGGCCCCAAACCAGGTGGAATTTCGCGAATTTCACGGCGGGTCGCTTTTTTCTCTGCCGACGTATCGGCCAGTTCAGGATTCTTTGCAGCTTCAGGGTCGTCCACTTTGGTGCTGCCGACGGCCGTTCCTGTTGCCGGATCCTTTTCCGGGGCATCCCCCGCAGCAGCGATTTTTTCCGGATCAGCAGCTTCTTTTCCGGCCTTTTTGTCATCGCCTACCTTTTTGCTATCGGCCTTGGCAATTGCGTTATCGAGCAATCCCGCAGGCCACAGCCCAATTCCGAGAGCAAATTCTTCAGGCATGTCGTTTTCTTCCCAATCAGGAAGCTCCACCTTTCCTGCCATCGCAATCATTGGAAAAACCAATGCGGTGACAAGAATACGGCGAAATGAAGCCTGCGATGGAAGTCGGTGGCGCATATAAATCAGCGAATCATGGGATCCAGTATGGGTGGCAATTCCACGGTCGCTTCCTCGGGAACGTTGTCAGCAGCCGATGCGGGAAACGGCTGGTGATTTGGCACATCGAGAAGGTTTGGCACGTTCTGAATTTCGTAATCCGGTTTGCGACCCTGTCGCTGGTTTTTCTTCAAAACTCGGGCGCGGCGGCTCAAGACCCGGCCAAGTTTTTTGTAAAGTGTAATCAACGCGCGTCCATAGTCGCCGTTTACCAAATACGGGCGCGCCGCCTGCAGTGTGCGATGCGCGTCTTCTTCGCCGAGCAAATATTCAGCAAAATATCCAAGTGAAAAACCAATCTGTTTGTTGGTGAGGTCAACGATGACCATGAGTGCATTCTCATTTGGCCGCGCATATTCGGAGCCCTTTACGCGCGCGTGATTCACCAACCAAAAACCGAGCGAGGGAATTTCTGCTGCGTTTTCGAGCGTAGTGAGATACGAGCAAAACAACAGCTGCGGGAACCGGTTTTGAAGCCGGTCCATGATTTCGTCCAAGTCATCGCGATCCCGCTTGCGAAGACAATGCGCCGTGTCGCTGATTCGCGCCATAGGGAGCAAATCGCGACCGTAAATCCGTTGGACCTGAGCGACCGAGAAACCACACGAATAACACGTGTCAGCCTCATGATCGACGGGTCGAGAGCAACTAGGGCACTTCATTAAAAATAGGAGAAATCACAGAATGAGAATTCATAATACAGGAATTGCTTAACATTTCAATAATATTTATAAATCCTGATAATGTTTTGGCGTTCGATGGAGTTCAGCGAGTGAATCAGATCGATTTGGGGGAAAGCCGGGGTTTCTACCTTCCGATTCCTTTTCGGTGGAATAATACCGCCGTTAAACCGCCACGTTTTCCCGCTTGGCATCGGTTGGATTTTCGCTAGGATTTCCGACTTATGAAATTGCTGCGCCACGGACAACCTGATTCTGAAAAACCCGGTCTTCAACTCGCTGACGGACGTCAGATTGATGCTTCCGGATTTGGAATGGATTGGAATGAGAACTTTTTTGCTGATCCAGCCAACATGGACGGTCTCCGCAAGTGGGCTGAAACCAATGCTGATTCGGCGCCTGTCCTTGAGCAGGGAACGCGTTTAGCCTCATGCGTCGCCCGCCCCAGCAAGATTGTTTGCATTGGCCTGAACTTTTCAGATCACGCCGAAGAAACCGGGCAGGCGGCCCCGGAAGAGCCGATCATCTTTTTCAAAGCGACCTCCGCTCTGGTTGGTCCGAACGACAATGTGATCATTCCCAAGACCAGCGAAAAAACCGACTGGGAAGTTGAGCTTGCCGTCGTCATCGGAAAAAAAGCCAGCTACGTCAGCGAAGCCGATGCTCTCGATCACGTTGCGGGATACGCGTTGCACAACGATTACAGCGAGCGGGCATTTCAAATCGAGCGCGGCGGTCAGTGGGTGAAAGGCAAAAGCTGCGATTCGTTTGCGCCGATCGGGCCGTTCATGGCGACGCCAGATGAACTCGACGACGTGAACAATTTGAAAATGTGGCTCAAAGTCAACGGCGAGACCAAGCAGAACGGCAACACCTGCAATTTGATTTTCAACATCCCGCAAGTGGTGGGCTACCTCAGCCAGTTCATGACGTTGCTTCCAGGAGACGTTATTTCGACAGGAACTCCAGCCGGCGTTGGTTTGGGGTTCGATCCGCCGCAGTTTCTCAGCAAAGGCGATGTCGTCGAGTTGGGAATCGATGGCCTTGGCGAGTCGCGCCAGGAAGCGGTGAATGCGTGATTTTCGAAGCAACAGGGTGTGTTCGCCGAAGGCACCCTGTTGCTTCGAAAAACCCGAAAACAAAAAAACGATCCAACAGGGTTGGTTCATCGAACGCACCCTATTGGATCGTGGGATTTTTTTGAAGTTCTTCGATTAGAGCATCGCGGCCACGGCACGGATTGGCTGGATAATCACGGTGCGGAGTGCTGATTTTGCGCTGCGAAGCAAGGCAGGGCCTTTGTCGCGAGCGGAACTTTCGGAAATCGGAGTCGTTTCGTCGGTTGCGAGAACTTCGCCTTCGCCCTGAAGCTCAGGAATCGGAGCAACGCCACGATTGTTTTCGAAAAGCAACGGATCGGGATCGATTCCGAGTGGCAGCTCCATGAAGTGGGCTGGGATGCGGCCACCGATAAGAATAAAATCGCCGTGCTTCAACTTCGTCTTGGCGACGCTGATGCCGTTGACGCGGGCTCCATTGAGCGATTTCGAATCGTGAAGCGTGTAATGGCCGTTTCCATCAGACTTGAGTTCGAAGTGCGTTCGTGAAACCCATTCTTCGTTAATCCGGATTCGGCTTTTCGAACTACGACCAACATCCACGGTTTCTGCTTTCAAAACGTAGTGGACTGGCTGTTTTCCCGGCACACACACAATCAAATTCGAAGTGTTCGATGTCGGGCTCATCGTGGGAGATTTAAAAAACCGTGTGATCATTACCCTAAATTTTACCACGTTTCTTATAAATTTCTCTAAGTATTTAACAAAAGTTAATGAAATTTTAAAAGCTTTAGCATGAAATCACGTGATGCTTTGTAACTGCCTCAAATTAGTAGGTTCTCAAATTGCAGCCGAAATTGCCTGAGAAATGAATTTCCGATGAGATTGGACCCGTTCCCAGAGTGAAAATTCGCTGGGCGTTTCAAACGTCAGGGAAAAATGGGAGTGACTGATGAAGACGTAAATCGCCTCAGGATAGCCGCCGCCGAGTTCTTCTTCGACACGTTCTTCGATATCGATATCGGTTCCTAGAAGGATTCCATTTTCAAAATCATTGCCCTCGATTTCCGGGCGGATGTCTCGCGGAATAATGGATTCAATCCGCTGGAAAACGGAATTTCCAAATGCTTCGCCCTCGCGAGTGAGTTCGTACATGTAAATGCCGCGGGCGTCGTAATCTTCATGGAGTTGGAGAGCGAGCCGGAATTTACGATCGGCCATGAACTGACGCCACGCTTTCATGAGCGGGATTGAATCGTCTTGGAATAGCCGGTTCAAATCGCGCCCGGCGTGGTCGTGGCGGGTGTTTGCTACCAGTCCGGATGGATTAAAGCAGGGAAAAATCACAGCCCCGATGGAATCTCGAAGTTCTTCAATGTGTTCCTCCGCCCAATCAATGAGCCCCCACACGCCGGCGGGTTCGTCGCCGTGAACGCCCGCGCAGAGATAGAGCCCTGACTCGGCATCTGGCGTTGTGGGCGTTTCAAAGACGATGACGGGGAATCCGCCTTCGTCATCGGCGAGGATGGTTCTTCGCAAATTCGCCGCGACCGCAATTTTTTCCCAACGCAACAAGACCGTCTCGAAATCGTGAGCCGAATGCTGCGCGAGAAATGCGATTTCGGGAGTCATGTCTTTGTTAAAGGTCGGCGGCGATTCGCTTGATGTATTCGCGGAGGCCGGGGCCGACATCGTCGCGTTTCAGGCCAAATTCGATGTTGGTCTTCAAAAAATCGAGTTTGTTCCCCATGTCGTAGCGTTTGCCGTCAAACCGAAGACCGTAGATGGCCCGATCGTTCATCATCCGTGCCATGGCGTCGGTGAGCTGGATTTCGCCGTTTTTCCCGGCGGTTTGATCTGCGAGATAGTCGAAAAGTTCGGGAACAAAAACGTAGCGGCCGGCAATGGCGAGATTGGACGGGGCGTCGTCACGTGAAGGTTTTTCGACGAGTTGATTGAGTTTAAAAAGTCCGTCGTGTTCGGGCATGGGGTCACCGCCGCCGATGCCGTAGCGTTCGACTTTTCCCCAGGCGACTTCTTCGAGAGCAACGACGGAATCGCCGTGGGTTTCGCAAATATCGATCATCTGTTTGGTGATCGGCTTTCCGTTGGGATCGTTCGATCCGAGTAGGGTATCACCGAGCAACAGAGCGAAGGGCTCGTTGCCAACAAAACTGCGGCCATACATGACGGCGTCGCCAAGTCCGTTGAGTTCTTTCTGCCAGACGAAGTGGATGTTGGCGAGATTTGAAATGGCTTCGATTTCTTCGAGCAGGTTCTTCTTTCCTTTTACACGCAGCTCGTCTTCGAGTTCGTAGTTGCGGTAGAAGTGCTCTTCGATGGCGCGCTTGGATTTTCCGATGACCATCAAAATATCGGTGATGCCGGATTCAACGCATTCTTCGACGACATATTGAATCGTTGGGGTGTCGACAATCGGCAGCATTTCTTTGGGCTGCGATTTGGTGGCGGGAAGGAAACGAGTTCCGAATCCGGCTGCGGGAATAACTGCTTTGCGAACTTTCATGGTTGATGTGGAAGAAGGGCGAATGAAACCGATTTGACGGGAATTCCGAGCAAAAAAAAGCCCCGAACCAAAAGGTCCGAGGCTTTTTCAAAAATTCTGGTGTTTTACGATCCAACGGTATTGGATTGACGAATCAATCCTGTTGGATCGAAATTTTTACCAGCGATCGTTGTCGTATCCGCCGCCGCCGTCGCGATTTCCGCCACCGCCGCCACCACGACCACCACGGTGTCCACCACCGCCGCCGCCACGATTTCCGCCGCCACGACCACCGCCGCCACCGCCGCCACCGCCGCCGCCGCGATAACCACCACCGCCGCCGCCGCCTCCGCCGCGATATCCACCACCGCCTCCTCCGCCACCTTGTGGGCGGCGTTCTTCGGCTTCGTTGATTCGAAGTGGACGACCTGCGAAGTCAGATCCATCAAGCTTTTCTATTGCGGACGCACCGCCTTCAGCTGAATCAAGAGTTACAAATGCAAATCCCCGAGGGCGACCAGTGTCGCGGTCAAGAGGGAGGTAGAAGTCAGTGATGGTTCCATATTCTTCGAACACTTCACGGATTTCGAGTTCAGACGCTGAGAACGGCAAATTGCCGACAAATAATTTCATTTCAATTTCCTTTTTTCAATTTTCCGCCGCTTTCGTCGAGAAAACCTTTTCTCTAAGCTGACATCACAAGTGCGAAGGATCGAAATCCTTGGAAAAAATGAGCCGCGAACGATTACGACAAGTTTTAAAGTGTCACGTTGAGGCTGGAAAGCGAGTCTTTTTTAAAAATTATCAGAAGTGAGGTATCTGAAACCCCTTGTTTTTCCACCCTGAAGATTTCACTTTTTCTTCTTAGGTTTCTTGCCGCTCAGCGGTTTTGATTTGTAGGGATGACCGTTCAAATAATCGAGCCGGCGGGAGACGCCGTCGTTGCGAGCCGCCGGGTTGAGAAGGGATGAATCGATTTGATAGGCGTCAAAATGATCCTGAAACAGGACAACTGAATTGAGCGCTTCCAAGGCGAGAACGGGGTCAGCAGTGGTGTTGATGATCTCCGCAAGGATCGGAAGGGGGTCTGTTTTGCCAGTGATTCCGAGAAATTCGGCGGCGCGAACCTGGACGATTTCGCTGGAATCATTTGTTGCCAAACCGGCAAGGGCTTCGGAAAAAGATTCGGCTTTGTCACCAAAAGCGCTGCAAACCATGGCTCCCCACATGCGTTCAAACTGATTCTCCGATTGCAACGCCGCTTGGATTCCGGGCTTTGCTTTTTCAAAGTCGATGAGCGCGAGATCTGCGATGTCGGCGAGCTTTTCGATATCTGAAGCGTGTTTTTGACCGTAGGCGATCGGGCTGCTCATGGCATTTGCGATGAGCTCGCTTTCAGGATAGAAGCTGAGGTCGGGCATTGCTGTGACGTGCTCGTGAAGTGCCGCCCGCATTTCTTTCAGCGTCTCAGCGTGCGCGGGATCACTCGCAAGATTGTTTACCTCGTGAGGGTCGGCTTCGGTGTCGAAGAGCATTTCGACTGGCTTGGGTTGGAAAAAAGCTGCTTGCTCACCGGTGAGTTTTCCGGCCTTAAAAAGCTCGCGCCATTCGCGGTAAGCGAGCATGCGGTAGCGGTAGTTGTTCTGCAATCCATCGGGAAGCCAGTTCTGGTAGGCGCGGATGTATTGGAATTTTCCTTTATGGAGGCTGCGGAGAAATTCGTATTTTTCGTCAAAGCGATCGGCGTAGCCAAATGCGGTGTCCCGCGCATTCACTTCATCCATTCGGATGTTTTTTCCAAGAAACGGTTTTCCGTCGACTTGTTTTGGAACGGGAACGCCGGCGAGATTCAGCGCAGTGGGGCCGAAGTCGACAAAGCTGACGAAGCCATCCTGGCGACTGCCAAGGTCAGTATCGACAAGGTGCGTGAAGTTTTCAGGGATACGAATCACGAGCGGAATGTGCAAGCCGCTCTCATAAATATAGCCTTTTCCACGAGGCAAAACGCCGCCGTGATCGCCGAAGTAAAAGATAAAGGTGTCTTCGAGGACGCCGTCTTCTTCGAGCTTTTTGACGGTATTCCCGACCTTCTCATCAATGGTCTGAATGTTGTCGTGGTAACGAGCATGCGTGTAGCGAAACAGCGGGGTATCGGGAAAGTAGTCAGCAAGAGTAATCTCGGCAGGATCATTTTTCGTTTTGTCGTTTTGATAACTTTTTTCCTGAAAATGAAGCGAACTCTCATGAGTTTCTTTAAAAGTTTCCATATGGAAAAACGGCGATGATTTGTCTTCGCGCTTGCGCCAGGTGGCGTTGTTTGAGCTTTCATCCCAAACCCCGGGGCCTTCGACGGCGGCGTAATCTTTTTTCGAATTGTTGGTGGTGTAGTATCCGGAGTCGCGGAGGTAGGCGGGGAACATTTTCAGTCCCTCAGGCATGGTGGCGTCTTTGAATCGGCGATGAAATTGCGTTCCAATTCGGGGGCCATAGCAGCTCGTCGCCAAGGTGGTGCGGGCTACTGAGCAAACGGGGGAGTTTGAGAAGGCGTTTTCGAAAATGAGACCGTTTTTTGCCAACGCCGCGATGTGTGGCGTGCTGGCGCCGCCTTTAAAAAACAAATCGAGGTAGTGATGGGAATTATCCTCAGAGAGGATAAATACAATATTAGGACGTTCGGCCGCCTGGATTTGGAGTGCCGTGAACAGAAATGTAATGAGTGAAAAAACCCGAATCATGATGGCGGGACGCTATTGAAAAGCGGGGGTTGCGTCAATCCGCACGTTCGGTAAAATCCATAGAGTTAAATTTCGAGAGATAATTATAAGAATTATAAGGCTCTTTAATTTTTGTTAATAATCAATATGACCTGCCCAACTGTCATTTGCCCGAGGTTCGTGCTTGCTGTCTTTGTTGCTGCGTTGCTGTCCATTTCGCCGCAACTCGCTTTTTCTCAGGAGAACACCAAAGAGAAAAAGCCGGAAGATTCGTCAACTGAGGCAGGTGAGAAACCGGCTGAGGGTGATAAAGAGGCTGCGCCAGAAGTGGCTCCAGAGCCGAAAAAGCCCAGAACGAAAGAAGAGCTTCGCGAGGAGATGATGGAGAAGTTGGCCGACAACTTGTCACGCCGGGCACGGATGCTTTCGAAGCGGGAAGGAACCTTGATTACGCGAGAGCAGGAGCTTTTGGAGCGCGAGCAGGCGATTGCCGAGCGCGAACGTGCACTGGCCGATTTGGAAATGCTGTTGGAAAGCCGCGAAGAAATCGTTCGCCGCCGGGAAAATCTCCCGCCACCACAAGCCTGGAAGGGGCCCAAAGCACCGAGTGTTTACGGAAAGCATGCGGCAGTGATTGATGGAAATACGATGCAATTTTATTACAAAAAATCGGCCGATTACAAAATTCCAGTAGCCAGTACGCAAAAGCTTTTAACGGCGATTTTGGTCTGTCAGGCAGGGAGTTTGGATACCGAATTGGTCGTTCCCAAAGAAGTCTATGATGTTGAGCCGACCGTTGTCGGGGTGAAGCCGGGTGAAATTTACACGCGCCGACAGATTTTGACCGGACTGCTTGTTCGAAGTGGCAATGATCTGGCTGCAACGTTGGCAATTGATAATGCCGGAAGCGTGGCGGCGTTTGCAGAGAAGATGAATACGTTGGCGAAATCGCTTGGAATGAATGACTCGAATTTTGTGAATCCTCACGGGTTGCCGGCGAAGGGGCAGCATTCAACCGCGCATGACATGGCTTTGGCTGCGTTCGAGGCTTATCAAAATCCTGAAATCCGCGAAATCGTTAAGAAGCGGACTTTCGAATTCGTTCTTGGCAGCGGGAAGGTCTACAAGCTTTACAATACGAACAAGGTTTTGGGCACATTGAAGTCATGCAACGGAATGAAAACCGGCTTCACCTATGCAGCGGGGAATTGTTTGATCAGCAGTGCGTCCGAAAACGGGCAGGACCGGATTACGGTCATGTTGAAGAGCGGCCGCCCTTATGTTTATAAAGATTCTCAGGCGTTGCTCGAATGGTCTCTCGCTTTGAAAATTGAAAAGCCAAAAGGTGAGGACGACGAAGATGAAGTTGAGGAGGCAGCGGCAGATGGAAAGGCGAAAGAAGAATTTACCGAAGTCGCGATGCTTGATTTCTAGGCGTTTTTCGATCCAACAGTATCGGATCGTTGAACCAACCCTGTTGGTTCGTTGAGAATGCTTCGTCTTGAAGGGCGAATGGGGCCGCGATTAGTCTTGTGTTCTTCGCTCAATTTTAGGAGGTTGAGGGGCGTTTCACGTTTCTCCCTTGAAAATTTCCCGCCCAGATTCCGGCTCCCATCGTTCTCTCCCCGGAGAGGGAGGCGTAGCTTTGATGACGGTGTTGGTTTTGCTGACACTGTCGATCATTCTGATTCTGGCATTTTTCACGTTGGCTCAGAGCGAGCACCGGGCTGCATCCCATTATAACAATGGGGTTTCAGCTCAGATGTTGAGCGAATCGGCGGTCAATTTGGTGATTGGCCAGATTCGTGAAGCAACTGAAGAAAAAGATCGATTGTGGATCAGTCAGCCGGGCGGGTTGCGGCAGTATGATGACTCCGGACTTTTTGCGAAGGGATTTAAGCTTTATTCAGATGACCAAATGGTGGTGTCTGAAGATGAGTTTGCTTTTGCCTTTGATGACTTTGGCGAGCTGAATAAATGGCGTGAAGACGATGCCATTTGGGTGGATTTGAACGAACCTGTCATTCGTGGCGAACTTGCTCATTTTCCGATCGTGGATCCCCTAGCGAAAACAAAGCGAGGGGTGGAAGGGTTTGACTTTGAAACGGAAAACGTTCCCTCGGGTGATTTGGAGAGCCATTTAAGAAAGATCGAGTCCACATCGCTGCCGATGCCTGTGAAGTGGCTCTATGTGAAGAGTGATGGCACGATGGGGACGTTGGATAAGAATGGAAACTTCATTCTTCCAGCGGGTGCTGATGATTCAGGTGATTCCGGCAGATCGTATTCCAGTCCGGGTTCTGCTGCCAATCCGATCGTGGGAAGAATTGCTTTCTGGGCAGACGACGAAACGGCAAAGGTAAATATCAATACGGCTTCGGAGCCTGTTTTCTGGGATACTCCGCGGGTAGCAGGCGGCGGTGTCGTAACGCGCGGTCGTCTCTGGGAAATGGCGGCGCCGGGAACTCAATTTGATGATCGGAAATATGGCTGGTCTCAGCCGACTTACACGGAGTTTCAGCGTTTTCCGGGACACCCGGCGCAGACTGCCCTCAGCCCGGTTTTGTTTCCGAATGTCGATCTGCTTTTGCCGGAACATTATGAAACCATTTACGATTTGGTTCCCCGAATTGAGTGGGGTGGCTCGGAAGCAGGCGAGCGTGCCTATCTTGATGTTGAACCGCTGATTTTAGACAAGAACTACCTGTATCCCTCGGTAGATGAATTTGTGATGTCGATGAACCGTGATGAAGAAGGGGTGGTTACAGATTGGCGGGTGGAGAACACCTTTGATGTGGAAAAGGATGACGTTGATAAAGTGCCGGCGAATGAATTGGTTGAGCAGTCGCGGTTTTTTCTAACGGCAAATAGCCGCGCGCCGGAGATCAACGTTTTCAATCTGCCACGCGTTTCCATTTGGCCGACGAGTGTTGAGAGGGAAACTAGCAAAGGGCTTCATCGGACGCCCTATGATGAATTGTTGAGGTTTTGCAGCCGAACGGGCAAGGCGGGTGAAGACGAATCCATCTATTATTTCCAACGTAAAAATGCGGACAGTCCCACGGAAGACTGGGAGGATATTCCCCGGAATCAGGAGGTTTTTAAATACCTGCAAAACTTAACCTCGAGAAAAATTCCGGGGTATGGCGGTCGGTTTGACGCAAAATTCGGAGATGATCGGGATCAGATTCTCACTGAAATTTTCGATTATATCCGGTGCACCAATTTGTATGACGAGAATCTCGACCGGCATGAATACTCATTCAACGATTGGATGAATCTCGGGAAGCAGTCTCAGTTCACTGATGGCAGAAGGCCGCAGCCGAAAGTGGATCCGGGTGATGATGGAAAAGAACGAATTAATCAGCCGGAGGGAAGTTATCCGGGGCATGGCCAAGTCGTGCCGATCGAAATTGAAGCGCTGGAAACTCGCGGGTTTGGACGATTTCTTACGGTTTCGGAGGCGGGAATCATGTTCATTTGCAATGCCGATGCCGGAGGTGAAGATCCCAATAATCCGGGTGAGCCAAAACATCCCAAAGGGGTGCTGGGAAGTAATGCTTTCGGAAGTGGGACGGGCCAAAACGCGGCGCTTCCGAGAGAACTGGAATGGAGGAAAGAAGAGCGCTGCATCCAAGCTGCGCTTTTATTTGAGTTGTTCACTCCATCGCAAGGATGGACGCCCTTGCACGAAGACATGACGATGCAGGTGGAAATCGTGGAGCCGTTTAAAGTGAATGGAGAAGTCGTGGATTTTCAGCTCAATGACGAAGACGTTTGGCAGAGCGGTGGGGGATCCAGGATACGGAATGTAGGGCGGTTTAGTAGTAATTCGATTGCAGGCGGCACATCCGGCTTCTGGTCGGTGGCGGGCAATCGTCGGATTCCTGCCCGGGGAAATTTGCAGGATGATCGGGGGGTGAATGGCAATCCAAAAGACCGAACCGATCAAGGCAGAATGGCCTACCCTTTTATTAGCGTTCCTTTGATTATCGATAAGGAGAATCCTGAAATGAATTTCGAAGGTGGCGAAATCATCATCCGATTGTATTCGGGGAATTTTCATTCGCCCGAAAAGCCAGAGCTGTCTGATTTGCTGTTGGCGCAGACGTTGACGATTAAATTTGCTGACGCAGAGCTTCCTCAACCAGCTCTGATGAAGAAATGGGGAGGTGGCTTGTCGAAAGATGCCTACGGAAATTATATCTACACGCTTCCTCGTCTCAGAGGGAGGAATGGTAAGCTGAAAAGCCGTGGGGGGGGAATTTTCTTTCCCTCCTATTGGTGGGTTTTTAACAATGATGGCATCAAAGTGGGGGATCCTGCGCAGGGACATCGAAACCTCTATAATTGGAATACCAGCAAATCGAGTCCGGAGATGGAAACGATTTCATTCAGTCGTGCAGGGCGAATGCGACGATTTCATAGTCCCGGGATGACGATCCTGGATTATGGAAACCAAGGGTCGGATGTCGTTCGGACCATGGTGTTGAGGCATAGCGATTACCGTCACCTGTCGGCGAAAAAAGAGGTGCCCAAGGAATGGTTTATTTCTCATGAGGGATACGATGACTCAAAGGATTTTGTGCTGCATTCGTTCACGGGATTTAATTCCGCGGTGGTGCCCGGTGAGACACGAAATGCTCCGCCCCTGGTTCCCGCTCTCCGCGGATCAAAAAATCCAAATCGTTATCAATCCAACCGGAAACCCGATTTTCCGAAAACGGAAGAGGGATTGGAATATGCGATTCACGGTGACTTCGACAATGGGGTTTCGGTGATGAAAGACGGGGCCTACATCAATAAACCGGATGAAGGGAACGGGTTGCAGAAAAAGATTCTAATTAAAGAGCGGGATGCCGGCACGTTCAGATCGAATCGATACCGGTGGACGGTTCCCTATTACGGGGTAGGAGCGACTCAGCAGGCGATGATTGGCGCATCGTATTTCTCGCCCAATCGATTGGTGCCATCGCCGGCGATGTTTGGCTCGCTGTCTACGGGGGTGAAACGTGAACTGCCATGGCAAACCCTGTTATTCAGGCCTCAAAAAGGGCATCCCGGGGATGCAGATCCTCCCACCGGAGATAAGCGGGGCAATGTCTATCCTCCGGATCACCTCCTGTTGGATCTTTTCTGGATGCCTGTTGTGGAGCCGTACGCAATCAGTGAGCCGTTTTCCACGGCGGGAAAAATCAATCTGAACTATCAGATTTTGCCGTTTTCTCATATAACGAGATCGACCGGAGTTCGCGCGGTCATGAAATCAGAGTGGATGTTGGCAGTTCCAAACGGATTGGCATCACAATACAAAAGAGGGACGCTTCCGCAGCGAGTTCACGTGAGGCATCCGATCAACCTGGACGAGACGCTCAAGCAATTTGAAGAGAAATTCGATGCGGGCAGGGCCTACAAAACCGCGAGCGAAATTTGTGACGTGCATTTGATTCCTCAAACGAACAGAGATAGCAGCATTAAAAAGAGGGGGGCGTCGGCTATTGGCAGCAAAACGCCGCCGACGCTCGATGCGATGCGAAATGATTTTTGGGCCAAGCATGCTCTCACTGGAGATAACAGCCGGGAGAGGCCCTACGCGAACCTCTATTCAAGGCTGACAACCAAATCCAACACGTTCCGGGTGCATTTTCGTTGTCAGACCATTGCCCAGGGCCGTGGTTCCAGTCCCGATAAGTTTGATCCATCCAGAGATAGCCCGACGGCTGAATGCAGAGGTTCGACGCTGATTGAGCGCTATCTTGAGGCAAACGAAGAATCGATTCCGGATTACGCCACAGACATTTCAGAGAGTGACAAAAATCTTCAAGAATTTTACAAATTTAGGGTTGTCAATTCGCGGAGATTTACGCCTTAATGGGTCACTTTTGAAAAAAACGACAAGAATGTTCTTGTATTGTCATTGTAATTGCATCAATTTACATTGTAAAACATTTTAGAATTGCCCAATCGGAGGGCTTTTCCCCAAAATCCAAACGCAACCACATCATGAAACTCTTAAAAAAATCAGCCAAGCCTTCGGGGCAGAGTGGAAATAAGAAAGGGGTCGCACTGGTCACAGTGCTCGCGGTCATGTCTCTTTCGACCATTCTAGTCCTGACATTTTTCTCTCTGGCGCAGAGTGAACATCGGGCATCGGCAACCTATTCGCACGGTTTGCAAGCTCAGCAGGTTGGTGAGCAGGCCATTAACATGGTGATTGCACAGATTCGGAAAGCATCGAACAGCACGACCAGTGCATGGGCATCCCAGCCGGGCGCTATTCGCACGTGGTCCTCCAATGGCGATTTTGAGACGGGTTACAAATTGTATTCCGATGAAGCGATGGAAGTGACTGATGAAGCCCTGTTGGTCCAGGAAGATTTTACTGAAGCCGCAAACTGGAGCGATCAGCCAGAGGTTTATGTGGACTTGAACGAGCCTGTTGTGAGGGGGACAAAAGTTTACTTTCCAATTGTTGACCCGTATTCACGTGAAATTCCGGTCTGGCCGAGAGAGATCGGGAACCAAAAGCAAGGCATTGAAGGTTTCGATTATAACACCGGAAAGGGTGGGAACTCGAACAGCCGACTGTTGGCTCTCGAAACCAAAAATGGAACGCCTGCTTCTGAGCTTGCAAAAGTAGTTAGCGATCAGACCCAAAGAGAGGTGTTGCCGATGCCGGTTAAATGGATCTATCAGCTGAAAGATGGAACTCTGGGGCATCTGCCTCCTTCGGGAGCACTTGACGCTCCTAAACAATTCACCCGTTTGAGCGGAAAAGGAATTCCATCGGACGAAAACCGCATTGTCGCTCGATTTGCGTTTTGGGCGGACGATGAAACTTCGAAACTGAACGTCAATACTGCTGCTGGTGGACTGGCATGGGATATTCCCAAAGCTGGAGGTGACCTCGATATGGCAATGGGTAAGTTTCAGCCTGCTCAGCACGAGTGGCAGCGTTATCCGGGACATCCGGCAACGACGCACCTGATTCCCGTGTTGGCTCCGGGTGTGATTGATATCGTCAACGATCGCGACGCGATGGAAATGATTTTTGAGCTGGTTCCACGCGTAGTTGGCGGTGGTTCCGAGTCCGGCACGGTGAAGATTGATCCTCGTGATGTTGATAAGCGACTTGGTTTGATTGCTGATAAGAATCCACTTTTTCCTTCAGTGGATGAATTTATGCTTCGCCCGGATCGCGAGCCCGCAATTTTTCCGGATTCTAAGGGAGGTATATTGCCTGAAAATGAGATTCAAGAACATCTTGAACGTTCTAAGTTTTTCCTGACGGTTACCAGTCGTTCTCCGGAAACGACGATTTTCAATACTCCACGGGTTACGATGTGGCCTATTTATAATGCGGCTCGTTCTACTTCTTCCAGCTCTGAATATCAGACAAAACTCACTAATTTCGACCGGTTGATCCACTTCTGTTCGACTCTTGGTGGCGAAGTGAGTGCAGGATCAGGTAGCAGCGACCGGATTGATTATATTTTCCGCCGTGAGAACGCTGACAGTCCGACCTTTGACTATACCGGGATTCAACGGAATCAGGACTTGTATAAGTATCTGGACGGATTGATGAGCGAAAACGTTCCCGGATACGGCGACAGTTTTCAGTCCAAGTATGGAAAGCATCAATCGCGTCAAATTTTGACTCAGATTTTTGACTACATTCGTTGCACCAATTTGCATGATGACAGTCTCTTTGGGGAAGACTGGGAGTCTGCAATGACTGCAGTTAATGACAATAAACACATTACCTACACCAATGGGCGTAGGGATCGTAGAAATAAGCTGGTGGTCGGCGAAGACCGGATGCATAAGTCGCATGGACAAGTGACCCCAATCTCGATCGATTTGGGTTCAACACCGACGAAGGGATTTGGACGATTCTTTACCCTTTTGGATGCGGAGATCGTTGCCATTAACTGCGGTCAAGCCAACGGCGAGACTGTTGGAGGAGTTGGCGCAAACCCCCGCTATCCTGGAATTACAAAATACGGTGGCGGATGGCACGACGAACCAATCAATGAGCCAGCCTGGTCAAACATTCCTCCGTTGAATGCGAGAGTGAACGTTCAGTACAACTCTCTCGATGAGGCAGCAAAAACAGCGGAGAGAACGAATTGGCCGACCTGGTTGACAATGGCCTATAACGCAAACCCTGCCGACCCGCTCATTGCAGGTTCAGCACCCGGTAAAGGCGGGGTGTTTGATCCTGCTGTTTGGAACTGGCAGCTCGGATGGGTAGCGGGAGGATATGATAACTCTAAAATGGGAGATCGTGGCCCGGTTAACTCTGACCAAATGAGGCTCAAGGAGGGGGAAACCTTGATTCAGGCCGGTTTGTTCTTTCATCTGTTCACGCCGAGCCTCGGTTGGATTCCCATCAATCCAGACATGTCGATTGAAGTTAAGGTGTTAAGTGGGATTACGTTTAAATCCAAAGCCGGTGCAACTTCTCTAGAGCGAACTGATTATACTTGGCACACCAATGGACGTCAGATTGGCTGGGGAGACCGCCACTACGGGGGGACAAAACCGCTTTCCTATCAGTTGGGTGGAGCGAGACCTCACACCGGCGCCCAGAATGTGAGCTACGGTGGACGTTGGACACCCATTGATCCGGGGTATGATGGCCAGCAGCCCTACAACCAGTATGATCTGATCACGAAACCCTTTGTTATCGAAGGTCTCGAACTTTCGATGACTGGTGGCGATGTCCAGTTTATCTTTAAGGATGCGAACGTAGGCGATAATCAAGATTCGGCGCCTCAGGATTCTGCTGCCGACGTAATTCAGGATATTACAGTCCGATTCGATGACTTTACAGTTGCTGCGCCTATCTTGCCACAGGGGCGAGCGGGCTACTTCAACGAATTTAACAGAATTCAGCGGTATCCAACATCCCCGTTGGGAATGTGGAGTTTGACTCGTCACGGCACCAATCCTGAAACAGTTGGTGGTGAAGTTTCGAATGATCGCAGCAGTGCGAGGCGCGGCCGGATCTACCGGATCAACAGCCATGAGGGAGCTGGTCGCATCATTTGGGGGCAGGATGTGGTTCAGTCGGTTTCGGTAAATCACGGAGATGCGCGAATAGCGGCTGCTCGGGCGAAAATTGAAGCGGGTGAGGATATATTTGGGCCTCACTGGATGTATGGAAAATCAAGAATGGCTCACTCAATGGGGCTCTCGACTGGCGGAACCTATAGTGGCTATCAGTTTAAGCAAGACCGTCAGCTTGTTCAAGATGTGAACTACCGCGGGAAAAACCCGATCATGATCACAGGTGCTGAATCTGGGTATAAAACCTCGGACGTCATGAATTATGGTGATTTCGACAACGGGCCTGGCCTGACTGTTGATGGTCCATATATCAATAAGCCGGACGAGGGAAATTTGCATTCTCTCTTCAACCAGACCGATCCTGATGCATCTGCAGGGCAATTCGAAATGCGCCGGGATTATGGAGATTTTCCTTACTTCGTTCGTGATTGGATTCATGAGCCGGCTTCACCCGCCTACTTCTCCCCTAACCGGATCATCAATGGGCCGGGAATGTTTGGTTCATTGCCAACTGGCACGATTGAAAATCGTCCATGGCAAACCCTTCTTTTCCGCCCCAATATCGAGAGCACCGCTCATGGATACAAAACTCATCCAGGAGATGTGTCGCCTCCTGATCATCTGATTATGGATTTATTCTGGATGCCGATTGTCGAGCCTTATGCAATTTCCGAGCCGCTCTCAACAGCCGGAAAAGTGAATTTGAATTACCAAATGCTTCCGTTCCGTCATATTGAGCGCAGCACGGCTTTGCGCGGTGTCTTTAAATCTGAATTCATGCTTTGCGTTCCTACCCGCGGAAGTGGAACTTCGTCCCGGAGCAGGTATGTCAGGGATTACAAGCACAACTCAGGGCGTGGTCAGGGATACCATTGGAGAGACAAGCCTTATGGTGGAAATTTGCAGGGGCTTCGACTTCGTACTGTGATTCTTGAAGATCAAACCCTCGCTCAGTTTCAAAGAAAGTTTGAAACTGACTTGGAGATCTTTAAAACCGGCAGTGAAGTGACAACGATGCACCTTGTTCCTCAGCAAGTCGCAGAGCGCCAGGGGTCGACCAGTCGCCGGGCTCAGATTAACACTTATACTCCAGACGAGAGTAATGGAGTAATCGCGGATATGGATAGCGGAAAGTATTGGGCTGAGCATGCTGTGGTTGGCGATAACTCCCGCGAGCGTCCTTACGGAAATATCTACAATCGGGTTACCACCAAGTCGAACTCCTATAAGGTTCACTTTAGAGCTCAGGTTCTTACGCAATCTCGCCGTGCCGATGATGATTACAGCAGCTGGGATCCGAAAATCGATTCCGTTGTCGGTGAGTATCGCGGTGCGACGATCGTCGAGCGTTATGTGGAATCAAATGATCGGCAAATTCCAGACTACGCGATCGCTGATCCAACTCAGTTGCCATCTCTCGGAGAATATTACAAATTCCGCGTCGTGAATCCGACTCGATTTGCGCCGTGATCTGCATTCATCGATTCGAAAATTTTTAGAAAGAAGCTATGAAAGTTCAAAATTTACCGGATAAATCCAACGAGGGTTTCAGCCTCATTGAAGTGACGATTGCGCTGGCCATCACGGCCGTCGCCCTCGTTTCTCTGATGGGAATGATCCCTCAGGGGCTTGCGACAATGAGAGAGGCGGCGGATCAGGCTATTGAGGCCCGAATTCACCAGCAAATCCTCGGGGAGATTCAATTGACTCCATTCGCCGACAGCAAAGGTGGTTCAGACTCTCCGCTCGATGATTTTCACAAACAGGAACGCTTCTATGACAGTCAGGGAGTGGAGCTGCTGGATTCTCAAAAAGGTGACTTTGAGCATATTTACACGGCACGAATCCACATTCCTCAGGCAATTGGCGGATCTTTCCCTGAAAGTGTTGGTGGCGCCAGTTTTGACGGAATCACCCTGCCGGGGGCGAAAAATTTCAATGAAAATCTGCGGATGGTGGTCATTGAAGTGACTTCCCTTCCTTATATTGGCACAGGGATCGAATGGGATGACCCAAAATTACGAAGAAGAATTCACACCTATCAAACCACGGTTGTTAAGATGGGTCAGGATTTTGTAGGAGAATGATTTAGATTGGATAATTACTATGACTTTTCGAAATAGAAATGCAGGTTTCACCCTGGTCGAACTGTTGGTTTCAATGGGGATTTTGTCAGTGCTTCTACTGCTCCTCACCACACTGCTGGGAACGATTCAACAAACCTGGGTATCGGCTCAGGATCGGGTTGGTCAATTCCGGGAAGCCCGGGTTGCGTTTGATATCATTACCAAAAATGCTTCTCAGGCCTCGTTGAATACCTACTACGACTACAAGTATGATCCGGCGACCAATTTCCCATCCAGCTATGAGAGACGATCGGAGCTTCATTTCAAGACTTGTCCCGCATCTGAATTAGCAGGCGAAATCCCCGGCGGAACCCCAGTGGGGCACGCTTTGTTTTTTCAGGCTCCACTCGGATTTTCGACTCGATACCGGAACCTGAACAATCTGTTTAACGGCCGGGGCTATTTTGTTGTCTATGGCGATGATCTGGAGTTTCGCCCTGATTTTGTGAGGTCTGATCCTAAGTACCGTTTTCGGTTGATGGAGTTTCGACCTCCCGCAGAAGAAAATCAGGTGTTTGCAGATGGTCAAGCTGAGCGTGAAAATGATCAGGAGCCACAGTTGGATAAATGGTGGCGGCAAAGCGAGAGTTCTGTGAAATCTGGACCGTTTTTCGAACATGTTCATCCACTTGCGGAGAATATTATCGCACTGGTTGTGTCTCCTCGAGACACCCTTGAAGTTTCAGGTGACGATAGAAGAAATACGTTCAGCAGAATTGCTTCGAACTTTGAGTTTGATTCAAATTCGATTGTGGATTTGAAATATGCCCAACAAGTACCGCCTCTGATGCGGCTCACAATGATTGCAGTCGATGAAACTGCAGGTATTCGGCAGGAATCAGTCGGGACACCGCCGCAGGAGCTTATCTTTGATCAGCTGTTTAAGAATACGAGTAAGTACGACGACGATATCGCAACGTTGGAAGAAGAGCTCGGTGGAAAAGGGATCAATTACAAGATCTTCAGTACAATCGTTATGATGAGAAGTTCACGGTGGAGTGACTTCGAAGTAGATGAGATTAAATAATCCCCCAATTTTTTTATGAACATTGTTAAAAGAAAAATCGCAGCAGCTTTTTCGCTTATCGAGATGATGATCGTGTTAACGGTTGTCGGGATATTGTTGGCCTTTGCCGCTCCGGATCTCTTCAGTTTGATGCAGTCTTCGAGTTTAACGTCGGAGGGGTCGCACCTTAGGAACCAGATCAGTCAGGCACAGCAGCTGGCATTGGCAAAAAACGCGGATGTTGAATTGCGTTTCTTCAAATTGGCCGATACGGCAGCAGCAGAAACGGAGGAGGGATTTCGAGCCTATCAGATGTTCCAATTCGATAAAACAGGTGCAATGATCGAAGTCAGTCGATTTTACCGAATCAATGCGCCTGTAATTTTGAGTGAGGCGCTGAGCACTCTATTGACCACTGCAGGTAAGGATTCTGCTGACAAAAAATTCGGATTTGTGTCACCTCAGGAGGGGAAATACGAAGTCCCCGTAGGACTTGGAATGGAGGAAACGGACTATGTGGCCTTTCGATTTCGCCCGGATGGTTCCACTGATCTTCCTAACCGGTCCAATGGCGACACATGGTATCTCACACTTGTTCAGGGCGAAGGCGCGGTCAGAGATACGGATCCAGCCAACTATTATTGCCTTCAGGTAAATCCTTACAACGGGCAAATCACAGAATTCCGCCCCTGAATTTTTGGCTGTTTTCCTGAACGAAAAAATGCGCCACGCCTTTTAAACGGGCGTGGCTTTTTTGTTTTAAAGAGTCTCCACAAAAGTGAGTATTTCGTTACACCGAAGTTCTTCGGTAAAGAGTCTCGACGACATTTCGAACATACTGTTCATCGGATAGTCCAAATGAAACGTTCTCAGGGAATTCACATTTGGTCCTGAAGTGATCTGCCAGCTGCGTGAAAATCCCGAGACGATACTGCGGTTCGATCTCTTCACGGCGAGTGATCATATCCAAAGCGACACGAGCTTCGTTTGGGGTGACTTCCTGTCGCAAGCGCGCTTCGAGATGGGGGAACTCTGCGAACGAATTTTCGTCAGCGGTAAAAATTTGATCTGTCGCAGGTTGCTCCACTTTGATCTTGCGAACGACAACCGTTCCTGCAGCGATGTCACCCAGTCGCTGGCATCGTTTCGTGAGCAAACAGGAGAGTCCTCCAATGAAATAGAGGTTCGTCGGAAGGGTGTCGACGGCGCGGAAGATATTTCGAAGGATAATTTGCTTCATGCTGAGGTTCAGGCCCCGCTCATCCATGACTTGGAGCTTTAGCACGCGCTTTCCGATGGTTTGCCCTCTCCAAAACCATTCCATAAACATTCCGTAACCCATCGAAATGACGAAACTTGCAACCATCAACGCTGCATTTCCAAAGTCAGCGATTGCAGGGATTGCCATTCCTGCGGCAGCCAGAAGGCTTACGACATAGGCAACCACTCCGGTGAGGAAACTGATGACGACGAGATCTATCGCCAACGCAAGACAGCGTGAAACCGGGCTGGCCAGGGGAATTTCAAAGGTCACCCCTTCCGGCGTCTTAATTTGCAATGCGACTGTTTTTCCCAGCATCTGAAAGTCGATTAAATTAAAAGGAGAATGGATTAAGCAACGGCTGCCGGAGTTTGGTGAGGCAACGAGTCGCTATCGTGAGATTTAGAATGGCGCCGTCCGCAAAAGCCGAAGTAATAAATCAAAAACACCATTTCAACGACACCAAATGCGATTTTGAATTTGTAGAACGCGGACCCGTGGTATTGCGAGATAAAGGACTCCACAAAGCCAGCCCACACCAGCATCAAAGCCAAAAGCCCTAGCAGAGTAAGAATGTCAGTTCGAATCCGGCTCAATCGTTGACGTAATTTAAGATTGGTTCCCCATCCAAACATCGCGTGCGCAATGATCAGTCCGCATTGACCGGCAATAAAAATAGCGGTGAGCTCGAACGAGCCGTGCGGCAATAGCCAGGCGATCAAAAATTCAGTTTCACCTGCCATGATGTAATCATACGAAACGGAACCAATGATCAGGCCGTTGTAGAACAATTCGATCACCGTCATGATTCCAAACAGCACCCCCCAACAAAGCACACGGATGCTAACCTTGGTGTTATGCCCCTGCAGCTGAGCGGCGAATGACTGCCTCCCCGAGAATCCATCGAATCCACCTGCTTCCTCTTTTGCAACTCGATCACTGGGATCCCCTGCTAAGTGGCCGAAAGGGCCGATCAAATTCTGTTTGTCGTCGTAATTTTGGTGAACAAAAAAGCCTCCAAAAAGCCCCCCCAGCCAGAAGACCGTGGTCGCAATCGCGAACGCCCGCCAGTGTCTCCGGAAAGTTTGCGGGATCCACTGCGTGAGCCATTCCCAAGGCTTAAACGGGATGGAACGTCCCCGTTGTGAGTGAAGCTGACCGTAGGCGCGGGCTACAAGATTTTCTAAAAATTGCTTAGCCTCAACATCGCCAGCAAACGTTTTTAGCTTCACCAAGTCTGAGCTGGCTCGCTGGTACAGATAGTGAAAACGCCGAGCTTCTTCCAATGACATTCGCCGTTGCGCTTCTTTGTCATTGCGCTTCAGCAGCTTTTGCAACTCATCCCAAAACGGTTGCTCACGTTCTAAAAATTGATCGAGGTCGAGTATCATCGGAAAGGCGTCAGCAGCATGCCAACGGTTCCCAAAAAGAGCAAGGCTTGAATCGCTTTAACGATCCAACCCTGTTCGATCGTTTACTCAATTCTCCAAATTCAACTCGGGATGCGTGTCGTCGGAATCGGATTCTCCACCCTCTTCCGCAGGCGGTTCCTCTTTGTTGTAGCTTGCAACCACCAGACCGCTCAGGAATTTATCAGGATCTTCGACCGCTTCTTTCGAAAGCGAAAAGATGTCCTGATTGGTATTTTTTTGAATCAATTTCAAGCCGAACTGATAGTCATGAAAAATCTGATCGCACAGATTCAGTGCGCTCATATTTCGCTGATCCTGCATCTCAGAGATCGCAGCGACTGCGTCAGGCTCAAATTTTAATTTTACGCCGTGCATCTCAAAAAACTTGCGTCGGAAAGCGGATAGTTCGGAAACAATTTTTGAATTCTCAACTGTGCCCGCTTCTTCGCGATAATTCGCAAGGGCAGTCTCTGGATCGCTGATCAATGCGCCATCGATACTTAATTCGGTCACTGCAGTTCCCGGCAGTTCAAATTTGAAATCGCGAAGCAAGCGTTCACAAACCGTCATCAACGCACGGGCTCCGGTTTTTTCTTTCGCGGCGAGTTCGGCAATTCCTTCCAGCGCAGAATCTTCAAAGCTTGCGTGAATTCCGTAGGACTCAAATTCGCGCTCATATTGGCGAATCAAGCTGCCCTCGGAATTTTTCATGATTTCGCAAAGGTCGGCGGCTTCAAGGTGCTCGCAGACCACTCGGACCGGCAATCGACCGATGAATTCAGCTTCGAATCCAAAATCGATGAAGTCCTGAGTTTCAGCTTCCAGCGCCAATTTCTCCGTATCCGGAGTCGCAACTGTATCCGCGCCGAAACCGATCGCTCCCTGGCGAACTCGTTTTTCGATGATTTTCTCCAATCCGGAGAACGCACCGCTGACAATGAATAAAATGTGCCGGGTATTGATCGTATCCCGATTTGAACCACCGCCTTTTTGCATTTCAAACATCGCCTGCATTTGGCTTTGAATATCCTGCGGGTTGCGGATCGAAACCTCGGTTTCCTCCATCAACTTCAATAGCGTCGTTTGAACGCCGCGGCCGCTGACATCGCGGCCGATCGCTTCCCCGCTGGTCGCGATCTTGTCGATCTCATCAATATAAATGATGCCGTATTCGGCGAGATCAACATTGCCGTCGGCCTTGCGCACCAATTCCCGAACGAGGTCATCGACGTCAGCGCCGACATAGCCCGTTTCCGAAAATTTCGTGGCATCAGCTTTCACAAATGGAACCCCGATCAGTTCCGCGATGTGTTTTACCAAATACGTTTTACCAACTCCGGTCGGGCCCAGAATGATCACATTCTGCTTTGCGAATTCGATTTTGTCCGCTTTCTGAGAATCTGATTCGGCAAGTCGCCGAAGGTATTTTGCGTGGTTGTAGTGATCACAAACCGCAATCGAGAGCGCCTTTTTCGCCTCGTGCTGCTTGATGACGTAACGATCCAAATACGCTTTGATGTCGCGTGGCAAATACGAGAAATCAAAAATGTCAGCATGATCCGGCTCCGTTTTTAAGTCATGGTCTTCACCCGAGCCTTCGCCGTCTCCATCGGTGAATGAGCCGAAAGGATCGTTCATCGAAAAGTTGATGTCCTGCCCCTTGAAATTCGATTGCAGAAAATCAGAGATTTTTTTGAAGGCTTCGTCCGGAGACGGGTTGTTTGGCTTTTTCGGGCCGTCGTCGTCGTTGTTATTCATGGGGGAAATCGTGAAAATTGGGTCGAAAGCTTAACTAGCTGTCGTTGGGGAAATAGACAGCTTACGGGATGAATTGTTCACTTTTGGCCATAATAAGCCCCTGGTCCGTGCTTGCGGAGGTAATGTTTATTTAAGATATGGGCTGGAATTTCTCCCTGACCTTCAGCCAGTTGCCAAGTGCCCAGCGCCATTTGCGAGCATACTTCCAATGCGACGGAATTTTTTACCGAATCGACCGCATTTTTGCCCCAGGTAAACGGCGCATGGTATTTCTGAAAACAGCCCGGCATTTCCATTGGCTTGAGCCCATTTTCTTTAAAACACTCCACAATCGCAAGCCCGGTATTTTTTTCGTAGGCGTCTTCCACCTCGGCTTCGGTCAATTCACGGACCACGGGAACTTCTCCATAAAAGTGATCCGCATGAGTTGTTCCAAGGCAGGGCAGGGGGGTTCCCGCTTGCGAGAGCATCGTCGCATTGACCGAATGCGTGTGCGTCACGCCGCCAATTTCGGGGAAATCACGGTACAAAATCCAGTGCGTCGGCGTGTCGGACGACGGATTCATTTCCCCCTCGACGACTTCTCCTGTTTCAATGGAAACCACGACCAATTGCTCTGCTTTCAGATCTGAATACGGAACGCCACTTGGTTTGATCACAAAAACCCCGGCCTCTCGCTCAACCCCGGAGACATTCCCCCACGTAAGGCGCACGAGGCCTTCGGTTTCAAGCATAAGATTGGCTTTGAGGACTTCTTGACGAAGCGAATCGAGATTGGACATAGCTGTAAATAATCACCTCGCTCCTTGTACGAGTCAATAGGGTACGTTCGTCGAACGGATAGGGTCTGTTCGAAAAGGCATTTCGAACCAACAGGGTAGGTTCATTGAACGTACCCTATTGCTTCGTGGAACGGGCTTTTTCGTTTGAAAGATGGTCTCTGAATTGGTATTCCTTGTTCTATGAATCAGTGGCGAAAAAAGCGGCTTCAATGCGGAATCCTTGTGATTTTCGGAATCGCTTTTTTAGCGACCAATCTTCTGGCCCAGGATTCAGCTGCGGTCCCTCAAATTACGACGGAGGAACGACTCCCCGGGGTTGGACTTGCAGAAGGAATCACGCAGATGACGGGCGTGGCGATTTCGCCTTTGGTGGGCGTCAGCGCGGTGGGAATTTGGAAATATTTCAAAACCGACGCGGAGAATCGTCATTTGCTCCCTTGGTTCTGCCATCCGGTATTTTGGGGAATTGGTTTGGGAGTAGTTGCGTTGTGTTTTTTCAAGGATTCGATTGGCGCGGGGGCTCCGAAGTTCATCAAAAAGCCGTTGGATTTTATCGAATTGTTTGAGGATAAATTCAGCGCAGTTGTTGCGTCGACGGCGTTTGTTCCTTTCGTGGCAAAACAGATTGCTGAGAATTTTTCAGCTCCGGAAGTCGCGAGCGGAATCGGAGAAGACGGCGCACTACTGGCGATGGCACCGATCAATTTGTTGTGGATTTTGCTACCGCTTTCGATCTTAGGATTTTTCACCGTCTGGGTGGTCAGCCACGCGATCAACGTGTTGGTGATGCTGTCACCGTTTGGGTTGTTGGATTCATTCTTGAAACTTTCGCGAACCGCGTTGCTATCTTTTTTGGCGCTGCTTTACGCGCTCAATCCAGTGGTCGCGGCGGTGCTTTCGCTGATTATCGTTGTGGTAGCCGCGTTTTTGGCCCCATCGGCATTTCGTCTCGGAGTTTTCGGAACGGTGATGGCGGGAGATTATTTGATTTCGCTTTTCAAAAAGCGGACGTTTGAATCAGGTGATCGAGTTCGTGGATTCCTGGTTCGGCAAGCGAGCGCGAATTTGAAAGCGCGATCATTTGGTGAGTTGAAACGCGGCGAAAATGGTGAGGTTCATTTTGAAAGCCGCCGCGCATTTTTCGGACCAAAACGGACGTTAGTTTTGCCAAATGATGAGCCGCCTGTATTGGCGAAAGGCTTGATTTTTCCGTCGCTGAATGTGGCTGATTCCGAATCAGGAAAAGACCGGCAATTTATTTTTCTAATGCCTCGTCACAGGCATCATTTGGAATCCGTCGGACGTGAACTGGCAATCGTGGAAATCCGGGAAACACCCATCGTGCGCGGCGCAAAAGCGATGTGGGGCTGGCTCGGTGACACGGTGCGGGCCGGCCGAAACAAGGTGATCGAGATGAAACCCAATCGTGGCCCGATCGCGTTGGACGGCGGGGATTAATTGACTAGGCAAGCAGTCCATCAACCACGCCGGTGCTGGCGCCGTTAAAGACTTCAGTTTCGAGTCCAAGTCCCTGACCAATCGTCAGAAGTAAATTTGCGTGAGGCGTTCCTGCTGGATTCTTCAGAAGCTGGCCTTGTTTGAAAGCTCCACCACCTTGACCGGCGACGAGAAGTGGAAGATCCGTTTTCACGTGACCGTTTCCGTCTTTCATTCCTGAACCGTACATGACGATCGAATTGCCAAGCAGTGAATTTTCGCCTTCATCGATCGCTTTGAGACTTTCGAGCAAATACGCATACTGGCTGACATACCAGCGGCTGACGGTGGTGTATTCGGCAACGGCGTCCGCCTTGTTCTTGTGGTGAGACATGCCGTGGTGATCGCTGTTTACGCCATCGAGAAAGCTGAAGTTCTGGCGGGAAAATCCGTGGGCAGTCATCAGCGTCGCGACCCGTGTCGTATCCGTCCACAGCGAAAGCACCATGAGATCAATCATCATTTTCAGGTGGGCCTCGCGGTCGCGTGGAATTCCGGGGGCCGGGCGTTCGAGTGCATCCGGCTTTGTTGGCGGAGTCCAATCGCGCTCTGGAGGATTCAGCGTTTTATCGACGCGAACTTCGACGGCGCGGACGGAATCGAGATATTCATCCAACTTGGCCTGATCCGGCTTGCTCGCTTTGCTGCGAAGTGATTTTGCATCTTCGAGAACGAGATCGATGACACTCTTCCGATTCAGCGCAGCCCGGCGAGCTTCGGGGCCCGAATGGCTGCGGAACAACCGGTCAAAAGCGACCTGTGGATTGATTTCAGGAGAAACCCGGGTGGTCTCACTGCTCCACGAAACCGTGTTCGCATAGGCGATCGGTTCGCCACTGGCGCTGCCTTGACGCGGAGGCTCAGTGCCAAGTTCGAGCGAAGGTAAAATCGTGTTGTGGCCCACTTTCTGAGCGAGCTGCTGATCGAGCGAAATTCCGTTTTTCTTATCGGTAATCGAACATCCCGTTAGGAATGAACCCGTCAGCTGAACGTGGCCTTTTCCTTTGTTATCAAGCCCTTGGACTATTGAAAAATCTCCTATCAGCGATTGGAGCGGCGAGAGAATCGGTGAAAGCTCATGACCTGCTCCCAGCCCTTTCACATCCCAAGCTTTCGGAAAAACACCGTTCGGGTGAAAAACGGAAATGAGGCGCTGCGGAGCTTTCCCACCAGCAGCGGCTGACTGAGCACCCATGATTTCGAGCGAGGGCAGCGCGAGTGATGCGCCAATTCCACGAAGCAGGGTTCTGCGGGAAATGCGGGGAGTTCTCATTAGTTCGTGTAACACTTTCGGTATTTTGTGGCAAAAATGCAATGCACACGTTTGAGCTACGAAAAGCACTCATCATAAAATGGCCGCCACTATTCCGGCCAGAATGATGCGGCAAATAATGATGATCACGATTTCATCCAGCCGGGCATCAACGCCGACTTTTTCTGAGGGACGTTTAAAAATCCCTTTAGGAACCGACCCGGTGGGCATTTGGTAAAACCTGACTCCCAGGCTGTAAATGTCGGCTCGATGGTCGACTTCACTCGTTGATTTGAGGCTTTCCGGGGCCATGTAGTGCGGGGTTCCCAGGTAAAGACCAGACTGCTCGAAGACGGTGATGTCTTCGGCTTCGCTCACGTCACAAAGCTTCGCCAGACCGAAATCACCGACTTTTACAGTGCCTTCTGCCGAAACAAAAATGTTCGCAGGTTTGATGTCGCGATGAACAAATCCTCGCGTATGGGCATATTGAAGGGCATCGCAAATTTGCCCGACAATGCCGAGAGCCGCTTTTTCGCCCATCTGCCCACTCGAAATCAATCGTTGTAAATCGGCTCCCGCGACGAATTTCATCACGATAAAAAACAGTTTTTGTGTTTCGGATTGCTGGACGCTCCCAAAATCATGAATCGTGACAATATTCGGGTGATCTAATTTTGCCATCGACAGGGCTTCCCTTCGAAATCGGGCGGCAAGCGCGGGGTCGTCGCCGTATTCCGGCGGGAGGATTTTGATTGCGACCATTCGCTCCAAACTAATCTGCGTCTCTCGATAGACCGATCCCATACCTCCGTGGCCTGCCAGTTCGGTGACGTGATAGGCAGGCATGAGTTTATCGATTTCTTCCGGCTTCGGCGGAGTCCATTTCGCCGAAGGGATTTCGTTCTCTGCGTTTGAATAATTCCGGTTTTTATTCACTTCCGAGACAGCGTCTCGCAGGGCTTCGATAACTTGAGCGTCCTGTATGGCTCCGGCCTCTGGCATGAACTTTGTTTCGCCGCGATTTGTATCGACCAGCTTGGTGACGCGGGCCAATAATTCGCCATTTCGTAGTCCCGGCCCCGTTTCATCGCATTTCTGGCACGAGCCCGATCGACCATGATTCGTCGCATCGCTTCTGCCGCCGCGCCAAAAAACTAGCGATGGTTTTGCCACTCAAATTGAGTTTCGTCCTCCGGCTTCAGTAGGCGAAGATAAGCTTCATGCACCAGTGCTGTCGTGCCAATCGTCTGCGGTTGCTCATTTGCCATTCGACTCTTCGCCAGTCTTCGTAGTTCTGCGTAGTTCTGCGTAGTTCTGCGTAGAGCTCGGGTAAAATAGTTGCTGCATCCATTTTTGGAGGCGGGCTGACAGAGTGTGATTCAGTCGTTTTTTTAAGGATAGTGAAGTTTAGTTGGTTTCAAAAGCTAAAAGAATCGGGCGGACAACGATGTTGACCGCCCGACCTTTTAGACGCCGTGGTTCTTTTTCTGTATGAAAACGACCCATTTGAGTTCCTCTCCGACGAAATTGTTTTTACTTAATCCATTTTACCAAGCTGATAAGGGGTTCACTAGGTAATGCGTTTTTTCTGGATAAAACCGGACACATTTTCTTAAAAAAATTAATACGGCTGTTTTTATTCAGGCAGAAAGAGGTCAGAACTGACTGCGTGAGATTGCAAAATTCCAAATTATCGCCTATACCCTCCGCCATGAGTCGTTATGCCATTGGTCTCGATTATGGGACAAATTCCTGCCGTTCACTCCTCGTTGATCTCGATTCAGGCGAGGAACTTGGATCTGTCGTTTTCCCATACCCTTCAGGAGAGCTGGGTATTCTTACCGATCCTGCGGATCCCAATGTAGCCCGTCAAAATCCGCAGGATTACCTCGATGGAATGACGACGATCATCACGGGCGTGATTGCTCAGGCAAAAGAGGCTCGCCCTGATTTTGATCCCGCGGATGTTCTCGGAATCGGCGTCGACACCACCGGTTCTACGCCAATCCCGGTCAATGCTGAGGGAACACCGCTCGCCCTGACTCCTGAATTCTCTGATAATCTGAATGCTTTCGTTTGGCTGTGGAAAGATCACACCGGTCACGCTGAAGCGGCGAAAATCACAGAGATCGCGTCTGAGATGCGGCCGAATTACCTGGCGAAGTGCGGTGGCACTTACTCATCCGAATGGTGGTGGAGCAAAATTTGGCGCTGTAAAAATGTCGATCCAGCGGTTTTCGAAGCGGCTCATTCCTGGGTTGAGCATTGTGATTGGCTTCCGGCTGTTTTGACTGGAGCCACGAACCCCGCAGAAATGGCACGTGGCATTTGCGCAGCAGGACACAAGGCAATGTTCAGCAACGAGTGGGGCGGCTTGCCAGACGAGGAATTCCTCACTGTACTGGATCCGGCGCTCGCTGAATTACGAGGACGTCTCTATGATAAAGCGGTTTCATCCGATGTGAAGGCGGGTGAACTCACTGCTGAATGGGCGGAAAAGCTCGGGCTTGTTGAAGGCACTGCGGTCGCTGTCGGAGCATTCGACGCCCACATGGGTGCCGTTGGTTCAGGTGTGAAAGAAGGAACGCTGACAAAAATTCTCGGAACCAGCACCTGCGACATCACCGTTTCACCGAGCGACAAAGCGCTCGCTGATGTGCCGGGGGTTTGTGGAATTGTCGATGGCTCGGTTTTGCCCGGACATTTCGGAATCGAAGCCGGACAAAGTGCCGTAGGTGATATTTTTCTATGGTTTGTTCACAATCTTGTTCCCGACAGCTACGGCGCTTCGATCGATGAAAAATTCATCAACATGGAAAAAGAGATGTCGGGTCAGAAGCCTGGCGCGACCGGCCTCATGGCATTGGATTGGAATAATGGGAACCGCACCATTTTGACCGATGTCCGCCTTTCCGGAATGATTATAGGACAGACCCTTCACACCAAGGCGCACGAAATTTATCGGGCGTTGATCGAAGCAACTGCCTTTGGTGCGCTGACGATCATCAAGCGGATGGAAGAATATGGTGTCCGCGTTGACGAAGTCGTGAATACCGGCGGACTAGCGGTGAAGAACGCAACCTTGATGCAGATTTACGCCGATGTGATTGGCAAACCGCTTAAAGTCGCGGCGAGTGATCAGACCTGTGCGCTCGGGTCTGCGATTTTCGGAGCGTCGACCAGTGGTAAAATTACGATCGAAGAAGCTCAGTCAGCCTGCTGCAAAATGCGCGAGCGGATTTACGAACCGATTCCTGAAAATCAGGCCGTTTACGCCGAGTTGTATGCGATTTACCGGACGCTTCACGATGCATTTGGCACAGCCGAATGGAGCGGCCAGATCAATCACGTGATGAAAGATCTCATCGATATTCGCCAGCGTCAGCGTAGTTGAAACCGATGCGGGCAACAACTTGGGCAACCATTTGTCGCACCACCTTGGTGGTGATGCCCCTAGCAATGGGGAGTTACTTTTTTGCTCCTGAAGTTTATTGGCTGAATGTAGCCAGTTCAGTTGCAATTTTTGCCGTGATTTGGGTGGCCTTCATTGGCGCCCGAATGGGGATCGCTGTGGCGAGGGGCAAATTGGAATTGCGATGCCCAGAATGCGATAAAGACGCCAAAGTTCTAGGCAGAGATAAAAGAGAGCTCTATCTCGACTGCCAGAATTGTGGTGTGGTCAAAGTGGCGATGAGAGGCATCCGCAACCGGTGGATGATTGTGGAAGAGCCTGACAATTTGGAATCCGAATCTTGATGCGTTATGCCAAAGAAGCCTTCAGCGCACGCAATTCCAGATCAACCTTCGCGAGATGAGCTGATGTCGCTTTCAAACGCTTGGCAGTCAGCTTGGCAATGAATTCGTAAAGCGATGCGTAAAATGCTGGATGATCCTTCTTCGGCTTCACGTGCTCGAGAAACTTCTGATCAACAGCGAGGCAAAAGGTCTTTGTTTTCGCCACAACGGACGCTGATCGCACTTCGTCTTCCAACGCTGCCAACTCGCCAAAAATATCGCCGACCGTGTCCATTGTAACAAGCGTGTCGCCGCCTTTTTCCACCGCAACCTCTCCACCAAGTAGGATGAAAATCCGAGTCGCCTCGTTGCCTTCCGCGACAATTACATCGCCTGGATCACAAACTATAAATGCGCTGGAGTTCAACACATCGTCGAGATGTTCCTCGGAGAAAGATTCAAGAAACGGCACGTCACGGAGGGTGTCGGGCATTTTTTCTTCGTCGTGGATGTAGGCGTACTCTTGCACGACGATAATTTAACAAACTTCACTGAATTTGTCTAGAGAATGTAATCTGCCACTTTTGGGCTAAATTTGATCTGAAATCGTAGTTTTTTATGCCAAAACGCTTTTCATTATCATCGCCCTCGTTTTTTTCGCGATTGGTGGATATTTTTTGTGGCAGAAAACTGGGCCGAACGGCAAATCCGGCGCTTCGTTGACCCAACGTGTCTATGTTTGGCAGCGAATTCAGAATGCGCCGGTCGTCGCCTCGGCGATTGAATCGGTTCCGCGAGAGGTCATTTCGGGAATGCTTCCGCTAGTCGCAGAAGTCCATTTTTGAAACGGTCCTGATTCAGCCCCGGAAATCGTTGTGGTTGCCGAAACCTGAGCGGCGGGATTTTCGCTATCCGAAGGAATTTGCGGATGCGAACGAACAGGGTTCATTCGGCGAACCAACCCTGTCTGATCGTAAATTAGCAATCGCCGTCGGTCACTGCACCGGTTGATGCGCTGCTCACCAATTTTGCATATTTTGCAAGCACACCGCGACGATACTTCGGCTTGGGCTGCTTCCACTTTTTCTTGCGGTCAGCGAGTTCCTTCTTGGTTATGGCTAGTGAGATTTCGCGCTTCTCGGCATCGATTACTATCTTGTCTCCGTTTTTGATGAGGGCGATCGGACCGCCTTCAAAAGCTTCCGGGGTGACGTGACCGATCACAAAGCCATGACTGCCGCCGGAGAAGCGACCGTCGGTGATCAGTGCAACATCGTTTCCGAGTCCAGCTCCCATGATGGCACCGGTGGGCCCAAGCATCTCCCGCATTCCGGGGCCACCTTTCGGGCCTTCGTGACGAATCACGATGACGTCGCCTTTTCTGATTTTTCCGCCAAGAATCGCGGTCATCGCAAGCTCTTCAGAATTGTAGCACTTCGCTTTTCCTTCGAAGGTGAGCCCTTCTTTGCCGGAGATTTTTGCGACAGCACCTTCAGGCGCGAGGTTTCCATAAAGAATCACGAGGTGGCTGTTCGGCTTGATCGGATTTTTCAGCGTGCGAATGATGTCCTGCTCTTTCGGATAAGGTTTCACCTTCGCCAAATTCTGTGCCACGGTTTTTCCGGTCACAGTCATGCAGTCGCCGTGAATGAGTCCCGCTTTGAGAAGCATTTTCATCAGAGGAAGCGTGCCGCCGATTTCGACGAGCTTCATCATCATGTTTTTGCCGCTTGGCTTGAGGTCCGCCAAAACGGGAACTTTTTTACCAATGCGAGTGAAGTCATCGATCGAAAGATTTACATCTGCGGCTGATGCCATCCCGAGCAAGTGAAGGACTGCGTTGGTCGAGCCGCCGAGAGCAATTGTCATCGTGATGGCATTCTCAAACGCCTTCTTCGTCATGATGTCGCGCGGGCGAATATTTTTCTGAATGAGGTTCACCACCGCGGCACCTGCGTCGAAGCTGTCCATCAATTTTTCGTCGGAAACAGCTGCCTGTGCGGAACTGTTCGGAAGGCTCATGCCAAGCGCTTCGATCGCTGATGCCATTGTGTTCGCCGTATACATTCCGCCGCAAGAACCCGGTCCGGGGATCGCGGTTTTTGTGACGCCATCGAGTTCTTTATTATCGATTTTTCCAGCACTGTGCTGACCAACGGCTTCGAAAACAGATACGATGTCGACGTCTTTGCCATCGTGACAGCCGGGCTTGATCGTGCCGCCGTAAACAAAAACTCCGGGGCGATTCATCCGCGCCATCGCCATCACACAAGCAGGCATGTTTTTGTCGCAACCACCGATCGCAACGACGCCATCCATTCCTTCGCAGCCGACAACGGTTTCGATAGAATCAGCAATGACCTCGCGGCTTACCAACGAGTATTTCATGCCTTCGGTTCCCATCGAGATACCGTCAGAAATCGTGATTGTATTGAATTCAATCGCTTTGCCACCGGCAGCGTCTGCGCCTTTCACCGACTCTTTCGCGAGCTTGTCGATGTGCATGTTGCATGGCGTGACCATGCTCCAAGTCGAAGCGACACCGATGATCGACTTCTTAAAATCTTCGTCTTTAAAACCGACAGGGTGAAGCATCGCGCGGCTCGGTGCACGGTCAGGTCCGTCCAGCATTGGGCTGGAGAACTGGCGATGCGCCGGAGTGGCGGTCGATTTCTTTTTCGCTGCGGATTTTTTAGCGGGAGCTTTCTTTTTGGTGGCCATGATTTTGTGAGCGGGAATTTCTCACAAGAGAGCACGGGGCGCAAACTGGGAATGAAGGAGTCTTGCAAACTATGGTTTGCGCTGTTTTGTAATTCATGAATCGCCGATCTGTTTTGACTGCCCTGGCAATAATTATTGCTGGAGCACTGGGTTTTTTCATGGGGCAGAAAAACGGCCCCGAGACTACGGGTTCGAAACTCGATGGTCCACTGATCGGAATATCCAGTCTGACGAGTGATACCTATACGATTGCGGTTCGGGAATCAGGCGGCATTCCCATTGTTTTGCCAAATGGTGATGGCAGCGACGAGGAAATCGAAAAATATCTCGAATTACTGGACGGTTTACTGATGCCGGGTGGCGCCGATATCCCGCCATCAGAATACGGTGAAGAACCTCATGAAACTGTGAAAATCCTCGCGGATGACCGCTTTCTTTTTGAAAAGGCACTTTCGAAAGCCTGGATTGAAAAAACCGATAAACCGATGCTCGGAATTTGTCTGGGAAGTCAGTGGATCAATGTCGCTAGTGGCGGTTCGTTGGTGCAGGATATTCCCACGACATTTGGGGTAAATCATCGCGATGTAACTCACGGTGTTAATTTGGAGGCTGATTCAAGGCTCAGTAAGATTTTCGACGGTGATACCGAGTTTGAAGTGAATTCACTGCATCACCAGGCGGTGAAAGATATCGGGAACAATTTGCGAGTTGTCGCAAAAAGTCCTGAAGGGGTCGTGGAAGCTACTGAAACGACCGATCCCAATCGATTTCTCATTGGCGTTCAGTGGCATCCCGAAAAACTTTTCGCCGATGATGAGCGTCAGCGAAAACTGATCAAGGCATTCGTTGATGCCGCAGTGAAGCCATGATTGGTAGTAATCGAGGCCCGAAATTTTCCGATCCAATAGGGTTGATTCGTTGACTCAATAGGGTTGATTCGTGGCGTACATGTCAGACGAAAGAAAAATCCTCGTAACCTCGGCGTTGCCGTATGCCAATGGCCCGATCCACATCGGTCATCTGGTAGAATATTTGCAGACAGATATTTGGGTGCGGTTTCAGAAAATGCGCGGTCATCGCTGCATTTACATCTGTGCCGACGACACTCACGGCACCGCCATCATGATCAGCGCCCAGAAAAAGGGCGTTACTGAAGAGGAATTCATCGCTGAAATGAGCGCTTCTCATCAGACCGACTTCACTGGATTCGGGATTGAGTTTGATAACTACGGCTCGACCAACAGCCCCGAGAATTTGGAGCAGTGCAACCGAGTCTGGAAATCTCTGCGCGACGCCGACATGGTGGTTGAAGAAGAGATCGAGCAGCTTTTTGATGTCGAGAAAGGCCAGTTTTTAGCTGATCGACTCGTGCGGGGAACCTGTCCGAAATGTGGGTCGAAAGACCAGCCGGGAGATAACTGCGGAAACTGCGGCGAAACTTATTCGCCAGCCGAACTGGTTGATCCCATCAGCGGGCTTTCAGGAACCACACCGGAAATTCGAAAGGCCAAGCACTTGTTTGTCCAGATTGAAAAAGAGCATGCTTTTCTTGATGAGTGGATTCAGTCGGGAAGTGTTCCGACGGAGAGCGCCAACCATCTGAAAGGCTCGTTTTTGAACGAACCGCTTCGGGCTTGGGATATTTCGCGCCCGGGGCCCTACTTCGGATTTGAAATTCCGGATTCGCCCGGAAATTATTGGTATGTCTGGTTTGATGCGCCGATTGGATACATTGGTTCGACTCAGCAGTGGTGCGACAAAAACGGCGAGAAGCTGGAGGATTGGTGGAATTCTGAATCGACGGAAATCCATCACTTCATTGGAAAAGACATTCAGTATTTTCACACGCTTTTTTGGCCGACGATGTTAAAAACGGCGGGATTTAGTCTGCCGACGAAAGTTCACATTCATGGCTTCCTCGGTGTTGATGGCGAGAAGATGTCAAAGTCTCGCGGCACGTTCATCAATGCTTCAAAATATCTTGAGCACCTCGACCCGAATTTTCTTCGCTACTACTATGCCTCAAAATTGTCGTCTCGGGTTGAAGACATCGATCTGAACGTCGATGAATTCGTCGCCAAAGTGAACAGCGATCTCGTTGGAAAAGTGGTGAACCTCGCCAGTCGGACCGCGAAATTTGCAGGTGCAGTTGGGCTATCTGATAAATACCCAGACGACGGCGGTTTGTTTGCTGAATTCGCTACAGCGGGTGATCCCATTGCGGAAGCCTACGAAGCTGGTGATTTTTCGAAAGCGATGCGCCAGATTCTGGAACTCGCGGATAAAGCGAATCCGTTCGTGGAAAATAACGCTCCTTGGGAACTGAAGAAAGACCCTGACAAAGCGCAGCAACTTCAGGATGTCTGTTCGATTGCTCTGAATTTGTTCCGCCAGTTGTCGATTTATCTCGCTCCGGTTTTGCCGGATATCGCGGAGAAATGCGGCGAACTGCTGGGCGAGCCGATTACGAATTGGGAGCAATCAAAAACGCCATTGCTCGGAACGCCGGTGAATAAATTCAAGCACATGATGCAGCGGGTCGATCCGAAAAAAGTGCAGGCAATGATCGACGAGTCGGTTGTTATCGAAGAAACGGCGCCTGCTGTAATCCAGAATTTTGATGACAGCGACGAAGCTCTCAAGGCCGAGCCGATTGAAGATGAAATTTCATTCGATGATTTCATGAAGCTCGATTTGCGCGTCGCTCGGGTTGTCGAAGCGAATGAAGTTCCTGAGGCCAAAAAGCTGATTCAGCTAAAGCTCAGTCTTGGTGGCGATGAAACCCGCAACGTGTTTGCTGGCGTGAAAGAAGCCTACGAACCCGCTGAACTCGTCGGAAAACTTGTCGTGATGGTTGCGAACTTGGCTCCGCGGAAAATGAAATTTGGTGTCAGCGAAGGCATGATTATTGCCTCTGGATCTGGTAAAAAAGAAGTCTACATGCTCTCGCCGGATGAAGGCGCGGTGCCTGGTCAGCGAGTTCATTGATGAGTCGTTTGCTCACCGCCCCTTTCCGACGGCAATCGAAACATGCTCACTGCCCGCCATTAAGAATCGCCATTCGAGCTCTTTCGCTTTTGAGATCCCTATGCGGCGATCCGTTTCGATTTCGAAGTCGTCGCTATCCGGCGTCCAGAAGCCGGATTGGTTTCCTTCCGGCGGGAGCGTCAGGTTTTTTCCATGATCTTTCCCAGTTATCCCGAGTGCCTGCCCGATTTTCCCGGGACCGGAGCAAAGTTCTCTGAGCCGCTCCTTGTTCCGACGTTTTTTCATCGCGGCAAGTCCGGCGGTGGGTTCAAGAGCGCGGATTAAAACGAACCCACGATCACCAGTCACCGTATTTTTGCAGACCACATTGACCAGCCAGTAGATCCCGTAATTCAAATAAACGTAGGCCGATCCAGCTGGTTTTTTCGCGACAAATTCCCGCGCGCTCGGGCGCGAAAAGAGATGGCACGCCTCGTCGCCATGTTCAGCGTAAGCCTCCGTTTCGACAACAATCCCTGCGGTCGATTTCCAGCGGAAAGTGCAGCCGATCAACTTGCGGGCGCAGACGGTTGCATCCCTTTCGAAAAAAGCGGCGGTCAGTTTTTCCATTCGTTGATGGAGCGGAGCGGTTTCCCTGCCTCCGCCTTTTCGATGTCAGCGATGATCTTCGAGAGCGTTTCGTAGTGCTTGGCCATCTTTTCGTTGTGACGCCGCGACTCGGGCTTCGATATCTCGAACTTCTCATGCTCGTAAAGCGCCTGGGCAAACTCGCGAAGCTTCGGCAAGGCTGGTTTTGCCGAACCTCCGTATTTCTTGAGTGAATTCAGGCCGCCTCTGACCCGTCCATCGGATCCCCAGCGATCGAATTCCATCAATTCGACACACAGGTCGAGTCCTTCTTTGATCCGATGATTAGCCAGAATCTCCAAGCCCGACATGCGGATTCCATCAGAAAACATCACCCCGCTTGGGGATTGATTCACCACCGCGTCGTAGATTGCAGGAAGAAGCGGCGAGATTTCCTCTTCGGAAAGCTGCGTGTAAACCGTCTTTAAGGCGCCGCGAGCCCGGCCATCATCGTTTTTCAAAACAGCAACGGCGGCCGTACGAAGCTGATCGCGATCGACCGACTCAATCGAACGGCCCAGCAATCCTCCGCGCTGATCGAACAGCGCAAAGGCGAGATATCGCTGCAAGTAGCTGCGCTTGTCGGCAGGATCAGCCGGGGCAGCGACGAGTTTTAGCAAATCCGGAATTGCAACGCGAGCTGGCTCGCCAATTCCTGCGAGCGCTTCCGCTGCTTGAGCCTTTACCCAGAAATCGTCGTGTGCCAGCAACTTGCGCATCGCCGGGACACCGGCTGCACCTTTGGCTTTCAAATGCTCGAAGCCCGCGCAGGCACCGAAGATCTCGTCTTTGTTTTGCGAAGCGGCCATCTTCAAAAGCGCGGGGACGATTTTAGGGTCGTCTTTCTTCATCAGCGAAATCGCAGCCCGCTCACGAATCACCGGGGACCAGCTTGCGATGCTTTTCAGCAGTTCATCAACGGATCGAGCATCGTAGCTCTCTGATTTTGTGGTCGGCATCCAGCCGCGACCGTCTTCGATGATCGTCGCGACTTCTGCTTTCGAAAGTGTCGGGGACACGCTTGGCTTTTTACCGGTGAACCGCGTTCCCTTTCGCCCCAGCGAATACCCGAGCAAATACGCGCCAGTGCAATCCCAACCGCGAAACGAATGCTCGCCACCGGTTGCCGCAGGCTTACCAAGAAAGTCGAACGAGCCGTCGTGCATCCGGGCCAAATCCATCATCCACGCGGATTCATTGATCCATGCTCCGGTTGCTTCCGGTCCACTTCGCGACACGCCCGGCAGAGCCCAGAGCATGTTGAAGAAATTCCCCGTGTGCCCAGACTCCCGCTCGATGCCATAGCTCGCCGTGCCCATCTTGGAGAAAAATTCCGCTTCCTCTTTGTCGCCGAGAAAGTCGAACATCACAGCCGCTGCGGAGGCTTTGCCATTGTCATCGTGCATCTGCAACCACGGGTGATGATCGCCGTAGGGAATCGCGCCGCGACCTGCGTAGAATTCAAGAAATGTCCGGCTTCTTGCGATGGCATCATTGACCTCTGGATCATCAACCCCGGCCTCGCGGGCAATCACCATCGACGTCGTCAGGCTGAGCCCGACTTGGTTCATCGCGCCGTAGCCCATCAAAATTCCGTTGTGCTCGTAGGCAAATCGGTGCCCCCAAGTCCCCACATTACTCTGGCCGTTCGCGATTTCGTAGCTCAGCTTTTTCAGCGCAGGCATTACCGATTTGTCGCCTGTCGCGAGCAGATATTCGGCAAGGAAAAGATTCACCCACCCGGCAGCCCAGCAGTGCAAATCACCATCGTTGATCTCCCATTCTTTGGCCCACTCGATTTCCTTCTTCACTAGGGGCAGGTATTTCTCGTCACCGCTCGCCAGCAACGCCGTGGCATTCAGCGCCCGGACGATCGGATGACGCCGCTTTTTATCCGGCGATTTGATATTTCGCGCGATAGATTCACAACCCGCTTCAAAGATCCGATCCGACTTCTCGCAGTTGTAGGGAGCCGTGCCCGAGTATTTTCCCAGCACTGCGATTTTAATTTCCGCTGGTTCCGTTTTCCCACCGCGCCAGCGAATCAGCTTGAGCTTGCCGTCGGCGGCTTCTGCGGTTGTGATCGCCTTTGCAAAAGCGATTCGTGCGTCAGAATCAAATTGCTTTCCATTGAGCCCGAGAATCACATCCCCTTTTACCAAAACCCCGTTCGATGGAGAATCGGCCGTCACATCCGTGATTAAAATTTGGCGGCTCGCGGTCGATTCGCCCTTCGCCGCATAGACCCAGCCACGAGCGCCGGTCGCCCCAAGACTCCAGTCGTGAGGCGCATTCCGCTCCAGCTTGGCTCCTTTTGTGAAGTCGGGAATGGCCGGAGCGTTCTTTTGGGCAAATGCCGAGAGAGAAAGCGCAAACAGGACGCAGAGAGAAATTCGAGTCATGTATGGATTTTACACGAATCAATAGGGTATGTTCAACGATCGAACCCTATTGATTCGTGCGATGCTTTCGATCGAACAGGGTTGATTCGTCGAACAGACCCTATTGGTTCGTATTAGGGCTATCTTCCGGTCCCGCTGTCGCGGAATCCTCAGACCGCTGGCAAGCCAGCTTGTCGCCCTGTTGGATCGTGAAAAGCAAAAGCGAATCTGCTTTGCTCGCGAGGCGATTCTGAAATAGGATGGGGACACGAAGCAATGCAGAACGAGATCGATTTAGAATCCAATCAGGCGACGTCATGTTTGATCCGAACCACGTTTGATGAGGACGTGGTGATGCAAGCGGTTACAGCTGCGCGGAGTCGATTGGGCGGAGCTCCTGATATTGTTTTTGCGTTCGTGAGTTCGGATTGGGAGCACCATTTGAAGGAATTTTCTGAAATCGTTCAAATCGACGGGCACGCTCCGAAAGTGGTCGGTTGCTCAGGATACGGGCTGGTTGGTGTGGGGCAGGAAGATGAAAATGTCAGTGGAATGTCGCTGCTTTTCTTGCGGCTTCCGAATACGGAAATTACTTGTGCTCCGCTGACTGAAGAAGATTTTGCGGACGCGGAATTAGGCACGCCGTGGCAAGCAATTACCGGTTTGAAAATGAACGGTGATAAAAATGGCGGTTGGCTGACGATGGGCGATCCGACACGCATGAGCACTGATTCGTGGCTGCAGGGGTGGAACACGGCGTATCCAGACATACCTTGTTTTGGCGGACTGGCGAGTGGTGGGCCGGACTCGGAGGACATTTTTCTTTTCACCGAAAAGGGAGTTTTAGACGCGGCAATGATGGCCGTAAATTTTCGAGGAGGCGTGAAGTTCGGCGGGGTTGTCAGCCAGGGGTGCCGTCCGATCGGCGAGCCGTATACGATTACCGGCGTTGATCAAAATGTGCTGCTTCAAATTGGTGGGCGAGAGGCGTATCAGGTATTGGAGGAAACGTATGAATCGCTTGATGAAGACGAACGATTGGAAGCTCGCGGAAATATTTTCGCAGGTCTCGCGATTTCTGAATACGTTGATGATTTTAAACGTGGGGATTTTCTTGTCCGAAACATCATCGGCGGCGATCCCAATGCCGGTGTGGTTGCGATCGGGGCATTGCCTCGGGTAGGCCAGACGATGCAATTTCAAGTGCGGGACAAGGATTCAGCCGATGAAGATTTGCGAATTGCCTGTCGAGATGCGCAGGAGGAATTCGGAGAGCCATTTGGAGCGTTGATGTTTACCTGCGCGGGGAGAGGAGTTCGATTGTTCGAAGAGCCCAATCATGATGCATCGATTTTCGAAGACGTGTTCGGAAAGGTGCCCATCAGCGGATTTTTCTGTAATGGAGAAATTGGACCGGTTGGAGGGCAAAATTCTGTGCACGGCTACACAGCGTCCTCGGTTTTGTTTTTGAACCCGTAGGTCGGATTCGGGCGCAAAAAAACGTCGCCCGAATTTCTCCGAGCGACGTTTTTTGAAATAAGTTCAGATTACGCCTTCAGCTCCCAAGGGCTGCGATAATCTGTGCGCAGAAGCAATTTCTGTGCTTCTGCATCGGCGACGATCTCTTCTTTTGCAGCGTCCCAGTGGAGTTTCTTGTTGCCCAAAGCCGCCGAAACATAGGCAATGTGGCCCGGTGTGATGGAGCGATGTGCATTCTCTGCCGGAGCGATCGCTTCTTTCCGAGATTTGCAGGAATCTATGAAGTTCCGGTGGTGATTCGCGGTAAGGCCGCCTTCATAAGGTTCTTTGTCGCCTGCATTGAAATCATCTGCCAACCACGCTTCGTTTGAAGCGGTGATCTTGCCGCGTGTCACGTGAATCCAGCCATTTTCGCCGGTCCACTTGGTGCCCATTGGATTTACATTACCGATGGAAACTTTGATGCCGCCTTCGTATTCGCAGTGAACATCGTAATCGACTGGGCAGTCGTAAATGTCAGTCCCAGTTGGCATGACCCACTTTGCGACTTGCACTGTAAGCGGGCCGCTTTTTTGAACGTCGAGCGCCCAGGCGTTGATGTCCTGGTGATGACCAATCCAGTCCATGAGTTGTCCGCCGCCGGTGTTGGTGAGCCAGCGCCAATTCCAGTGATTCGTTGCGCGCATGTAAGGCAGCTTCTTCGCAGGCCCAGTCCAGAAATCGTAATCCTGGTTCTCAGGCACGTTGTGGTCTTCAATGTCGCCCTGAGGATCGTTGTGACCTTTTGGCAGACCGACTTTCACATCGCTGAGTTTTCCAAGAACGCCGTTTTGAACCAGTTTGACGGCCTGATAAAACTTCTTATCGGAGCGCTGCTGCGAACCGGTTTGAAAGATGGCTTTTTTCTCGGCGACTTTTTTGTAAACGAGTTGGCCTTCGTGAAACCAGTGAGTCACAGGCTTCTCGCAATAAACGTCTTTGCCGTTGTTGAGCGCTTCGAGGGTTGCGAGAGCGTGCCAGTGATCGGGGGTGGAAACGGCAATCGCATCGATATCTTCACGAGCGCAAATCTCGCGGTAGTCTGCGTAGGTGTCGCAGCCTTTGTATTCGCGTCCTTCTTTTGAGTAATGCGTTTCAACGTGCATTTTTGCCGCATCGCGACCGTAGGCTTTTCCGCCTCGTTTTACGTTTTTTCCGTAGTGAAGTTTGTCGACATCACAGACGGCCAATACCTGCGTGTCGCCGTGATTTTTAAGGCCATCAAGGTTATTGAAACCGCGACCTCCGACTCCGATGAATCCAACGGTAAGTCGCTCACTTGGCGCGGCGATTCCGGGAGTGTTGATAATGATGTTCGGGCCAACGACAGCTGCAGCGGTCGCGCCTTTGATGAAAGTTCGGCGGGAATTTTGATTCATAATGTTTGGATCGAATTCTAGTTACAATTTTTATCGATTTTAGAACGTAAAGTTTAACAGGATGAAAGTCCCTTACCAGCCTCTAAACGTGCTATTTTTCAGTCGGTAAAAGTCGTTTCAGAAATACGTCATCTTTGAACTGCTGGCCTTTTGTTTCACCGAATCGCACCACGACCATTTCTTTCTCAGGGAGAACATAGAGCTTTTGTTTTCCTGCGCCTGCAGCCATAAAGCCCTCTTCGAGAAGCCAGAATGCTATGCCGTATCGTGGGTTCGCGGTTGAGCCTTTGATGCAGGCTGCCCCCGTTTTCTTGTCGAGGACATTCCCGTTGTCAGTTCTCAAAAATTCTCCAAATTTGATCCATTCGGTCGCTTTAATGTGCGCACCGGACGGAAGCTGGGGATGGGTATCGGAGCCTCGATTCCAAAAACCGATTTCCATGCCAATGGGATCGAGGATTTCGTTTTTAAGATAGGCGAGTGGATCCGTACCATCGAGCTTTCGGCGCATGATTTCCCCGAAAACCTGAAACGGCGCAGGACCATAGGAGAATTTTTCTCCGGGAGTTTTTTTTGGCGTTTTTGTACGATGGACTCGGCGTAGGCAGGCACTTTTCCGACGGTTCCCGGATGAATTCCGCTGGTCAGACTCAGTAAATCCTGAATGGTAATCACCGCGAGTTTTTCGTCCGTTTTCCATTCAGTGATCGTTTTTGAAACTGGCTCGTCCAGTGTGAGTAGTCCGTCTTTCACAGCGGCCGCGAGCATTGCCCCCGAGAAACTTTTCGTGCCACTGGCGAGGCGATGTGGTTTTTCAGCGGACCAACGGTTCGCGTAGTGTTCGAAGAGTATCTTTCCCCGATGCATCACGACAACTGCATGCCCGTTTGCTTCATCGGAATATTGGGCGGCTCGCTGGCAGGAGGTCTTTGTAAAAAGGGCGTCTTCTGGAAATTTCTCAGCGACCGTTGTCGAAGGAGGAGTGTTCGGATCAGGTTGTGTCCTCCTCAATCCCAGTTTCAGAATCGCTGCGATCTCCGCCAGGGTCGCGTCGCCGCTTTTATCGGCATCTGCGGCTCGAATCAATCGAGCGCGCTCCGGAGCTTCTTCTACGGTTAGCTTTTCGTCGCCATTTTTATCGAGATGTTTGAACTGTTCGGCGGTTTTTTCCTGACCGAATGCGGCGATTGTTGCCAAAAAAAGAGCGGACGTGAATAGGATCTTCATTTCCTATTAAACGTCCGCTTCGGCAAAAGTTGCGGTCTTCGAATCTAACCGAGTCGTTTATTGACGAAAGATCGCGGCTTGTTCGAGGCCAAACTTTTCGCGCATCACGGCGTCGTGACCATAGATGTCTTGATCAAAACGAACGCGGCTGTCGTCCATGATTGTGCTGGTCCAATAAACGAGGAAAACGGGAACAGCGGTGGAAAAATCGACTCGGTGATTGGGGTTCGAGGCGTCATTCATCGCTGTCTCGACGGAATTGATGTCCCAGCCGCCATTGCGTCTGAGTAATAACTCTGCCAAATCAGCAGGCCGTGAAACGCGCACGCATCCGTGACTGAAATCTCGATCGGTCCGCTCAAAGAGAGAGTGATCAGGCGTGTCGTGTAGGTAAACGGCGCTGTCGTTCGGAAAGATGAATTTGACCAACCCCAGAGCATTTTCAGGGCCGGTTGCCTGACGCATGCGGAGTGTTCCCGCGGCGACTTTATTCAAATTTTCGGCAGAAGCGGGTAAAGTTTGGTCGAGCCCGTCACCATATCCGTTCACGATTTCATAGTTGTTTTTCGCCATGTAAGCGGGGTTGGACAGCGCTGCCGGAACCAACTCGTCTTTCGCGATCGAAAGCGGAATGTTCCAGTAAGGCCGAAAGATGAGGTATTTAACATCGCCGTGAAAAACGGGAGTTTGAGTGGTGCTTTTTTTCCCCACAATGATTGGCATTGAGGTGACGGAACGACGATTTGAGAGCAGGCGCAGAACTCCTTCGCCAATATTTGCCTCAAGGCGTTCGGATTGCTCGTAGTCGCGTGGCATCCAACGAAGGCGGTCGATATTGATGATGAGTGAGTCAATTCGTGCCTGAGTCGGCGCGTTCAATTCGGTTAGCGTCGAGGGCCCGATGACTGCGTCAGGCTCGATTCCATGGCGGAATTGAAACGATTTCAAGGCAGTGGCGGTTTCTCCATCGAGGACCTTTGAGCGGGTCTTTTCAGCGTTGACGTTCAAGTCGCCCTCCGCCTTTAGACGGGCGCGCAGAAGAGCCAGGCTCGGATACGGCTCTCCCGGACTGACCGGTCGTGCTGTGGAAGGAAGTGGCTTCCAGCCTCCGTAACTTCCGATTTTTCGATAACGATCCAATGTTTGAACTAGATTGTCATAACGAGTATCGGTCGGTGCGGCCAAGTCTTCAAGATAGGGAGCGAAACGCCTCGGCGACTGTTTCAAGGCTTCTTCGAGAAAACGATAGGCTGAAACGCCTCGAGGGATCGCTTTCCATTTTGGGTGCACGGTCGTGGGATCAACAAATCCGTAAGCGAGGCTTTGGATTGCGAAGAGCGCAAGGTGCGAACTCCCAATCTCAACATCTGCTCTTCCTGCTGAATCTCGGGGAGGATTCAGCCAAGTGGTTTCCCATTCGGCGAGGCGGAAAAGCTCGGGACGAAGACCATGGGCGTCCAATTTACGAAGAAATTCGGCCAGCGCCTGAATCTGATTGCCGTCCCAGACCGGCTCGTAATTGCGCTTTTTATACCAATCGGCAAGAGGTCCTCCTTCGCTGGATAATTTGGTCTTGATCGCCGCTTTGAGATCACCTTGAGCAGCTGCCGGTTTCATCGCGACAATTGATAGAATCGATGCGACCAAAGCGAGAAGGGGTAGTGATTTTGGAGGAAATCCTGACATTTTCAAAAAGAAGTAAAGCGGCCCGAGCAGCTCATAAACGTTACAATTGAATCGCCTAAAAGGCAAAAGCCGAATCATTTTCATGATTCGGCTTCTTACCACAAAACACAGAGGGGGATTTCTGCTATACTTGGTTGCTTAAACAAAGTTCAGGCCTTGAGACGCTCATGAGATCGCTTTTAGTCACAATTCTCGTTAGAAATTCCGAAATTGAAAAATCGTGATCACACATCTGCGGTCCCTGATTTGCGCCACAGGCATGCGCGCATTGTGAAAACCGTCATCGAACGCAGGATATGGGGTCACAAAAATTAACCCACTATTATTATGCTCGGCCCCATCGGAACACAGGAACTCCTTATTATCGCTTTCGTCATTTTGCTCCTCTTTGGCGCGAAAAAGATCCCGGCATTTGCCCGTAGCCTTGGGCAAGGTCTAAATGAATTCAAACAGGGAAAACGAGAGCTGGAAGATGAAATCCAGACCGCCCGCGATGAGGCGAAGGCGTAAAACTTTCCCTTTGCATCCAACCTAGCACCAACTTATCCTTTTACCGTGAACACTACAGCAGACCCCTTTCTAGCTTTTCTCGGCCCCATTGGTGGGCCTGAGTTGATCGTTATTTTTCTGGTCATCCTTCTCCTTTTTGGCGCGAAGAAAATTCCTGAACTGGCGCGTGGCGTTGGCAAAGGAATGGGCGAGTTCAAAAAGGCGAAAGAAGACTTCGAGGCCGAAATCAAAGCTGGCGAAGAAGTTGGGAAAAAAGAGTGGGATAAGAAAACCACGGACGACGAAGAAGAAACACGTCCTGCTGCAAAGCAGGATTGATCACCTTTCGATTGAGATCCTTTTATTGTGAAAAACTTCTCTTCTCTATCCCTCCTGAATTTTTCAATGAAGCTGCCGATTTATTTGGCAGCTTTTTGCTGTCCGTTAGTCTCCCCCGTTGGGCTGTCTCAGGAAAAGTCGGTTGAAACCACCGATCAGATTACCTTTGTTGCTTACAATCTTAAAAATTATCTCGGAATGGATCGCAAGGTCGATGGCGAAGTTAAGAAAGATGCAGGGAAGCCTGAGCGCGAAATCAAACCGCTCATCGAGGGTCTGCTGGAAATGCAGCCCGATATTTTGGGCGTCAGCGAAATCGGAGACGATCCGCACTTGGTCGATATGCAGGCTCGGTTGAAGGCTGGTGGGCTTGATTTACCACACGTCTTTCTTCTGCATGCCCAGAGCGGGTGGGAGCGGAATCTGGCGATTCTCTCCAAGTTTCCAATCGTGGAGAACCATTCACGCGATGATTTGAAATACACGATTGGTGATCAATTGCTGCCGTTTCAGCGGGGAATTATCGATTGCACCGTCATGCCGAATCCGAATTACCGATTGCGGCTCGTGGGGCTTCACTTGAAATCAAAACGTGAAGTCGATGGAGTTGATCAGGGCCTCATGCGATTGAACGAAGCAAAGTTGGCGCGTGAACACATCGACAAAATTTTGGCAGCCGAGCCTGGTGCCAATTTACTTGTGTTTGGTGACCTTAACGATACTCAGGATGCAAATCCAATTCGTGAAATTCGGGGCCGCTTTGGTCGACCTGATTATTTGACTGCGATCGGACTAAAGGATCAATACGGCTTCAAATGGACCCATTACTGGAGTTGGGCTGACATTTATGCGCGAATCGATTTCGCTATGTTGAGCAAAGGAATTTCACCTGAGGTTAGCCGCGAGGAATCCCATATTTTTCACTGGGAAGAGTGGGACACCGCCAGCGATCATCGGCCTCTTGTGCTGAAAATCATCCCGGTGGATAAAGCGACAAAGTAAAAGCGAGAAACCTCCGCGACAGCTCCCAAGATGCCGCAGAGGTTCTCTGTTTTTCGGCCATACCCGCGATGGGGTAGGGCCAAAGGGTAAAACTTTGAAATCAGTTGTTCGCTGCCAATTGATCCAGCGCCGTTTCAAGTTTCTCATCACTGGGATATCCTTGGAAAAGCACCGTTCCTTTGCTGTCTACGAGCAGAACCTGGGGGATTGATTTGATGTTGAATGTCTCCGAAAATGGCATCGATTTTGGTTCGACCAACCAATCGACATTATCCATTCCGTGTTTGGTTTGGATCTGCTTCGCGACTGCGACATCCGATTCCACATTCATTCCTGCGACCGCTACGCCGATGTCCTTCAAACCTTCGGCCCGCTGCTTCAGTGCCGGCATCGATTGGATGCACGGCCCGCACCAGGAAGCCCAGAAGTCGATTAACACTGCCTGGTTTTTGCCGATCACTTCACGAATCGTCGTGAATTCATCGTCAGAATTGGCAATGACCATGTCGATGGGGAATTTCTGCGATGTGGCCACTGAGCGCTGGGCATTCCCGGCTGCTGGAGTTTTGGGAGCTTTCGTAATTGGGGGAGCAGGAATCCGCTCCTCGCTGCGTTGATCTCTTGGCGCCGGTTTTGGCAGGTCCAATTTAAAGGTTTCAATCGGTCCCGTAGGTTCCGTTTTCGGCTTCCGCGACTGACTGTCATCGTTCAGATAAGGTGAGACCGGATTTTCCGAAACGGGCGACTTTCCTGAATCTCGCGTGGACTGGCGAGGTGCCGTTGGCGTTGTGGCAGGAGTTTCACGAGCCGCTGGTGCAACTTGCGGTGCGCGCTCACGCACAACTTCACGAGAGGTGACGCTAGTTTCAGGGACCGCACGAGTAACTGCACTTCGATCCGGGATCACCCGGATGATACGGCGCTCCGAATAAAGCGTCCGATCATCGTAAATCTCGCGACGATCATATTCGTCCACTCGACTGTATCTCCGTTCGCGATAATCGCATTCGTAGTCATCCCGATAATAGTGACGGCTCGGAGTTTGGTAGTGCCGATCGTAGCCACCTTGATACTCTGAATAATAGCCTCGGCTGCTGCCATATCCATAGCCGCCGCCGTGACCGAAGTCGCATTGGGCTTGGGCTTTTTCAGAAAAGCCAACTGCACAAGCCGCAGCGGCAACGACCAACGAGATTCGGAAACGAGTTTTCATGTCTGTTCGACGAATCGGGAATTGGGCTATGCAATTATCTGCTTGCTGATATTTTAAGCCCCGCCCACCATTTGGCGCTTCCGAGCATTACTTTCTCAATTCAACGATGAATACACACCCTTTTGACATTCAGGTAAACGGCTATGCCGGCGCAGATTTTTGCTCCGCAAATCTAACTGCCGAGCAAATGCACATTGCGTGTGCGGAATTGAAAGCCGATGGCGTGGGGCAATTTCTGGCAACGGTGATTACCGATCACGTCGATTCGTTGTGCGCGAAGTTGGAAAAAATGGTGACGTTTCGTGAATCGGATGAGCTGGTGCGGGAAATGGTTGCCGGGTTTCATATTGAAGGCCCGTTTCTAAATTCCGGAGTGGGATACATCGGCGCGCACCCGCCGGAATGCGTGAAACCGGCGAATGTCGACGACATGAAACGGCTCCTTGAAGCGACTGGAGGATTGACGAAAATCGTGACGCTGGCTCCGGAAAATGATCCCGATTTCGCGACGACTCGATTTCTCGCAGATCAAAACATCACTGTTTCTGCGGGCCATTGCGATCCGACGTTTGATCAGCTTGCTGGATCAATCGATGCCGGATTGTCGATGATGACGCATCTCGGAAACGGTTGCCCCGTGGTTCTTCCGCGGCACGACAACATTATTCAGCGGGCTCTTTCGTTGTCTGATCGACTGTGGATTTGTTACATTCCGGATGGCGCACACGTCGATTTTTTTGCGCTGAAAAATTATCTTAAAATCAGCGGAATCGAGCGATCGCTAATGACGTCGGATGCAATCTCGGCGGCGAAACTCGGACCTGGGATTTACGAGTTGTCAGGAGCTCCCGTCGAAATCGATGAATCAGGTGTCGCGCGCCGCCCGGGTTCGCCAAATCTTGCCGGTTCCACCGTGAGCATGCCGAAAATTCGCGAAAACCTATCACGCGAACTCGGACTTTCTGATCTCGAAATCGAACAGCTCGTCTGCCACAATCCTCGAAAATCGATCGGCTTGTAAGCCGTTTTTTGAACCAACCCTATTGACTCGTGAAAAACCTTTTCCGCTCCATTGGCCCAGCCATCATCGTTGCCGCCGTCGTTCTCGGCCCCGGCAGTATCCTGACAAGTTCGAAAGTGGGGGCCAGCTTTGGTTATATCGGTGTTCCCGTGATTTGCGCGGCTGCATTTCTGATGATTGCAATGGTGGCGTTGTCTGCCCGCATTGGCGTTATTTTCGAAAAAAGTCCGTGTGACGAATTGGCGGCTCGGCTGGGTCGTCCGGTGGCAGTTGCCGTAGGTTTAATTTTGTTTCTGCTGGTCGCGATTTTTCAGAACAGCAACAACATAGCGGTCGCAGCTGGCCTAGAGCCACTTCTTGAGAAGACGCCCGGAGCGGGGATCTCCACGACAGCAAAAATTATCACGGTCGTGGTGATGAACGCCTTGGTGATTGCGAGTTTGTATCTGATGCGAAATCTTTATTCATCGGTCGAAAAGCTGATGAAAATTTTGATTGGACTGATTGTCATTTCATTCCTGTTCAACTTTGTCGTGGCGCATCTCCAGCCACGTAGTTATGAGCCGGTTGTGCCTGCGGGGCCGCGGGACTGGATTCCGTTGCTGGGAATGATCGGGACGACTTTTTCTGTCGGTGGCGCATTTTACCAAGCGTATTTGGTAAAAGAGAAAGGCTGGGGAATTGCCGATGCTAAAAAGGGGGTGGTTGATTCGGTCGTTTCGATATCGTTGCTGGGTCTTGTTACTATCGTGATTTTGCTGACAGCGACGCGAATTTTTTATGGAAACCCCGGCGTCACGCTTGGGAGTGTCGGCGATGTTGCTCGACAGTTGGAGCCGCTTTTTGGATCGAGCTCGAAGGTGATTTTTGCGATCGGAATTCTTGCGGGAGCTGCGAGTTCATTCCTAGTGAACGCAATGATTGGCGGAACGGTGATGGCGGACAGCTTAGGCAAAGGTAGCCGTTTGACCGAAAAGTGGCCGCTTCATCTTACTACTGTTGCGCTACTTTGTGGAATGGTGATTTCGATCTTTGCGATGCGAAATAAAGAAAGCACCGTGAACCTGATTACCTTTGCTCAGGCCTGCACGGTGCTGGGAATTCCCGCTCTTGCTGCGGCTCTGATTTATTTGGGAACGCGCAAGGATTTGACCGGTGACCGCAAGGTTCCGCGCTGGATTCTTGTGATTGCGATCATCGGATTTATCGTGGCCTGCGGTCTCGCGGTGAAGACCGCACTGACCGTTTACGATAAAATCATGTAATTTCGGCGGGCGGAATTACTTCAGCTCACGAACCTTGATGTTACGGAATTTCACAACGTTTCCGTGATCCTGAAGGCAGAGGTGACCTTTGGTTGGCTTGCCGAAGTTCTCGAATTTCGAGAATTTGCTGGCGGCCACTTTAGCATTCCACTCATCGGAGCCTTTTACGAACGAGGTGTATTCTTTTCCGTTCATCCAAATCTTGCTGCCTTTTGGTGAAACCCGAACTTTCAGAGTGTTCCACTCGCCAGCAGGATTGGTGGCATCGATTTCTGCAGGGTAGAGTTGATAAAGCCAGCCTGCTTTTTGCGGGTCGTGGCCGTTGACGTTGTCCTGAATTTGAATCTCAGGGCCGGTCATCCACGGTGTTTTTTCGGTTTCGGTAACGTGAAACATCAGGCCGCTGTTGCCGCCTTTTGAAATATTGTAATCAACGGTAAATTCGAAAGCTTCGTATTGATCTTTGGTGATGATATCGCCAGCGCCTTTTGCAGTGAAGACGATTGCACCTTTCTGAATCTGCCATTTTTCGCCGACGGCGTCTTTTTTGTAGCCTTTCAGCTGGCTCATGTCTTTGCCGTTGAAAAGTAGTTTCCAACCATCGGCTTTTTCGGATTTGGTAAGGGTATTATGCTCAGAGGTTGATTTGTCTTGAGCGACGAGAGCGGTGACGGCAATCCCGGCGATGGCAATTGCAGTGAGAGAAATAATTTTTCGAATCATAAGTCGGAAGCGTAATTGGGGTTTCACTGAATCGTAAAGTGGCTAATTCGTGCTACGCTTTCGTGTAGATGAGTTGGTACGAATACGAAAGCAAAGCCGATATTCAGGCACGGGTCTCGAAGGAAATCGAGAAGCGGCGCGCTAAAGGTGAGCCTTTTGAAAATATCAATACGGAGGTGAAGCGCGGAAACCCGTCGACAACGTTTTGGGGCAAGGCGTGGAATGAGAATGTGGAGTCCTACATGGATTTCGAAACGCGTCTGCCGCGCGGGCGTGCCTATCTGCGGGCTGGGAACGTTTACGATTTGGAAATTAACGAGGGCGAGATTTTTGCTTACGTCACTGGTTCATCGATTTATGAAGTTGTGATTTTGATCAACTCGCTTCCGAAACAGCGATGGGAAGCGTTGAAAGAAAAAGTCGCGGGGAAGGTGACGAATTTAGTCGATTTGTTGAGCGGAAAGCTGGGGCCGGGGGTGTTGTCAGCGATCACTGACCAGGATGAAGGCCTTTTTCCTGAGCCCAAGAAAATCCGGTTCGATTGCAATTGCCCGGATTACGCGACGCTTTGCAAACATGCAGCGGCGGTTTTGTATGCGGTCGGTGTGAAGTTGGATCAGAATCCTGAGCTGTTTTTTAAGCTACGGAAAGTGGATCACCGCGAGCTCATCATCGCTGCTGGAAAAGCGGCTGCGGGGGCAGGGGATTTGACGACGGCTGACGAATCGGCGGAGGTTTTAAAAGGGGGAGATTTGTCTGAGCTTTTCGGGATTGAAATTGCGGAGCCGGAAGCGGCGTTTGGGTGAGTTGGAATCACGAAGGATTCTGCCTTTTAGCGCTCCACCAAATGCCGAATGCCATCGCAACGATGCTGCCGCCTCCGATGATGATGTCATGATCGGCTTTTGCGGCAGGTGCGGTGAAGAACCACCCGACTGCTCCGATAAAAACCGGAACGATCGAGAGAAATATTAAAAGGCGCAGCAGGAAGGGCAGGCGATGAATTCCGCGATTGTAGCTCGAAACACCGCCCGCTTTTTTCATGGCTTCGGTAACGGTGAGCCATTCGTAAAGTTTGGCCGGCCCGAAAAGGAAGACTGCCCAGATGGCGAGGCCCGAGATTAGGAGCGCGCCAATGATCGGAGACAAGGGGATAAGAAGAATGATGAGCCATCGTTTCTTTGCCTGCCAGCGTTCGCCGACCCGAAAGGCCCGCTTTGACCAATTCCACGGGAAATTCAGGACTCGTAAAATGGGATCCCGTCTTCGGATTGCGGCGATGAGGCCTTCTCGAAACTGAGGTTGGTTCGGGTCAATTTGCGCGGCTTTTCGAAACCATTCTTCGGCATTCTTTCCATCGTCGAGATCTTGCAGAAACACTTGCCCAATATTGTGCATCACGGTGGCATCTTCCGGGTCATGACGAAGGGCGCGTTCGTAGCCTTCGATTTGATCGTAGACGTCGAGTCGCGATTCGTCATCGGCGAGGCCGGCGACGGCCGTGGCGAGATTTTCGATCGAGGAATCATTGGGTTTAAACGATCTTGCCTGTTTTACCGCTTCGCGCGCGGTGATGAAATCTCCCCGCTGATAGCAATTCCAACCGAATTCCTGCCACAAATCAGCGTCTTCGGGCTCAAATTTCAGAGCTTCGAGAAGAGATCGTTTTGCATCGAGCAATCGATTTGCCTTGCGATGAATTCGCGCCATCAGCAAATGCGAAAACGATTCTTCGGGTTCAATTCGAAGGGCGGCGTTGCCATGCAGGCGAGCCTGCTTCAGTTTTTCGTCCACTTCCAGAGCGGCCTGCGCCATCATGGCATGCACAAACCAGTTTTCCGGGTCGTTCGACAACAGCTGCGGACCGAGTTCGAGAATGCGCTCCCATTGCTCGGCTTCAACGAGATGGGCGAACATCCGCTCGAGTTTATCACTGAAGACTTCTGCGTCCGACGCCATAGGGTAGAGTTTTGGTGCTGGAATGCGGTCCTATCAAGACGAATCGGGGCACAAAAAAAGCGGACCACCTTGTGATCCGCTTTTTCAGAAAGGTTGTCTTGGAGAGCTTACTCCGGTATTTCGTCAAGAGATCCCACGTTCCAAAACTTCTCCATCTCCTCGGCAGAAGGAATGGTGAGAGGGCGGACGATGCGGAAGCCGAGCCATTGAGCATCGGTGTGATACCAAATTGATTTTGGCAACTGGGGATCCTGTACTTTCCAGGATTCGTCTGAGAAAATGCGGCGTGCTGAGCGAAGTTCTTCTGGTGGATCATACCAGGAACCCCCACGCGCAACGCGAGGATAGAGTTGCCTAGGCCATTCGATGGGGCCATTTGCAATGGTGTCTTTCCGATTGGAGTAGAGTTTTTCGTTATACTGGTCGATGACCCACTCCATGACGTTTCCATGCATGTCGTAAAGTCCCCATGGATTTGGCTTCTTCGTGCCGACTTTGTCATATCCATTTCTGGTCTGGTCGGGATCAAAAACGGCGTAGTCAGCGAGATCCGCCTCGTCACAGTGAAACGCACCTGCTGTTCCAGCACGGCAGGCGTATTCCCACTCAGCTTCTGTTGGAAGGCGATAAAAGTGGCCGGTTTGTGCTGAGAGCCACTGGCAGTATTTATTTGCTCCGTGCTGGGTCATGCAAATCGCAGGAAATCCGGACTCGTTTCCAAGACCAAATGACATCTCAACATACGGAGTTGTCGGACTCGAAACGATGTCGACCGGTGCCATGTCATCCGTGATTTTTTCAGGAGAGCCATCTTTGTTTCGTGCGACAGAGGTCACCATGAAAGGTTCGTACTCGGTCCACTGCACTTCGTATTTACCCATCCAGAAGGGCTCAATCTTCACTTTGTGCTGAGGGCCCTCGTCATCAAAGCGGCCTTCTTCAGCGTCAGGGCTTCCCATCGTGAATTCTCCCCCCTGAATTGGAACCATTTCATATTTTTCACCGGTTTTTGCGATCGCGCCGGTGTAGGCTTTCATTTCGCCTTCAGATTTTTCAGGAGAATTCTCGAGGATCGTTTTCCGGATCTGCTTAACAAGCGCGATATTATCACCAAGTTCACCCCCGCCGCCGGAGATGACTTGTCCTTCGGGCCAATCAGCCCCTTGTTCAGCCCAAAGTCGAAGCCGATCGATTTCCGCAGGAGTAAATGGGACCCCTTTACCTCCTTTGACGAGGAGAGCTTTAATGTTTTTGAAATTTACCCGAGGTTTATCTTCCAAAACGACGCCATCAGGCCATTTGGCTCCATCATCGATCCATTTTCCGATAATTGCCTGCTGCGCTTTGTTGAGCGGCTTTTTGGGAGGCATCAGATCATCATCGTCCATTTCGAGAGTCAGCATCCAGTGAGCTGGACTATCCTTCGCATTCCCTGAAATGATCACCTCGTCTTCATAGGAGTCACCACCTTTGAAAGCAGCCTCTTTGGTCTCCATGATGTAATCCCCGCCTTCTTTTTTAGCGTGTTCAGTGCTGTGACACTGCAAGCAGGCACCTTCAAGGAGAGGTTTCACGTCTTTTACGAAGTCTACAGTTTGAGCAATTCCCATGGGGGTAAGCGCCAGAGCCGATAAGGTTGAGAAGAGGGCAGCGTGAGTGTTCATGAGTTTCATAAAATGGATATTTTCCCAAAAAAAAGCAGGGAATTGCGGTCGGTGCAATCACACACTCAAGTTTTTGCTCAATTTTGGATGCTAAGTAATCAATATTTTAGAATAATCAAAAATAACACTTGATAAAAACAATAATAATTATAAATTTCGTAATGTTGAATATTATCTTCTAATTATATTTCCCCCCCCAAGATATGAAAATAAATATAAAAACATTAACGTCACTGATTGTAGCGTTCTGCGTTGTCGCCTTACAAGGGGGTAAAGCCGGTCAGCTTAGATTCCCCGTATCCCGATGAAGGCACTTTCACTCAGACGGCAGATCCTTGTAGCCGTGATTTTCACGGGTCTGCTTCCACTCGTTGCCCTCTTTTTATGCACGAATGGTTTCATGGGAAATACGATCCGCAATTCTGAGCAAGATCGAATCATCAATATTAATGGCCAGATGGTAAGTCATCTCCAACTGCTCATGGAAGGGATGGCATCCCGCTTGAAGTCACTCGAAACAAATCCGATTGTTTCAGATCTGGATGCCGAGATTGGAGCGCGGATGGGGGAGTTGGGGAGGCTTCAGCGTGCCAATGAATCCTTTATTGATATCAGTCTTTATCGTGATTCAGGGTATTTGATCGAATCGACGACGAAAGACCTTCCCAAGATGAAAGACGAAACGACATGGTTTGAGGCTGCTCTAGAGGGGGAGACTACGATATCCTTGCCAACTGTGATCTTTGGGAATGAGGAGCTGGTTTTCTCAATTTATATCCCTCTGTTCAACAAGAAATCTGAAGTAGAGAACGTAATTGTCGCGCGACACGACTTTGGAAGAATTCGTAAACTGATCAATGAAAGCTCTCTCGGTGAAAAGAATGGAAAATTTGTTCTCTTGGATCAAGGTGGCCGAATGTTGATTTCTTCAGGCAACGATCCGTACAGTGAGTCAGCCTATTTCCCCGGAATGACACTGGCTGCCTTGAAAGACAAGTCAAGTGGGGTTCATACTTCATCGGACGGAGTCGAAAACCTATACTCAGTGAAGCATTTCAGCGTTGGGAATTCGGAACTTGCGTTGCTTGTTTTAGAACCTCTTTCTTCTGTAAAGCAGCTCGTTTCAACATCTCAGATCGCATTGCTTTTCGCCTTGGCGATGACTTTTGTATTTGCCACGCTCATCGGCCTTGTCGTCACATCGATCATCACCAAGGATGTCGGTAGCTTGAACGAGAGCGCTCGTCTTGTCGCCAGTGGTGATTTGGATGTTACCGTTGAAGCGAACGGATTCCTGGAGGGAAGGGAGCTTGCTGAGTCTTTTAATCTTATGGTCTCGAAAATCAAAGGCCACAACGAAAAACTGGAATTTCTCGTCGCCAAACGTACTAAGAACCTGGAGAAGTCCGAGCAGAATTTGAAGCATACCACGGCTCGCCTTCGTGCCGCGTTTAATGAATCAAAAGATGGGATACTGGTGACCGATTCCAATGGATACGTTATCATGGGCAACTGTGTTTTTTCCAGTTTGCTTGACCTTCCTAATCTGGATCATTCTGAACTGAGTGAGACTGAGCTTCGCGACCACTTGATCGGCAAGATTAAGAAAAAGAAAGACGCTCGTGAATTTCTCGGGGCAATGTTAAAACCGAACTCAATTTTCGAGCGTGAGGTAAACCTGATCAAAACCGGCGCCGGGGACAATTATTGCGTAGCAGCGCTCTTTACCACCCCGATTACAGACAGCCTTGGCGAAACCAGCGGCCGTCTCTGGGTGCTTCGGGACCTTACCGAAAAACGTGTTCTTGAAGAGAATCTCCGTCAGTCTCAGAAACTCGAAGCGCTCGGCACTCTTGCCGGTGGCGTTGCTCACGATTTCAACAACTTGCTCACCGGAATATACGGGCACCTTTCACTGCTCGAAATGGAAGACCTTGGTGAAAATCACGAAGATAAGAAGGAGTTACTGATTCGGGCCATGCACGCCAGCCGCCGGGCAACCAGCCTTGTGAAAAAACTCCTCGGATTTTCCCGTCGCAGCCACATCGACCTTTGTCCATGCAACGCGATCGAGATCGTCGAAGAAACCAAAGACCTTATCAGCAGCACGATTAATCCAAAAGTCACGGTTGATGCCAGTAATCTGGATGTAAATGCATGGCACGTTCTTTCGGACCCGGCCCTCCTGAGCCAAATTGTCATGAACATGTCGGTGAATGCTGTTGATGCGATGCCGGATGGAGGAAATCTGAAGTACACAACCAAAAATTGCGTGATTTCAGAAAAAGATGCGCAAGTTCACCCGGATTCTCGAGCCGGAGATTATCTCTGCCTCATTATCGAAGATAACGGCGAAGGAATTCCCAAAGAAATTCAAAAGCAGATTTTTGATCCCTTTTTCACCACGAAAGAGCAGGGCAAAGGAACGGGCTTGGGACTCGCTACCTGCCTTGGTATCGCTCAGCAACTCGGTGGGTGGATCGATTTTGAGAGTGAAATTGGCGAAGGCACAACCTTTTTCATCTATATCCCACGCTCGAAGGAGCTTCAGCAAGGTGTCGAAGTGAAAACTACACAAGCCGTCATCGGTCGCGGCCAGGGCGAGACCCTTCTTTTGGTTGATGATGAGATGGTCGTTCGTTCCGTCGCTGAAAAACTGCTGTCGAAAATGGGCTACAACATCATCACCGCCTCAGATGGAGAAGAGGCCATCGAAATCTTCGAAAAGGGCGATCAGCAAATCGATCTTGTCCTTCTCGACATGACCATGCCGAAAAAATCAGGAGACGAGACCTTTACTGAAATTCGCGAACGGTTCGATTACGTCCCGGTTCTTATCTGCTCAGGTTACCTCGTTGATTTGTCCACGTTCCAGTCTGCTGAAGGCAGTGTTCCCGACGGATTTGTTCAGAAACCTTACAAGATCGAAAACATGACCGCTGCGGTTCGAGCCGTCATCGATCAGGCCATGACGCAAGCTGCTTGAGTGAGAAAAGGTAAAAAAAATCTGTGATCATCCAGAATCCATCCCTGTTGGATTGTCGATTCAACTCAATTGATTCGTAAAGTGCCGAGATTTTTGTTTGAATAATGTGTCCAGAATTCTGGAAGCCTGACTCCTTTAGGTGTCACATTATGAAAAACGTTTTTGCAACATTTCTCGTCGCTATTCTCTTTTTTTGCGGCGTCGTCCAACTCTCGGCGGCTGAGCCCGTTGAGATCTCCGGAGTCTATCCGCATCTTAGAATGTGGAATTCGGAAAATGAGTGTGGATCAGGAGCTCTGGTTCTATGGCAAGGCGATCTATGGGCCGTCACCTACGCACCGCACTCGCCGCGTGGGTCTTCTGATAAGCTGTATCAGATCACTCCGGATCTTAAAAAAATCATTTTCGAAAGCAGCGTTGGTGGGACGCCGGCCAATCGGATGATACACCGCGAAACCAATCAATTGTTGATCGGTCCCTATCTCATTGATGCCGCGAAAAAAATTCGTGTGATCCAACCTGCGGATATGCTCGGGCGGCTTACTGCGAATGCCCGGCACCTCACCAATCCTGGGAACAAAGTCTACTACGCCACGATGGAAGAGGGGCTTTACGAGGTCGATTTGAAAACGCTCGCTGTAAAATGCCTCATTCGCGATGGCCACACCAAAGAGGGCGACGGCGTTTCCAGCGAATTTCCCGGTTATCATGGAAAAGGCCTCTATTCCACTCAGGGCAGAGTCGTTTACGCGAACAACGGGGAAGTGGGAGCCTCCGTGAAAACAGATCCGACGGTTCCTTCAGGCGCACTTGGTCAGTGGTTTGGTGAGGGCGACTGGCAACTGATTAGGCGCAATCAGTTCACTGAAGTGACCGGCCCCGGCGGGATTTATGGCAATGAAAATCCAGAGTCCGATCCGATTTGGGCAATGGGTTGGGACGCACGTTCGTTGATCCTTGCGCTACTCGAAAAGAAAAAGTGGCACTACTTTCGTCTTCCGAAAGGAAGCCACAGTTACGACGGTGCTCACGGTTGGAATACTGAATGGCCACGCATTCGCGAGATCGGCGAAGGCGACGATTTTCTCGCCACGATGCACGGTACGTTTTGGAAATTCCCCGCTACATTTTCATTAGAAAATTCTGCCGGAATAACTCCTCATTCGAATTATCTGAAAGTCATCGGCGATTTCTGTCGCTGGAATGACCACATCGTTTTTGGCTGCGATGACTCTGCAAAAGCAGAATTCTTAAACACCCGTCCGTTTAAATCCGAGAAGGCGGCACCGAAACAATCGAACTCGAATTTTTGGTTTGTGACACCCGATCAGCTCGATGATTTCGGCCCCGCAATTGGTCGAGGTTCCGTTTGGCTTCGTGATTCCGTAAAAGCCGACGAGCCGAGCGATCCCTATCTTTTCAGCGGTTACGACCACCGACAGCTGCACTTGAAAAATGATTCGGCTGAAAATGTGACCGTCTCGCTGGAGATCGATCATGTTGGAAACAATACGTGGAAGCCGTTGCGGGATCTCACCATCCCGGCTGGCGACGCGATTTCACATCTTTTCGGTGACGAGTCGGGAATTTGGATTCGGTTGAAAACGGATCGCGATGTCGAAGGAATCACCGCAAACTTTCAGTATCGAAACCACGATTCCCGCGACGAGAAAAACGCCGGTTTTTTCGCAGGGATCGCGACGGCGGAAACACCCGCTGCAAGATCCGGCATGATGCGAAGTCTCGCCTATGATCGACTTGGATTGGTCGCTGCCGATGGAGATAAAACCCGCTTTTACGAAATCAACGAAGCCCTCGAGTTGGTGCCAGTTGATGATTTGAAAGCCAGTTCCGATCTGGTGAATGACGTTCGTCAGCCGGAAAATACGATCACGGTTGATGCCGCGTCCGTCCTGATGATCGAGGACGGCAAACGCTATCGATTGCCGAAAAATGATGCATACAAAGCTGAAACTGCCGCCGCTGCTAAAATGTCCGATTCGATCAGCCGTCACTTTTCAGATAATCTCCTCCTCGATGCAACCGTCGCCGCCAGCTCAACGCATCTCGATTTTTCTGCAGAGAAGGCAGTCGACGGACAACGCATCGACGAAGGGCGCTGGATTTCTGCGAATGAAGCGAAACCGTGGATCGAATTCGAATTTAAAAGCGAAACGACATTCCAAAATTTGTGGGTGATCTCCGGATGGAAAAACGAAATCCAATACGTTGCCAAAAATTTCGATGTGCAAATCCCCGAGGGGGACAGCTGGAAAACCGTACCGCCCGGCGAAATTCGAGACAACAAAACGATCGAGCGGAGTATCGAATTTGAAACCCCCGTCACTACAAAAAAACTTCGTCTCGCATCTCAGGATCACGGATTTCTCAGGATGTATGAGATCGCGGCTTTTGAAAAAACAGTCGAAATCGCGCCTCCAAACGCTCGGGACTTTGGCATTGCTCGGATTTGTCGCGAGGTCGCCACCGAACGCGATTTGCTGAATGTTCACGGCACATTTTACGAACTCCCCGCTCGAAACGCGCAGGGGCTGGCCAAAGCCCGCCCGATCGCCACCCATAATCTAGCCGTGCAGGATTTCTGTTCGCACAACGGCCTGATCTTTTTCACCGGACTTGATTCCGAAGCGAAAAGTGAACGGATTTTCCGCAGTGAAGACGGCAAAGCCGCCGTTTGGGCCGGAGTGATTGATGACCTTTGGAAACTTGGAAAACCTCGCGGAACGGGCGGCCCCTGGAGCGAGAGTGATGTTAAAGCAGATGAGCCATCTGATCCGTATTTGATGACCGGTTACGACAAAAAATCAGTAACGGTGAGTTCAAGTGTCGCCGCCAAAATTTCATTCGAAGTCGATATTGATGGAACCGGTTTGTGGATTCCAGCTCACGGGTTTTCACTTAAGGCTGGCGAATCCGTCACCTATGAATTCCCTGAAGGTTTCAGCGCGTATTGGGTTCGTGCGATAAGTGACACCGACACCACGGCGAGCGCGATTTTTAAATACGAATGAACAGGGTTGGTTCGTCGAACGTACTCTATTGATTCGCCGAACGTGCCCTGTTGGTTCGTGAAACGCGGATCTTGACCGTTGTCGCTTTTTCCGGTGAACTTGCGGCGATGACAAAAACTTTTCACCACATCGGTATGCCGACCGATGAAAAACAGCCGGGCGAATCCTATGTCGAAGAAACCAAAGTGTGGGTGACTCGTCCCGAAAATCATCCTTACCGAGTCGAATTCCTCCGTTTTGAGGCTGATTCACCAGTGACGGGACCGATTCGAGATCTGCCGCACGTCGCATTTCGATTGGACGGTGACGACGCGGATATTCATGCCGCGCTGGAAGGCGAAGATGTGATCATGGAACCATTCACGGCCATGGATGGCTTACAGGTGGCATTTTTTATGAAAGACGGCGCAGTTTTCGAATACATGCAATTCCGTGAGGGAGCCGCAGAATTCAGTGATCTTGACGAATAAAATAAGATGAAAGATTTGAACGGAAAAGTAATCATCGTAACGGGCGGCACTTCGGGAATTGGCGAAGCCTGCGTGCGGCATTTTGTGGAGTGCGGTGCGAAGGTGGTCGCGGCATCTATCCAGCGGGAGGAAGGCGCAAAACTCGTGGAGGAGCTGGGCGCAGACTCGGTGCACTTTGTTTTTACCGATGTATCGGATGAAACAAGTGTTGTCTCAATGGTGGCAGAAACGGTTTCGGTTTTTGGAAAAATCGACAGCGTCCACTGCAATGCCGGCGTTTGGGCTAAGGGCATGGTGACGGATTTCAATGATGCCGATTGGGAAAAAGTGATGGGCGTCAATGTGAAAGGTGTATTTTGGACGGCCAAACACGCGATTCCTGAAATCGAAAAAAACGCCACGGGCGAGAAGGGAAGTGAACAGGGAGTTTTTCTGGTGACAACAAGTGTGGCCGCTCAAATTGGCTTTCCCGCGCATGCATTGTATTGCGCGTCGAAAGCGGCGCTGGAGGCTCTGATTCGTTGTCTGGCGACAGATCATGCCGGGAAAATTCGTGCAGTGGGAATTTCTCCGGGCACGATTGATACCCCGATGCTGGCTGCGACTTGTGAGGGCTGGGATGCGCCCGTTGAGGAACTTTACGCGCAGGTGGAGCAAAAAATTCCGGTTCGTCGTCTCGGGCAACCGCTCGACATCGCGAAAACGGCGGCGTTTCTCCTGAGCCGGGATTCCGAATATATCAACGGAACCATTGTCACCTTGGACGGTGGAACCATGGCGCTTCCGCCGTGGTGAGAAATCTATACACACTAAAAAGTCGCCACCTTGCGGCGACGACTTTTTTGGCTATGTCTACTCTTCCCTGTTGAGAAGATCTTAAAATGAGGTGGCTTTAGGCTGCCTTAGCTTCGGGGCGCTGCTGATTCTGATTCTTCGCATCGGAAGTCTGAAATTCTTCGAAACGATCGAAGTAGCCCTTGTTCCACATGCCGTGCACGACTTTTGCGATGGTGCGACCGGTTATCTTCTGGATCGTCTTGTCGATGTCCTTGGTGAACATGCGGCGAATTTTGCCAGAGCGCATCTGCTTCTAACGCTTGAGAACTGCTTCCTTGCGGCGCTGAATCATGGCGTAGTGGAGGAGTCCAGACTCAGTCATCGTAGGGGTCTTCTGACGTGATCCGCCGTTGAAAGGGTTGGTTCTGTGAATTTTTCCGCTTTCCATAATATGAGATGAGTTGGGTTTGACGATATTTTAGTTATTTTGAACTTTCACTCTCAAATCCCATTAGCACAGGGCTTTGGAGACTGGGAAGGGCGAAACAGGGGGCTAACTTTGCAGGGTGTTTCGCTCTTGTTGTTGCTTCTCTTAACTTTAAAAAACCTCAAGGATTTTTATCAAAAAAAGAGAAGATTTTAAAAAACTTATCAAAAATGCGAGGTTTTCCCCGCTTTAGGCAACGCAGAAAAAATCTTCGCCTTCGATAAATCCAAGAGGAAGGGCGAGGTCGCGGATTCGCTGCCGGCCGCCGGGACTGCCAACAGCACCGAGCAGGATTACGCGGTTTTTCATTTCTGCCATACCTTCACTACCGATCACGGGAACGCCGCCGATCTGGTTTCCGATCTGTTTCTCATTCACTTCAAAAAAAACTTCGATGAAAATTCCTTCCGCTTTCAGCATTTTGGCGATTCGTTTTCCAATGGGGCCGGCTCCGCAAATCGCGACACCTTTTTCGATAACCGGATCGAGGCGAGCGAGGTAGTGCGCTTTGGCGAGCTGAAAATTCTCCAACGAATAGCGGGATTGCTGACGGGTGGCGCGGGAATCGCTGTCATACCAATCCAGCAGAACGCGCTCCACTTTTCCTATGACCACTCCGGCTTCCATTAATCGAAGCCAGAGATCATAGTCTTCCGCCCAAACGCGATCAGCGTAGCCATCGAATTTTTCCAACACCGATCGCCGAATGAGAGCTGTGGGATTCGGGATCGGGCTATCGATAAAACGCTGATTCGCGATGTCAGCGGGAGAAACAACACTGTTGATCCACGTTTCGTAATCTGCGTAGCCTTTATCAGGCGGCCCACCGCCAGCGCGCTTTCGAATGCGAACTTGAGTCGCGCAGGCTCCCAAGTCGGGATTTTCGGCTAAAAAGCGGACTTGGTGCTGTAATTTTGCAGAATAAGCGAAATCATCGGAATCCATCCGCGCGATTAGCTCTCCCTGGGCTTCATGCCACGCTTGATTGGCGGCCGAGATGAAGCTGGATCCGGATCTTGCTTTCACCACTTGCACGCGGGAGTCCTGCCGCGCGAATTTTTTCATCAGGGAATAAGTCCCGTCAGTGGAGCTGTGATCGACCAGAATGAGCTCGAAATTCGGCAATGTTTGCGAAAGACAACTTTGAATAGCCATGCCAATCGTCGCCTCCGCATTGCGGGCTGGCATGACGATCGAGACCGGCAGGTCTGGTTTGGGACCGGGCAAAAGGTGCAAATTTGTGTTGCCTCAATTCAACAGGGTTTGATTGATGAGTCAACCCCGCAAAGTAGCGTCAGGGCTCATTCTTTGAATCCCAGAGAAAACGTCGTTGCGAATTAGTGGGGCTGACAGGCGTCTGCCGGTCTTTTATTGCGGTTCGATCGGAACGGGAAAATTTTACGGTCAGCCAACCCGAACCTCAGGCTTCCTTATACTGGTGGAAGCAACATTCAGATCAGAAGCGTATCGAAAACCGGGGCGCAGGGTTTCGAGGATTCGCATGGGTTTTGCGGGATCCCTGCGATCAGTATCAACGATCTTGATGAGGCTCCGGGTCGGAACGTCGAGAACGGCAATCAATGTTGCCGCCATCGTCGAGCGAAAAATGGCAGGGCTGAATTTCGCATTCGCGCAGTCAAAAGGGGAGTCGAAGTGAGATTGTGCCCGCTTGTTTCAAAAAGTCTTCGGCAATCTCGGTTTCGAAATCGAGGAGAAAATCGAATTTTTCATTTTTGCTGAGGATAAATCCTGCCCCCCAAATCAAATAATCGTCCTCTGACGCAACGGGTTTAGCCGATAACGTATTTGCTGGAAAGGACACCAAGGTTGCCGTGACTGGTTTGTCGCTGTGCAAATATTGATGCCCCTAACCAACCCGAACGTGAGGCGCAAAATAGCCCGTCGCTGTTTCAATCGGAACCGCAACCTGTCAGCCGAGATCTGAACTGAGAGAGTCCGACTCATGATCATTCACCGCGATATTAAAAAGACCCGCTCCACTTTCTGAATACGAATCGATCTCCGAACGCGTGTATTCGGCGCTCAAATAAAGTCCCGTAACTGATTTTCCAACTTCGAGATTTGCTCCGGTGTTTGCTTGAAGGGAAAGTGAATTGCTTTCTGTATCAGAAAATGCGGTGCGCTTGTTCAGTGCCGTACGTGAAATATCGTGCCGCATCTTGCCGCAGGCGATCAGGCCGTCCACGTAAAATGGGCCGTCATACCACGAACCATACGCAGAAATCACGGCACCATTTACTTGCGGGTCGCCAAGGCCGTTTCCGAGCTGCGCATCGGTTTCAGTCCATGATCCGGCAACACCGAGTGCCTGATACCGATTGGGGTGGTACTCTACCGCGACTGAAGCTGCGTAGGTTCGGAGATCCAGCGTGTCTGCGGCGCCAAAATTATCGAGATCCAAATCCATTGCATCACCCTGAACGAGAATTTCGAACCAACGACCATCATCGAGCATCGTAATTTCACTTTTTGGATTTTTTGAGCCAGAAAACTCATTGGCCCGTGCATTTCTGGAGCTGGTGAGATAACGTCCGGTCCGCAAAGCGGCAAGTCGGCCACCAATCTCACGGGTTGCTGCCGTGAGGCCCTGAAACGATCCAATTTGTTGAGCTGTCGGAGCTGGCAGGCCGTTTGCGGAGAGGGCTTCAACAATTGTAGGGCTGAAAACCAATGTCCGGCTTGGCCCCAAGGATGTCAGGGCGCCATCGATTTGAAATCCGGTCAAATTTTGGAGTTGAGAATTCAGCGTGCCGGTCGCGGTTGAAACCACTGAATTCGCTGAATTAGTAACATTGTTCACTGCTCCTCCGAGCGGCAAGCCTCCAAGTTGGGCGTGTGCGGTGATACTAAAGAAAATTAAAATGATTAGGGGGGGGATTCTTCATGACTTGTTCAAAATGAGGGCACAGATCATCGGTTATGAAAGGTGAAACTTAGAATTAGTTAAACTTTTCATTGTTGAGAAATTGCGATTTTTGATCCAACAGTATCGGTTCGATGATCGAACTCTATTGATTGGAAAAGCCATTTCGATCAAATAGGGTTGATTCATCGATCATACCCTGTTGATTCGTGAAATGTCTGATCCTGCTTCATCTGCTGAAATTTCCGAACTGGTTGCGCTGTTAGAACAACGGATTTCCGTGATTGGGGATTCGGAATTGCGGGAAAATGACCCGGATGCGCAGTTGGAGCAGTTAAAAAATGTATCAGAGGCGATTGGTGAACTTCACGTTCAGCTGAAAGACCGGATCCCCTTTCGCCTGGAGCATTTTTTAGAGCGTTGCAGCTTGGATAAAGCGCTCGATTGGGCTCGTGATATGCTGGCGGAGAAGGAGTCGTGATTTTACGTCTGGGCTTATTTCTGGTAGGATGAAGGGAAAGGTTGCATTTGTTTAACTTTTCCTAAATACTGTTGGGTAACTTTTCTGCCAAGGATATGCCTGCGAACGAGCCAAAATACACTGAAGACCAAATCCGCACGTTGGAGCCGCGTGAACACATTCGCCTGCGACCGGGGATGTACATCGGAAAGCTGGGAGACGGAACTTCGTCGGACGACGGTATTTACGTGTTGCTGAAAGAGACGATCGATAACTGCATTGATGAGTTCGTGATGGGCCACGGCAAGGTCATTGAGATTGAGCTGGAAGATAAATGCATGCGCGTTCGAGACTACGGCCGCGGCATTCCATTGGGAAAGTTGATGGATTGTGCATCGATCATCAATACAGGCGCAAAATACGATTCGGAGGCGTTTAAGAAATCGGTCGGCCTGAATGGTGTCGGTATCAAAGCCGTTAACTTTTTGTCCGGATTTTTTGAAATCCAGAGTTTCCGCGAAGGCGAGACCCGCGCGATGGAATTCGCCAAAGGCCTGGTCGTCGAGGAAATGAAACGTTCCCGCAAAACGAGGGAGAAAAACGGGACACTGGTCGTTTTTCAGCCAGATGAGGAAATTTTCGATACGTTCAACTGGGACATGGCGACGATCGAAACAATGATGCGAAACTACTCGTATCTGAATACGGGTCTGACTCTGACGTTGAACGGTAAGAAGTTCAAATCGCAGAATGGATTGCTCGATTTGCTGACTGAAAACCTTGAGGAAAGCAAAGCGGAGACGATCTACCCGACGGTTCACCTTTCGGGACCGGACATCGAAATCGCATTTTCCCACACTGAGCAAAACGGCGAGGAATATTACTCTTTCGTGAATGGCCAGCACACCACCATGGGTGGAACGCATCTCGCGTCTTTTCGCGAGGCGATTGTTTCAACGGTGCGGACTCACTTTAAAAAGCAGTACGATGCGGTCGATATTCGTTCGGGAATCGTCGCGGCGATTGCTGTGAAAATTGAAGATCCTGTTTTTGAATCGCAGACAAAAACGAAGTTGGGATCGACTCACATGGCTCCTGATGGTGAGTCGATTCGGTCATTTATTGGTAACTTTGTCGGCCAGCATTTGGATAACTTGATGCATCGCCGCAAGGAAACGGCCGAGCAAATGCTCGATAAAATTCAGCGCTCTGAGCATGAGCGCAAAGAGCTGAAGGGTATTAAGAAAATGGCCCGCGAGCGTTCGAAAACGGCGCGCGTTCACAACAAAAAGCTGCGCGATTGCAAGGCGCATTTTAATTCGTCCCACAAGCGAGCGAATGACACGATGATTTTCATTACCGAGGGTGATTCCGCTTCCGGTTCGATCACGAAATCGCGAAATGTGGAAACCCAGGCCGTATTTTCGCTTCGGGGAAAGCCGCTTAACACATTCGGCATGTCTCGTTCGGTGGTCTATCAAAACGAGGAATTTCACCTGCTTCAGTCCGCGTTGGATATCGAGAACGGCCTTGAAAGCCTTCGTTATAAAAAGGTTATTCTCGCGACCGATGCCGATGTTGATGGCATGCACATTAGACTTTTGACGCTGACATTTTTCCTTCAATTCTTCCCTGACCTCATTCGCGAGGGCCATCTCTACATTCTCGAAACGCCACTTTTCCGCGTCCGGAATAAAAAAGAGACGCGCTATTGCTACACCGATGAAGAACGCGTCAATGCGATTGAAGCGCTGAAGCCAAATCCTGAAATCACTCGATTTAAGGGACTTGGAGAAATTTCACCCGACGAATTTGCGTTGTTCATCGACGAAGATATTCGTCTCGACCAGGTCGAGATGCCGACTCGAAATCGTTCGGTCGAAGAATTGCTAACGTTTTACATGGGCAAAAACACGCCGCAACGTCAGGAATTCATCATCAAAAACCTGAAGGTGGAATCGGATGTGATCGAAGAAGAGCCGCCGGAAGAACGGGCCGAGCTTGAGGTTGTGAGTGCTGCCTGAGGTCGACGCTACGACTTCTCAGAACTTATTCTTCCACATCATCGACTCAACCGGAAGTGGAGTGCGTTCGTTGTATTTTGCAGATTTTTTCGAGCTGTAAGGCGTCAGGACTTCTCCGGAAACCTTGAAATAAATCAGCTGCCCAACCGGCATGCCTTCGTAAACGCGAACGGGCTGTTTTACGGAAATCTCAAGTGTCCAGTGATTGCAAAACCCAACGTCGCCTTTTCCTGCCGTCGCGTGAATGTCCATTCCGAGGCGGCCGACACTGCTTTTTCCTTCGAGGAAAGGCACCGTGTTATGCGTCTCGGTGTATTCGACGGTCGAACCGAGATAATTGATTTGCGGCTCCAAAACAAAGCCTTCGGGCGGGATTTCGAAATGCTCGATCTTGTTGTGTTTCTTGGCGTCCAGCACGCGATTTGAATACGTGGCGAGGTGCTTGGAAAGGTGGACATCGTAGCTGTTCGTGCCCAGACAGTCGCGGTCGTAGGGATCGACCACAATATTTCCATCGTTGATGGCTTCGAGAATTTCGGCGTCGGAAAGAATCATGAATTTCGTTTTCTTCGACACCGATAGGGAAGGGGAGCCCGTTTGTCAAAAAAGCTCTGCGGGAATCAAATCATCCCCGGCTTGCGGCTTCAATTTGTCGTCGCGGCGGCTGTTGGCAGTTTTGAGCTCTCCAACGGCGTAATCATCACCCAGTTCAGTGATTTCGATCACGCCAAGAATTTTCGTTCCGCGGCGAATTGTGAGCCGCTGCTTCATCTGAAGGTTGCGATCTTTTCCACCGTTGATCTCTACAAAGTTCCACTGGGAGTCATACAATTTCACCTGAGCGATCGCGGGTGAATTCTGAACGCGGGCAATCGCGGCGTCCTGTTTCTGGATTTCTTTACGGATTTTCGCGGCATCGGCTGCGACCTTCGTTTTATACTCCAGATACTTTTCCGGAGACATAGTAGTCGGGTCAATCGATTTCAGAAGCTCTTCGCCGTAAGCGACTCCGCCGGTTGCTTCCGAACCACTGGGAACAATAGTTCCCGGTCTTCCCCCGGCGGACACCACTGCTGACCCGGGATTACTTGCTAATGGAAAACCGGGCGGTGGAGTGATACCTGTCTCGCTCGACGTGATCGGTGTAGAACCTCCATTGCGAAGCGCCGCGATTTGCTGGTGCGCGATCATTTGTTCCTGGCGGCGTTGCTCAAGTTCCCGTTTGCGGCGCTCAAGTTCTGGACTTGGAGGTGCAGGAGCCGCTGGTGTGGTGCCACCGGTAAAAACATCAACCGGTGGTGGAGTTACGGCTGCTGGTGCACCTGCCGGATTCTGACTGTTTTTTACCACCGGAGGTTGATAATTCTGGTTACCCTGATTTTGGTAAGGTTGTTGCTGGTTGGGGTTTTGGTAAGGCTGTTGCTGCCCTTGCGTAAACTGTCCATTTGGATTTTGTGGCGCAAACTGCTGCCCTTGTTGTCCCTGCTGGGCATAACCGTTTTGCTGATTTTGCGCGTAAGGCTGCTGTGGGCGGTCTCCCCAACTGGCTCGTTCTTTCTCCAGTTTTGAGTCTACGACGTCTTTGTAGAGCATCGCGCAAACGACAAACAGTAAGATTCCAGCAACGACCAATGCGATCGTGCCTGTGTTGTTTTTTGCAGCTACCGGAGCTGTTGATCCTTCACTCATAACCTGTTGTTGTTTCGAAAATGTTCAATCCCAAGCCGCAACCTCTAATTTGCGGGGAAATAAATATACTACAATTCTGACTTCATAAAAAGACTCATTTTTCGGCCGGTTTTTGTGGCTTGGCATGTCTTTTTTTGTCAAAACGAGGCCGAGTGTTGAACTTGCATCTCACGTACGAAGCAACAGGGTCTGTTCGTCGAACTTACCGTATTGGTTCATTGATCGAACCCTATTGGATCGTGATTTGCGTAATCGCGTAGCAGGCTGCATTTTGCTTGCATGAATTTTTGATGAACTCTATAGGCTTCTATATCCATGTCGGCTAATTACTCACAACGGGCCTATCGCCACATTCGCAAAAAATTGCTGGATGGCACGGTTTCGCCTGGATCAAGGCTTTCTTATGGGACGATTGGAAAAGAAATCGGGATCAGTGCGACGCCGGTTCGCGAGGCGGTGGGGCAACTTGCCAGTGAAGGATTTGTCGAATTGGTTCCTCAGTTGGGAGCGGTCGTTCGCGAGCTGACGCGAGATGAGGCCATTGAGTTGTATGAGCTTCGGGAGGCGTTGGAATCGTATGCAGCGGCGCGTGCTGCTGAACGAATCAGCGAACGGCAAATCGCGGAATTAACCGAAAATTTGAAAGCATCAGCCGCCTTGGTTGAAGATGTCCGAAAATCGGGAAATGCGACGGCGAGTCAGGAAATTGCGAAACAATTCCACGCGCTGGATTTGGGATTTCACATGACGATTATCGAAGCCTCGCGAAATCGCCGCATGGTGAAAGTCGTGGGAGATTCTCACATTTTGACCCGAATTTTTCAAGCTGATCGCCACGAGTTTCAGCTCGAAATTCTTGAGCAAACCCAGACTGAACACGAAGCAATTACTTTGGCCATTCAATCTGGAGAAACGAGTTCCGCGCATGACGCAATGCTGCGTCACATCAGAAACAGCCTCGATCTGACGCTTGCCGAAGCGGACGACGAATCCACTGATCGCTGGTGGGCTGAGTAATTTTTAAAAACGAATCACACTATGAAAACCCCGCTTTTTTGCCTATTTTCTGCACTCGCGATCTCCGCTTTTTCGGCGGATGACGAGTGGAAGCTGCAACCGCTGAAATACAACAACCCTGGCCTCAAAGTTGATCTCGGAGTTGGCCTGTGGGCATGGCCGATGCCGATGGATTATGACGGTGATGGCGATTTTGATTTGCTCGTGGCGTGTCCGGATAAACCGACCAACGGCGTCTATTATTTCGAAAACACGAGCGATGACCCGAAGGTGAAAATGCCGGTTTTCAAAGCTGGGGTTCACATTGGTAAAACAACCCACAATTTCCAAGTCAGCTACGTGGACGGGAAGCCTCGTATTTTAAAGCCAGGCTACGAAATGGTGCGCGGCGACGATGGAAAATTCAATTTCGCCAAGCCAACGAAGATTCATTCCACAACGAATGTTCACAAAAATGGAGTGCGCGGAAACATGTGGCGCTACGTGGATTACGACGGCGATGGTGATCACGATTTGTGCATCGGCGTGGGTGATTGGACCGATTACGTGTGGGATCACGCCTACGACTCGAGCGGGCGCTGGCGCAATGGTCCGCTTCACGGTTACGTTTATTTTGTCGAAAACGAAGGCACCGACGCGAAGCCAAAATATTCTAAAAACGCGGAAAAAATCAAAGCCGGCGGCGGCGATGTCGACGTTTACGGCTGGCCTAGCCCGAACTTTGCCGACTTTGATGACGACGGCGATTTGGACCTGCTCTGCGGTGAATTCATGGACGGCTTCACCTATTTTGAAAACATCGGAACGCGCAAGTTGCCGAATTATGGGGCTGGTGAAAAGTTAAACGCGAGCGACGGCAAGCCGCTGGTGATGGATTTGCAAATGATCACACCGACTGCGTTCGATTGGGATCAGGATGGCGACATGGATTTGATCGTCGGTGATGAGGATGGGCGCGTTGCTTTGGTGGAAAATGTGGGCGGTAAAAAGAACGCGGGAACGCCGGAATTTGCACAGCCAGCCTATTTTAAAGAAGAGGCCGATACGCTGAAATTTGGAGCGCTCGCGACACCGTTTGCTTATGATTGGGATGGTGACGGCGATGAGGATATCGTTTCAGGCAATACTGCAGGAAACATCGGAGTTTTCGAAAACCTGGGAAATACCGACTCCGGTCCAAAGTGGTCAGACGTGAAGTTGATTAAAACTGGTGATGCTCCATTTCGGATTTTAGCGGGAACGAATGGTTCAATTCAAGGACCGGCTGAGGCTAAGTGGGGATATACGACGCTGAGTGTAGTTGATTGGGATTCTAACAGAGAACCTGATCTTTTGGTGAATGGTATCTGGGGAAAGCTGGTTCGACTTGAAAAGACCTCTCCGAACATCGGGCACGGGAAAAGTATGTCAGATGCTTTGCAATTGATCGAACAACCTCTCAACCTCGAACCACAAACCAACCCCAACTGGTATTGGTGGAACAAAACGGATTCCGAACCCACGACTCAATGGCGCACCACGCCAATCGCGATTGATTGGAATGGCGACAAGTCGATGGATATCGTGGGGTTGGATCGCGAAGGTTATCTCACGCTTCGTGAACAAAAAAGCGATGGGCCGGATCGTATTTTTCTGGATGAAGATTTGCAGCCGTTGCGGATCAATAAGCAATCGGCAGGGCGTTCAGGACGTTACAAGCTGGCAGTTGTTGACTGGGATGGAGATGGAAGGCTCGACGTTCTGACGAACTCCGAAAACGCAACGTGGTGGCGGAATTGCAAGGATGGCGACAAGCCTGGAACAGTCGTTTTGAAAAAGATAGGCAACCTCGCGAAGCGAAATGTGGCGGGACATACAAGCAGCCCAGCGGTGTGTGATTTCGATAAAAACGGAAAGCCTGACTTGCTCGTGGGATCGGAGAACGGACGGATTTATTTCATCAAACACGAAGACACCGTTCAGTTCGACGCCGACAAATTGAAGGCTCGCGAGCCGAAGAAACCCGAAGCGGCGGGTTTCCCGGGACTTGTGAAAGAAGACTTCGTTTTCACAAAAGCAAAATTTCCGCAGTGCCACGCCTCGACGATTTGCGAAACCCCGCGAGGGCTCGTTTCTGCATTTTTCGGCGGAACGCGAGAGAAAGACAAAGATGTCGGTATTTGGGTGAGCTACAACGATGGCGGCGGTTGGTCGTCTCCTCAGGAAGCAGCTAATGGAATCCAACACGAAGGATTGCGGTATCCGTGCTGGAACCCAGTTCTTTTTCAACCTCCCGGCGATGAACCGACGATGTTGTTTTTTAAAGTCGGCCCAAACCCAGCCGATTGGTGGGGCGAGGTGATGCTCAGTTATGATCGTGGTCGTTCATTCCGTGATCGTCGCCGTTTACCGGAATCCATTCACGGACCCGTCCGATCAAAGCCGCTCCTTCTGCCAAATGGAAAGTTGCTGTGTCCATCGTCGACTGAACACGGCGGCGATTGGCGTGATCATTTTGAAATTCTCTCCGACTTCGACAAAATGGAAATTGGAGATTCGTGGAAGCGTATTGAGCAAAAAGAGCAGCCATTCCAAGTTATTCAGCCGAGTCTATTGACGCATGCTGACGGCACCATTCAGGCGCTCAGCCGCTCGAAAAACGAAGTGATCGTCGAGAGTTCTTCAAAGGACAATGGCGAAACCTGGACTTCGCTGAAAGCGATGGATTTGCCGAACAACAATTCGGGAATCGAAGCCCTGACGCTTGCTGATGGTCGGCACCTGCTGCTTTACAATCATACCGGTGGCGCCAGAAAAGACGGTTGGGGCAAGCGAAATACACTCAATCTGGCGATCAGCGATGACGGCAAAATCTGGAAAGCGGCGGCGATTGTTGAATTTGAAGAAAAAGGAGAATTTTCCTACCCAGCGATGATTCAGTCCAAAGACGGCCTCGTTCACATGAGTTACACGTGGATGCGTCAGCGGGTGAAACACGTCGCAATCGATCCCTCAAAACTGAAGGTGGGAGCCGTGTTGTCAAAAGGCGCTTGGCCGGAGTAAGTTTGGCTGAACCTAACTGCTTGCTAAATGTCGATTTTTTTGGTGTCTTCTTTGGAAAATGTCCGCTCCCGAAGTAGCACCGCAAAACCCACCTATTCCGAAGCAATCTGAGCTGAGGCGCTGTATTTCGCTCGCGATTTGTGTCGCCCTTGGCGCGGTGCTGTGGTTTCTCCCCGTGCCCGCGGGAGTTGATCCGCGCGGCTGGCAAGTCATGGCGGTATTCGTAGCGACGATTCTGAGTTTCATTCTCCGACCGCTCCCAATGGGCACGATGGTTCTCGTTGGGGTCATCATTCTGGTGCTGACGAACACTTTTGCTGATCCTGCGACGGCCCCGAAAAAAGCCTCCAAGGAATCGCTGGCGTATGCGCTCTCCGCTTTTGGAAACACGACCGTTTGGCTGGTCGTCGCTGCATTTCTTATTTCGGGCGTGGTCATCGCAACCGGTTTGGGGAAACGGATTGCATTGCTTTTGATCTCAGCTCTCGGCAAGACGCCTCTTGGCCTTGCTTATGGAATCGGTGCGGCTGAACTCGTTCTTGGACCCTTCGTCCCGTCGAACACTGCCCGTGGCGGAGGTATTCTTGCGCCGATTGTCGATTCGCTTTGCCGAACGCTTGTCGGTGATGCAGAACGTAGGCGTCGTAACGATGTCAGTGCGTATTTGATTCAGGTGGGCGCTCACGCAAACCTGATTACTGCGGCGATGTTTCTTACCGGAATGGCCGCCAATGGGCTTGTTTCCGCCGCGGCACAGGATGTTGCCGGCGTCGAATTTGGTTGGGGGATGTGGGCAAAAGGAGCCATCGTTCCCGGGCTCGCAGGTCTGATTTTGCTCCCGGTTTTTCTGAAATTCTTGCTCAAACCGACTGGTGTCGATGTGGCGGCTGCTCGCGCAAAAGCCGGCAGCGATTTGAAAGCGATGGGTCCGATGTCACGCAACGAATGGATCATGTTGGGCGTTTTTGTGTTGATGCTTGGTCTGTGGACCACCGCAAAATTTCACCACATCCACACCGCGGTCGTTGCCTTGCTAGGTGTCGTTATTTGCCTTGTCACTGGGGCGCAAAAATGGAATGACATGGCAAAAAATTATGGGGCTTGGGATGCGATGGTTTGGCTCGGTGGATTAATTATGATGGCCGGAGCGCTCAAAGATTTCGGGGTGATCGATTGGTTCGCCAACAACGCCAAAGGTTGGGTCACGGGTTTCACCCCTTTTTACGCTGCCATTCTCCTGGCGCTGATTTATTTCCTATCGATGTACGCGTTCTCGATGCTCACGGGGCATATCACCGCGATGGTTGCTGCATTCATCGGAGTTGCTATCGGAGTGGATGCACCGGCGCTGCTTATCATTCCATTGCTCGCGTATTTCTCGAATCTGTGCGGATCGCTGACCCATTATTCCACCGGGCCCGTTGTGATTTATTTCGGCCTCGGCTATGTCGAAGCGCCGCGCTGGTTGCGAACGGGTGCCTTCGTCGGCTTATTCCACATCATCGTCTGGCTGGGGATCGGTTTGCCGTGGTGGAAGCTACTCGGTTGGTGGTGAGACTTTGGTGTTTCCAGTCTTGAAAACGCCGCTGATTCGTCGATAGCTGACCCCACATGAGCAGCACAAAAAAAGTCCGTGCCGGAGTCGCTGGAATCGGGGCGATGGGAAAAAATCACGCCCGGATTTATTCCGAACTCGAATCGTCGGAATTGACCGCGATTTTTGACCTGAACAAAGATCTCGCGAACGAACTTGCCAGCCAATATGGCGGGAAAGTGGTCGATTCGATGGAGGAATTTATTTCGCTCGTCGATGCGGCAACCATCGCAACGCCAACTGTCACTCATCGCGAAATCGGCTGCGCGTTGCTGAATGCCGGGAAGCACGTGCTTATGGAAAAACCGATTTCTGACTCTGTCGATGACGCCACGGCGCTGATCGATCTCGCGTATGAAAAAGGGCTCGTTTTACAAGTCGGTCACATCGAGCGATTCAACCCCGTGATGGCCCAGCTCGAGTCGCATCTCGACAATCCGAAGTTCATCGAAAGCCATCGGCTCTCGCCATTTCCAAATCGCAGCATGGACATCGGAGTCGTGCTCGATTTGATGATTCACGATCTCGAAATCATCCTTCACCTTGTCGATACACCGATTGCCAAAATCGATGCGACCGGAATTGCCGTTTTGACGAAGCGCGAAGATATCGCGAACGCGCGGATTACATTCGAAAACAACTGTGTCGCCAACATCACTGCCAGCCGGATCAGCCCCGAGAAAATGCGGAAAATTCGCGTCTTTCAAAACGACGCGTATCTCTCGCTAGATTATCAGGATCAGAGCGGCTGGATCTATCGCAAAGAGGGCCTCGCCATCGCGCGCGAAAAAGTCGAAGTCGAGAAGGGCGAGCCGCTGAAAAGCGAACTCGCGTCGTTCATCGATTGCGCATCTCAGGGGCTGAAGCCCAGAGTAAGCGGTCAGCAGGGAGCTGACGCGCTCGATGTTGCGCTGCAAATCACTCGAATTATTGACGAAGCGAATTCCACGAACCAATAGGGTATGTTCATCGAATGTACCCTATTGGTTCGAAATGCCTTTACGTTCCAACCCTATTGATTCATCGAACCAACCCTATTGACTCGTGAAACGCATTTTTCTTGTCGCCGGTGAAATCAGTGGAGATACCCACGGATCGGCCTTGATGCGTGCGTTGCCGACTGACGAGCTTGAGTTGTCGGGATTGGGCGGGCCGACGATGCGTGAAATTTCGGACGACATTGAAGATTGGCTGGCTGATGCGGCGGTCTTGGGTTTGTGGGAGGTTCTTAAAAAATATGGTTATTTCCGCCAGAAAATGGATGAAACGGTTGCACGGATTTTTGCGGAAAAACCGGACGCGGTTGTACTGATCGATTATCCCGGTTTCAATCTCCGGTTGGCCAAAGCGCTGCGAAAAGGAGGCTTCACGGGGAAGCTGATTTATTACATCAGCCCGCAGGTCTGGGCCTGGAAACGGGGCCGAATCAAAACGATGGCGGAGCTGTTGGATTTGATGATCTGCATTTTTCCGTTCGAAAAAGAGCTCTACGAAAATTCAGGACTGCCGACGGAATTTGCGGGGCATCCGCTCGTCGATTCGATGGAGGAAGAGCGGATTGATGGCGTTACGCGCGATCCAAATCTTGTCGCGCTGTTGCCGGGTTCGCGCGAACGCGAGGTGGAAGGGCTTTTTCCGCAGATGCTTGAAGCGGCTCGGATTTTGAAAAAAGCGCGTCCGGATTTGCGATTTGCCTCCACGGGAGCGACCGCGGTTTTAGACGCCCGAATTCACGAACTCGCTGGGAAAGCGGGGATTAAAATCGAGAAATTCCCCGCGCATGAAATCATGCAGCGGGCCGCGGTTGGCGTTGTTGCATCAGGAACGGCGACGCTGGAAGCTGCGTGTCTGGGCTTGCCATATTGCCTGACTTACAAAGTCGCGTGGTTGACCGCGCTGGTGGCTAGGCAGGTGATGAAAGTGGATTTTCTCGGCATCGTCAACGTGATGGCTGGTCGAGAAGTCGTCCGGGAATTATTGCAGGAAAAATCGACGGGGCCGGTGATTGCCGACGAATTGGAAAGGTTACTTTCCGATGACGTGGTGCGTAATGCTTTGCAAGATGACATTGCCCGCGTTGTCGCCATGCTCGGGGAGGGCGGTTCGCATGAGCGGGCGGCGTCTTGTGTGATAGCTGCTCTTGGCGCTGATTAATTGAATTTCATGAACTCCGGAAAAATCATTCGAACTGCGCTTGTCGCGTTACCGGTAGGGCTTTTTGTGCTTGGCATGGTAGCGGTGGTTGTAACGCATGTTTCCCCCAAATCGTTGCACCATTCGCAAGATGAGAATTTGGGCAAGAATCTGGAATCGGCCCGGATGACTCAACGGCCGGTGAACGCGGGCGACTTAAAACTTCTCGTTGAAACACTCTCGTCACGCATTGGTGAGCGAAATTTGGAGAAACAAGATTCGCTGAAAAAAGCAGCGGTGTGGGTTGAATCTACTCTCGGGCCATCGAATGCGGGTTATCCGATTCGGCGGCAAGCGTTTGATGTGGGGCCGGATAAAGTCTGGAATGTCATCGCGGAACTGCGGGGGAATTCGCGTGCAAAAGAATTTGTCGTGGTGGGGGCGCACTTTGATTCCGCCCCCGGTTCAGCTGGAGTGAATGACAATGGTTCGGGCGTGGCAGCCCTGATTAGCTTGGCGCGGGCGTTCGCCGGGAGTCAGCAAGCGCGCACGATTCAGTTCGTCGCTTTTGTAAATGGAGAGCCTGCGTATTTTGAAACGAACGCAATGGGAAGTGTGAATTTTGCGGCAGAGGCAAAACGCGAGGGAATGAAGATCGAAGCGATGATCGATCTCAATTCGCTTGGCGTTTTTTCAGATGAGGAGGGGAGCCAACAAAGTCCCGCAGGGCTCGATGATAAGTTTCCGAGCACGGGAAATTTCGTGGCGATTTTAGGAAATGCTGACTCTGGTGAAATGGCGGAAATGGCGCGTGATTCGTTTTTTCGGGCATCCCCAATTCCGACCGTCGCAGGAAGTTTTGCAGAGAAAATCCCAGAAATTCATCGGGCAGATCACGCTTCTTTTTCGAAAAAAGGATTTCCTGCAATCGTTGTGACGGATACGGATAAGCTTCGTTTGCCATCTGCCGATTCGCTTGAGCAAATCGATTTCGAAAAGCTGGAGTCTGTCGTCAAAGGGCTCAAGGTTGTGATCGAAACACTGGCGAATCCGTGATCGAAAACCGGTTGCCCGATTTGTGAAAGTAGCCTAAAATCCGGTTTCCCAGCCGAAAGGTAAAAGGGGCGTTAGCTCAGTTGGTAGAGCACCTGCATGGCATGCAGGGGGTCAGCGGTTCGAATCCGCTACGCTCCACTTTTGTGAAACGTTTTCACAAAATCAGCGGTTCGTTCTGTTTTCGAACTCGTCTGCGTATGCCTCTGCGTTCGGGACGAATTTTGGGAGTTTTCGAAAAAACTGCTTCGTGTCCGCCAATTCGTAAAACTGGGTTTCGAGCTCATCGAAGTCCATTCGGTTTTGCGGGTCGCCTACAACGGTTCTGCGATTTTCCGGATCCATCGGAAAAGTCTCACCGAGTTTTGCGACCGCCTCTTCAATCACGGACGCAACCTCAGGCATTCCAATGGCCTTAAATCCTTCGATCGCCTCAGGGCAGGAAGTGCCGGTCGAATTGAAAAAATACTGCCAGAAACCGCCATTGTAGAGTTCCAGATGAAGCCAATGAATTGAAAACAGGAGCACTGCTTCTGTCGGAGCATCAGCGGTAGACTCTAGCCATTTATCACGGCCTTCGTAAAAATTGAACGTTTCCTGGTAAGGCTGATAAACGCGTGGATACCGACGTGGAGCGTTGAATATTGCAAACATTTCCGACGTCGGTTTTTTGAGCAAAACAAATGAGCGAGTTTCAGTCGCTGGAAATTACTCAGTTCAAAGCCATTCCGTCGCGTGCAATGGTCGATACTTCTTCGGTAACGAGGTCTTTAATGACAACTCCGGTTGGGCGAATGTCGAGGACCTGGTAGTCTACCTCACCCGCGGTTGGGTCGACCGTGCGGAACACATCGCCCGTGCGAACCACGTAGCGGAACGAACTGTCTGGAGATTCCAAAATGGCGTAGGTCTCGGCGCTGTGACCGGCGACGTCTTTTACAAGCAGGTGCTTGACTCCGGTAGTGGTGTTTTCCACCGTGATGCGGGAAACGTCGACCATTTCACCTTTGCCCTGTTTGCTGGAGATGAATTTGGTTTCCACATTAGTGATTGAAAAGTCGGTGCCGGGAATTGCCTGACCTTCGCTAACGGCAACCGACTCGCCATCTTCGTTCGCGAGCAATCGAACCTGTGCGGAGTCACCTTCAACACTTTTCAGAATGATGGGAAGCGGCTGCTCACGGAATCCTGCGAGCTTGAATGTCTCGACTGGAGGCGCGGCGGCTTTTTCGTCGTCGGACTTGATCGTCGCACCATTCAACGCAGCCATTGGCTTTGCGGCTCCTTCACCACCTACCAAATCAGCATCTTCTGGCGCGTCGCCAAGCATTTCTTCGGTGCTGCCGCCTGCAAGTGCGTCGAGCGCTGCCGCCAGCTCAATTTCGAGCTCTTCGGTTGTCTCCGATGTGCCCCATTCAGTTGGGTCGAGGATGAGGTCGCGGATTTCTTTATGACCGTTGGTTTCGGCCAAGTTTGCAGCCGTTGCGTCGCTGCCGTCGAGCGCATAAGGGTTGGCCTGATTTTGAAGCAGCAGACGAACTGCATCTTGATGACCGTGCTGAGCCGAAATCATGAGCGGCGTCTGGTTATCTGGGCTGCGAGTGTTGATGTAAGCGCCCTGATTCAAAAGCTGATCGATCACTCCAGGTGACCCGCTGAAACACGCGACTAACAGTGCGTCGTCGAGCATTTCCTGAGAAGCGTTGCCTGCAAGAAGCTCAACTGTATTTGCCTGGCTGTTAAATGCGGCAACTGAAAGCGCATTCCAGCCTTCGATGTCTTTGGTTGTGGCATCTGATCCACGTCCAAGAAGAAGACGAACTACATCGGTGTGGCCTTTTTCAGCAGCGCCAATCAGAGCCGTCCGGCCCAGTGCGTTTACGTGGCGAGGATCCGCTCCCTTTCCGAGAAGTGCCTCGACAGCAGCTTTGCGACCATTTGTCGCCGCTTGCATGATCGCAGTGGTGCCGTTGCCATCCGCCGCATCGATCAACATTCCTGCCTGCTCGAAGAGTTCGATCGCCTGTAAATCTCCGCTAGCCGCAGCCACGAGGAAATCATCGACCGAATTCGAATAATTGTTCTTTTTCAGTGTTTTTGCCGCAGTTGATTGCGGATCACTGCAGCTCGTTAGTGAAAAGCCGAGGGCCAACGAGGTAATGAGAGTCAGGATCTGGAGTGTTTTTTTCATGTGTTCCAAATAAAACGAGGTTATTAAGAATTTTTATAATTTTAGTGTAAATAAGGTTAGGTGCAATAGGTATTTCAGGTTTCTTAACCAAATTTGAAAAACTCTGACAGATTGGTATTTGCAAAGACCGCCACGTTTTGGCTATGGTGGGACGCAACCGCAGATGACCGAAACTTTACCAGCAGAATCACCCTACGCGCCCGGCCCCATGCCTGCATCGGCGTCTATTTCCTGTCCGTCGTGCCAGAATCCGATTTCCGCTGGACCACAGTTTGGTCCCGTTGCCCGGGAATGCCCCAGCTGCCGGAAAAAGCCCACCGTTCGGGTTTTTCCACGGCTGTTTGTTCCAGAGGAATCGAAACCAGCCTTCGGCGAGTTGTCCACTGATGGCGATGCGACCTGTTCGTTCTACCCCGAGTTAAAAGCTGAGCACGTCTGCGAAGAGTGTGGCTGTTTCATGTCGGAGAAAGCGTCGATTTCATGGGGCGGAAAATCACTGTGTCTTCCTTGCCTTCACAGTCTCCGGGAAAAAAAAGGCAAAGACGAATTTCGGGCGTCCCTAAAACTTTACGACAACACAGCGCTTGGACTCGTCGTTCCGTTTCTGGCCTTTTTTCCGTTGGCCTTCATTACCTTATTTACCGCGCCGGCTGCGTTCTATTATCTCATTCGTTATCGCAAGTCTTCGCTTGGCCTTGTTCCGCGGGGCCCATTCCGGTGGTGGCTGGCTTTGTTTTTTGCGATCGTCGTCAATGGGGCCTGGATTTTTCTGATCATTTCCTGGATAGGACTCATCGCGAACGGCCTCAGTTCCTAAAACATCGATTATGCAGATTTTTGGAATAGGCATCGACATCGTCGAAACTGCGCGGATCGATGATTCCATCGAGCGGTTTGGTGATCGTTTTTTAGATCGCGTTTTCGCCCCGTCAGAACGGGCATATTGCGATAAAATGAAATTTCCCGCGCGCCATTATGCGGCTCGATTCGCAGCCAAAGAAGCCATCGCCAAATCATTTGGCACTGGCATTGGCGAACACCTTGGCTGGGCGGATATGGAAATCCTTCGCAGCCCAGAAGGCGGCCCCCACGTGGTATTGACTGGCGATGGCGCAGAATTTGCCGCAAAAAATGGGATCACCGAGATAAAAATTAGCCTGAGCCACGCTGATGATTACGCCGCGGCGAATGCGATGGCGATTTGTGGGTGAAGCACTTCATAATTTCACTGCAACGCTTTCCCCACAAATTCGACCGGTCGTCCACGCCGACTGAAAGTTAAACCCGCCGGTCACGCCGTCGATATCGAGCACTTCGCCGGCGAAATAGAGGCCCAGTTGGAGGCGACTTTGCATCGTTTTGAAATCGACTTCTTTGACCGTGATGCCGCCGCAGGTTACGAATTCATCTTTGTTCATGCTTTTGCCGTCGACTTGGAACTCGCTGGAAATCAATTGGTCAATCAGGGCGGCGGTCTGCGATTTTGTGACGTTTCCCCATTTCGTGGACGCATCGATCTGAGCTGCTTCGCAAAGGCGTTTCCATAAACGGCCGGGAATAGAAAATTGGCTGTGGCTTTGGATTTGCTGGCGACCTGAAGAGTCGCGAATGGCTGAAAACGTGTCCGAAATTTCGGCTCGGGATTGATTTCCCGTCCATGAAATCTGAACCCGAAACTGGTAATTTCGTGATTGAAGATCACGAGCGACTTTTGAGGACAGTTTCAGGATCCCCGGACCGCTGAGTCCCCAATGGGTGATCAAAATCGGGCCGGAATTCTCCAATTTCAGATCAGGAATTCGGGCAACTCCCACCGGTACGGAAATTCCGGCCAAGCCATCTAGTCGAGGATCGCGAATCTTAAACGTAAACAGGGAAGGGGCCGCCGGTTCCACGGAATGGCCGAATGACTTCGCAAAATTTCCGCCAGAAGGCGTTCGCACTCCCCCGGTTGCGATGAGCACGTTTTTCGAAGCAAGCGTTACGTCCGATTTCAAAGCAATTTTGAAACGGCTGCCATCGTGTGTGACCTCGGAAACTTCGGTTCGACAGCGGATTTCGATATTGTGCATTCGAGCTTCGCCTAAAAAGCAATCGATGATTGTCTGCGAGCTATCCGTTATCGGAAACATCCGGCCGTCGGCCTCGGTTTTCAGCTCAATCCCGCGCTGCTCTAGCCAATCGATCATATCGCCTGCGTTCCACCGGTGAAGCGGTCCTGGCAGAGCCTTCTGACCTCGTGGGTAATTCTTCGCAAACTCACGGGGGTCGTGGCAATCGTGCGTCACGTTGCAACGCCCGCCTCCGGAAATCTTCACTTTTTGAAGAACGTCTGATCCTTTTTCCAGAATCAAAATCCGTCGAGGTTTCTCCGAAAGCTCCGTGCAGGTGATTGCCGCAAAAAATCCAGCCGCACCGCCGCCGATGACGACGAGATCAAAATTAGAATCGGTGTCGGAATCGGAATTCATGAGATTATGGACAGACACAAAAAAGCACGGGCTAAAAACCCGTGCTCTTCGATCCAATAGGGTTGATTCGATGAACTGACCCTATTGATTCGTGAAAACGAAAATTATCGTTTCGAGAACTGGAAACGCTTACGTGCGCCGGGCTGACCCGCTTTTTTCCGCTCTTTCTTACGTGCATCACGGGTGAGGTGGTCTTCAGCACGAAGTGCTTCGCGATACTCTGAGTTGTGAATCAGCAAGCCACGGGCGATTCCGAGACGGACCGCACCGACTTGAGCTGTAACTCCACCACCGTTAGTGATAACAGTGAGGTCCCACTTCTTCATTTCGTTGACTGCCGCGAAGGGAGCCAAAACCTGATTCTGAAGCGAGATGGTTGGGAAAAATTCCTCAAACTGACGCTTGTTGATAGTGATTTCACCTGACCCTGGAGTCATGGTGACGCGGGCAACCGCTGTCTTGCGGCGTCCTGTGGTGCAAATTGATTCGCTCATGTTCTATTTTTAAAAAGGTCGAGAAAAATAAACCGTCGGTGATGACGACTAGATTTCGAAGGGCTTTGGATCCTGTGCTTCGTGCGGATGTTCTGTACCAGCATATACTTTCAGCTTGGAAACAATCTGAGCACCGAGGCGGTTGTGAGGAACCATGCCTTTAACAGCACGCTCAACGATCAGCTCCGGGCGACGCTCACGGAGGGCACGAACGCTTTCACGCTTCTGACCACCGACGTAGCCGGAGAAAGTGGTGTAAATTTTCTGCTCTTCCTTTTTACCGGAAACAACCACCTTTTCGCAATTGATGACGACCACATGGTCGCCAGTATCACAATGTGGGGTGAAAATTGCCTTGTGCTTGCCACGGAGCAAACGTGCAGCTGCCACAGCGACTTCACCAAGGATTTTACCCTTGGCGTCGATCACGTGCCATTTACGTTCGATTTCTTCTGCTTTTGCGGAGAAAGTTTTCATCTATCCAATCCTCTGGCGGCCTTGTTTTGCGCGGGTTTTGTTTGTATTTCGAGGCGTTTCTCACCTGAAAAGTGCGCGGCTGCTGCGAGGACGGGGAATCTAGGAGGGAAACCGATGATGTCAACACATAGAAATTAGGCTTTTCACCTTTCTGATCCCTGATCAAAAACCTCGAAATCGGCGTCGTTTTCATCGGCCTCAGGAATCGATAATCGGTCTCGAATCCGCCGTGCCATCTCGATTTCCGCCTTCAGGCTCTCGACGGTGTCTTCCAGGTTGGTTTCTTGCTGAGGTTGGCCAGTTTTTATCTCAGGAACCAGCTCGCCGGAATTGTCATAATCAACCACAGATTCCAGACTTTGGTAAAGCGTGGCGTAGGCCGTCATGATCGATTCTAGAACCTGAGTCCGTTCGGATTGAAGTTTTTCGAGCGCTTTCGTGTTCCCAGAAATTAGGACATCTCCCAGCCGAGTATCGAGCAGGCTGACCTTGTCGAATTCACGGCAAACGCTGGCACAAAGCGTATCGACGAGTCGTTCGATTTGCTCGCTGGTTTGGGTGACTTTTCCGTCAGGGTGCAATCGCTTTTCGATCCCTTTCTTTAAGAGCAGAAATTTTCCGAGCGCGGCGGCGTATTGGTGGAGACCACGCGAGCGGTATTGCGCAACAATCTTGCTCAGTTTCCGGTCCTGTTCAGCATTGCTTTCGGAGATCATTTCTTCAACGACCTGAGCCTCGATTCTTGCGTGGCGGCCCTGCCAAAACGCAGACATCGCGACCCCGGCAATCCCTAGGCCAATAAAAGCCCCAAAAATCGCTGCAGGGAGATTGCTGGTAACGAGAAATGGCAAGATCGCGCCTCCACCAAATGAAATCCATGTGAGCGGATGGCTCAATTTCACTTTACGGCTTCGCTCGCTGATTTCCGTTTTGTTCAATGGAAACGTGGGTTTTAGAATGAGCTGCGTGATGGGCATCGGAGTAGTTTTGCCGCAAAACGGAGCGATTCGCGATTATAAAATGCAGAGAATTTTCGATCCAACAGGGTCTTTTCGAAAGCCTCGCACGATCAGACAGGGTTGATTCGTCAAATCAATAGGGTTGGTTCGTTGGATGCGAATTTTTCTTCTGCTGGCGACTTGTCTGGCGTTTTCCGTTTCTGCGGCGGAACGACCGAACATCCTTTTCATGTTCACGGATGATCACGCAACGCAGGCGATTTCAGCCTATGGCGGGCCGCTGGCGGAAATTGCGCCGACTCCGAACTTGGATCGCATTGCGGCGGAAGGGATGCTTTTTCGAAAGTGCTACGTGACGAATTCGATTTGCGGTCCGTCCCGCGCGGTGGTTTTGACGGGGAAATATTCTCACCTGAACGGTTTTCAGGTGAACGGCGACACGTTTGATGGCTCGCAGCAAACGGCTCCTAAATTGTTGCAAAAAGCGGGGTATCAGACAGCGGTTGTCGGGAAGTGGCATTTGAAGTCTGTGCCAACGGGATTTGATCATTTTGAAGTCCTGAAAGGGCAGGGGCAGTATTACAATCCCGTGCTGCTTACGAATGGGGAAATGGTGGCGCATGAAGGCTACACGACGGATATCATTACGGATCGGTCGATCGATTGGCTGGAAAATCGGGATAAAGAGAAGCCGTTTTTTCTGATGAGTCAGCACAAAGCTCCGCATGGTCGTTGGGAGCCGGCGCTGCGGCATTTGGAATGGCTTGATGATGTGGAGGTTCCCGAGCCACCGACGCTATTTGATGATTATTCAGGGCGTTCCAAGGCAGCTTCGCAGCATAAAATGGGAATCGCAGATCACATTGGCGACCCGCGTTTGATGATCAAATATTCTAGCAAGTTCACCTCCGAGCAGTTCGCGGTTTTTGATGGCCATTTTCGTCCGCGCAATGAGGCTTTTTTGAAAGCGGATCTGCGCGGAAAAGAGCGGACGCGCTGGCATTATCAGCGTTATATCAAAAACTACCTTCGCTGCGTGCGCGCGGTTGATGAAAACGTGGGCCGACTGTTGAAGTATCTCGATGACAACGATTTGGCGAAAAATACGGTCGTGATTTACAGCGCGGATCAGGGATTCTATCTCGGGGAACACGGCTGGTTCGACAAGCGTTGGATGTATGAGGAGAGCTTTCGCACGCCGCTGATGGTTCGTTGGACGGGACGCGTCGCTCCGGGAAAAGTGAACAATCGCGATTTGGTTTCGAATCTCGATTTTGCCGAAACCTTTCTCGATGTCGCCGGAGCCCCGATTCCGGATGATATGCAGGGGAAATCGCTCGTCCCGATTTTAGAAGGAAATTCGCCGGCCGATTGGCGGAAAACTCATTATTATCACTACTACGAAGCGGGTGGCCACGGCGTACCGATTCATTTCGGAGTGACCGACGGGCGATTCAAACTGATCCGTTTCCCTGATCCAAAGCTGGATGCCTGGGAGTTTTACGATTTGGACAACGATCCGCTCGAGCTGGAAAGCTTGTTCGAAGACGAAACGATCTCTGAAGAGCAACACCGCATGATGCAGGAATTGGAAAAATTGCGGGACACGTTCAAGATTGAGGAATGAAATACCTGATTTGTTCCTTGATCGCAGTTTTGGCAATTCCTGTTTGTGGGCAGGAAAAAGAGGCGGTTGTGATCCCACGGGAGACTCAGAATGTGAACGGTTGGACCGTTCGGGTCGACAAACGGCTGCTTGATGGTGGGGACCTTTACGAAAAAGTCGGTAAGACGGCGATCGCGTTGTTGGGAGCAGATCTCACGCGGATCTCCATTCTGATGCCGGAGAAGCAGCTCGGTGAAATGCGGAAAGTTGTCATCGTCGTCGATGAACACCCAAATTTAAAAGGGGCGCAGTATCATCCCAGCAAAGGGTGGCTGGTCGATAACGGGCATGAAGCTTCACTCGCAAAATGCGTGCACGTTTCGCGAGCTTCAACGTATGCGAATCCGGATCACGCTTTTGTTCAACCAAGCATGATACTACATGAACTCGCTCACGGGTATCACGATCAGGTGTTGGATTTTGAGTTTCCTCCGATCAAAAAGGCTTTTGCCCGGGCGCAGTTGCAGGGGCAATACAAAGAGGTGCTTTTTGTGAAAGGCGGGAAACGTCGCCATTACGCGTTGTCGAATCACAAAGAATATTTTGCGGAAGCGACGGAAGCGTATTTTGGAACGAACGATTTTTATCCGTTTGTCCGCGCTGAACTGAAAGAACACGACCCCGCATTATTTACTGAGCTCGAGAAAATTTGGGGAGCTGCCACGAAGAAAAAGTGAGGTTCTATTTTTCTTTCTTCAAAGCCGCCAGTCCATCCAAATTAGCCTGAAGCGCGATTTTTGAATCGAGCTGATTCTGGTGATCAAGAATTCCGATCGGACCGTCGTAACCGCTTTCGATCAGAGTCTTGAGCATTGCTGCTTCATGTTTTCCTGTTCCAAGCGCAAGAATTTTGGGTTCCGCATTGGGATTCATTCCGTTGAGGTTTAGGCAGTGGAGAAACGGCTTCATCAGCGCGAGAGATTCCGCCCAGTCACCGATATGCTCATGACCGTGATGCCAGTTGTAGACGATGCCGACGTTTTCGTGGCCTTGCTGGTAAAGTTTTTTGCAGACCGCGACCAAATTTTCCGGTTCTCCGCCCCAGCCGCCGTGATTGTAGAGCCCGAGTGTACAGCCCATTTTCGCTGTCTTTTCTGCAAGTGACATTAAAGATTCGGCAGCTTTGGCAATTTTTTCTTCTTCCGAACCTTCGCCAGGATCCCGAAGCGTCAGCCAAATTTGCGGATGAAGATCGTATTTTTCAAAAAGTGCGAACGCATTCTCATGTTGCCCCCAAAACGCGAAGAATTCGATTCCGTGCTTTTTATATTCGAGAATTTCCTGTTCGAATTCCGGCACGTGTTCTTTCCGCCAATCATACGCACAGCGCTTAATCCCAAGCTCCGTAAGCATTTCGGCTCTTTCAGCGGGGCCTCGTTTAGACGCGTCGAACGGCACAATACACCACGCGACCAGATTTTTCGTTTTCAGATTCTCGGTGGCGGGTTCTTTGGAGAAAGCAGGAGTGCTTGCCAAAATGAGGGTAAAAAGGAGCATTTTCATAAAATTAGAATGAGATTTTTCTCCTTCGAAGTCAACGCGTCGTGCAAAAACTCGACATTTATAGATTGAACGCCCTTGATGCCCGAAAAATCCGATGTATAATCCGACCCACCGAAAAATGCAGGAATAGCTCAGCGGTAGAGCATCTCGTTTACACCGAGGCGGTCGGGGGTTCAAATCCCTCTTCCTGTACCATTTTTTACTTCAGAAAATGGTTTTTTAACTCACTTATTTAGAGGGGTTTATGGCATTGGGCTGCATCTGATTCCTGTGGTTTTCCGACCTCTCTTTGAAACTTCAATTTGGCTCACTTGCGCTCAAATTTGCAGCATCAGTATAGAAAATGAGTATAGAAAATTTCGTTTATCTCCCTGAGTGGATAAACGAGACTCAAAATCTCTAGGTTGTTGGTTCAAATTCAACCGAATTACCCGTTGTAAGGTATTTATCATTAATGATTTGACTCCCATCACTCTTTCGAGGCAAAGGTCTTGGAGGCACTTTCGTGTCACGAATCGAATTCAGGCGGGCTGTTTGTTCTTAAGGTAAGCTGGTCGGCGTGGCAGGGAGTGGCAGGGAATGATAACTGGCCAGATACGGCAATGGGAATGCACTTTTCTGATATGAAATTTCACATCATATGACTGGTCTATCCGCACTGGATCAATTCTTCTTAGGCTGAGAACACAACGTCCGAAATCTTCTGTTCCGCTTGAAAGCCGGACTTCGGCTATTCAATGATCCGTTGAAGGTCACCAACGATCTGGGAGACCACATCTTCAGGCCGATGTCTGGGAGCAGGGCGGTGAAGAAAGTGGGTGTCCGGTGCGCTACAGAAAACCTCAAGCTCGGGCCAATACTGCTGAAAAGTCGCGAAACCACGACGATTCATATTCGGTTTTGAAACCATGATCGCCCGTTTTACTTCGATGCCATTTTCTTCGCACATAGATTTGGTGAAACGGATATTCTCACCGGTGTTGGTGGCCCTCGGCTCAATTCAGCTCTCGCTGCTTTTTGAGCAGTTTAATGGCTTACTTTCGTTCGTGACCAGTGAAGTGCGTTAAATTGTTGGACCACGTGATAAGCGAATAAGCCACAGATGAAAAAGATCAGAAAACAATACACTCCTGAGTTTAAGGCTCAAATAATTGAGCTGGTGGGAGCCGGTCGTCCGGTTCCAGAAGTAGCGGAGGATTTCGAAGTGGAGGTCAGTTGCGTCTACGCCTGGACGCCTGGACGCCTGGACGCCTGGACGCCTGAAGCGGGAAATTGCCG
>CALAHF010000016.1 GCA_937891465.1 uncultured Verrucomicrobiales bacterium | reverse complement strand
CCGGCATACAGCGGGTCCTGATTGAACCATTGCTTCCAGCTGGTGAGCGATTGGGATTCTGGATCCCAGCGAACTTGCCAGCAGCAGGTGTTGCCGGAAAGAAAGGCGACGTTTCCGCCGTCGGCGATGTAGTTTTCAATCGTGTCGCGCATCTCGCCGCTCCAATATTCATCATGACCGATGCTGAGAACGAGTTTGTAGTTTTTCACAATGTCAGGCCGCAGCTGCAGATCGAGATTGGAACAATAATCGAGCGCGTAGCCATTGGTTTCCGCCCACGTAACGAAGTCCGCTTCCCACCGCGAAAACAACGTTCGCTGCGGCCGATGAAACGAAACCTCGTGCCCCTGCAATCCGGCTCGCCCGTGAAATCCATACAAACTTGAGCCGCCCCAGTTGTTGTAGGCATTGTAGGTATTGGTGGCGAGCTGAAGCAGGATCTTCGAATCTGTCCCCGGGTTTTTCGGGCGAACGATGAAGTAACATTGGGATTCCGCCGTCCGTCGATTCCATTGGGAAAATTTCCCGCCGCTGTCCGATATCTTCAAAGTCATCACGTAATAGCCGGATTTCCATGAGTCCGAAATTTTCACACGATAGCCAATCGGCCAGCCGCAGCCTTTTGTTGAGGCATTTTCGGGGACCCCATATTCCTGACCGCCTCCGATCTTTTTTTCCTCGTGAACGATGGTTGGTTTTACGCCAAGCCGTTTGATTTCAAGCGAATACGTCGGCGAGGTCGTTGAAATGTGAAACGCGGCTTCGTCGCCAGGTTCGTAGCTGATTTCATTAGGATACACCTCGATATAAAGCGAACGACCGGCGTCTATGGCCAAGGCCGACGGCCCGAACAGCGAAAACAGGGAGGCAACTATCAAGAGGACCGAATTTTTCATGCCCTTAGGCAATCACGTTCCCGAAAATCAATCAATCTCCCTTTTTCCTGCGTCACGTTGCATTCGCTCTTGACGTTCGGCACCGATTTGGTGAAGTGATGGTATGCAGAAAATTCGGTTTGAAGAAGCAGTGAAAATTATCCGTGAACGGGACGGGCGTTTTGATGCCGACGCGTACCTTTTTCTGCGGGATGCACTGGATCATACCGTCAAGGAACTGCGGAGCGACGAGATGGAAGAGCACCGTCACGTCACCGGGCCCGAGCTGCTTCATGGCACCACGGAATATGCCCTCAAGGAATACGGTCCCATGGCGCTGACCGTTCTCGAATCGTGGGGGATTACCTCAGGAAACGATATTGGAGGAATGGTTTTTCAGTTGATCGAAGTCGGTGCGTTTGGCCAGTCCCCCGACGATTCTCCCAACGATTTCATGGACGTGATCGATCTCGAAAAAGAACTCACCCAACCGTATCGGCCTCAAAAGCCGGTGGTCGAATCTGCCGAAAGCCGACAGAATCAACCCGCGACCAAATCCGAAGCGTGAGCAACGACATCAAGTTTCCCAGAACCACCGCTCGGATCTGGACACTCGATAACGGGCTCGAAATCATCGTCAAAGAAGACCACGCCGCTCCGGTTGTCAGTCTTCAGGCATGGGTGAAAACGGGATCGATCCACGAGGATGACTGGATGGGGGCAGGAATGTCGCACTTCGTCGAGCACATGCTTTTTAAAGGAACGACGCGCCGCGACGCTTCGGAAACCGCTCAGGAAGTCCAGGCGGCCGGCGGTTATATCAATGCTTACACGTCGTTTGATCGCACGGTTTACTGGATCGATTCCCCGGCAGATGGCTTTGAAAAATGCCTCGATGTCCTGTGCGATGTCGTTGGCGACGCGCAAATGCCGGAAGAGGAATACGACAAGGAGCAGGAAGTGATTCGCCGCGAGTTTGCAATGGGCGACGACAATCCCGGTTCCGTCTTGTCGAAATTGCTTTTTAGCACCGCCTTTGCTGAGCATCCTTGCCGTCACCCAGTCATTGGGCATTTGGAATTGTTCAACCAGCTGAAGCGCGATGATTTGGCGGCGTATTACAAAAAGCGCTACTCGCCGGACAACATGTTTTTCGTCATCGCTGGTGATGTTGATGCCAAAGAGACGCGCGACTTGATCGAGTCGCATCTCGGAAAGCTCGAACGTCAGCGCCACGAGCCAATCGTCCTTCCATCCGAGCCACGGCAGATGGGTGCGCGGGTTCAGCACGAAGAATTTAAAACCGACCTCAGCCGAACCCAGCTTGCCTGGCGGATCCCTGATGTCGCGCACGAAGACATGCCGGCGTTGGATTTGTTGGCATCCGTTGCCGGCGGCGGTCGCAGCTCGCGGCTTTTCCGTGAAGTCCGCGAAACTCAGCAGCTCGCCCATTCCGTTTCGGCCTATGCCTACACCCCGGCTCACGAAGGCTTGTTTATTGTTGGCCTCGAGTGCGATCCTGAAAATCGCGAAGCCGCGCGCGATGCAGCGATTGCCGAGATGAAGAAATTTCAAACCGGTGGCGTCACCGCGGATGAATTGGCGAAAGTAAAACGGCAAGCGCTCAGCTCGCAGTTCTCCACCCTGACCACCGTTCGCGGCCAGGCCTCCGATCTCGGTTCGAACTGGATGACCGCGAGGAATCTCGATTTCACGGCGGATTATGTGGATCAAATCCAAGCCGTGACCTGCGATGATATTTCAGCCGTGGCCACGCGTTACCTCACTGATTTTGCCCTGACTGAAGTCTCGCTGAATCCAGAGGGAACAATCGATAAGAAAGTGAAAGCCCGCAAAGCCGAGCGATCCGATGACGTTAAAAAGATCGTCCTGCCCAACGGCCTGACCGTTCTCCTGCTTTCAGATTCCCGCGTTCCTTTTGTTCAAGCGACCGGACAATTCCGTGGCGGAATTCTTGCTGAAACTGCGGCTCAAAACGGCCTGACCCGACTCACCGCGCGGCTGTTGACGAAAGACACCGCGAAGCGCAGCGCTGACGAACTCGCCGAGTTGGTGGAATCTGTTGGCGGAGGAATCTCAGCCAGCTTTGGTAACAATACCTTTGGAGTCGGCGTCGGCGCGATGCGGCCCGATCTCGAGATGACGATCGATCTGCTCGGCGAAACCTTGCTCGAGCCTTCCTTTCTTGAAGACACCGTCGCTCGTGAAAAGCAGTTTCAGATCGCCAATATCCAGTCCGAATCCGATCGCCCGTTCACCGTGGCGATGCAGCGATTGCGTCGCGAAATCTTCGGCAAACACCCGTATGGACTTGTTTCCAGCGGAACTGAGGAATCTGTCCTTTCCCTCAACGCTCCCGATTTAGAAACCTTTCGCGGCAATTTTGTTCAAGGCAAAAACGGCGTCGTTGGCGTATTCGGCGATCTCGATTTGGCGCAAGCGGAAGGCCTCGTTCGCAGTCGGTTTGAATCGATGCCCGAAGGAAGCCTTTCCTTCACCGAGCCTGCATCTCCCAAGATGCCGCCGGAAAACAGCTACGGCCAAACCGTCACCGAGTATCACGACAAGGAACAAGCCATTTTGCTGATCGCCTTCCGGACCTGCAACCTGCTCGACGACGACAATCCCGCGATCGAACTCATCGACGAAGCTTGTTCCGACATGGCCTCGCGGATGTTCATTCGCATCCGCGAAGAACTCGGCCTCGCCTATTCAGTTGGCGCGACCCGCATTATCGGCCTCGAACCAGGCTGCTTCATTTTCTACGTCGCCACCGATCCCGAGAAACTCGAACTTGTTCAGTCCGAGATGCTCGACGAAATTCAAAAGATCATCGACGATGGGTTGGACCAAGCCGAATTCGATCGCGCCAAATCCAGTTGGCTCGGCCGCGAAATCATCGGCCTGCAAGGCGCCCGCGAACTCGCATCCACCACCACGATCGACGAGCTCGTCGGCCTCGGCTGGGACAACTACCGCAAGTCGCCCGATGAAATTCGAGCCGTCACCCGAGATCAAGTCGCCGCAGTCGCCAAGAAATACTTCCGCGAAGACAATCGGGTGATTGTGCGGCTGACAAAGGAGCCGTGAAAATAAGAGTGCCAACATTTTTATTGATTGGGGTAGTTTCTTTGGCTCCCTTTCACATCTGCGGACGATTTTGCTGAAAAAACAGGTGACGAGCT
>CALAHF010000015.1 GCA_937891465.1 uncultured Verrucomicrobiales bacterium | reverse complement strand
ACGCCTGGACGCCTGGACGCCTGGACGCCTGGACGCCTGAAGCGGGAAATTGCCGATCTCAAACTCGACAATGAAATCTTAAAAAAGGCAGCGGTCATTATCGGTACAAAACCCCAACCGAACGGCGCACGATGATTCTCAATATCTCTGAGAAAACCAATGCAAGCAACCGGCGGGTGTGCAAAGTGCTTGGTCTCCCGCGAAGCAGCTTCTTCGAGGCCTCCACGGAAACCTCCCGGCAAATCTCAGGACGCGAGATTGGGGATCAAATCGAGGCTATTTTCATCGAACACAAAGGACGATACGGCTATCGGCGCATAACCGAAGAGTTCACCCTTCCTGCGGAAAGGAAGCACAAAGATCTGCACTCCTTTTTCGTAGTCGAGGGACGCCCGCTCCCAATGTTGTGGAGTGTCCGATTCCAACGCATCCCAGAAAGGGCTGAAGCTCAATGATAGGCGAACTCCGGAAATCTCAGCCTTGAGGTCTTCACTCCGTTCCTCCGTGTAGATCAGCTTCAGTTCTTTAGGGGCGTCGAAGGATGGTTCCAGAAAGACCATTTCCTCAATTAGGAATGATTGCTTCAATATGCGCTCAACGTATGGCCACGGATCAGCATTGATGACGAATCGCTGTATCTCATGCTTTTCATGCACTCGGTCGTAAGTGTCTATGAAAAGCTGGCGCAACATCAGCGTTCGATTGTTTTCCCTGGTAATGCGGAAGATGATTCCAAGCGAACCGGCGAGTATTAGTAACTCAGCTGGTGGCAGCCAGATGTGGAGAAAATGGAACAGCGTCCACGACCAAAAAATCACCATCACCCCCAGACAGGATGTCAGAAGAAAGCTCGACACATTTTTCAGCCATATATAGAGCAGGAGCCCGCCAATCAATGATAAAATAAAGACCAAGAGACGAGTTATTGAGCCAACAGGCACAATAAAGTCGCCCTGCAAAAGAGAATGGATCGCCGATGCCTGATAAGCCGGTTCGGGCATTGCCTGGGTCCCACGAAAGAATGGCGTCTGCACAGTTTGAGGAGCAACGTGCCGGGCGGCTTCAATCGACACGATTCGATCGAAAATGAATTCTCCCGGAATGTCGCGGTCCAGCAGGCGCCGGGCCTGAAGGCGATGATGAGGATTCTCAGCCTGTCGGGATCGAATGCCGTAATCTCAAGTGGGAAGCGCGCGTTTCCGGATTGCATGCTTGTGAAACAGCAGCTTTGCTACCAGAGTTTCGAGCAGAGGTTCCTTTCCGCTGACCCCGATCAATTCCTCGACTCTCGATCTCGATATCATTCCACGATGCCATCTCCAAATTGCGTCTCCGCTGCTGCGGGAGGTTTCCGGCAGAAGATTAGGGGCCGTATAAATCGATGCCGAGAGATCCCTCGCGCCTTCGGGAAGAGCCGAAAAATTCAATTCATCGGAATTTCCTGATTCAGCCTTCGCCTGCTGGCCGAAAATGATAGGTGTCATATCCTCCTCCTCGTTGGCGATCGACTCAAAAAACTCCCTCGGAGCATCAGGAATCTCTTCGAACACAATCGCTGCGGCCTTTTCCGACCGGAGAAACCCAACCAAGTCAGCCCATTTTTCCCCTTTACCGAAATTCAGCTCAGAAGTCCCTTCGATGACCCAAACCCCGGGTTCAATGGAAGTTCCGCCCGGATGCAGATACAACATGCAGTCATAGAACCATCGATTGGCATGACTGAATGCTCCAGAAAAATGCGCAACGAAAGCGATCGTCAGAATTCCGAGTAGGAATTTCGACGGCACGCCCCGAGCGGTTTTCTTAAATCTGGGGAGTAAACCCATCTAATAAATTTAATTATTATTAAAATTACATATATTTTTGTGAGGTTGTCTAGGCTTATAAAGCTGCATAAACCGTGGTTTTTGGGCTGTTTTGAGGTGATTATTCCCTAACGAACGAAAATAATCAGCCTTTGGGCACTTGTTTTTGGTGTCATTCTTGAGTCAGCAGGTTTTGGACATGAACCAAAACCTTGTTCGTGACCTGCTTAATGGATCACGAAAGGCTGTTGCCTTATCTCGAGGAAGCCCGGCCGGAGATCGTTCAGATCGGACGGTTCGGCATCATACGAACAAAAGGCAAATGTGATTCAATTTATAACTCTTTTATAATAATAAGTTTATAACCCTCTTAGGAGGCCCTGTTCGATCGTGAAAACAGTGTTTTGGAAAGTCGGTATTGTCGTCTATCGAATCTTCGCTTGCGTGAATGGTGTGGCCTCGTAAGTTTAAAAATCGAATAGTATGAACGCCGCTGGTATGAACCTGTTTTTGGACAGGCCTGCGTTTTTTCCGAGTTTTTCGGGAAATCCGGGCACGAGAGGTCGTTTTGTGGAAAGACGACATGCTGAATTCGATGAGCACGGCTATTTGAGCCTGTGGGGTCAACGGGATAACAACCATCTCCCTTCCCCTGCCCATTTATTATGGAAGCAGGCTCTGGACGCGCTCGCCAGAAAAACAAACTGGAATCCCGAAGTTTTTGAAACGGATTCCGCAAACCAATCTCCAAACTATAATGGACAACAATCAATCAGGTGGGGGACAAAGCCGCCAGGACCGCCCTCAATCGGGCAATCGCAATAATAACAACCGAAACAGGAACCGGAATCGCAACCGGAACCGAAATAGCAACAACGGAAACCGGGGAAATAATAACTACAATCGCAACCGAAATGGTGGCGGTGGTGGCCGGAGACGTGGACCTGCAAAGCCGCCGAAACGCACGTTAGGGCAGAAAATTCTCGCGGTTTTGACGTTCGGTATTCTCGGGAAACCGGCGCGGAAAAAATATTCGAATTCGACAAAATCGAAGCCCAAGCCGAAACCTGCAGCGCAGCAGAAGTCAAAACCTGCTACGCCACGCTCAAATGGAGGCCGGAAAGTGGTGCTTCACGAAGTAACTAGCGGGCGGCTTTATGTCGGAAATCTCGATTACGCAGCGAATGAAGATGATCTGGATACGCTTTTTAGCGGAGTCGGAACGGTCGTTAGTGCTGAGGTTGTCATCAACCCGCGGACGGAGCAGTCAAAGGGCTTTGCTTTCGTGGAAATGAATAACATCGAAGCAGCAAAGCGTGCTGTCGATGTGCTTCATGATCAGGATTTCATGGGGCGGGCATTGCTTGTTTCAGGAGCAAAAAGCGAAGGCCGCCAGTCTGGTGAAAACGACACCGATGAGGCTGCTGAATCAGACGATGAGGCAGCTGCTTAATTCGGCTTCGGACAGAATCTTTTAAATCAAAACACTTCGTGAGCTGTGGTTCAGTTTACGGGGTGTTTTTTTTGTACCTGTCGATCAAGTTCAGCGGCGAAATCAGGAGCTTAATCTGTTGCTGAAACTGAGCTTAACGGAATCGCCGTTGCCCTGAGTTTGGTCGGAAATGCTAACGCGCCCAGCTGTGACGCCCATTTCGGCGAGTTTTGATTTTACGGCCTCGGCGCGTCCTTTTCCGAGGCTGGTGCCGAATCCCGAGGTGCTTCCCTGAAGTGACAGGAAAAGTTCTTCATTTTGAGTCATTTCATCGGCTGCTTTCCGCAATATTTCGAGGGCTGAAGCGGAACAATTCATCGAACCGAGAGCAAATGACACGGATATTTCTCCGGGTGTCGGGCGGGGAAGGGGACGGCTGTTTTCCGGTTTTGGAAAGGGGGGTGCCTCCTTCTGGAGTTTCGAGTCTATTAGCTGCGTTTCCAGGCTCGGCAGGTTATTCGACAAAGACAGGCCGCACCTCAACTTCTGCGAGTCGTTTAGCTAGCCGTGTGTTTTCGTTTTTCAGGGCTAAATGAGTATCGGTAATCTGCGCGAGTTTCCGATTCAGGGTCGCCATTTCACTGGCGTTTTTAGAAATAGTGGAATGCAGTTTGTTGAATTCTTTTTCCGTTTTTTCTGATTCAGCCTGAAGTGCTGCCGTCGCACTTTCAGTCGGCGCGGCAGCATTCTGTTTAGCTCAGTTCCTGAAAATGCTCGGTTGTTTCGTAATTACAGATGAGCAGGAAAATCTCGGGCTGGATTTCGTCCAGCACGGCATTACGACCCATTCCGGAGACGAATAAAGCCCTCCATAAAGCCTTCCAATTAGCGAGGTGGAATCGGCGGCGGCGGAATGCGCGTGTCCGGCGTGCCTGTTGCCGGTTTTTTGAAAATCGGATTGTCTGCCCCCGATGGTTTTGGAGCCGGGCGTCGCATATCACGAAGACGATCCGTCGGTTCAGGCTCTGGGATGGGATTTGACGGCGCGACAGCTGGCTTTTCCCCCGCTGGAATGTCACGGCTGGCGTCCCGTTCCATAGGCTGAATTTTTCGTGGGTTAGAAGGCTCAGTCGTCAGTGGAAGCAGTGGGATGGTGCGGTTAGAATCGGCATCAGAAATACGGATGGAATTCGAATTTTCGGAGGGAGTCTGGTTTCGGCTTGAGCGAATTCGTGTAACTTCGGTTCGAGGAACCGCTGAATCGATGATCAGCGGAAGCCCATCAGGTCGGGCTTGATCGCCGCGATAAATCCACACCGTCCGCAACACTTCACCGTCCTTGCCGGAAAGAAAAACCTTCCCCACCAACATCCCGTTCGCATCAACCAACTCGACCAGCCAAATTGGCTCGCGGGAATACTCACGAACTTTCAGCGAGTAATTCAATTCATCAAAACCCATCCGCGCATTGCTGGCTTGCCCCTCTGCAATGGTGAACGCCGCTTTGCTGTCGACCCGCAAATCCTTGAGATTCAGATAACCAGCAGGCGGGTTTTTCGGATACAACTCATCGTCCAGCCCATCATCTACAGCCTTTCGGCGGTCGACCTGAAACCATGCCAGTAGTCGGGGAGCCTTCTCATCATAGGCCAAAAGCGACCACCCTTTCGGCTGAGGCACGCCGCCTTTTCCCCGCAACTCCACGATCCATTCCACACTCGCTTCGCCGTAACGATCAGAGATCATCTTAAGAGCTTCACGGCTTGAGAGCCCCGAATCATCTTGCGAAACTACCGCCGGGCCAAATGACAAAGTGAGAGCTAGCACAACAAAACTGATGAGAGGTTTTGACAAGGTACGATTTGATTTCATAGCGTTCTGAAGGGAATTTACTCCATTTATTACGGATATTCGAATAAAGTTCTTTCAACTAGGATTTAGACGATCCACATTCCCTATTATTTGTAAAAACCACAGAGAAGCATGAGAATTTGGCACTACGCAGACGCACAAAAAAATCAGTTTCAAGTCGATGAAACCCAGGTCGCACCCCTCATTCAGCAAGGCGCCATTACGCCAGCTACGAAAGTTTGGACCGACGGGATGGCGAATTGGATGACCGCGAATGACGCGATGCCAACAATGTTTGCTGAGCAGCCAGCGGCTGTGGTGGAAGCTCCTGCTGCCGCAGGCCCACCGCCGATGGGACAAAAGTCTCACGAGATTGATTATGAAATTTTCGGCGACGACATGCAGATCGTAGAAGTCGAGCTCGATCCTGGCGAAACCGTGATCGCAGAGGCCGGCGCGATGAACTACGTCGAACAAGACATCACCTTCGAAGCCAAGATGGGCGATGGCTCAACTGCGAACGAAGGCATCATGGGCAAACTTCTCGCCGTGGGAAAACGCGCCCTCACCGGCGAATCGATTTTCATGACGCATTTCACTCATCAAGGGACAGCTGAAAAACGGCGTGTCGCCTTTGCTGCGCCATTTCCGGGTAAAATCATTCCCGTCGACCTTTCTCAAATCGGCGGTGAGATCACCTGTCAGAAGGATTCTTTTCTCTGTGCTGCATACGGCACGAAGGTCACGATTGCTTTTAATAAACGCCTTGGAGCCGGCTTTTTTGGCGGAGAAGGCTTCATCCTCCAGAAACTCTGCGGTGATGGAAAAGCCTTTATCCATGCCGGCGGAACCGTCGTCGAGCGTGAGTTGAACGGCGAAACCTTGCGGGTCGACACCGGTTGCATCGTCGCATTTACCAGCGGCATCACCTATGATATCCAGAAGGCTGGAAATCTAAAATCGATGTTTTTTGGAGGCGAAGGCATGTTCCTCGCCACCATGAGTGGGCACGGAAAAGTCTGGCTTCAAAGCCTGCCATTCTCACGTCTCGCCGATCGAATCATTGCCAGCGCACCAAAGTCTGGCGGAAGTGCTCAGGGCGAAGGATCCGTCCTTGGCGGATTGGGACGCTTGCTCGACGGAGATTGATTTCTCTATTTTCGAACCAACAGGGTATGTTCAACGAACATACCCTGTTCTATCGTGAAACCGCTTTCCGATGGAACTTCCTTTCGACGCCACTTGGACCACCATCGCAATTGCGCTGGCCGGGGCGTTCTGTCTCGGCATTGCCAAAACGGGATTCCCCGGGCTGGCAATCGTCAATGTCTTGATCGTTGCCGAACTGTTCGGCGCAAAAAACAGCGTCGGCATTATTCTGCCGCTACTCATCTTTTGCGATCTCATCGTGTATCCGCTGTTTCGAAAATACGCGAGCTGGCGGCAGGTCTGGCCACTCATTCCGGTTATCATGATCGGTGTGGTGATTGGCTATTTATTGTTGGATAACGTTGAAGAAATCACTTCTCGTCGCTTGATCGGCGTCATTGTTTTGTTGATGCTCGTCCTGCAATTATTTCGCGAATACAAAAAGGACTTTCTCGAACACTTGCCTGCGTCGAAGACATTTTTTGTTACCACCGGCCTGACCATGGGCATTTCCACGATGCTGGCGAATGCTGCAGGCTCGGTGTATTCGATCTACGCGTTGGTCAAAAAAATGTCGAAAGAGGATTTTCTCGGAATCGGAGCGCGGATTTTTTTGCTGGTGAACGTTCTCAAAGTTCCGTTTCTCACCGACCTCAATTTGATCAATGTCGATTCGCTCCTGCTAAATGTCTTGCTGCTTCCCGGAATCGTTGCGGGTATTTATCTGGGAAAAACCCTGATCAGAATCGTTCCCCAGCGCGCTTTTGAAATTCTCCTTTACGTTTTCTCGCTCATCGCAGGGGTGAAGCTGTTGTTCTTTTAATCGCGCTAGAAAACGGAAACGTTCTTGCAATCTGCCGCGTCATTTTCCACTCTCCCCACTTACGATGAGCGATCCCACCACAAATCCCTATCACATTTCCGAATCAACGATCGAAGAGCCGCCGACCCGGTTCTTTCAAAAGCTGAAATTCCTCGGCCCCGGCTTCATTTTATCCGCCTCGATCGTGGGTTCCGGCGAATTGATCGCCACCACGAGCCTTGGTGCGAAGGCTGGCTTTGTGACGCTCTGGGTCATCCTCGTTTCTTGTTTGGTAAAGGTCGCGTTGCAGCTGGAATTCGGCAAACACGCCATCAACACCGGTGAAACAACGATGGAGGCATTTAACAAACTGCCTGGGCCTAAATTTGGCAAAGCCAACTGGTCGATCTGGTTGTGGCTGGGTTTGATGGTGCTGAAGTTCCTCCAAGTCGGCGGAATCATCGGGCTGGTAGCGATCATTTGTAACATCGCGTTGCCGGGAACCATCGCGCTTTTTGGGTCGGAAAGTATGGCTGAAACGGCGTGGACCGTCGTGTTTGCCATCATCGTTTCGCTGCTGATCTTTCGCGGGAAATACCAGCTCATCGAAAAGCTTTCGATCATTCTCATTGGACTTTTCACCCTGCTCACCGTGGGCAGTTTAATCATGCTGCAAAGCACGGATTACGCCGTGTCAGCGGGGGACGTGGGTAGCGGGCTGATGTTTCATTTACCAAAAGCGGCCATCTTCTTCGCGATTGGCGCCTTCGGAATCACCGGCGTCGGCGGCGATGAGGTGATGCATTACAACTACTGGCTGTTGGAAAAGGGCTACGCAAAAAAAACCGGGCCGCGCAACACGAGCGATCCCGATTGGCAGCGCCGCGCCAAGGGCTGGATCAAGATTATGTATCTCGACGCCATCGCTGCGATGGTCGTTTACACCGTGATGACGATGTGTTTTTACATCCTCGGAGCCGCCATCTTGCACGGCACCGGTGGTCTTCAAGACGGCCCCGGTATGATCGCGCGGCTTTCCACGATTTACACTGAAACCCTCGGACCCAAGGCGGGCGTCATTTTCTTAGTCGGGGCATTTATCGTGCTGTTCTCGACGCTCTTTTCCGCGCTCGGAGCCTGGACCCGCGCCTTTTCCGATTCATTTGGGGTCATTGGTTGGATCGATTTCAACAACGTGAAGCAGCGCCGCAAAACCATTGCCTGGCTCGCGTGGGTCATCCCGATTCTGTGGGCACTGGTGTATTTGTTCTTCAAAGCGCCCCAATTCATGGTCATGGTCGGCGGTGTTTCGACCTCGCTCATGCTGATCCTAGTGGTATTCGCGGCCTTCCACTTTCGCTACCGTCGTCTCGCCAAAGAACTGAAGCCGAGCTGGTTTTACGATATTTGCCTGTGGGTCAGCGCCATTGCGATCCTGCTGGTTGGTGTCTGGGCCTGCGCCAAGCCGTTTGTAAAAGAGACCGAAGCCGAACTTCTCCTACCTGAACCGCCGGCGAGTGTTTCGCCGGTTGAGTAGGTGGAAATGTGTCTTAACGTAACTTCGACTGCCCATCGAAGCTACGCAGCGTTTCACGAACCAATAGGGTTGGATCACCCGTATATTCAAACAGCAAATGCATAAA
>CALAHF010000014.1 GCA_937891465.1 uncultured Verrucomicrobiales bacterium | reverse complement strand
AAAAGTAAAATCAGGCGGGCAATTTTTCCTCGGACCGAAGTATCCTTGTTGAAAGCGGCAAACCCTGAATTTTCACCAGTCTATGAAAACCAAATTTCTATTACTAATCACATTCCTGTCAGGCCTGGTAAGCGCACACGCAGAACCGGTGCGTGTCCTGATCTGGGACGAACGTCAGGATCGTCAGGCGGAAGCCTATGACAATTTTCTCGGCAACGAGATTGCAAAACGTCTCGGCGAGTCGGCGGGGGATATCGAGATCCGTTCCGTTGGTATTGATGACGCCGAGCAGGGGCTTGCAGCGGATAATCTCGATTGGGCGGATGTGGTGATCTGGTGGGGGCACGTTCGGCAGTGGGAAATTTCTTCCGAGACCGTGAAGCGGAAACTCCTGAAGCGCCTTCGCTCCGGTGACATGGATATGATTTTTCTTCATTCAGCCCACTGGGCCACTCCTTTCATGGAAGCCATGAACGAGCGCACGATAATCGAGGCGAAAAGGCGATATCCGAATCCGAAAGAGGGCAAGCCCATCGAATTCGAGTTTCTCCCTCCGGCGGGCCGTTTTCCTCCGACGAAAGATTCACTGGTTAATCCCTCCTACCTCGCGCTGAAGCGGGGACCAACCACGGCAATGGTTCGGGTCGATTTGCCGAATTGTTGTTTTCCTTCGTATCGCCCGGACGGAGAACCTAGCACCTTGTCGGTGAAAAAGCCCGATCATCCGATCGCAAAAGGACTGCCCGCGACGATCACGATCCCGATGACCGAAATGTATGACGAACCCTTTCACATACCCACACCCGACGAGGTGATTTTTGAAGAAGACTGGGCACCGGGCGAGCACTTCCGCAGCGGAATGGTTTGGAATCTGGGCAAAGGGAAGATCTTCTATTTTCGCCCGGGGCACGAGCAGTATCCCGTCTTTAAGCAGCCCGAGATGATACAGATCCTCGCGAATGCTTGTCGCTGGATGGCGGAAAGCTAGTAACCGATCAACCCGATCATGAGATCACTAACGGTTTTCCTGCTGGCATCCTTAGCCGCTGTCTCAACAGCAGCTGAAAAACCGAACATCGTTTTCATCCTCGCTGATGATCTCGGATTCGGAGATATCCGTTGCTACAACCCGGACTCAAAGGTCACCACGCCTCACCTCGATCGCATGGCCCGGGAAGGAATGCGGTTCACGGACGCTCACAGCCCCAGCACCGTCTGCACTCCGACCCGATACAGCATACTGACGGGACAAATGGCATTTCGTCTGAATTATCCAGGGGTGTTCACCGGCGTCGGAGGTCCTTGCCTGATCACCGAAGATCGCCTGACGCTCGCGGAAGTGCTGAGAAACGAGGGATACGAAACCGCGATGTTCGGGAAGTGGCACATCGGTCTGTCTTTTCTGGATGAACACGGTCAGGTGATCGACGACAAGGAGCCTCCAAAGGAAACGGATCGCGCCATCAAGGCGAATCTCGGGGTAGAGGCGGTGAGACGTGTCGACTTTTCGCGAGCGATTCCGGATGCGCCGATTCATCGCGGGTTCGATCACTTTTTCGGCACGGCTTGTTGCCCGACAAGCGATTGGCTTTACGCCTTCATCGATGGTGACCGCATTCCCGTGCCTCCGACTGAGGTTATTGATAAAGCAAAGCTCCCGGGGCACGAATGGTCTTTCGACTGTCGGCCGGGACTGGTAGCGCCCGACTTCGATCACGAAGAAGTCGACATGGTCTTTCTGGAGAAGAGTCTCGATTTTCTGGATCAACACGCGAAGGAAAAACCTGACAAACCCTTTTTTCTCTTTCACTCCCTCCAGGCGGTTCACCTTCCTTCGTTTCCCGGAAAAGATTTTCAGGGCAAGACCGAAGCGGGTCCTCACGGTGATTTCATCTTTCAATTCGATCACATCGTCGGCCAGCTCCTCGCGAAGATCAAAGCCCTCGGCCTCGACGAAAACACCCTGGTGATCGTGACGAGCGACAACGGGCCCGAGGTGGGGACGGTTTTGAACATGCGCGAGAAATACGGTCACGACGGAGCCCGCCCCTGGCGCGGAGTGAAGCGCGATAACTGGGAGGGAGGGCACCGCTTCCCCATGATCGTGCGCTGGCCCGGAATGATCGAGGCGGGATCGGTCGCCGATCAGACGGTCTGCCTGACTGATGTCATGGCCACTTGCGCAGAACTGGTCGGAGCTGATCTGCCAAACGATGCGGCTGAAGACAGTGTGAGTGTTTTACCCGTGATCCTCGGCGAGACGAACCAAGAGGTGCGCGATTTTACGCTGCATCAGACCATCAGTCTGGCCTTGGCGATCCGAAAAGGAAAATGGAAGTTTCTCGATCATCAGGGATCTGGCGGAAATAATTATGATCGGGGGAAATTGGCCAAGCTCAATCTGCCCAATACTGCCCCGGATGCGCCGGGCCAGCTCTACGATTTGGACGCAGACCCCGGCGAGGCCACAAATTTGTATGATCAATTCCCTGACATTGTTGCCGAACTCAAATCCCTACTGGATAATTCCAGGGAGAGTGGACGCAGTGTTCCCGCCCGATAACATGGCCCTCACAGAATGAAAAGTTTCCTATTTCTACTCGCAACTTCGCTTTTGGGATCCCTCTCGGCGACGGAAAATCCTAATATCGTTTTCATCCTCGCCGACGATCTTGGTATCGGTGACGTGAATTGCTACGGCGGAGATCGCTGCCTGATCGACACACCGAATATCGACGCTCTGGCGGCGAGCGGATTACGATTTACCGATGCCCACGTCAATGCTTCAATTTGTGGACCGACGAGGCGCGCGCTGATGACGGGGCGCTACAACTGGCGTTTCGGGCGCTATGTCAAAGGCGGTCCTTGGGGGTTTGTCGGGCCGCGGCCCAATACGGAAAATTTCACTCTGGGTAAATTGCTCAAGCGCGCTGGCTATCACACCGGCTACGTCGGCAAGTGGCACCTCGGGACGATCATGACGACGACGGACGGCAAGAATCAGGGACCCGAAAATGTCGACTATAGCCAGCCTCTTCTCTACGGACCCAAACAGTTTGGTTTCGACGAAAGTTTCATCCTTCCGGGGTCGCTCGACATGTATCCTTACGCCTATGCACGGAACCATGTCTGGCAGGGCGAGGTCACGGCTCAGAAGGGTTGGAGCGCTTTCAATCGTGTCGGACCAGCCGCAGAGGATTTTGAGGACCACGAAGTGCTGGAGACTTTCTACCGCGAAGCCGAGTCATATCTTGATCAGAGAAGCGCAAACGATCCGTTTTTCCTCTTTCTCTCACTGACTGCTCCGCATACGCCCACCAGCCCCGGAGAGAAATGGCAGGGAAAAAGCGAGTTAGGCGTCTACGGCGATTTCGTGATGGAAGTGGATCATGCCGTGGAACGCGTCATGAATGCCTTGAAGGCGAAGGGGCTCGACGAGAACACCCTCATCCTCTTCGCCTCCGATCACGGGCCCGCTCCCTATTCCGGGAATACTCTTAAAGCGACTCCGGGCCAAATCCAAAGGCTGGAGGAAGTTGGCCATTATCCTTCGGGGCCCTATCGTGGCTACAAATTTTCGTTCTACGAAGGCGGGTTGCGAGTGCCTTTCATCGCGCACTGGCCCGGAGTGATCCCAAAAGGAACGACCTGCGATTCACTCGTTGGCCTATGCGATTTGATGGCGACGTTTGCCGATTTGACCGATCAGGAACTCGGCGGAAACGAGGCTCCCGATTCCATCAGCTTTGCCCCGTTGCTCCGCGACCCGAACGGCAAGGCTACTCGGACTAATCTCGTAATGGAGTCGACGATGCACTTTGCGATTCGTGAAGGTGATTGGAAACTTTGCCTGTCGCCAGCGAGCGGCATCACCGCTCTATCTGAAAACGGCGTGGGCAATGACCCCCTACCTGAAGAGGCATGGCGCAAAGCTCTGAAGCGATTTGGAGGAAAGCCTACGGACGCAGATTTACTGCAAACGCCATTCGTTCAGCTCTACAATCTTGCCAGCGATCCCGGAGAAACGAACGATCTCGCAGACGCGCATCCGGATCGAGTCGTGCAACTGGTTGCTTTGCTTCAGGAGCAAGTGAAGAACGGGCGCAGCACGCCGGGGCCAAAGCTGGAAAACGACAAGCAGGTCCTGATTGTGAATCCCAATGATCGGCGACTGCCTGCAATTCTAAAAGAGTTGCCAAGGGAGCCGAAGTAATAGTTACGAGAAGATTCTGAGAGACCGGTTTTCTATTGAGCGTCAATCTTGTGAATTCCCATTGCTTTCGGAATAATGGGTAGAGTCAGGTATTTTTCAGAGCACCATTCCAACCCGTCCCTTCTTTCTTCAAGATATCGATAACAATGGAACCGAACAATGACCTTGCCCCAGGGCAAGAAACCATTCTCATCCTCCAGCTGGCCCAGCTTCTGCCACATGATGACACTGGCATCCTGAAGA
>CALAHF010000013.1 GCA_937891465.1 uncultured Verrucomicrobiales bacterium | reverse complement strand
TGGACAACGACTACCGCATGACCCGGCTGATCACTGGTGAGACCGAACTCTACCAGCTCGCGGAAGATCCGCACGAGTTCGACAATCTCGCAGCGGACCCGCAATACGCCCCGGTCATTGACCGCCTCTCGAAGCATCTGACGTTCGACTATCCAAAAATCCCGGTCAATGGCTGGATCGAAGCAGAGGCAACGCCGCGCCAAACCTCGTCCGACTATCGACTGCGCGGCAACTGCCATTTCCCTCAGCCGCTTCCGGTTGCCTCCGGCGGACAGGTCATCTCTGCCGATCTTCGCGCGGGAGTGGGCAGCTATCTGGATTTTGTGTTGGATATCCAAACGCCCGGAACCTACTCACTGGGCGCGACGCTGTCGGCAGGAGGGGCCTGCACCGTTCTCGTCGACGATGTGGTGGATGTCGCCGCTCAGGCGGACACGGGATATCCCATGAAAACCGTCGGCACGATTGAGCCCGGGAATGGTGAACTCGAAGACATTTCCATCGGGACCTTTACGTTTGATCAGCCTGGACTCAAGGTCATCCGGATGATGTCCAAGGTCCCAAAACAGCAACTTCAGATCGACCGGATTCAACTACAGAAACAATAGATGATGAACAAAAAAGACAAAACCACTGATCGCCGGGATTTCCTGCAAAGCGGACTGTTGGGCACGGCGGCTGCTGGCCTAACCATCGCCTCAACGACCAACGTCTCCGCTCAGGCTCCCCCCGAAGCCCTCGAACCCGAAGTCACCAACGACGTCGATGTCCTCGTGGTCGGCGGAGGCACAGCCGGACATGTCGCCGCGATTCAGGCCGCCCGCGCGGGAGCCAAAACCCTGCTGGTCGAACGCGGTGCTCAGCTGGGCGGGGCGTCGACCACTGGTGGCGTGTCCTTTCCCGGTCTCTTCGATGCCTGGGGCAAGCAAGTCATCGCCGGGATTGGTTGGGAACTGGTCAAAGAATGCGTAGAACTCGATAGCGGGACCTTGCCGAACTTTGCCAAGGTGCCGCAACGCCACTGGCAGAACCAGGTTCTCACGAATCAGTTTCTCTACGTCCTGCTTGCCGAGGAAAAATGCACCGACGCCGGCGTCGAAATCGCCTTTCACGAATTTCCTCACACCGTGACCAAAACGGAAAACGGCTGGACCGTGGACTGCGTCGGATTCGGCACAAACCGTCGCGTGAACTGTAAGCAGATCATCGACTGCACCGGCGGGGCTGAAGTGGTGGGCATGTTAGGATTTTCCCGACTGCGAGAAGAAGAGCGTCAGCCGGGTTCCTATCTATTCCGACTGGGTAACCAACATGATCCCGGAAGAACCCGCCTCCACCGCCTCTACGTGCACGGCGCGGACTCCACCAACTCGCGCACTGTTACGGTTGCAAACATGACCGGACGAAAAACTATTCTCGACAAGCTTCGCAAAGAGAAAAAGCGGATCACCCATTTGCAGCCGGAAACTGGTTTTCGCGAAAGCTACCGGATCGAGGGCGAAACCTTGATCACTGTTAACGATTATCGATCCGGCCGGGTTTTCGACGATGCCATCAGTTATGCTTTTTATCCGGTGGATCTTCATACTAAAACCGGCGTCAAACCCCAACCACTCAAGCGCGGAACGGTGCCTACCATCCCGCTGAGCGCATTGATTCCAAAAGGCAGCAAGAACATCATTGTTGCCGGTCGATGTGTCAGTAGCGATCGCCTCGCCAACTCGGGATTGCGGGTTCAGGCGTCGTGCATGGGGATGGGGCAGGCGGCTGGTGTCGCTGCGGCTCTGGCGGCGAAAGCGGGAACCACGCCGCTGGAAGTTCCGCTGGCAGAAATTCACGCCTTGCTGAAAGAGCATGGGCATATTATTCCGAAAAAAGTATAGTCAAGTAGGCAAAGGAATGGGGGCAGAGGAATGTTCATCTTTTTCTCGCCTCATTTTCATTCCTTTGCCCCCATTCCTCTGCCTGATATTTGATGAAAACTGCAAAACGTAGCTTTGTTTCTCTCCTGACCGCGCTGAGCTTCCTCGTTCTCGCGGTCACCGGTATTCTTGCGTTCATCCGGCCGTTTTCGATTCAAATCATCGGACTGCACGCGATGATCGGCTTTGTGTTCATTGCCTTGATTGGGCTTCACATCGCGAATAACAGCGGGCATCTAAAACGCTACTTTCGGAGTAGAACACTTTGGATCACCGTCGCCATTTCCACAGGATTGACCGCGCTTTTCGCCTGGCAGCCTGCGCCCGTTCGGAGCATTCTGGGCCTCAGTAAAAATCTCGGCCCTGTGCTTGAACGCTTCGAAGTGACGAGCGACGGCTTGACCTTTAACTACTCCCCGGCGTCGCATTACAAAATGGAACTTCGGGTTAAAACCGGACCTGCATTTGATCCCAAGAACCCGCCAGCCGTGGCGATCTGGCTGGAAAATGCTTCGTATTACCATATCAAAACCCTTCACGAATCAACCGCTGCAGATCGGGCCGCGCTTCCATATTGGGATTTCAAAATTCGCGGCTGGGAAAACGCAAAACGTGATGCGGAGAAATCCGGAAAGGATCTCGCTGATGAATTGGGCGTCGACGCGATCTCCGCCCCCACCCAAAACAGTTCCTTCGATCCTGCCGATTACATTTTACCCGCTGCCGCTGCGGATAAATCGATGCCATACCGATTGCTTATTGAAATCGACCAACCAGACGATGGTCAGCCGTCATTAGTCTACGCGGTCGACATCGACAACGCCGACCCGAGAACCTTTCAGCTACTGGAATTGGTGGGTTACCCAAAACAAGAAGAGGACGACGAAGACGACAAGGAAGTTTGGGCGCTTTACTACGTCGAGCAATTCGAATCGACTCTGGAGATGATCGATAGTGCACTGCTAACGATCGAGCGCGGAATTTGAGGAAGTAATTCGCAAGACCATTGTCGTTGTTCAACCTTAAGGGAGCATCCGCCAAATGCTCTCTTCATCCAACGAAAATCCGCCGAGCAATTTCTCATCAAGGAATCCCTGAAGATTTTCCAGAGCCACACGTTGAGGAGTGTTAGGGACACGAGTGAGAAAGAGTGGCCATTTGGGCTGGCCCCAGGTGGTCTCCTCATAGGTTTCTCCTTCGCGCTCAATGAGCAGGAGGGCGAAGGTAAGGTTGCCTTGCTTTTCACCGAAGAGAAGGTCGAATTTGGTGTGCTCCGTCCCAACTTCAAACCAGGGGCCCGCGGCGAACCCGGCGCGGGAGTTGAGGCAGGGCCAGGCGGGAAAATTGTCGTATTCCATGTTTTCCCCCGCAAAGAGCCTGAACAAAACCGGGTTGATGCTCTCAATGTTCTTTTACCCGAGATTGCTGATGGGAAGACGATTTTTCAAAGGAATATCAATCAAATATTTCTCAACCAAAACGGAGAACTCAAAAGAGAGTTCTACAAACGGGATCAGCTGCATTTGGATTCGAAAGGGTATTCAGCCTCGGGGAAAGCATTGAATGAAATTCGACGAGAAATTGCAGCGCAGGACAAGAAATGACCGTTTCTTCCTTTGCCTGCCTATTTTTGTGCAACCAATCCAATCAAGCAGCGCTTAATCTTCGAGTAAAAAAATGTTTATGAAAAAAGAAATGTTCATTGGAATCGCGTCGGCGTTCCTGCTTTCGATTTCAGCCAACGCTGCCGACCGCCCTAATATTCTGTTCATCGTTTCCGACGATCATGGCTGGGGCGATCTACCGTCGAATTGGGACAAGACCGAAGTGCAGATGCCGACGCTGGATGGTCTGGCGGCTAAAGGTGTGCGGTTTCAGAACTACCACACGGTGCCACTCTGCGGACCGTCGCGCGCCTGCATGTTCACCGGGCAATACTCGAGTGAGAACGGCATGTGGCGCGGCCCCGGAAGTCAGCCGCTCGGTTCACCGGGATATCGCGGCATCAAGCGCGATGTTAAAATGCTCTCGGAGCATCTCTCTGAAACCGGCTACAAGACGGGCGCTTACGGCAAATGGCACATGGGTTCGCTGGAGGGAGAAGTTCCCAATGACCGCGGCTTCGATGAGTTTCGCGGATTTCTCGGAGGGGCGCATACGTATTGGATCAAGCCGGGCAGGTCGAAGATCATGCACAATCGCAGCGCAGATCAGGCCACCGAAGGGCACGCGACCGAATTGTTCACCGGGTGGGCTGAAGAATTCATTCGAGAGAACGCCGCCAAGGATGACCCTTTCTTTTGTTACCTCTCCTACAACGCCGTGCACGGTCCGCTTCGCACGGAAAAGTCGAAGCCCGCCTCCGCTCCTGAGGAGTGGGTGCAAAAGGCGCTCGACCGGGGTGTCAGTTTCCTGCGCAGTGATTATGTCGCGATTCTCGAACACATGGATCACAACATAGGTCGCCTGGTCGACCTCTTGGATGAGCTCGACATCGCCGAAAACACACTCATCGTTTTAGTCAGTGACAACGGAGGCTGCACCATGGAAGAAGCCGCCGCTGGCGGGAGATTCCCCGGCAACAATGGTCCTTTCCAGGGTGGAAAAGCCACGACCTATCAAGGCGGACTGAACGTGCCGTTTCTGATGAATTGGAAAGGCCGACTGCCGCAAGGTACCGTCTCGGAGGCTCAGGTGATGCATTGCGATGTCTTCGCTACCTTGATGGATGCCGCGACGATTCCGGTTCCGAAAACGAATGGCCAAAACCCGATGCGTGGGACCTCATTGCTGCCGCATGCCGATTCGGGTGGGGAAGAAGAAATCGCTGAGCGGACCATGATCTTCGAACTCTGGGGCAACATCGGTTTACGAAAAAACGACTACAAACTTTGGAGCGATATCGGGAGAGATCTGTCCCCGGATTGGGCCGCCTTGGTTGCTGAACTGAAGGACACCGATTTGGCGCTGTTTGATTTGAGCAAAGATGTCGCAGAGAAAAACGATCTGCGAACGGAGCTTCCGGAAGTCTATCAATCTCTCAAGGCAGAATTGATCGACCATTTCGCCAACATCAACTCAGAGTATCCTGGCGCGGAGAACGCAGCCGGATCGGGGAAAGAAAAGCCCGAAACCAAACCAGTACCGCCCGCCCCGGCAACAAAGCAACGTTCTCCGGAGCAATTTTTTAAAACCCGGGATCGCAACGCCGATGATGCCGTCACGCTGGAGGAATTCATTGGCGATCCCAAGGGGCGCAACCTTCCCGCTCTGACGAAGCGTTTCAAAAAGTCGGATTTAAACGGCGATGGAAAGCTGACGCTTGAGGAATTACAGAACACCGCCCGATAGAAAACAATTCATGATCACTAATAGAAAAACCGGTTTGGCATCCCTTTGGATTTTTACTGCCCTGTTCACCGTCGCGACGGCGGCTGACCGACAACCCAACATCATCGTCCTGTTCGCCGATGACCTCGGCTACGGCGAACTGAGTTGTCAGGGAAATCCGGAAATCCCGACGCCTCACATCGACTCTATTGCGAACAACGGAGTGCGTTTCACTTCGGGCTATGTGGCCGGGCCGAACTGCAGTCCCTCTCGCGCCGGTTTGCTCACGGGGCGCACGCCAACTCTCTTCGGATACGAATTCAATCCGACCGGACCTCTCAATGAAGAGCCGGAATTTGGTTTGCCGCCGAAGGAAATCACCATCGCTGAGTCGCTTCACGACGGTGGCTACACCACCGGCTTGATTGGAAAATGGCATCAAGGCGGAACTGCGAAATATCATCCTCATCGTCACGGCTTCGACGAGTTTTTCGGCTTCACGCACGAAGGTCATTATTTCGTTCCACCTCCTTACAAAGGTGTGACTACTTTGTTGCGCCGCAAGATGCTTCCGGGTGGAGTGGAAGGTCGTTGGATCGGGAAGAAGAATCTGCTCTATCACACCTGGCCGAGCGACGAACCTGACTACGATGCGAACAATCCTATCGTCCGAGGCGGGCAACCGGTCGAGGAAACGGAATACCTGACCGATGCCCTCACTCGCGAAGCGGTCGACTTTATCGATCGTCACGACGACAAACCGTTCTTTCTCTACCTCGCCTACAACGCGGTTCACAGTCCGCTCCAGGGCGCGGATGCCTACATGGAAAAGTTCGCCCACATCGAAGATATCCACCGCCGCATCTTCGCGGCGATGCTGGCAAATATGGACGACAGCGTTGGCTCAGTGATGGAACAGCTGCGGAAATCCGGCCTCGAAGAAAACACCATCGTCTTTTTCCTGAGCGACAACGGCGGCCCGACCAAAGAACTCACCTCATCCAACCTTCCCCTGCGCGGATCCAAAGGGCAGATGTATGAGGGAGCGATTCGAGTGCCATTCATGATGCAGTGGAAAGGCGAAATTCCCGCCGGCCAGATTTACGACAAGCCGGTCAGCTCCCGCGATATCTTTGCGACTGCCGCCGCCAACAGCGCTGGAGTTACCGCCCCGAAGCAAGTCGAAGGCGTGGATCTGATTCCTTATCTTACTGGCAAAAACGAGGGGACTCCGCACGAGACTCTCTTCTGGCGTCAGGGCGGAAAGACTGCGTTGCGACACGGCGATTGGAAGCTGCTGCGCATGGGTGGAAGGCTCAACTCTGGCAAAGCGAAATGGGAGCTCTACGATCTCTCCAAGGACCTTTCCGAGGAAAACAACCTTGCCGATACCGAACCCGAGCGCCTTGCTGAACTGATTAAGATCTGGGCGAAAACGAACAGCGAAATGAGCGAACCGTTGTTCTAGGCTGATCACTCACCAGCGCCCCGTCAGCTCCCGCCGCTGCACGGGGATTTTTCCGAAGGTGCTTTCGATCGCTCCGATGCCTTCTTTGTGCTCTTCGCCGATGCCAAGTTCTTCGGCGAGTTTCTTTTCGAAAAATAAAACGGCGCGGCGGTCGGGCTGATTCTCGGTGAGGTAATCGAGGGCGCGGTCGAGCAAGTCGGCGACGACGGGGAGCTCGTTTTCGGGTTCGGAAACGAGTTCGACGAGTTTTACGAAATACGATGCGCCCAAAGTTTGGCCGTAGGTTTTGCGAATGCCGAGCCGGTTTTTTTCGACGACGAGATCTTTTAAAATGTGAAGGTCACCGCGCTTGGCGTGATGAATTTCGATCTCGCACTCGAAGAATAAATCGAGCTTTCCGACGAAGGGACTTTTGGGCCGGCGGGCGCCTTTGGCGACTGTTTTGATGATGCCTGCGTCGCCGCAACACCAATGAATAATCAAGCTGGTGTCGGATAGCGCGGTCTTGCGGATTAGGGTCCCGCGAGTTTTGTTCGGCAGCGTTTCGATGATGTCAGAATATCACAAAATCGAGGCGATGAAGGCATCGGAATCAAACGCCGAAAAATCGTTCTCGCCTTCGCCGGTGCCGATGAATCGCGCGGGAATGTCGAGTTCGTGCTTCACGGCAACGATAGATCCGCCTTTGCCGGAGCCGTCGAGTTTGGTGACGATGAGGCCATTCAGTTCGAGGGCTTTGTTAAATTCGCGAGCTTGGTTCAGCGCGTTGGAACCGGTTGTGGCATCGACGACGATCCAGCGTTCGTGCGGCGCGGTGTCGTCTTGTTTTGCGATGGTGCGCTCGATCTTTTTGAGCTCTTCCATCAAATTGCTCTTGGTGTGAAGTCGCCCGGCGGTGTCGCAAATTAGAAAGTCGACGTTGTTGGTGATGGCGCTTTTGTGAGCGTCGTAGCAGACAGCGGAGGGATCGCCCTGATACTGGGTTTTGATGATGGGAACGTCGAGTCGATCGGCCCAAACGGTGAGCTGCTCGATGGCAGCGGCGCGGAAGGTATCGGCGGCGGCGAGCATCACGGAGTTGCCCTGCTTTTTCAAAAGGTGCGCGAGTTTTGCAATCGAAGTGGTCTTTCCAACTCCGTTGACACCGGCTACGAGAATCACGGTGGGCAGTCCGTCTTCACGTTTTTGAGGAAGGGCAGGGGATTCACCGAGAATGCTTTTGATTTCTTCGGTGCAGGCTTCGACGATGGTTTCGGCAGTAATTTGCCCCTTTTTTGCCTGGAGGATGTCTACGATTTCGGTGGTGAGACGAATCCCGAGATCGCCGGTGATGAGGGTTTCTTCGAGGTCGTCCCAATCGACTGGCTCGCCGCTTTTAAAACGGTTGAGGATGTTTTTGAAAAGGCTCATGCGGAGAATTATCGGGACTTATTTTAGCCGCAAAAAAGCGCAAAAAACGCAAGGAAATTAGGGCTTATCGAAACGGCGTTTCGAATCAATAGGGTATGTTCATCGAACCAATAGGATTGGTTCGTAAAGGTGGAAATCAGTCGGCAGGGGCGGAGTTTTTGGCGATGCGATCGAGGACGCCGTTGATGAATCGCGGGGAGCCTTCGGCTCCGAATCGTTTTGCGATTTCGATGGCTTCGTTGATTGCGGCGTGGGGTGGGATGTGATCGGAAAATGCGATTTCGTAAACGGCGAGTCGAAGCAGGTTTCGGTCGACAAGGGTGACGCGTTCCATCCGGTAGTTTTCGAGGCATTCGATGATTTTCTCGTCGATGACGTCGTGCTTTTCGAGAACGCCTTTGATCAATTTATTGGCAAATTTGCGGGCCTGATCGACGCCGACGTTGCGGATTTCCCAGAATGCCGCAATAGCAGCCTCAATGGTATCATCTTCATCGAGGGTATTGATGTCGTGGGAAAAGAGAAACTGCAGGGCAGCTTCGCGTCCGTCACGTCTGGGTTTCGGTTTTGGCATGGTCCGTTTTTTGTGGGTGGGGAATGTGCCAGCGAATGGTTGGAAGTCACGCGGAGATTTGAAAGTCGATCCAGCTAGGTTCTCGACGTTCGACACCGAAAATGTTACGCTTGGCGATGCTCACAGTTGACCAAATCATCGAATTGGAAGTGCGAATCAGTGAGGAGATCGAGAATCTGGAGGCTGAATCAGAGAGCACAGCAGTGGAGCGGGAGGCGATTTCCCCGGATGTGTCGATCGGACGCTTGTCGCGGCTTGATTCGATGCAGATTCAAGAAATCGCGAAGGAAACCCAGCGTCGGCGTGATGAGCGTCTTCCCCGATTGAAGGCCGCTCTGGATCGTATCGACATGGACGAATACGGGAAATGCAATGGCTGTAGGCAATGGATCGCTTTTGCGCGACTCAAGGAACAGCCGGAAGCTCCCTTTTGCGGGAGCTGTGCGTGAAAACTGAATCTGTTAACGGTAGCTGCCGCCGTATCCTGCATCGCGCAGGGCTTGTATGACTGAGGTTGGCTTGAAGCCTTCGCCGGTAACTTTAAAACCGTTGGAACCATCCTTCACTTCGGCGTCTTTGACTCCGTCAACGGATTCGACGGCTTTTTTGATTTCTTTGACTGATTTGCCGCAGCACGCTTTGACATCGCGAATGCTCATGATGTCTGACGTGAAATCATCCGGCTTGAGGTCTTTGATCATGACGACATCATGATTGGATTTCCCATAGAAACCGGCCTGCATCAATCCAGCGAGAGCAATGTTGGCTTCTTTTCCCGTAGGAGCCGTGACGGTGATTGTTTTGTCTTTTCGATTGGGCTCGATTTTGATTGCTGTTTTGTCGGCAAATATGATTTTGTCGTTGTCGACTGATTTCTCAGCAAGTTCTTCACAGTCGCGGCAGCACAAATGGACTCCGCTGAGAATGACGGTGGTTTCACCTGTTGGAAGGGCTCCTTTTTTGGCTGGCGTCGCAGGCTTGGCGGTATCTCCGGCTGGCGCGGGTGCTGGATCGTTCTGGGCTTTGATGAATGCTTGATCTTCTTCCGAAAGCATTACGATGGGTACAGGTTTTTCAGCGGTGCCAAATTTGATGATGACTGTCTTTTCATCTTTCATCTTGATGAACTCGCCTTCGAGTTTCTTTCCAGAAGCGGCTTGAGTCCAGGTCCGGACTTCGCCAACGACGGTGGAGGCGGTGATTGCAATGAAGAATGCGGTGACTGCAATGATCGAAGCGATGGAGTTTTTCATAGTCGAAAGGGGTTGGGTTTCCCGAAGCGTAGTGATTTGTGAAGCCTTCGTCAAGAGGCTGAAACCACGTGAATTTAGACGCGTGTCGATTCCAATTTTTACACTGCTGTGTATTTTGACGGGCCATAAACCTGTGGCATAGGTATTGATCTTGAAGAATTTAGACGAAAGAGCGGAAGATCATCAGGGCAACTCACTGAAAGAGCGACTTTGGCGGGTTATTTTCCTTTCTGACACGGGAAAGGCCAAGGCGTTTGATGTGGTGTTGCTGTGGCTGATCGGGGCATCGGTTCTTGTGATCATGTTGGAGAGCGTTGAGAAATACAATAGCTCGGAGCTGCTTCATGTTCTGGAGTGGGTATTCACGATTATTTTCACGATCGAATACATTGCCAGAATTTGGGTGGTTCGAAATAAGCGGGCTTATATGACAAGTTTTTTCGGGGTGATCGATTTGCTCTCGATTATTCCTACTTATTTGATGCTTTTTGACTTCGATACGCAGTATCTGGTGGTGATCCGAATTCTGCGGTTACTACGGGTTTTTCGAGTTTTCAAAATGGTTCGCCATGTTTCAGAGGCGAATATTTTATGGAATGCGCTTCGGGCAAGTTGGCCAAAAATAACGGTTTTCATGCTCTGTGTGATCGCAATTTCCTCGATTTTGGGAACGGTAATGTATGTGGTGGAGGGGATTTTCGGTGAAAACCCCGGATTCAGCAGTGTCCCGCAGTCGATCTATTGGGCGATCGTGACGGTCTCGACGACTGGTTTTGGTGATGTGATTCCGACGTCTCCGACTGGAAAGGCGATCACGTCGCTGATTGTGCTTCTGGGTTACGCGATTATTGCTGTGCCGACGGGGATCATGACAGCTGAGCTGAATTTAAAGCTCGCCGCAGTTAAGATGGACACGCGAGAATGCAGTGAGTGCGGGATTTCAGGTCACGATCCGAAAGCGAGCCACTGCAAGGGCTGCGGGCAGAAATTGTGAGGGGGATTTTTTTAGCCGCAAAAAAGCGCAGAAGGCCCAAGAAAAGTTTTGGATCTCCAGCTCTGGCGGCATCGGGTGGATTTGTGGAACTTGGTTTTCTACGAATGACCTGATCTCTACTCTGATTTTACTCAGCCTTCTTCTCTGGCTTGTTCAACACTGCGTCTTTGGTGGAAGCGGCGATGGTTATAATTTCACCGATGATCTTCTCGTCGATTTTAAGCTTAACCAGAGTTGCTTGAAGATGCTCAGCGATCGCTGCAAAATGGGTATCATTGAGGGCTAGATTCTTGTGGGCTGTGCGCATGTCTTTACCTTCCCAGGCCTTTGGTCCACCGAATGCAGCGGAGAGAAACTCATTCTGTTTCCGCTTTTGAGCCTTCATGTTCACGTCTTCAAACAAATAATTCAGTCGCTCGTCGGCGAGGACTTTTTTGTAAAAGAGTTCAATCGCAGCGTCCATCGAAGGCTGGCCAACAATTCGAGCATAGATGCTGTTTGGATCGACCTTCTTATCCTGAGGGATCGCATTGGATTGAAAATTTGCAGTCAACAGAATGGCCGCTGCGAGGGTGATTTTGGTAAGAGTCTTAATCATGGGCTAAAACATGCATTTAAAATGCAAATAGGAATACTTCACGTCCTTGCGGAGGGTGGAATTAAACCATTCGTGCTTTCAGTTCCTGCTCGTTGGTCACCAGATCGGCGAGTGTGAGCTTGTCTAATTCAGCTAGGAATGCGGCTGTCGCACGGCCCAACGCCATCTGCAATTCGCAGACGCCTTTGATGCAGCAGGTTCCTTTCCGGGGGGAGATACATTCGACGACAGCCATGCTTTCGACGGCGCGAACCACTTCGCCCACTCCGATCTCGCTTGGCTTTTTTGCGAGACGCATTCCGCCGGATCGTCCGCGAAAGGTTTCTAGGTAACCGAGCTTGGCGAGGTTGTGCACGACTTTGACTAAGTGGTTTTCTGAAATTGAAAAGGCGGAGGAAATCTCTTTTACCGATGCCAACTCACCATTCTTGAGGGCGACGAAAATAAGCGCTCTCAAAGAATAGTCGGTGAATTGATTCAATTCCATAATAGAGAAAACGCTGTTTTTGTCTGAGTTTCCAACGAATTCATGAATCGAAGGGTTTTTGTGAATTGCTAAAGCTTTTCGGGTTTGGCAAAGTATGGTGTGAACTTCAGTGAAAAACGAATTCTCGTGACGGGTGGAACGTGGGGCATCGGGCGTGCAATCGCGCTAGGGCTTTTGGATCGTGGTATCGGTGGCTTGGTAGTCGCGGCAGAAGAAACCGAGCCGAATGGCTGGGAGGAATTTGAATCGAAGGGAGCGAGTTACCTGCATGCCGATTTGGGAACGGAAACTGAGCCGGGCGAATTGGTTCGGAGGTCACATGAATTGATGGGTGGCCTTGACGGGCTGATCCATTGCGCCGGCGTCTATTTGGAAGGGAATCCCGGTGATCGGAATGCAGTGCAAATTTGGAATGAAACGGTGAACATCAAGGCGCGGGGAGGGTATTTGTTGGCGACAGAATTTGCGAAAGTTGCGACTGATGGCGCGAGCTTTGTCGGAATCACTTCGATCAATGCCGAGCAATCAGAGCCTGACCACCTGGCGTATGATCCCGCTTGTGCCGCTCTGGGCGGAGTGATTCGTGCCTTTGCTGTGCATTGTGCTCCGAGGCTTCGCTTTAATGCGCTTGCTCCAGGTTTGATTCACACGCGGTTGACAGAAGAAGTCGCGGCTTCGGCTGAAATGTCAGATCACGCAGCGAAAAATATTCCGCTGCAGAAGCTGGGACGGCCGGAAGATTGCGTTGGCGCGGCTTTGTTTTTACTGAGCGATGACGCGTCGTACATCACGGGCGAAACGATCTTTGTGGATGGCGGGATTCACGCGAACCAGATGTCGCGGGAGAAATGAAATGAAGAAATCGGGCAGAGAAATCAAAGTAAGTAGCGCGAACCATTTAGGGATTGCGTTTCTTTTGCTCGTAGCCTCTTCGATGACTCACTACCCTGCGGAAAGTTTATCAGTTTGGACGGACCTTAAGATAAATTGGATGGCTCACACATGCTTTCTGGGTGCGCTCGTTTTTGCTTTCGCCGGATTTTGTAGATGGAAGCACAATTATCGTTGCAACAAAAAATAGATGGCGAAAGGCGCTTGATTCTTCGGCATTCCCTTTCATTTTTCACCATGTTTCAAACCGGCCAGCGGGTTGTCTGTATCGACGACTCTTTTGATCCCTGGGTTTTCGATCTTTATAAATCGCTTCCCAAGAAGAACTCAACTTACACAGTGCGGACGTTGAAGTCAGGGCGCTCCAACCCTCAATTCGTCGTCGATGATGACGCGAAGATCACCGTTGGGGCGGCAGAATACGACATCCTGATTCTTCTTGAGGAGCTTCACAATCCAGACGATCCACATTCCAGTATCAAGCAGGAACTGGGGTTTCGGGCGGATCGATTTGCTCCCATGCAAGAAGATGTCGAAGAAAATGAGGAGTTCAAACTGGTTAGCGTCGGAGCGGACGAAGCGGACTTTGCTCCTTTTCCCAAGGATAACTGATAGGGGCTCATGCAAAAAGATCAGTGGTCGGTTTGAATAGAAAATGGCGATTCATTGCTCAACTGGCGAATCGGACTTCGCTCGGAATGTCAGCAAGAACACAACCATCCCCGCCAGTGAAATCCCACCGAGCGACCACCAGAAGCCTTGAAACTCGGCGAGAGCGAATTTTTCCCCATCAGCAAATAGGCGAAAGAGCAACCAGTTCAGGCCGACCGCGATGAGCGGTCCGATTCCATACCAGATGAAATTGAAAACGGACTGAGCGGTGTTGGCGACGTCTTTGGTCGCGATTTTGTTCATGTAAATGAAGCAAGTGCTCGTGAAAAATGCGTAGCATAATCCGTGAACTCCCAGGCCAAGAATGATCAGCCACATGGGAATCCCTATCATCCCGAAGAGGAAAAAACGGAAGGCGTAGGCGGCAATTCCCAAGGTGAGCACGGCCTTGAATCCAATCTTCGGCAGGACGCGGCCAAGCACGATATACATCACGATTTCGCAAATCTGGCCAAGCGCCATCGCCGGTAAAATGTAGGCGCTGTCAAGTCCGGCTTCGCTCAGGAATTTGCCACATTGCATGAAGTAAAGCGTGTTCATCGGGCTGATGATCAGCGTCACGAATAGCAGCGCCGCGATGGATGGATTTTTCAGGAGCGCGAAGGCATCGGCAACGGCGGGACGCTGGGATTTTGATTCGACGGGCGGCGTATTCGGCAGGTGGAAAAACGCCCAAACTCCGTAACCGAAAGCAATGATGCCGGACCACAAGACGGATTTCTTCATTTCACCGAGAACGAGCGGCACATCGTCGCCTTTGAAAAAAGGAGGGAGCCAGCTTCCGCTTACATTGGTTTTTAGAAACAGCAGCGAAAACGTCCAGCCCATCAGCACCCAACCCACTGCGGTCCATGCACGAACCCCGGGAAATTGCCGAGATGGATTTTTAAGGTGCCGCATCGCCAGCGCGTTGCAGATTGCCGTCGCGGGCATGAACATCAACGTGAACGAAATCGACAGCAGCAGCCATGCGTAGAAGGATGACTGCGGATAAACAGAGATTTTCAGGACGCCGCCAATCATCATTAAAATACCGAGGACGCGTTGTGCAGGAAAACGACGATCGGCGAACTGGACAATGAGTGGCGAAAACAGAGCTCCGACAGATGCCGCGATGCCGACGATGGCTCCCATTTGGCCTTCGGAAAAACCAAGCCCGCCTTGCTCGACACTGGCGGTGAGAAATTTCCCCGCGATCGGCAGCCACAGCCCGTAAATGCCGAACTGGAGAAACATCATCAGGCAAAGGCGAGGGGTGACAGAAAGCATAAGAAAAGGGTATTCAGTTTTAGAAATTCCGTAAACAGATTTCACACCGCAAGTGCGACCTGTCCGAAAATGAATGAGGAGCAAATACGATTACTAGAGTTGGACGGTCACGCCGCCTTCATCAATAGACTGCATCGCCGCCAGAATCATCCGCGACGCTTCGAGTCCCGCGCCGCCATCGACTGGCGATTGGGCTCCGCGTGCGAATGCTGCGATCTCCTGAACCAGCTTCTTGTCAGCTCCAAAATGTGAGGTCGCAAAGTCATCCGATTTGCAGTGGACTACCTCGTGTGATTTCTCGCCATAATCCGTCACCACATCGATCTCGCCGCGCAGTCGCGTAAGAATGATCCGGCCTTTAGTACCCACCAGCTCCAGCGTCTCCTCGTCATCCGCTTGCGGGCCGTAGACGTTGTAAAACAGGCTCGCGACGATTCCGTTTTCGTATTGATAGTGGATCGATGCGTGATCAAAAATGTCCGCGCCCGATTTGTAAACACAGTTGTCCTTTCGCTTCAACGGGTCCGTCTCCGTTTCGTAACTCGCATCGACCGCGCCTTTCATTTGATCCTGCGTATCCGGCATCGCGACACCGACTCGATACGGACAATCCCGCTCGCACTCGGCGCAAAACTCAGGCGCATTGTCCTCTTCTATAAACACATTCCGCCCGCCGAAAGCATTGACCTGGGTTGCCCGCCCGCTGTTCGCGATTTCGCCGAACCAGTTGAAGACATCCGTGTAATGCGAGCCCTTGTCATTCAGCGCTCCGCCGCTTACAGCCCGCGTCCGGTGCCATGTTTGGAAATAAAACGAATACGGCAGCACCGCGCGGACCAGCATCATCTTTAGATCGCCGATCTTCCCGCTGCTGACAATGTCGTGGAGCTTCAGCCAAGGGGTTTCGTAGCGGCGGGTGAAACCCATGATCATTGGATTGTTCGATTCCGCCTCCGCCTGCCTGATCGCCCGCGAATCCTCCAGCGTGTGCGCGATTGGTTTATCGAGATACACTTTCTTCCCCGATTTCAGCGCCGGGATCGCCGCTTCGGCATGAGCCGCCGTTGGCGACGTGATCACGATCAAGTCCACCCGGTCATCGCTAATCAAATCCAACGGGTCTTCATAAAAGCTCACTGCGAACGCTCCATTCCCAGCTTCCTTCGCGACGCTGTTCAGCTCATCCAGCGCGATATCCATTCGGCTCGCCGTGCGATTGCAGAACGCTGTGATCGTCAGATTCAGCTCCGAAGCCTGTTCCGCGATCTGTCGTCCGATACAAGTTATGCCGCGACTGCCCGTGCCGATGATGCCGACGCCGATGGTTTTGGAAGATGGATCAGAACTCATGAGCCAACGGTTTTAGCATGAAAATTCGCCGTTGGGTATCGAAAGGTTAACGTGGTGATGTTCGGTGTCCCTGCGAGATAAATGTTATTCGACAGCTCAGCGGGACGCTTCGCCCCACCTCGGAGTGCTTTGGGCGTTTGCGTGTTACGAGAAGGGGGTTCAACAAGTCGGGTTTCTGCAAAAGGGGGTAGGAACGATTGTCCCTAATCGTCCGTGCTGGTCCTTCCGCTGATGGGCTTTGCGGACGATTGAGGACAATCGTACCTACCTATCTCAAGCTTGTGAGATGATTTTTGTGGATTCGCATCTCCACGATCAAACAGGATCTGTTCGATGAACCAATAGGATTGGTTCGTAAATTGGTCGGCCTCCCAGATGAACTCCCGGACGGTGTCTATTCCTTGCCAGCAGGAACGAATCGCAGATTCTGAAAGTAGGAGCCGGAGTTCCCCCAAGTGTAAAAGCCGATCGCTCCGCTTTTGAGGGTGGCGTCATCGACGGTGAAATCTTTGTCGCCGTTGTAATAACCGGTGATCTTTGAGCCTTCGAGAACCAAACGAACTTCGTGCCATTGGCGAAGATCGAAGCCTTCTTTTACGCCGCCGAGCACGTTGTAATCGGCACCATTTTTGAGGGCCAAGGCGCGGTAAGGTCGCTCGGCGCACATCGACCAGAGATAAAATTTCTCAGGGCCTTGATGCCGCAAGACAAACCCGAGGGCGTCGTTGTCGGTTGAGCGAATTTCGAATGTGATTTCGCCGTCGCCAAATTTGTCGGCTCCATCAAAGAGGAATAAGCTGCCGGGGCGCTCGACATCTGCGGTGTCTTCCATGGTGTGCTTTCCGCCGACCATCACGTTCGAGGTTTGTTCGATGACGCCACTTTTGAAATCCCAATTGCTCGCCGGTTTTGACTTGGCGGAATCTGCGGTTCGCCATTTTGTGGGATCAATTGAAATCAGGTAGGGATCAATTCGGATTTGCTGTTCAGCAACTTGGCTGGGCTGCCCGTTTTCGCCAAAGGCCCGCGCCCGCAACAAATGGGTGTCACGGATTTTTAACGCGGTCTCATAGCGTGGGGAATCGATTGTCGGGGAACTTCCATCGAGCGTGTAACGAATCGTTTTTGTCGCCGGGGAATCGGGTTCGATCGTGACGCTGACTTCGCTTTTATCAAAGAACGATGCCGCTTCAAACTTCGGGGCACGAATCCCGCCGGGTCGAAGGGCTATCCACGACTGATTCAAGTAGCTGCACTTGCATCCAGCGGATGCATCGGGCACAAAAACGAGGCCGCCCGCGGGAATGGCATTGATCCAGCAACCGGGACGAATGCCGCCGTAATCTTCGGACGCTTCGTTTCGTGTGAGATCAAAATAGCCGAGCGTGGCGGATCGAAATACCATCATGTGGCGTGAGCCGGCCAGAATTCCACAGCCGTAGGAACGTTTGAAATTGAAGGGTTGTTCGGCACCGGTTAACACATCCCAGGCACCGCCTTGCGCGTAGATGGTGTCCTGATTGAGAAGGGGACGCGACTTGTAGTCCGCTTTCGTTTCCCATTTTAGTTTGCCATCGGACAGATCAAAAACGGAGAGCCGCCCGCCCACTTCGCTGGCCAGTCGAAACGACGTTGGCTGGTAACTCATCATCACGGCGTGATGTTCTTTTGAAATCGCGGCAACGGTTCCGTAAATGTCGCCGCTGTTTCGCCACAGTTCCTTTCCGGTCGCCGCTTCAAAAGCAATCAGGCTGCCAGTGGGGTGCTCGGCTTCAGTTGCCTTGGCATCCTTCGTGCGATCAAAAATTGCCTGAGCTCGATCGATCAATACAACGGCACGGTTTGCAATGGCGATCGTGTTGTGGCGAATGGAATGCTCGGCGTCATATTTCCAAACGAGCTTGCCGGTTTTCGCATCGAGGGCAAAAAACGTTTTTGATTCGGTGAGCTGATCGTTCATGTCGCCGCCCGCTCGATAGCGGAAGGTCGGCACGTGCTCGGTGTCAGATAGCGATCCAAACAGCAGGCCGTCGTCATGAGCGAGATAGCCCCACACGGTTTTTCCACCGGCCTTGGCTGTGGGGGCAGTGAATTCTGAAAGCAGCTTGCCGGTCTGCGCATCGATTCGCAGGCACTTGTCGTCGCGCCGCACAAAAACCGCGTCGTCCGAGACACAATAGTTGCTGCCGGTCCCGCTGGTTCCCATCAAATGATCGCCGTCGAAGGACGCGAGAATACCCGGCAATTCATATTCCCACATGAGATGCCCGTTGTAGGCATCCACCGCGATCATCGTATTTAATCCTTCGGAAAAGAGCACGCCGTTGTTAAACAGGGGAGCCGGCGCCCGGCCGTGGCGTTGCGTCATCGACTGCTCGAGATCGCTAAACCAGAGCATCCCGAGCGGCCCTTGAATCAGTTCGTCGTCGGAGTTCACCGAGTTCGCGGGATCCGCATACTGATGGGTCCATTGCCCGGCACCTTTTAATTCGCCGCGTTCATCGACCTTCATGTTGTCGAGGGGGCCAGAAATGAACGTGCCTCCCCACGGTCGCAAGATGCGCTGCGCTTCGGTTTGTGCGCCGGATGAAATCGGATCGGAAAGTGACGCTGAAGAAACAACGAGGTTCGCGAAAAAATCAGGCAACTTGGTGTCATCAAGATCTGCCTGAAGAAACATCACGCGCGATCCGTAGACACCGGCGTTGATCGCGTTCTGTCGAGCCTTGGCAATGTTCGCAGAATCCGAATCAATTCCGTAAACGAAAAAGTCAGTCGCTTTTGCCAGTTCAATCGCGAGTTGTCCGTCACCGCATCCGATGTCCAGCGCAAAGCCGGTTGTGAGTTTGCCTTTCGTGATGATTTCTTCTGCCGCTCTAACACTATTTGAACCAGGCGTGTGCTGCGTCGCTTTAGCTTTCTGTTTTGCTACCTTGGATGACGGGGCGCCTGCGCCAAAGCAATAGACGTTGCCTTCATCCGTGCTGACAAACAGCTGGCCGTTCGCGGCGGCGAGTCCGTAAACATTTCCTTCAACCGGGGCGGTCCATGCTTCCGATTTTCCGTCGGAATGGAAAACGCTGACTTCGTTCTCGCCCCCGATCACGATTTTATCCGCCGCACCAATCGCGCTGACGGCTTGTTTCGTGAAGGGGATTGTGAAGGCGGCTTCAAGGGCCCGAACGTTCTGCGCTTTGCCTTTCCGATCAATGTCCTCCTTGTTTACCCACCGTTGCCCAACAAAAGCCTTGCCGGTAAATCCACCGAGAATGCCGTTCATTTCAACGTTCGGGGATGCGGAGATGCGACTGAGCAACGCGCCGGTTTTCTGAACAAAGGCATTGCCGTTGTTCACGAAGAACTCATCTGAAAGAAGCACCTCGGAGCCGCCCCGATGGGTATTTTCCTGAAGCGAAAGGTATTGAAACGCTCCCGTTTTACGATCAAACGAAGCTGGAACGGCCCGCCCTGTGGCCATGAAAAGTTGATCATCAGAAGCGACGAGATAGCCCTGCGCCGCGACGCCACTTTTCGCAAAGGCACCTCCGTGCGGCTGGCCCATGTAGATCGAACCCGCCGTGTCATTGACCCACAGCACCTTTCCCGTCGCCGGTTCCAAAGCATAGAGACTGACACCATCCGAAGGCCAAATCCCTGCGGCGAAATAGACAATCCCATCGCGGATGACGGCTCCGCCTCGCGCGGGCCAACGTGAAATCATACGATCATTTCCGAGGATCAATTCATCGCCGGGACCACCGCGTTTTTTCCAAATCAGCGAGCCGTCCGTCGCCTTCAGGCAATAAAGATCGCCATCGTCGCTTGTCGCGAATAGTCGCCCATCGAGATACGCCGGAGCAAAGCGAACCGGTCCCCGCGTCGGAAACGTCCACTTTTTCTCACCGGTTTTTACGTCCACTGCGTGAACGGAGCAGTCCACGCTGTCGCCGAAAAAGACAAGTCCCTCGGCAACGATTGGTTGAGCCGCTCGATCAAACATCATGCGATCCGATCGCGGCCACGCCGGTCGGGGAGGGGCCTGCTGAGTGTGAACCCACTGGACTTTTAAATCATCGGACAATGCGTCCGTCGTGAAACCACTGCGCTTTGCGTCGTGCTGATAGGTCGGCCAGTCATCAGCAAAAATGCGCGGCAGAAAGATAACTGAGGCAAGAAGACAGGTGATCGCAAAGCGCATGACGAATCGTTTCACAAAACGGGCTGCACACAACGCCGTCTTCGCGCTGGGGAGAGTGGGGGAGAGTGGGGGAGAGGGCTGCCAATTCAATAGGATGTTTCATCTCCCGATCTGGGATCAAAAGAGACGGCATGGGGCCACTGTTCCGGTGAATCGCAGAATTGTTGCCGGATGGGGTTCATCCGGATGTAGTTCAGCTTTTTCTGACGGCTTTCTTCATTCCGCAATCGATGATCGAAAAAATCATCCTGCCAGATCACAGTGTGATTTCGTTTCACAAAACCTTTCCATGCTCTGAACAGTTTCTTCATTTCACAGTCCTGCGGGAAGCTGAGGACGGCATGAATATGATCTGGCATCACTAAAAATAGATGAATGAACCATTTTGGTTGCGGCATTTCGTGGTAGAAGCGAGCGGCAGCCAAAACGGCATCGGCGATTGGATGCGGGCTTGAGTTGCGGTGACAGAGCTGAGGTTTCCCCGGCGGATCACAATTGATGGTGATGAACCAGGCGGCATTTTTGTCTACCCAATGCGGGATGTCATGGGGGAGTTTCCTGTGGTTTGGAAGTTCAGCCATGGGCGGATTGTGGCAACATATCGGAATCCGGAAAAGGACTTTTTTGGAAAGCTGAAATGGAGGGAGGCTTTGTTATGGGAAAATGTCATGAGGTGGGGCGAAGCGCCCCGCTGAGCCGAGTGGTCAGAGATCGTGAATTCCTAACCTTTGGCTTCGCTGCGAATCTGGGGGTTGATTTCAACGGTGGTGAGGACCCTGCGGCTCGACAGGGACGTCTCGCCCCACCCCCTGAGGAGGTTGGTGCTGCGAAGTGATTTGGTGATTTGAAGTTGTATCAGTTTCACCTAGCAGAGTTCTTCGTAATGATGGAACCATCGAAAGACTCGAAGAGCTAAAAGGTGGGGCGAAGCGTCCCGCTGAGCCGAGTGGTCCGAGATAATTAATTACTAACCCTTGGCTTCGCTGCTAAGCTGGGGGTTGATTTCAACGGGAGTGAGGACCCTGCGGCTCAACGGAAACGTCTTGCCATCATCGGATGGGAAGCTGGGGCAATAGCGC
>CALAHF010000012.1 GCA_937891465.1 uncultured Verrucomicrobiales bacterium | reverse complement strand
GGCCGGACCGACGCCCCGGTAAAAAATCCTTGAATAAGCGAATTCCTATCAGTAAAACAGTTCCTTCGATCCCGCAGATTACATCCTTCCCGCCGATCCCGAAAATCCGATGCCGTATCGACTGGCGGTCGAGATTGATCAACCCAACGACGGCCAGCCCTCCCTCGTTTACACCGTCGAAATCGACAACGCCTCTCCGAAGACATTTCAGCTATTGGAATTGGAAGGCTTTCCGAAGCAGGAAGAAAACGACGCGGATGACAAAGAAGTGTGGGCACTCTATTACATCGATGAACGGTTTGATACCGCCCTTGAACTGGTTGATAGCGCCTTGCTGACAATCGAGCGGAAACTGGAATAGTGTTACGAATCAACAGGGTTGGTTTGGAGAATCAACCCTGTTGAATCGTGGAATTAGTCTCAGACTCAATTGTTGTGAGCAGGGCGCTGTCGGTCAAATTGGCGGATTTTCTGACTTTTTTTAATCTCAACCATAACCAATCCGTTTCCCGCGCTATATCCTCTGTGACCAGCCGGTATTGATCACGGAAATACATGCCCGAAAAGCGACCAGAACCCTCCTTTGAATTCGTTCAGCTTCTGACCAGCCATCAGAGCCGGTTGTACGCGTATGTCCTGTCGCTTCTTGGTAATCGCACTCAGGCGGAGGATGTCATGCAGGAGACCAATGCCGTTCTCTGGCGTAAAGCACATGACTTCAAATTGGGTACGAACTTCGGTGCCTGGATGCTCAAAGTCGCTTACTTCCAGGTCATGGCTCATCGCCGCAAACTCAACCGGGATCGCCTTGTTTTCGACGATGAATTCATTCAGGACATCGCTGAAGAGGCGGAACAGCAGTGCGAGTGGCAGGAAGAAAAACAACGGCTTTTAAACGACTGCATCGAAAAACTGAACGAACGGCAGCAGGACCTCATCCGTTGCCGCTACACCGAAGGTGCTACGCTGAAGTCCATTGCCTCTCAAAGCGGTCAGTCAGAGAACACCATCAAGCAGGCCCTTTTCAGAGCACGCGCCGCGTTGATCCAGTGCGTGAAACGTCAATCCCCGGAGGAAGCTGTATGACGGAAGAGGAGAAAAAAGAACTGGAGTCTCTCCTCATGGAGCTCACGGAGGGCGAGCTTTCGTCGGAACAAAGCCAGCGTTTGATGGAGATGAGTCGCCAGTATCCAGCGGCAAGACAACAGTACCTCGAATACTGCCAGGTACACACCATGCTTGCCTGGGAACACGGTGTGCTGGGGGATCTGAAGTTGCCGGATCTTTCAAGCACTCCAGAACTTCCCTCAGCTTCCTTCAGCTTATGGAAACCATTGGCAATTGCCGCAGTGCTGGTGCTGGCCGGCGTTTTTCTGTGGTCACCATGGGGCGCACCATCAAAAATGAAACCAGGTGAAACGGTCGCTTCTCTTACCCGGAGTGTGGCCGCCAGTCTGGAATTGTTCGGCGCATCGTTTGACTTTAACAATGGCAGCGCCGTGCGAACCGGCAGTTACCAACTCGACGAAGGCCTGATTCAAATCACCTTTGAATCAGGTATCGAAGTGGTCATCGAAGCACCGGCTTCTTTCGAAATTCATGGCCCCGAGTTCATGATTTTGAATGAAGGGCGCCTGGCGGCTAATGTGACACCGGAGGGTGTCGGCTTCACGGTAGAAACGCCGGATGCTGAGGTGATTGACTACGGTACAGAATTTGCCATTGAAGTTGTGGGCGAACGCAGCAGTGAAATCCACGTTTTCAAAGGGGAGGTGGAAGTGCGACCCAGGCAGCAGGACACCTCGATAGAGCCGGTTCGTCTTGTCACGAACCAGGCGACTCGCATTGAGTACTCGACTGACATCCCTCTCGGTATTTCGGTCGACGATCAGAGATTTCTCAGGAGTCTCGATGAACCGGACCCAAGCTACAGTGGAAGCGTGCGTGAACTCCTGCCGCTTGCCTACTATCGAATGGGAGTCAGTGATGATGGGCATACCCTGAAGGATGCTGCCAAAGGGCACGAAAATAAGGCGACAATAGTAAAAGCCACCCGGTCGCGCCAACCGTTTGCTCCTGGCCGTATAGGTTCATCCCTTCGTCTGGATGGGGCGAAAAAGGGAAGGTATGCACGGATCGCCTCAAGCCTCGAAATCCCCGCAACCGAGTTCACCATCATGGCATGGATCAGCGCTCAGACATTGCCAAGGAACGCAGTTCTCGTCTCAGACATGAATCTCTCGGGCGACGAAACATTTCGCTTTGGGCTCGTTGGCGATCATGGGCATTTGGGACTTACTCTCGCCGACGGCAAGCAGTTTCTACAAGTAGTCGATTCATCACCATTGCCTCTCGAAGAGTGGACGCATGTTGCCGTCATTAAGACGACGGAAGGTTTGCGGCTCTATAGAAACGGAGCACTTGTTTCCTCAGAGCCTTTAAATGGGTTTCAAGTACAACCGCACAAGCCTTTCAGCATCGGGGGAATCCCTAATGAGTTCGACGCCAGGAAACGAAATCAAAGACTGGGATTCTGGCACGGACGAATCGACGAACTTGCCTTCTTCGGATCCGCCCTGACCAGCGACCAGATTGAAAAACTATTTCAACTCACCCCATAATTTTAAACCTGGAAAAACCTTCTTAGTAACTATGAGACTGCGACACTTGCTGAAAACACTAGCCCTCAGCCTGATTGGATTTTCCTCCGTTATCCTGGCGGAAGAGAAACCCAACATCGTCATCATTCTCACCGATGATCAGGGTTATGCTGACGTCAGCTACAATCCGCACTCTCCGCCGGAAGTCAGTACGCCGAACATCGATGCCCTCGCTCATTCGTCCATCATCTGCACGCAGGGTTACACCAGTGGACACGTGTGTTCGCCGACTCGTGCCGGGCTCATGACAGGTCGGTATCAGCAACGATTTGGGATCTATACCGCCGGCGAAGGAGGCTCAGGCGTTCCGCTTGATGAGGTGTTTATTCCCCAGCGACTCAAGCCAGCAGGTTACATCTCCGGAGCCCTGGGCAAGTGGCATCTCGGACTCACCGAAGAATACCATGCCATGAATCGAGGGTTCGATGAGTTCTATGGCTTTATGGGACGCGGGGCGCATCCTTACTTTAATCACTCGGACATGGATCACCCTATTTATCGTGGCCTCAAACCCATCAAAGAAGAAGGCTACCTCACCACTCGAATCACCGAGGAAGCGGTCGATTTTATCAACCGTCACAACACGGAGCCTTTCTTTCTCTATGTCGCCTACAACGCAGTGCATTCTCCACCGGAGGCTCCCGAAGAGGACATCAAGAACGTGACCGGGGACAAAAAACGCGACACCCTGATGGCCATGATCAAACACCTCGATCTGGGAGTGGGAGAGATTGTGAACTCGCTGAAGAAACACGACATTTTTGACAATACCCTGCTCATCTTTCTCACGGACAATGGCGGCTCCAGTGCCATGAGCGCCAACAATGCACCGCTGCGCGGCTTCAAGCAGATGGACTACGAGGGTGGAGTTCATGTTCCCTTCATCGTGTCGTGGCCGGCTCAACTAGAAGGCGGGAAAAAATGCGAGGTTCCCATGTGGTCGATTGATCTGTTTGCCACGGCTCTCGACGCTGCCGGGCTTCCCATGCCAGAGGACAAACCTCTGGACGGCAAGAGTATCCTGCCTGCTCTCAAAGGCGAAACCGACAAACTCCACGACGAGCTTTATTGGAGTTCTGCAGGTGCCAATGGAAAGTGGGCGATTCGTTCGGGGAATTGGAAACTGGTCGCAGAGAAAAAACGCATCGAACTATTCGATCTTGAAAAGGATCTCAGCGAAACGACCGACCTCGCGACTAAACATCCGAAAGTTGTTTCCGAACTCACCGCCAAATACAACGAATGGCTCGACGAAATGGCGGAGCCGATCAGCAATCAGCCAAAGCGCTGGAATCCCAATGCCGGGGCACCCGCCAAAAAAATGTCGAAGGAAGAAAAGAAAGCGGCGCGCGAAAAAGAAAAAGCCAAGCGCATGAAAGAGCGCGAAGCAAAGAAACCTGGCAACCAAATGCCCGAATCCTCTGAATGATCTGCTTCGGCAAATGTAGAAAAGGATCTCCGTATCCGCCGCGTCGGTCCCGCCGTTGCAAAGGCTCTGCAGCGGGTGCGGAGACCCTTTTCTACATCCCTGCGACGACGTCCATTTTTTAATCTCACCATGAAATCCTTCCTCACAGTCTCGATTTTTTGCCTGTCGGCAATGATCGCCACAGCCGCAGAACGTCCTAACATTATCATATTTCTGATCGACGATCAGAACCCGTCGAGCATCGCTGCCTTTGGCGGCGATACCTACACTCCCAACCTCGACCGCATGGCAGAGGAAGGAATGAAGTTCACTCGCGCCTACGTTAGCAGCTCGGTTTGCACGCCTTCTCGATACAGCTTTCTGACCGGTCGGTTTGCGGGAAACTCGCACAGCAAACTCTACCTCGACGAGGTTGGCGGCAAAGAGAACCAGGGGCTTCCCGGTTTCAACGTCGCGCTGGAACGCGACAAGATGAACGTCGGAAATGTTCTCCGTGAAGCCGGTTATACCACCGGATTTGTAGGGAAGTTTCACCTCACTTCCGAGTTGGATTTTCCGGAGTTCTACAAAGGGAAAGACAAATGGATCGACATTCCCAAAGACGCGAACCCCGGGCCGGAAGCCTCGGCTCAGTTCGCCCACAACGAGCGCTGGATGCGCCACTACCTCAAGGAGCTGGGCTTTTCCTGGGCAAAGAATGTTTACCCGGAAAATTCGCATTCACCCTATTCCCAGCACAACCCGGAGTGGACCACAGTTGCCGCCTTGGAATTCATTGAAGAGAATAAGGACGGCCCATTTTACCTTCACCTTTGCAGCACCTTGCTGCACGGGCCGGACAAGTCGTGGCGAAAATCCATGGATCACCCGCTCATCACCGGAGAGGGAGAAGTGGAAAGTCTTCCCGAAGTCATGACGCCTCGGGCCGAGCTTCTCAAAACCATCACGGAACGCGGGTTCGATCCCGACAGCCATGTGGCGGGTGAAGCGTGGATTGATGATTCGCTTGGGGCCGTGATGCGAAAGCTTGCGGAACTCGGAATCGATGACAACACGCTGGTGATTTTTGCGCCGGATCACGGTCGCGACGGCAAGGCCTCCGTCTTTTCCCTTGGGGCGGCTCAAGTGCCCATGATCATGCGCTGGCCCAAAGGAATTCCTGCCGGGCAGGTGTGTGATGAACTCGTCCAGAATATCGACCTCGTGCCCACCTTCTTCGAACTGGGTGAAGCGGAGAAACCGGAATCCTACCGGATCGATGGACAGAGTCTCTCCCCTCTTTTCAAAAACGGAACCGACGCCGACTGGCGGGATCATCTCTATCTTGAAATGGGAGCTGCGCGCGCAACCGTCACGAAAGATTGGTCCTACATTGCCGTTCGCCACACCAAAGAACAGATCGCCGCCATTCAGAAAGCTACGCCGCAAAACTTACCCAAAGCCATGTCCTACATTGGACGTCTCGGCATCGGCGTTCGGGGAGCCGATCGCCCCGGTTTCTTCGACGAAGATCAGCTCTACCACCTCGAGAAGGATCCAAAGGAAATGAAAAATCTGGCTGGTAAGAAAGCTCAGGCCACCCGCCTGAAAGAGATGCGCTATCTCATGCAGCAGGACCTCGAAGCCATCGGTCGTCCTTTTGGCGAGTTCATCCCCGGAGGGAATGCCGCCGAACCAGGCCAGATCGACAAACAGATCGGAATCGTCAAACAACTCGAAATCAAAGGTAAAACGGTAACGGTGCCGGAAACATTGAAAAAAGAATTGGGAGTTACCGATGGACCAACTCTGGACGACAAACCGAAAAGAAAAGCGGAACGCGAAGCGCGTAAAAAGGCTCGCGAAGAAGCCAAGTCAAACAATCAGAGCGATATCGAAGTGCGCTAACAAGCCCGAAGACAATCCGATCGCCGTGCACATTTTCTACGCATAGAACCACAGGGGCTGTTTCGGTCGAAACGAAACAACAGGGTTGGTTCATCGAACGTACCCTGTTCATTTGGACCCCCTCAAACCCGGCCGGACCGACGCCCCGGTAAAAAATCCTTGAATAAGCGAATTCCTATCAGTAAAAAGCACCGGCACCGGGCGACGGGATTCTCCTCACGCAATTTGAGATTCCCCGCAGTCAGACGAGTGGCGAGATCGACCTCACTGGCGAAGCCTTTACAAAATTTATCAGAGAGCGAGCCGGTCGCTCTGCCTCGCTTGTTTTCGTTCGGGAGACGACGAACCGCGAAGGGGAAGGGCCCGGGTATACGCACGCAATCGCAAGCGATTCACATCCTGAAACGTCGGGGCCAACATTGGAACTGATCCTCAAATAGTAATTTCGAGCCAACTTATTTTCATGCGACGCAACCTTACTTTCGGCCTGGCTTTCCTGAGCTTGATTTTCTTTTCGAATTCCTCGCTCGTGAGTGCTCAGGAGGCAGCTGGTCTTGAAGCAGAAGCGGAGATGCCGGAGGTGCATTTTGACGTCTTTGATAAATATTGCCTCGAATGTCATGATTCACTGACCGAAAAAGGGGAAGTGAATTTGGAGGATCTTTCGTTCTCGTTGATCGAGAATATTCAAACGGCTGAGACTTGGAACAAAGTTCTCAATTCAATCAACTCGGGCGAGATGCCGCCGGAGGATGAACCCCAGATCAGTGCCGCAGAGAAAACTGGATTCCTCCGTGACCTATCGGAAAAGATGGTAATCGCTCGCAGCGTTTTGAGTGACAGCGGTGGCGTGATCGAGATGCGGCGTTTGAACCGGCGCGAGTATGCGAACACTCTCGAGACTCTTTTGGGAGTTCGCCCCGATGTTTCATTGTTGCCCGATGATCAGGCGAGTTCGGAGTTTGATACGATGGGGGCGTCGCTCTTTTTCTCGAGTGATCAGTTGGAGCAATACCTCAAAACTGCGCGAAACACTCTGGAGTTGGCTCTCAATGCCAAGGCGCCGAAGGAGTCGACGACGGTTCATATTGAGCCGGAGGACATTTTTGTCCCTTTGTATGCAGACCTTGCGGTTAAAAGACTGGATACCGCGATGCGCTATTACCAGTGGCGGGCCAAAGGCGGCACCGATGACATCGCCAAAGAATATGGCTTTCTCGACGGATGGCAGGCAGAGCGAAATATAAACTCTTTTAAGGCTGGGTATCTTCCACTGGAGAAGTGGCTAACGGCTCCCGAGAACCGGACCGGTGCCGCCATGATGATTACGATTAAGAGTGGATTCACCTCCATGAAGTTGCCTCAGGTGAGAGCTTGGCAACCGGGGAAATATATCATCAGGCTTCGTGCCGGTGCCTATGAAGATGATCCCGAGCGTTTTCGGTTTCTTGAATTTGTCCGAAAAGAAGGGCAAAACTCGACTCGACTCGGTTGGCGAAAGGTGAATGCCTCACTGAAGAAACCTGAGGTGATAGAATTTGAGATCGATCATGCGCCGGGAGTGGACGCGATCTATCAAGTGCAAAAACGTTCTCATATGGATAGAGGCGATAAGAATCTGGAGGCGATCTATCGGAAAGAGAATTCGTATGGAACACCCTGGGGCATTTGGATCGACTGGGTGGAACTCGAAGGACCGTTACCTGTAGAGGCGAATGAATCCTCTCTTTCAATTCTATCGGAGAAGCCAAAAGGTCAAACCGACGATGACTATGCAAAGGGAGTGTTAAAAGAATTTGCAGAAGATGCTTTTCGTGGCGAAGCGCCAGGTGAGGAGTTTCTGGAAAAGCTCTTTGCACGTTATTCTGCGAATCGTGAGAAAGGGCAGGAAATGAAAGAAGCCTTGATGGGACCTCTCGCAATTGTCCTTTCTTCGCCGAGCTTTCTATACATGGTAGAGTCGGATGAGAGTGATGATTCGAGGGAGCTTACCCAGAACGAGTTGGCAGTCCGCCTCGCTTACTTTCTCTGGAGTTCTCCACCGGATACGGAATTGCTCAGTCTTGCCGGAGAAGGTAAGTTGAAGAATCCCGAAGTGCTGGCAGAGCAAACGGGACGACTACTCTCCGATCTCCGCTCGGATCGATTCGTTCGCAGCTTTACCTATCAGTGGTTGGAGATGCATCGACTCGGGATGTTTGCCTTTGCCGGTCGCGACTTTCCCACTTTCGACAATGCGGTTCGCGATTGTGCGGCGGAAGAAATCTATCAAACGTTCTCCACTCTTATGCATGAGGGGCTTTCACTGAAGCATTTCCTGAAGTCGGATTTTGTCGTCGTGAACGACGTGCTGGCTGGATACTACGGGCTGGAGGGTGTCGACGGTCATCATTGGCGCAAAGTGGCTCTTCCGGCCGATTCACCCAGAGGTGGTTTGCTAGGGTCGGTTGCGATTGCGGCGATGGGATCGGACGGGCAGCGCTCCTCTCCTGTCGAGCGCGGAGCCTGGGTCCTGCGGAAACTGCTCAATGATCCGCCACCTCCGGCACCGCCGAATGTTCCGATGTTGAGCCGGTTTGAGGACGAGATTCTCTCGGTGCGCGATTTACAGAAAGCACATCAGGAGCAGCCGCAGTGTGCTCAGTGTCACGAAAAAATTGATCCGATCGGATTCGGTATGGAGAACCTCGATGCGGCCGGTATGTGGCGGGATATCGAAGTGGTGACCACGGGGAAAAAGGGAAAGAACAAGACTGAGTTCATGATCGAGCCTGCGGGTAGCTTCGGGCAGGAGAATGAGTTTTCTGATTTCTTCGAATTGCGAGATGAAGTCGCAGAGGAAATCGACGGCTTTGCGATGGGCATGACCGAAGCGCTCATCACCTACGGATTGGGACGACCGTTTGGATTTACCGATCATGATCTCGCCCATGAGATCGTTGCCCACGCGAGTGAGCATGACTACGAAATAGAAGAATTTATCCGCGCTCTCATTCAATCGAAGGCCTTCCAATCCAAGTAATTATCATGAAAAAGAATCTAACCCGACGCGCCATTCTTCGAAGCAGCACCGCTACGATAGCGCTGCCGTTTCTTGAGTCATTTGGATTTCGAAAGTTCGCTTCCGCAGCTGAGCAAGGAAAGAGCCCCAAGCGAATGGTTTGGACGGGGATGGGATTTGGAGTCACTGCTGACAAGTGGTTTCCGAACAAAGATGACGCAGGATCTGAATACGCTTTCCCCACTATTCTGAAGCCTCTTGAGAAGCATCGGGAAGACCTTAGCTTTATTCAGCACTTGATGCATAAGGATTCTCAGGATGGGCATAGTGGCAGTACTTTCTGGCTAACTGGTGCCAATCGCTATGCGGTTCCCGGTCAAAGTTTTCATAACTCCATTTCAGTTGATCAACTTGCTGCTGAGACTCTGGGGCAGGATACAAGATTTACCTCGATCCAGCTCTGTGCGAGGGAGGCTGCAAGCTCCGGTAGCAGCGGTCACGGGCCGGGACTCTCCCTTGCTTGGAATCGTCAGGGCAAGCCTGTCTCCGGTCTGGGAAGTCCTGTCGAAGCATTTCATCGCCTCTTTTCAGATGATAGCACTCCGCTTGCTGAGCGTCAGGCTCGCCTTAATGAGCAGCGAAGCGTTCTCGATACGGTGATGTCTGATGCGAAGTTCGTGCAGAAGAAGGTCAGTCAATCGGATAACGAAAAGTTGGATGAATATTTCCAGTCAGTTCGGGAAATTGAAGTTCGATTGTCAAAGGAAGAACAGTGGTTGGATGTGGAGAAAAAGCAGCCGCATCCGGCCGTTGTTGAGCCGGGAGAATCGCTGGTCGGTTACGAAGAAATGGGAGTCATGGCTGATCTCATGGTGGCGGCGATGCAGGTGGACGCGACTCGGGTTTTTACCTATCGCATGCCCGTGGATACGATGATTGCAAGTCTCGGTGCCGGAATCAGTGCTCACACGATGAGTCATTACTCGCACGGAGAACGACGCGACGTTTCTGAAATGAGAGATCTGCACAACGCGAAATTTCTCGCGAGGTTTATCGATAAACTTAAAGCGTCAAAAGAGGCTGACGGATCTACTCTTTTCGATAATACGACTCTTACGATGGGAACGAATTTGTTCTCCGTTCATACCTTGAGGAACTGCCCGACTCTCGTTGCCGGTGGCGGATCGGGATTTGCCCATGGTCGTCACCTCGTGATGG
>CALAHF010000011.1 GCA_937891465.1 uncultured Verrucomicrobiales bacterium | reverse complement strand
CAAAAGCAGCCTGAGTTCAGAATGCTACGGTGTCTTTTTTAAGTGAGGCAACAGGTCAACTTTGGAAGCAAACATGATTGCACCCTCGAATTCGTCGGCGAGCTTCCGCACGATGCGGAGAATTGATTGCCATGTTCATCTCGTCGGCGACGGATCTTCCGGTAGCGACTGTTTTATCCAGCTGGATACCCTGTTCCGCAGGATTCAAGCCCGCGTAATGCTTCTCGAAGAAGGCGGGGCCTTGATGTCGCATACGTAGAGACGATCAGAAAGAAAATTGTAGAATCTTCCCTCGATGCCGCTGTTCTTCTGGCTCAGGATTTGCCACACGACGATTCCGGTAAACCCTTGCCGGAGAAAGCAGGGTTTTATGCGTCAAATGATTACCTTTTTGAAGTCGTGGTTCAATCTCCCGACGTGTTTATTCCTGCGATTCCCATTCATCCAGGACGTCCCGACCCGATGGATGAGTTGGAAAAATGCATCGTGCTCGGGGCACGCGTTTTAAAATTGTTGCCCAACTGTCTTAACGTTGATTGTTCCGCCGAAAAATACCGGCCGTTTTGGGAGCGCGTCGCCGAGGCAGGAATTGTATTTCTTTCCCACACCGGTGGTGAACACACCTTGCCTGTGTTGCGAGCTGAGTTCGCCGAAAGGACTCTATCTGATTGAAATGTATTCAAGCACGAACATCGCAAGGTCGATGAATTAATCTTATTGATTCGAAAATCATCAATATGCCGCCGATCGAATCTTGATTGAAGGGCTTCTCCAAATTAGCCCTGAAGCCTTTTCCAGAGTGCGGGAAGCAAAATCAAAACACTGGCTCCTCCGAAGAGAAGGCCTCCTATCATAACGGCTGCGAACGGCGCCCAGAGTGCGTTTCCGCCAAGTGCGAGAGGCAGTAGGCCAAGGATCGCACAGGCAGATGAAAGCGCGATCGGGCCGAAACGAGATTGAGCGACAGCGGCGATTTCAGCTCCCGTTTTAGCCTGTTCAGTTCGCAAACGATCGATCAAAACGATGGCGTTATTTACGACGATTCCGATCAAGGCAATAAGGCCAAGCAGTTGCATCGTCCCTGAGCCGGAAATCAGGAACATGATGAGAGAAGCTCCCAATAAAGCAGGAATCAGTCCCAACAAAATGATACCTACACTCCGAATGGTGCGAGTCTGAATCAGCAACAGCAGAAAAATGCCGATCGCCACATAAGCAGCATGTCGCAGAATTTGTTCACGCGTTTTCTGTGACTGGGCAAAATCGCCGATGGGTTCCACCGTAAGCGTATCCGTTTCTCTTTTCTGAAAGCGCGTGAGTAGCCGTTGTTCTTCGGTGATTGAATTTGAAGTCGTTTGAAATTCGAGATACCCAACATTGGCGCCGTTCCATCGAGAAATGATTGTTGGTGTATCAACCTTTTTGACGGAGGCAACATCTTGAAGTGGAATCGGAGAGCCTCCTGACTGGCGATGAACATAGGCTTCCTCTAAACGGTCTTCAGCGTCGGGGTCGTTGCTGGCAACTTTCAGGAGAATGGGAAGCCGATTTGCAGTCCCGATTTCGTCTGATAAAAGTGTAACGGGAATGCCTCCCGTTGCGGCAAGCGCGCCGAGAGCAATCTCGGAAGTGGTGATTTTTTGTTCGGCGGCGCTTTCCAAATCCGGAATCACGGAGATGGCTGAAATCCTTGCAGCTTCATTCACCAAGGCAAAGTCGGCGTCTTTTGCTTTCGCGAAACCAAGAAAGGAGCTGGATGGTGCGTGCAAGCGGAACGCTACCGGAAATGGATTTGTTGGGGTGGCTGCCAAAGGAGATACCTGTAAAGAGGCGCCTTTTGGAAGGAGTTTTGCTAGCTTCGTTTCCAATGCAACAATGTGGGGAAATTCCTCAGCAGAAGGGAAGGCCATCGAAAGCGTTGCCTGATTTGCCGACGGAATTTGAGGAGTTGTACCCCGGAATACGGTTGGCTGAGGAACATTTAAAAATGTCGCAATAGGATGTGAAAATTCAGATGCGAGCTCTTTTCTAATTTTTTCGGAACTGGTTCGGGTATCTTCCGGGCTGCTTCCAGCGCCGAGCTTAATATTGATGTCGAGGTGTCTTGTCGGAATCGTCGCCATTGGGGTTTCCGTAGCCTTCCAAAACGCGGCGCAGGTGATTGCTGAAAAAAGCACAAAGATGACGATGAGTTGTTTTGCTGTTAGTGCTAACGGCGCGCCTTTTCCGAACAGCTTTTCCGAGAGAAAATTGAGGAAGCGACCTCCTTTGCTGAAATGAGGAGCAAGGGATGGCGTGATCGTAAAGCCAATGATTTGTGAAACGAACAGCAGGGTGCCAATCACAATAAAGAGACTGGACACATAGCCGGCTGTTTCTCCCTTTAGCAGCCATGCCGGGAGAAATCCGAGGGCTGTTGTCGCCGCAGCTACGATCAACGGTGTCGCCAAATCATGCCAACAGCACTGTTGAGGGTTCAATGCTTGAACTGGCTTCTGCAAACGAAGCAAACCAACATGGTGAGTGATGACGATGTGATTATCGATCAGCAATCCGATTCCGACAGCCAGCGCCGCGAGGGTTACGATGTTCAGTTCGATTCCAAAAAGGTGAAGTAGAAAGATAGTCCCGAGCAGCGTCGTAGCGACGGCAATGGCTACGGAAAATCCTGCACGGAGGCCGAGGCCAATGGTCACGCAAATGAGAACGGCCAGAATGCTGAATAAAATGGTCCAGCTCGAAGCTTGGATGAGATCTGATGTGGTTTCTCCCCGGTAGAAGAATAGCGAAGTGGCGGCATTGGTTTCGGATTCTATTATTTTGCTGATGCTGTTCGAAAGCGTTTCCCACGTTGCTGATTCTGCCTTGGTGAACGTGATGCCCAGTGCGCGTTGATCGTTTAAAAAGACTTCGCCGAATGCGGGATCTAGCGGTTCGACACTGATTTTGCAAACGTCGCTCAGCGGAGTGAGTGAACCATCTCGCGGATCGCGAACGGGGAGGTCACGAAGCGATTCGACATCAGAAATCCCCCGACCAATATCAAGTGCAAGAAACTGATTCTTGCCTGAAATATAACCGCCGGGAAATTGTTGGCTATTCGCCCGAATGAATTCGGCAAGCTCCGGAGGCGTCAATCCGGCGTCAGCGAGGGATTCGTCTTCATATCGAATAACAATCGCGCGGAGCTGATCGTGAGAGATTTCTGCAGTGGCTATGGCAGCGGAAGATCTGAATTTTTCAATCAATCCCTTCGCTGCCCTGCGAACTTTTTCAAAGTCCGGCTTTTTTCCCACGTTTGCTTCAGTTAGTAAAAGAAACCCTGAAGCCACTTGGCCAGAGTTCGCTTTTAAATTGGGGCCGATTAGAAGAGGGGCTTCCAATTGAAGTGCGGAGCGAAGTTGCGAAAGGCGGTCTCGAATGATTCCCAGCGTTTCCTCACGATTCGCTTTTTTAGTAAGCTGGAAACTAACTGCAGAAATTCCATCAGTGGTTTTGGAGCTTACATCTCCAATATTTGGAATCGCATTTAAAACCCGTTCAACGGGTTGAGTCACCATGCGATCGAGCTTGTCCGGATTCACACCGGAAAAATAAGCGACGATCGATTCGGTCGGGACAATGTCCGGCGGATCAATATCCTGAGGAATCCGCGACAGCGAAAGAATGCCGAGGCCACAAATCAAAAGGGCGATGAAAAACGGAAAACGCATGCAAGACGAATCAACTTTATTGAGTCTGGAAATCAATTCGCTGGATCGAGTCCCGGATACATTAGCAACCGGTCATGACAGATAACGATCAGGTCGTTTTTGCCGTCATTGTTAAAATCCGCAACCAAAGGTGAATTGGGCTGTTGGGGAGCCCCTTTGGGCTGGGTCTGCCTGAACGGGCTGTTCTGAAATACCTTAAAGTGAATGGCGCTTTTCCATTCGTCACCTTTCTTGTGAAGAATTTGGATCACATTTTGATTGCCGTCGATGGCGATGATTTCCGGGGAATCATCGCCGTTCAGGTCACCGCTTCCGAGATGGTGAAATCGAATTTTATCCACCTGAGAACGGAAGCTCTGCCCGTTCGCCATACTCCAAGTGTCACCTCCCAGCGGAAGTGCCCAGAAGCGATCGCGGCCAAAAATCAGGAGTCTCCGGTCATCCTCAGGACCATCAAGTTGTGCTGCGGTGAGATTGATCAGACCGGTGTCGCGACTGTGGAGATAACGAAAGGCTCCGTCGTCTTCCTGCTGCAGGATTTGCAGGGCCTTTGCCTCGGGATCGTAGAAAAGGAGCCGCGTCTGATTGCCTGGCAAAATTACCGGACCAGAAATTCGATCATTGCCCTGACGCGCGTTGCCTTGATCAACCACTTCGAGTTCGCCTTCAGCAGTGATTTGAAATGCACGGACGAATCCTTCTTTTGCTATGAGAATGTCCGGCTTGCCGTCGCCATTGAAATCGCCAAAGCCCACGTCGGCCGGGGAAAGGTCCACGAGCTGACCGTTCCGAAGCGGAGAGTCTTCAGCGCTAATGGTGAGACCGCCTTGCCCGTCGCCTAACAAAATATGAGCGGGTTCTTTTGGAACGAGCAAAATGAGATCGCCGTCGCCATCACCATCGATGTCACGTGCGATGATGTGTTCTGGAACGCGTTTGATCGTGCCGACCTTGACCGAGTCAAGTTGCTCCCACTTATCGCCCGTTCGCTTTGCGATGACCGCTTCGAGCCGCAATCCGTCTTTCACAGCAATGACAACCTCGTCGAGGCCGTCTCCATCGAGGTCGACTCCGGCAGCAACGAGCGGTTCACCGGATGCCGGAAGCGGCTGAGGAAAGGGGAGTCGAAGGTTCTCTGTTACGGTGGCAATTCCGGCCATGCCTTCCTGCGTGCTGCATACCAGAAGTGAATCCCGTTTTTCAGGTCCATTTTTTACAGCCGAAAGCGAAGTTGCGCGAGCCAGTGAAGGGAATTCAGCGGGCCTTTTGAAATTTCCGTTTTTTGCACCAAACCAAACGAGGATTCTGGCACCGTCAGGATCCGCCATGGCGACATCACCGATGCCGTCTCCGTCGAAATCTCCGGTTGTGGGAATCGCCGCAGATGAACCGGAGCGGGGAACTGGATAGTTTTCGGCCTGCAGATCGTTCGATTCGTCGCCGTCTTCGGCTTTCTCTTCAATGGGGCCGGTGTGAATTTCAGAGTAGGTAGGTTTTACGGTCGCCAAATCAGGGGCGCCATTTCCCTTTGGTAAGATGAGCAATTCGGCAGTCCCAAGTTTTCCTGGAATTGCCATTTCAGCGCCAAACGATCCTTCACCAAGTCCGCTGCGAAAAATCCGCTCGCGTTCCGCCCCCGGACTTAAATAGGTCGCATCAAGAACGCCGTCGCCGTCAAGGTCTGCAATCTTAAGGCCGCGCGAGCCATTTGCAGAAACGCGATACAAATCCGGTTTTGGAATGTTGCGATCTTTTCCACCGGGAAATATGATGAATTCATCTTTTGCGAGAAGGGCAATGTCAGGATGACCGTCTCCATTAATATCTGCAATCGCCATCGAATCCGGCGCAGGATTTGCAGTGCTCTGATCGTATGTCCAGCCGCGTTCCCAGTTCCCCTTGCCGTCTCCAAATCGAAGCGAAAACGGCTCTCGTTGGCCCGTAAAGGCGATGTCAATATTCCCGTCTCCATCGAAATCGAGCGCAGCGAGTGAAAAGAGGCGATCACCGACTAGAATATTTTCCGCCAGAAACGGGGCAGTATCGATCACTGGATCCCAGAAATCGTTTTTCATTCGTTCGCGACCTTTTTTGCGGAGTTCTTCAGGCGTGCGCTGATAGAGCAACTCAATTCGCGCCTTTTCGTTATTGATCACCACGATGTCCATTCGTCCGTCAGCATCAAGGTCGACGGGAAACGGCGCCCTGATATCCCAACTAAGAACCTGAACCAATGGGCCATCTAATCGGACGGGCATCGGCTTTTTCTTCTCAGCTTCCTGTCCGGTCGCAAATTGAACGGAAACGCAAAGCAGTGCGGAAATTAAAAAACGGAGCATGGGGAATTTTGAAAGGCTTTAAAGAATGACGAAAAACACGTTTACGATCAGATAGGGTATGATCGATGAACCAACCCTATTGGGTCGCGTCGGCAGGCTTTTCTGCGATGTAGACGCGGGAAATCCAGGCGTCAGGCGTGTCGTAGCTTTTCTGCGTTACCGAAAAATGAAGGTCGTCGAGTGATGGCATTCCTTCGATCGCATCGGCTACATCAGCTTCTTTGTCGCTTGATGCTCCAGACTGCGCACGAACCTGAATGCCTTCTTCCGTTCCATAGACTCCCATTTTAATGAGCGTCGCCAAATCTTCGTAGCCAAATTCGACCATGTTCTCATCACCCCATTTGCGCCACGATTCGCGAACAGTTTCGTGATCTTCGAGACTGGAGGTGCCTTTTTTGAGGCTTGCGATGACATGATTCATCCACTCTTTCTCTCCCACAGTAAGAATCAACTTGTCACCAACGATTGCGTAAGCTCCTGATGAATCCTGCCCGACTGAAACCATCGGTCCGAGAATCCTTGTGAGTGAATCTGCATCAACGATCGATTCCCCCATAAAATCACGTGGTTCGCCAATTTCTCCGCCACCCATCGGCGAGCTTTGGAGAAATCCCATCAATTCAGACATGGTCGTTTTCATCCCAATCGGATCGTTGGTGTTTAGAATAATCGCATGACTTGGAACCTGATCTTTCGCAGGGTTCGGGGTCGCGTAGCCGTAAAATGAGGTTACCCCTGAATCGAGTACTGGAAGCATTTTAGTGCGGACATTCATGCCCTGACCTTCGAGAGTTCCCATCTGCATTTGTAGCATCCCACCGAGCATCGGCGATAGCTTCGGGATTTCTGCCAGCAACTCTTCGATACTCTCAGCGGTATCATATCCGCTGATCGTAATTCCTTTGAGCCCTGCCGGATCCATTTCGGGAAGCACAATGCCCTGTTCGTAATTCAACATTTTTGCAAGCATTCCGGTTCGCTCGTTGGTCGCAAGCTCCTGAACAATTTCAATTCCGTCGTCCTGAACCTTCGCCGCCATGGTGAAACGTTTGAAATTTTTCAGTCCAAGAAAATCGATCAGTGCATCTTTCTGAACAAACATCCCAATCGGCAAGCCGCCCTGGCCCGCAGCGGCATCGGCCGTGGCTTTGTCGTAGAATTCAGAAACTGAAGTTTCCATCGCAGAGGCGATGTCGTCGAGCGGTGCGAAGACAAACAAATCAGCTTCTTCAAGTTGGTCGCGGGCATCAATGTAGCTTCGACTTCCTGCGAGTGAATCGGGTTCAGCCCCTTGAGCTCGAATTCGACGCGCCATGTCAGAAGCGATATGATCGGCCATGTCAGCTTTGTTGTCTGACATCGGTGCGACGATGAGCATTGAATCGGCGAGAATAAATCCCGTGTTTACCCAGCTTTCCGTTCCATCCTCAGCGACATTCTTGATTTCCATCCGAGTCATCGGATAGCCTTCAAATGTGTCCTGAAAGGAGCGGGAGTCGTGCATGTCTTCGCTGGAATCGACCATCCGCTTTCCAAGAGCCGCAACGAGCTCGGTCAATTCGGCCTCGGTGAGAGTGGTGTCCGCAGCCGCGAGAAAAGAGATTCCCTTCATGTTCAACCCAACATTGGCAGCGCCGCCGGGCGTTCCTCCGAGGGGGGGTATGCTGGCATCCATCAGCATCGAAAAATTTAAGTTTCCTGCCATTGCAAACCGGGCAGGAAAAAGTCGGGCAAGCTCTTCTTTCGTCAGTCCAATTTCCTTCAGCGTCTCTTCAGAAAGCAATTCGTCAATCCAGCTGAAGGACTCGCCATAAAGGTGGGTAATTGCGGGGTGTCTCACAATTTTGTTAAATGCGTGATCTTCATCTAATTCGTAGAATTTACTCAGATTTTGAACCACAGCCAAAGCGGAAGTGTTATCGGGAAGCAGCGTGCCGATGTCTTGATCGGACTGGGCGCGGGACGAAATTACCGGCACTGCCAGGGCAATAGCGATTGGAAGAAAGTGGCTTTTCATAGTTCTAGGAAAATGGGTGAATATATGAGAAATGGAGGTGTGAAATATAGGGGTACGCTTATTCAGAATCTTCTGTGGCTTCAGTATCTGGCTCAGTTGGTTCTTCGAATTCACGTGCTCCCGGGGCTGTCGGGGGGCGATTGTAAATAAAGCCGCCGTTTTGGCTGGAAGGATCAAATGCGAAGCCGTCGCGATGGTTAAGGAAAAATTTCACCAATGAACTCGGTATCGCGAATCCGAGGCCATCAGAATTCGCTCCCTTTCGGGAATTCACGCCGATCACTTCCCCTTTGAGATTGAAGAGTGGGCCGCCGGAATTTCCGGGATTGATCGGGGCATCATGTTGGATAAAAACGCCAGACTCGCCCAATTCCCGCTCAGTTGTACTGACGGTTCCCGAGCTAACCGTGCGATCGAGTCCTTGAGGTGAGCCCATCGCAAAAATATCGTCTCCGGCCGAAACTGAGAGTGAATCACCCATCGGCACGGATTTAAAACGCTGTGGTTTCTCGCCTTCTTTAGGCTCAGGGACCTCAATTTTGAGCAGCGCCAAATCATCGCGGCGATTCACTGCAAGAATTTTGATTTTCTTATGCACCTCACGCTCCAAGCCACTTTCCGTTTTCTTGAAAACTGTGATCTGAACCTTCGTCGTGCCATCGATTACATGAGCGTTGGTAATGACGTATCCTCGGGGATCGATAACGAAACCTGATCCAAGCCCTCCTGGATTTTTCACTAAGACCGATGCTTCAGCCACCTTTTCTGAAGCAATTTTTATGTTTTCAAAGGGCTCGCCCGAGCGGTTCGTCCGGAACAGCGCCTGTGAAGCCTTCGTGATCCGCGCAACTTCGTCCTTGGTAAAAACAGTCGGTTCGTCCTTACCTAAATTAACAATGAACTGGTCGTCCTTCTCTAAAATATAAGGAGCGGAGATCTCCGTACCGTTTTTCAGAACCAGTGTGTCAGCCTGAAGTGGGTTTGTGGCCGTAATGAGGCTAGCCGTGGCAACAATAAGAAAATTTGGGGGGCGCATTTGGTAGTGTTTCGTGCTTGGTCAGGCACACGAGAGTGGGAAAAGCGTCACTCCCATTTCGATTCGCCTAAAATTATAATAGTGGGGTGATTACCAGTTACCAACGTCGTCTTCATTCCCCGCTATCATGTCAGGTCCCATCGAGAAAACATCTTGTCCTGATGAGTTGCGCGAACCGGGGTTTTTATACTGATAAGGTTGGCCCCATGAATCGATGAGTGCTTCAGGCCCTGTGCTTTGAGTCCACCGCTTTGGTTTTGGCGGCGCCGTAGGGGGCTCAACCAGTGCTTTCAATCCTTGTTCGGTGGTAGGGAAGAATCCTGCTTTCGCTTTGTAGCGTACTAAATTGGTTTCCAGGCTCCGAACATCCGCCCGCGCTTTGTCGACATCAGCGTCTGACAAAACATTTTTCATCGCGAACGCGCCGAGTCCCACGAGAAGCGAAATGATCGCCAAAACCAGCACCATTTCCATCAGGGTGAATCCACCGCTTGCCCTTCTGTTCGTCGTCACCATTTTCATGAGAGGATCATAGGGGGAAACTATTCATTAGGCAATCGTGGGAATGCAATCGAGTCGAAAATCGAAAGACACATCAAGAGCCAAAAAAATCGAGGGCCCTTCCACCGCAACTGCGGCTGAATTTCGCTCGCTAGGAGAGCCGCTATTTTGCAGGATCGAAGGATGAAAGTTGTCATTTTCGCCCTCACTTTTCTCGCTGCCGCCTCTCATGCTGTTGAGCCGTATCCGTGGAAAGCCGCAGTCGCATCAGAGAAAATTACGCCAACGGAAGAAGTCTGGATGGCGGGCTACGCGGGCAGAAAGGGCCCCATGGAATCAGTGAAGCGGGACATCTTCGCAAAGGCGCTGGCCATTGAAGATGCGGAGGCAAATCGCTTTGTTTTTATCACCCTCGATCTCATTGGCGTGCCGAAAGAATTTCGCATCGATGTTGAGAAACTGGCTGAGGAAAAATATCAACTCGCTCCCGGGGCGGTGCTTATCAACGCTTCGCACACGCATTCCGGGCCGATGTTGCGGACTTATCGACCTCCTGGATCAGACAAATTATTGCCCTCCTACAGTTCAATCCCCGAGGCAGATCACGAAATGCGAGTCCAGCAGGTCATCGATTATCGGAAAATGCTGCTCGAAAAAATCGATAAGCTCTTCGAAAAAACGCTCTCAAACCTGCAGCCAACTTCGATCACTTGGTCGAAAGCTCGCGCCGGCTTTGCGATGAATCGGCGGACGCCGGTTGGTTCGGCCGGATGGAAAAACTCTCCCAATCCAAATGCGCCCGTGGATCACGATGTTCCCGTTTTACAGGTGAAAAGTGCTGACGGAAAAGAACTGAAAGCCCTTCTCTTTGGCTATGCTTGTCACGCGACAACCCTCGGCACGATGGAAATTCACGGGGATTGGCCGGGCTACGCACAGCATTTTTTGGAGGAAGATCATCCCGGGGCAATTGCAATGTTTATGAATGGAGCTTCCGCCGATCAAAATCCGTATCCTCGCCGCCTGCCCGTTTTTGTAGAACGTCACGGGCGAGCCGCGGCCATGGCCGTCGAGGCCGCTTTGCAAACACCGCAAATTCCCGTTTCGGGGCCGATTCGATCCGCGATTTCATGGCCGGAAATTAGTTATCAAACGGCACCGACCCGGGCTGAGCTCGAAAAACGAGTCGCTGAGAAATCCGGTTATGAAAAGCGCTACGCCGAGTTTTTGTTGGCCGTGTTGGACTCCGGAAACGAATTTCCCAAGTCCTATCCAGTCCCCACCCAGGTCGTCCGATTTGGCGATTCACTGACTTTTGCCGCCATCGGTGGCGAAGTGGTTGTTGACTACGCGCTCCGATTAAAAAAGGAACTCGCGGAAAAATCCAACGGCGCGCCGGTGTGGTTTTTAGGCTATTCGAACGATGTCATGACTTATATTCCAAGCCGCCGCATTCTCGATGAGGGCGGCTACGAAGGCGGTGGAGCCATGATTTACGTCCGTTCAACCATACATCCTGCGCCATGGGAACCTGCGATCGAAGACAAACTAATCGGCGAGATTCACCGGTTGTTTGATTCGCTAGAGTGATTAAAAATCAAACAGTTAGCCGCCGATCACGCGCTTTGATTTCCCAACGCTCGCCGGTTGCTGCGCCGTCGCGAACAATCACGACTTCCTGATGCAACGCGACGGTTGGGCAAATATGACGGGGGATTCCATACAAAACGTCCCCGATTGTTAAGCTGGAGGCCACCTCAGTCTTGATAACCAGATGTTCCTCGCTTTGACCTAGAAACTCAGCGTCCGGCAACGATGGGAAACGCACCCGCATGTCGAGTGACATCTCTGCAGCCACAGCTTTGTGGCCTAAATCAACACAGATCAAATTTTCGTCGGGAGTTCCCGGTTTACTGATCACTCGGGTCAAAAGCGCCGCTGCCCAGACAAATCCCAATTCAGGAAAGGCATCTTCGTAACCCGTGTCCCACAAAGTCGGTGTTCCTGCCGAACACTCGTAGGCAAAAGGCATTTCAGCCGCTTTTTCAGCATGCAATGCCATGGTCGGAGAGCCCCCCGTCACTAGTGCTTTGGTTTCTATTCCCGCTTCTTTCAATTCGTCGATGAAAGCAAAAATAGGATCAAATGATTCCGCAAAACGCCTTATGCGAACTTCCAGTTCAGCATCGTGGATGTGCCCATCGTAGGCGTGAACCCCTGCAAACTCGATTCCTTCCGTGGCGACAATTTGTTTTACCAACTCAATCGCCTCAGGGCCGGGCAGGATTCCTGTCCGGTTCATCCCCGGATTGATATCGATGCAGAGCGGCAACGATTTGCCTACGGTCGAAAACTCAGCGGCAATGGCTTTCGCTGCTTCATCGCTGTCACAGACGGCAGAAAATTTCACGGAGGGGAACAGTTCCGTTAGCTTCAAAAGTCTGGCAATGTTAGGGCCGATCGGCGGATAGGCCATCATCACATCGGGTGAGTCTGCTTCGGCGCACATTTCCATTTCTGCGATCGTGGCGCATTTCGTTTTCGTAATCCCATGGGCGAGCTGCATTTTCACGATCTCGCCGAGTTTGTGAGTTTTGATATGAGGCCGCAACCGTTCGGGTTTGCCGCCCACAATGTCGACCATGTGGGCGATGTTCTGTTCGACCTGTTCAGGGAAAATCAAAAGGGCTGGGGACGGAATGGTTTCAGGATTATTCGGGTATTGCATGATCGGCTATGGTGAAGGTGGCAAAGGTGATGAGGGCGAAAATGATCAGACCAAATTTGACCATAAAGACATCAACGTTTGTTGGAGTTTTGAGGCGTCGGATTAAAAAAATGGCGATGGTAAAGGTGTGGACGAAACCGCTGATAAACAAAACGAAAAACGACAACTGATCGAGAGGCAGCAGCCACGCGAGGAGGAAAAAGACGACGGCTGCGGTGATGAATGCCGTTCGCCATAGTTTTTTCCATTCGGCTGGTTCTTCGTTTTTCACGATCCATTAGGGTTGGTTCGGTGAATCATAGGATGCGTTCGTGAGAGCATTTCTAAGCAATAGGGTCTGTTCGATGAACAAACCCTATTGCTTCGGAAAATCGGTTAGCCGATCAGTTCGACGATGACTTCGATTTCGACTGGAATATTTCCTGGCAGGGTGTTTGTTCCAATGGCACTGCGCGCTCCGATTCCAATTTCTGCACCGAAGACTTCACCAAAAAGTTCGCTGTAACCATTCACAACTTGTGGCTGATCATAAAAATCATCCGTCGAGCTGACAAACGCGAGTGACTTCACAATTTGCTTCACGCGATTCAAATTTCCCAATTGGGCACGCATGCTCGCGAGCAGGGTGAGTCCGACTTGGCGCGCGGCTGCTTGACCTTCTTCGACCGTCATATCGTGACCGAGTCGTCCTGTCATGTAGGTTTTGCCATCGTCCGTCATCGGGCCGTGACCGGAAAAATAAGCAGTCGTCCCATTGATAATTACTGGTTTGTAAACGCCGCCGAGTGGAGGGGCAGGGGGCAGAGTGAGGCTCATTTCGACTATTTTTTCTTCAGGAGTCATACGAAATTGAACCACGTTTGGAGAGCGACTTCAAGGATTCAGCTGCCGAAATGAAGGTGAGAATGTTCCTTGAACCTGCGGCCACTTTGGGGAAGGTGCGACATGTACATCTTTCGTCTCACGCTTTTTATCTTCACCGTGCTGATGCTGAGTTCGTGTGGAAGCAAGCCGAACGAATCGGCTCAAACAGTTGCAAAAACGTCTTCAGGAAAACCGTATGCCTACGAGAAGTGCATCGTGATTGAACAGCCGCTGACCCTTGGTGGCGGGCCATTCACGCGGAACTACGATGGTCGAGAGGTTAAATTTTGCTGCCGACCTTGTATCAAAACATTTGAGGCGAATCCAGTAATTTGGCTCGCAAAACTGGATCGCTGGGATACCGGCGGTGCGCCAACGTCAAGTTCCGCTGCCCAAAGTCGCAGTCAGTAAATCGACAAGTTGGCCCGCAGCGGTTGCTCCCATTTCAATGACTTCGGAGTGATCTAAAAGATCATCCGTCATACCAGCGCCATAATTGGTGAGGCAGGAAAATCCGGCAACTTCAATGTCAAGAGCGCGGGCTTGAATTGCTTCGGGAACAGTCGACATCCCAACGGCATCAGCACCGAGCGTCCTGACCATCCGGATTTCGGCCGGAGTCTCATATTGTGGACCGGGCATCCAGGCATAAACCCCTGTGGCCAAATCGATCTCGAGTTCGGCTGCTTTTTCGCGAAACTGCTTACGCATCGATTTCGAATACACCTCGGTTTGATCGATGAAATTGGCCCCGCCAAAAAGCGGAGACTGTCCGGTGAAATTCAGGTGGTCGGTGATTTGCATCCATTGACCCGGCGAAAAATTCTCGTTCACGATTCCCGCCGCGTTGGTCAAAATCAGCTGCCGAATTCCCATTTCATGCATCACCCGAATGCCTGTCGAAATCTCTTTTACCGTCCAGCCTTCATACAAGTGGACGCGGCCCTGTGCTATGACGAGGCGCTTTCCGTTTAACTCGCCAAAGATGAATTTTCCCTCGTGTCCAGGAACTTTGCTGACGGGAAGCCCCGCGATTTCAGAATACGGAATGGTTTCAATCGGCATGATGCGATCCGCGAAACTGCCCAACCCTGAACCGAGAACGAGTCCAATTTCGGGATTGAAATCACGGACGGATTGGGGGATTTGAAATTCGGACATAGATTTGGGATCGTAACACAGAACTCACTTCGCCGAAATAACCAGCCAACACAATGCAGTGTTTGTGTTGCTTCCGGATTTCCCGATCACCATCGTGAGCAGGCCATCCTTCACTTCAACAGTCGCCGTCGCTTCGTGAAATTCTCCTGCAGTTGTCGAAATATTATCGACCAGCATTTCACCTTCGACCGTGACGTTTTGGCCCGCTTGTTCGTGGCCGGAATCACCAATGCAAACCGTGACTGAGTAGCTGCCATTTTCGATAGCGGTTTCCCACGTATCCTTGGTTCTGGTGAACAGAAAGGCGTCTCGCTCAGGTTCGGGCAGAGCGTTTCGTGATCGTGCGTTTTTCGAAATGTCGCGGGTCCAACCGTGTCCGGTTTTTTCAGAGAAAACGTGGCCGACATCACGCGTGAAGCCCTTTGCTGCGGGAGTTTTTGAACTAGCGAAATCGAAGCGAATTTCTCCGGTGGGATCGAAATTATTTGGCATGCCATCCGTTTGAGGCGTTGGGGGAGGTCTCTCAATTTTCCAAACAATTGGTTCATTCGGTGTAAAGAGCAGAGCGTCATCGAAATCAGGAATGCCGTCACCATCCGCGTCGGTTGGGGACTTCCTTACCGTCTCCTTAACGGTGAACTCGCCCCAAATCATTTCAGCTGAAAGCGAATTCGAAAACTTAATCGGAGAGCCAACTAGCCCTTCGTCATCACTGTTTCCGATCCACCTCTTTCCAAATTCATGCAGGTAAAGTTTATCAAGCGGTTTGAAATCAACCTCTCTTGGAATTGGTTTCAGAATTCCGCTGGAACCTATTCGATTTGCCGCGACGAATCCCGAACCTCCGGGTTTGAGATCTCGAAACGGGAAAAGGAGCAGTGGAACTCCCGCCATTTTTTCACTGCAAAGGCCATCTCGAACCGCTTCCAAAAGCCCGCGATCATACGGAATCTCACGCGGATTCACGCCCTCTGCCAAGCTCACTGCCGCCATGGCACCGCTTGCCTGACCGATGTGAATCCGCTGATCATGTAGCCGAATCGCCGCATTCACGATGCTGCTGTATCCCACGTTACCCTGTGATCCGATAAGCCCATCCAACTCAATTGGAACAAGGCTTCGTGCCGGAAAAACGCAGCGATCACTGATGTGTTTGGTGTGACGCCCCGGTGTCTCGCAATCGATCCAGGGACCGTTTTCACCCTCGCTTTTGAGATAGGTTCGGCCGGTGCGGTGAAAGTCGTAGTGGAATTGCCACGCGAACAAACCATCGGGATACATCACGTGCGAAAAGCGCTCCTTCGCAGCGGTTTTTGTTTCGCCGTCGCGATTTCGTCCGTCCTGCTCGCGCATCATATACACGGCTTTTAAGCGTAGTGATTCGCGAATGTAAGGCTTTGGTGGAAGGTGATCGGCGGTTCCAAATTCTCGACTGAGACGAAAGTTGCGAAATGAATTCGTTTTATCCTCGGCCTGTTCGTGAACAAAATTCTGCAAATGATAGAGCACTCCGCGAGAGTGATTTTTCGCATCCTGAAAAATGATCTCACGTTGTTCACGAGTCATTTCGACGATGTTTTTTGTCGATGCACCGAGTTCAGTCTCTTCCAGTGCATCGGCGACTCGCTTCGGTAGGCGGGTGAGGGGATAATCCTGTCCGTTCATGTAATTCAGTAGGATGCTGGTCTTACCATCTTTGCTTGCGAAGCCATCCACAATCCGGCGAACGGTGAAAACGGAGAGCTGTCGGGTGGAAGCCTTTCCGGCATCCGGCCAATGAGGAATCGCCCCCAGCCCGGTTTTCTGATCCCATTTCAGATTGAAAAATGCGGTCCGACTGAAGGGAGTGGCTCGCGGATAATTGCGATCGTCAAAATTCGGAGGTTCGGGAATTGGCGTAGGCTCTCCGGTCGGAGATTCCTCGACAATGATTGCCCAGGTGATCGGGTTCATTTCATTTGGAACAACTTTCTCCGAGGCGCTCGGCTCGTTGTAGCGTGATTTTGGGTCCGCCCCGCATTCATACGCCGCGCCAGAAAGCTGAATGATATCTCCCCAATCTGACGCATCGATTGTCATTGTTGCCTTCACTGACAAGTCGGACTCGATTTTTCCGAGCGGGGCAAAGTCCGTACCGCGCAGCAAATTACCTTCTACCTGAGCTGCAACCGCGTAATGATTCCAAAAAACCTGGACCTGCCCCGAATCGACAAATGGCTGGATCATTTCACGAAAAATGGCCTCGGCTTCCGCCGGTCGAAACGTCGAGGGTCCATGCCACGGTTTTCCCGGCATCGGTGATCCGTATTGTGTGGTGTTGTGAGCTTCGATGCGATCCATCAACTCTTTGAACAACCCACTTCGATGAAACGAGCGCTTCATCGGATGCCAATCCACGCCCCAGCCGACTTTTCCCGGTCCTTTATTCTCGTCCACGCAAGCAAGCGCCTGTTCCGTGTATTGCCCGCCATACCATTCGCCATCGTGAACAATTGTGATGGATTTCACCCCCATCCGCGCTGCTTGAATCGCCGCGGCCCAACCCGATTCCGTGGCGCCGACGATTAGCAGATCGGTTTCGATTCTCTGAATTTCGGCCTGACCGATTCGGGGAAAACCGGATAAAAAGAGGAGAAGTAGGACAAGCAATTTTGATTTCAAAACATTGCAAACTAATCAGAACGGCTCGGCTGCGTCAATTCCGCGACCTCGTAAAGTATGGTGGGTGGCCGCTCAATACTGCTTCCGCATGTGGCTTGGGAGAATGTGCAATTCGTCGCGATACTTTGCTACCGTTCGCCGAGCAATTTTCAGCCCCTTTTCTTCGAGCTTTTTCACCAACGCCGCATCGCTGAGCGGTTTTTTGTGATCTTCTTCGGCGACGATTTCGGCCAGTGCTTTTTTAACGCTGGTATTGCTCATCGTTTCACCGCTCTCGGTTTCGTATCCGGTGGTGAAAAAATATTTCATCTCAAAAACACCCCAAGGAGTTTTCATGTACTTTCCTGAAACCGCCCGGCTGACCGTGGTTTCATGGACCTCAACGATTTCAGCAATCTGAGCCATGTTCATCGGATGCAACTTGGACGCGCCATGCTCGAAGAAATCGACTTGTCGTTTTACGATCTGATTAGCGATGTTTTCGATCGTCTGCTGGCGCTGGTGAATACTGCGAATGAGAAATTTTCCTGCGCGAATTTTTTCGCGAATGTACTCCCGCACTTCACCTTTTCCGCCGCTACCGCTCTGGGCCATTAGATCTTTATAGGAGTTGCTGATCCGCAGTCGGGGAATTTGCTCATTCACCATTTGGACTTTCCACTCGTCTCCGACTTGTTCGACGATAACGTCCGGCGTTACATAAGCATTGGTGCCGGTGGTGTAATCACTGCCAGGCTTTGGGTCCAATCGGGCGATTGCTTCAGCCGCTGCCGAAATCTGATCGACCGCTACTCCCGTTTTTTTTGCAATTTGGGGAAAGCGATGTTTCGCGAGATCATCGAGATACTTGTCAATGATACGATATTCCAGACTGTGATGCTTTCCGTTTTGGTCGAGTTGTATCAAAAGACACTCCCGAAGATCGCTTGCTCCAACCCCTTTTGGTTCAAAGGTTTGAATCAAAAGTTGAGCGCGCTCCAAATCGTCGAAAGGAATCGCCATATCCATCGCAAAATCTTCCAGATCGAGTTGTAAAAATCCGTTGTCGTCGATATTTCCGATCAGAAGCTCGACTAGTTTTCGCTGATCGGTTTCGACGTCGGCAACACTAAGTTGTTCAAGCAGATGCTCTTGGAGAGTCTGCGTTTCTACCAGCGAATCCATCATGAACTGATGTCGTTCATCTGCATCCGAACGTTGATTGGACGCGCGCGATTCCTTCAAATAATCGCGCCACTCCTGATCCATCTGCGACAGCTCAGCGAATTCTTTATCAAAGTCCTCGTCGTGATTTTCTTGAGCCGTTTCTTCCAGCGAAATTTCCTCCGTCTCGTCATCCAATACCGGATTGATATCAAGTTCACGCTGAACCATGTGCCGCAATTCCAAAGTGGGAGATTGCAGCAATTCGAGCGATTGCTGCATTTGCGGAGCAATCGTTTGTTGTTGTTGCAGCGACTGAGACTGCGAAAATCGTTGGTCGGCCATTCGGGGATTTCAGAGGGTTGAATAGACTCTGATCTTAACAACAATCGCGCCAAATGCGTACAAAAAAAAGCAACCGGACTTTCTATTTGATCACGAAAACCCCGTCCTCATTAGGGGCTGCGACAAGGGCGATGTCTTCGTTATTTTCATCTACCACCACCCAAAAGTGTCCTTCGTAGGTTCCTTGAGTAGTCGAGCGATTCGGATCGATATGACCGTGAGCGCGGCGTTTTCCTTCAAATGTGACCCAAAATAGCCGCATTGTTTCAGAAGTTTGATTTTGAAATTTCAGCTGAACTCCCTCGCCGCCAGGAGGTGACGCGAAGCTGTGATTGTTCAAATTTTTCAAATTGAGAGACGCTACAGATTTTAAGCCTTCTCCTTTTTCCAGCGCAGCGTAGGCCGCGACGAGCTCCGTGGGCCACGCAAACGTAGGTGCTGTTTTTGGATCGTAGCCAACCAAATGCGGAGCACCCTTTTCCCGTTCGGGTGGTCGTTGGTAGCGCCATACTCCATCGCCAAAAACTTCCTCGCAAAGCGCGGCAAGGCCCTTGTCGTGGGCTTTCAATTCTTCGCGGGTATTCACGTGATTGTGATCGTGATCGTCTTCACGATTGGTATCGAACCACGACTGAACTCCTTCGGCCCAGTATTCTGCCGGATTTGTTCCCGCGTATTTTCCTTTCCAAAGTCCCTTCAAAACCGCGCGTTGAAAGTTGTTTTCCAATCGTTTCTGAAAAGTCGGATCCGTCTTTTTTAAGCCCTGCTGATGAATGCTGTGGGCAAATTCATGGATGAAAATATTCTCTTTGGCATAAGGATCGCCGACATAGCCAAGCAGATTTTCTTCACCGCAGCTCACGGCGGGTCGCTCGGGTGTTGAGCCGAGTCCACGAGCGCGTTTGTCCCAATAATTTTTCGGAGTCAAACTGAAATGCTCAGGAATAGCAGTGGTGAACTCGTCCGGCGCCATGATGGAAAATCGAATTTTCGCATCCGTTAGGGCTTCCAACAAATCTGGCCGATCTCCGACCATTTGAAGGATCAAAAATTCGGCTTCTTTCAGGGCAAAATCCGAGACCTTATCGGACGCCACAACGGGGAATCCATTCACGCTTAAGTATTTTTTGTAAAACGAGGTATCAAGCTCAAGCCGCTCGATTTCTGCCTGCGGTGGAGCCGTTACATCACCGGCATTCGCAAGACCTGTCACCACGAAGCAACAGGGTATGAATAGCGAACGAACAGGGTACGTTCGTAAGAGCTTTTCGATCCAATAGGGTTGGTTCATCAAATCAATAGGGTATGTTCGGTAGAGCCTGCGGCAGAGTTCGATTTTGGTAAAATGAAATCGCTGATGGATAAATGGGAAGGGAAACTTTCTATTTTAGGCTAAGAAACCCGAGTGACCGGACGTGAATCTGATTGCTGAGATTTCAAACCGAAATTTTATGACGAACCTTTTTTCTCTATTTTCTGTGTGTGCCTGCTTGTCGCGGGGAATTTTGCTCTGGCACAAGACAAGGATGACAAGGCATTGGTAGCGAAACCTGTGGAAAAATATGGCAAAGAAAAACTCGGGGAAAAGGAGAGTTCTGAGAAAAAGAAGTCGGATAAAAAAACTGAGGAATCAGATAAGGAGCGCGCCGAAAAAAGCGGCAGCGAAGGGGACGGAAAGAAAAAGGAGGGAATGGACCGTCTGAGCGAACTGTTCACAAAAGCCTGGGAACCGGGAGTGAAACTTCCCAGCGAGGAATATTCCGAGTTTCTGAAACTGCTCCCGCTGATGCTTCCGGGGAAATATTTTCTCGGCGACGATCTGGAATGGCGGCTACTTTTTCGGGATGCTGAAGATTCCGGCAACGATATGGTGACGGTAAATTTGTCGAAAAAAGGGTCGGATCCGTATGCCAGAGATATGTTTTTCCAGCTCAATTACAAAACGAATTTCAAAGAAGGCACCGGTAACAAGGATTTCGAAGGTTATCACCCGATGGCCCTTCCCGGGGTTCATCAAATGGTGCTGATTGGCCATCTCGAAATCCGTGCGGTGGCCGCCGCTGACTTTTACAAGAGTCAGGGAAGAATTGAAGACGTGCTGAAAGCATTTCCACTCAAGAAAATTGAGAAGCTCTGATTTTTTAAGAAAGAAACGCCACCACCGATTGTCAAAAAATCATGCAGGTCGAAATTTTCACGCTTTGCGATGCCGCTACCGTCTGTAGTGGGAAATTGAATATTCCAGGAACTTTTGACCGGCTCTCTTTTGCGAAATTCCCCAACGAATCCGGGGCTTTCGCCATCGCGACCAAAGTGCGTTGCTAGCCGGAAGAAATCGGACGCGGAATGAACGTGAATGCTGCAAAGATGCAGGTAAAAGCGATCCGCGATTTCATGCTGAAATCCTATCGGGAAATGGAGTAGAGGGCAAGCGCCCTCGGAAAAACCAGCGGTTGCCGTCATCGTGATCTTCCCTTACCATCCGCACCCAATTTTAAGCGAAATACGATGCCAACGGTTTACCTCAGAACATACGGATGCCAGATGAACGAACGCGACTCGGAACAGGTCGCGCAGATGTTCGTCGAGCGCGGTTTTACGATGACGCCCAAGGCAGATGGCGCAGATGTGATTCTAATGAACACCTGCTCGGTTCGGGATCAGGCGGAGCAAAAAGCCCTTGGAAATATGGGCCAAATGGGAAAGCTTCAGCGCAAGCGTCCCAATATCGTTTATGGCCTGATGGGTTGCATGGCGCAGAGCCGTGGTGAGGATTTGTTGAAGCAGGTGCCGCACCTCGATTTGGTGGCGGGAACGCAGAAATATCACCGTGTGGTTGATAACGTGGTCGAAATCATGCGGAAAAAGGAGGAGTCTATCATGGACGATCTCCGCGTGCCGATTGTTGATATTGAGGAAGAAGAGGAATCCCAAAACACAATCCGCGACCATGTCGACAAGGATTATGGGGTGAAGGAATTCGTCAGCATCATGCAGGGCTGCAACATGAAATGCACTTTCTGCATTGTGCCTTACACGCGCGGAGCGGAGCGCAGTCGCCCGATTTCTGAAATCATTGATGAGTGCAAGCGGCTCGCGGACAATGGCGTTCGTGAGGTGACGCTTCTCGGACAAACCGTGAATCTTTTCGGTCGTCACGAGTTTGATACAATCGGCGACAAAGGTCCATTCGTGCAACTTTTGGAGCAAATTTCCGAAATCGATGGAATTAAGCGAATTCGTTTCACATCGCCGCATCCGATTGGTTACAAGCAGGATTTGATCAACGCATTCATCGAATTGCCCAAGCTGGCGAGTCACGTTCATTTTCCACTGCAGAGTGGTTCAGACCGAATTTTAAAGCGGATGCACCGGCCCTACAAGGCGGAGAAATTCATCGAAATCTGCGAAAAGATGAAGGCGGCCCGCCCTGGAATTGCAATTTCGACTGACATCATCGTCGGCTTTCCCGGGGAGACCGAAGAAGATTATTTGGAGTCGAAAAAGGTCGTTGAACGCATTCAGTTTGATCAGGCATTTATTTTCCGCTATTCACCGCGCAAAGATACGCCAGCCGCAGAATTGGACGAGCAGCTTCCCGAGCGTGTCAAAGAAGAGCGGAATCAGGATTTACTGAAATTGGTCAATTCAATTGTAGCGCGAAAGAACGACGAACACATCGGCAAAACCGTCGAAGTTCTCTGCGAAGGTCCGAGCCGTTACAACGAGGAAACGCTTTGCGGGCGGACTGGCACCAACCGCATCGTGATTTTCGATGGAGATGCCAAACGCATGGCGGGCCAGCTTTTTGATGTGAAGATCAAAGAATCGACTGGGCACACGCTGTATGGCGATCCGGTTTTGAGCTGAGCTCCTCATAAAATCGATCGCATCATAAGCTGCTCAATACAAATACATTACGATAAACCCCTCCCCTTTTCTTTGCCTTAGCCATCCTTCATTTCAGGGATGGGGCGGATGGAAGGCTGCTGGTTCTCTTAGTGGGGTTTGGAAAAATTCGTTTTTTTGCAAACTTTGTTTCAAAATAGGGGGTTACTAAGTTGGAGTTTATGTATTAGTCAGGGTATAATCCTTACATTCCCACCAAAACATTCCGATGGATTGGGGTGAAAATCGAATTTCATCCCTCCAGCTGAGGTAGCGTTCTTCAATTTCGCTGCACGAAGCATCGGAATGGGTGATTCGATGGGGATTCAGTCTGATTAGCACTTCAAATCATTTAAAAATCATGGTCCTGAATAAATCTAAATATAGCTCACTTTGTATGGCGGTCTTAGCTCTGGTCTCCGGCGCGCAGCAGTTGGTGGTGGCTCAGCAAAATGGGGGCATTGATTTTAATTCGGGAGGCACCAGGGAGGCACTAATTATCCCTCCAAAGAGAGTCTCGGCCGATCAGTTATCCGGAAAGATGGTGGATTCAAAACAAATGGCATACGAGCTGATATACACTCGAGAGGCCAATGCGCCCAGGCCGGGGGAGCTAGCTCCGGATTTTGAATTGGTTACGGCGGACGGGGATCGCACCGTAAAACTTTCAGATCTAATAAAAACCAAGCCAGTCGTTCTCGTTATGTCCAGTTGGGGATGCGACGTATTTCGCGAGTCGCTGGCGGGGCTTCAGCAATTATATAGCCGGTATTCCGATGACGCTCATTTTGTGATGGTTTACATTCGCGAAGTTCACGCAAAAGGGGGCTTTGCAAGTGGTCTGGGTCGCGTCCCGGATGCAAAGAATATTGAAGAGCGGAAGTTGCATGCGCAGAGATGTCGCAAACAACTACGACTTCCGTTTTTGTATCTGGTTGATGAAATGACCGACCCCGTTGCAACCCGATGGTCGGCATGGCCGGTCAGAGCATTTATTGTCGAAAAAGACAACACCGTCATCTATGCCGGATCTCAGGGCCCGTGGGGGTATCGGCCGTATCAAGGATTTTTGCACGGAGACGGAGCGCCTATGAAATTTGATATTGAATTTAATTCTCAATCAATTGAGGAATTGCTTGAAGAGCGTTTTCCGAAAAATGTTTCAGAGCCCCGTAATTAGTTGCAGAGATAGGGGTAATTCAAAATTGGGTCAGTTCAGCCATGGCCCAAAACCATTAAGATGGCGTTGATTTTGAGAGCTGAAATTTCGCGTAACTCGTTCAAATAAAATGAATAGCTAGCAGCCTAAATACATTTTTTTGGGGAATGATGATTCCGGTGATTGCCATCTCATCCAGTAGCAATGCTCAGGAATCCGAGGAAAAACCGGCGAGCTCGAGTGGATTACCATTGCAACCGGTACTTTCAAAACGGGTCACGGTAGATCAGTTTAGTGGGAAAAAGATACCGTCGAATCGGGAAGGGCTTGCAGTTATCGAAGCGCGAGAGGCCAATGCTCCGCGTCCTGGTGAACCCGCGCCGGATTTCAGTCTCCTGACCGCAGATGGCGATCGGCGAGTCAGATTACACGATTTGATCAAGACTAAGCCGGTTGTTTTGGTGTATGCCAGTTGGGGGTGTGATGTTTTCCGGGAATCACTTGCTGGACTTCAGGAGCTCCACACTCGTTATTCGAAAGACGCTCATTTTGTGTTGGTCTATGTTCGTGAGGCTCATTCACGTGATGGTGACGAGAACCGAGCACTCGCGAGAGAGGTCGATGAAATCGAAGATCCGGTGGCGACTCAATGGTCAGGGTAGCCGGTCAGGGCATTTGTGGTGGACACGAATACCCAAGTAATTTATGCGGGAGGCCAGGGGTCATTTGCCTACCGGCCTTATCGAGGATTTACTCAAGGGAATGGAGAGCTTTATGGATTGGATGGGTTATTCAATCAGCAGTCTTTGGAGGAGTTCCTTGAACTTCGCTTTCCTAAGCAAAAATAGGGCAAACTGAGAAGTTGATTTACTTTAAGGTTTTTGACGAGTGAGGCATTCCGTTTGAGGGGGATCCGCCCTTGAATTGATCGCCTTTTGCCCCACTGTTTCCTCCTTACCCCTGCACATGGACGCCTTTTACGAACTGTTATATCGCCCCGGACTCGACCTCAAACTGGTAGGGATCGTCATCGGCGCCTGGCTGATTTTATCTCATGGGTATGCGCTCATGAATTTTGAAAAACTGAAGCCAGTTCTCGAAAAATTCCCCCGGAATTACAATGTCGGCGTGCCGTTGCTGGTGATTGCCTTCATTTGGACCTTTATGGTATGGAGCTCAATGGACCTCGGAGAATTCTGGAAAATGGAGAAAGCGGTTCAGGTCATTCTCGTTGTCGGATGTTTCGCGATGGCGTTCTATGTTAAAGACTTCATTTCCGTTCGCGCAGTGGGATTCCTCATGATTTTGGCCGCTGCTCCGATGCTGATTTCCGCTTTTCAACAGCCGCCGATTACTCGTTTGCTTCTGGTGTTCATCGCTTACGTAATGATCGTGAAGGGCATGTTTTGGGTCGGTAAACCCTATCTTATGCGCGATCAGATCGCCTGGGTTGTGGCAGACAAAAAGCGCTGGCAAATCGCCTGCGGAGCGGGTTTAGCCTACGGAATAGTTATGCTGATCTGTGCTCTGCTTTTCTGGGGCAAAGCCGTTGCGGCACCAATCACGTAATTCGGAGGCGCTAAAATTTGCGCCTTTAGTGCTAATCACTTTTCACGATCCAACAGGGTCCGTTTATCGAACTTACCCTATTCGATCGTTAAAAGTCTTTACCGAAAAATAGTTGGCGCAAGCCATAATCCCCAATCGACTGCGTTTCCGTCGCCGCCATCTTCGGTGATCAGTTTGAGCTCCTTCACGCCGTTCAGATCAATCTCGAATCGGTGTGTCACGCCCGGTTCCGTTTTCGGAGAACGGTAGATTTCCTTCCCGTCAGCGTTGATCACAAAGACAACGCTGCCTCCCCGCTGATTTGGAAGCCCACACTTTCCTGTCAGGTGTTTCCAATTTGATCCGTCTGGAAATTTATAAACGTGACGAGCGTCGGCGTGAGCGTAAATTCCGGTTTCGAACAACTCGCCGCCAGAAATAATGACCGGCTCACCAGAGCGCGGTAAATGATCGTAGGCCGGATTTTGCCAACCGACGGTGGCTTCTTCTGGCGTTATTTGTGAAAGAGGAAATGACGTTAGGTCGGCTGAAATCGATGCAATCGCGGTGGTTTTCCGATTTTGATTCATCCCGCGGAGAATGTTTGTTGCAATAATTTTTGCCTGTCCATTTTCCGGAAGTGCTTCGGCGATTTTCTTGGCTCCGACAAAATTTCGAGCTTTCAAATTTGAAACAAATTCATCCAACTCCGCTGACGATTTCATCAGCGAGATATCGAGTTTGGTATTCTTCATCCGGTAACTGGAACGCCACGTTGAAGTCGCTCCATTGGCCAAAAGAGCAACCACTCGAATATCTGAAACTGCTTTGCCGCGCTGAAGTGGCCAGCAGTCGAGCGTGAAACTCCCATCACTATCCGGCACCGCGCAGACTGTCCGCGAATCGTAATCACCGCCGCCTTCTGGATCGAGATAGGCAACCACGGCATAGACTGGAATTTGGCTTTCGACCGTGCCGGAAAAAGAAAAATGATCGTCAGTTTCGGCAACTGCAACGTTCGAGAACTCAGCTTTCGCGGGAAGGTTCATTCCTTTCACTGAACCCGAAAATTGAGGGTGTGAAGCGAGACGGAGCGCGTGAGCCAAGGTGATAAACGAGCCTTTCCCTTCACCTCGAAGTTCATTGAAATACGTTCGGTTTCCCGATCCCATCAATGCCGTTCCATGGGCTTCTTTTTCATCAGAACGTTCGCGGCAGTGAGGCAATCCCAGAACATGGCCGAGCTCGTGCGCGATTCCGCCAATAAAGATCGAGTTGTGTCTTCCCAGCGAAATTTTGCCGTATTCGCCATCGGTGATGATGGGCTCTTTTAACGCGAGATTGGGCGTGTCGAGCTCAGGAGAGTCAAGTTGCCATGCGAGGCCTTGCTGGTTATTCCCACGGGCGTAATAAGGGCTTTTGTGTTTGAATGTGTTTTTCTCGGGATCCCAATCGGACAGGTTTGTGAAAATCAGGACCGTTTCGCGATCAGGATTTAGGCCCGCTTTTTTTAACACCGGCCAGCAATCTTTGCGGACTCGCTCACCTTCCGGCTTTTTATAATCAGCGAAGTCGGCCGAACCAACGGCATGATAAATTTTGAGAAGTTTGTCGTCATCATAATTCAGCTGGATGGAACGACGCCCAAATCCGTTTCGCTCAAGTTCGTCAGCATAGAACTTTTGAATGTGCTTCATGATTCGCGTGAGCCGTTCGCGATGATCTGGAGCGAATGGGCGATCGAGCGGTCTCCAACAAATCACGTGCAACGAACGATTCCCCGGTTCCTGATTATCGGCATGATAGGCGTCGAGGATTTTTCGCGCGGCAGCTGCGTTGGAGGCTTCATCTTGTGAAAATCCAAGGGGAGGAATGATGAAAGCGAGCGCGAATAATGTTAGGTAACGAATCATGGTCGGAATAAAAATGGTCGCCGAATGGCGGGTCGAATCAAGCGGCGAAGGGGCCATTTGTGTCATGGATAGTTTTAGGTGCGAAATTTTTAGCACTTATTTTCTTGACCAAATTCAGGGGACGTGCGAAAAAATTAGCATGGCAACGATAAAGTCCGAAGAGGAGTCGAAATTCAGCCGACGAGAAGGCGAGGTGATGGAGGTTCTTTTTCGAAAGGGTTCGGCAACTGCGCGCGAAGTGTGGACAGCGCTCGGCGAAACGCGGACGTATTCGACGGTGCGAAAGCTCCTCAGTATTCTCGAAGAAAAAGGCCATGTGACTCACAAATCGGAAGGGGCCGCATTTGTCTATTCACCCAAAATTGAAAAGAAGGCCGCAGCTTCGACGGCGATGGGGAAACTGGTCGAAACCTTTTTTCAGGGCTCGGTCGCGGGTGCTGTTTCAAGTTTACTCGGTGAGAAAGGCCACAAGCTTTCGCCCGAAGAACTTGATCGCATTGGCAAATTAATCGAAGACGCAAAGGGAAAATAAACCAAACAGCAAATGATGAACGATCTTAATTTACCTGTTTTCCTCGCTGAATTTCTTGCGAAATCAGCCATCGTGGTGGCACTCGGTTTTACATTTGCTGCGGCTGTTCGAAGCCTCGCACCCGCTTTGAAACACGGCCTGTGGCTTCGCGTTTTTGCCGCAAGTTTGGCGATTCCGCTGCTGCTGTTGGTGTTTCCCCGTTGGGAAATTTTGCCAAGTCTAACTGAGACCCCAGCGCCCGTCACTGAACCGCTTGCTGCTGTCGATTCACCGATGATCTACACATCCACCTTCACACCGGAAGGTGGAGTGATCATTCCTACCCCGCCCAATCGATTGGAGTTTTCCTGGCCGTGGATTCTCTTTTCAGTTTGGGGAATCGGCGTTGTGTTTTGGATCTTTCGTTCGTTCGCGGCCAGCGCATTTTTGCGAAAAATCGAACGGAGCGCTCGTCATCCGGATTCGGGTTTGCTCGAAAAATTCACAGCGCTGAAACAATCGGTCGGCGCGAAGCAGCCGGTCACGCTGCTGATTTCTCCGCTCGTGAAATCGCCTTTTACGTGGGGGCTCACCAGCCCACGGATCGCACTGCCGGAATCGGCGGGGGATTTTCCTGAAGCTGATATCGAAATGATTTTGCTTCACGAGCTCGAACACGTCCGCCGCCGCGATGCGCTTGCGGTGCTGATTTCGCGGATGTTTTTCGCAATGAACTGGGTCAATCCTCCTGCCTGGCTTGCGATTCGTGAAACAACGAGTCTTCGCGAAGAAGCCTGCGATCGTCGTGTCCTGAGTTCAGGTCACGCTTCCGAGAGCTATGCCGAGATGCTTTTTCGACAGGCAAAGACCGCCTCCAATCCCTATTTACAAACCTGTGCCACCGCCGTGGCCGAAACCGGAACCATAGAAAAACGTATCCAAATGATCCTGAATAACCATCTCCAACCCATTCGCGAAAAATCATCCCTCGTGTCCCGGCTTTGCGGGATCGCGATTTTGTTCGCTATTTTTGTGATCGGAATCTCCGGGTGTTCTGACAGCGAATCGAAAGTCTTCGATGCCAAAACGATCTCAGATCTGCCTGGCCAGGACAGCGAAGCGATTGTCATAATCGAGCAGAAGCTCAAAGAGATAATCGTTCCTTCCGTGAAGTTTTCAGATACGCTACTAAAGGACGCATTGGCGTTTCTCCAGCAGCGTTCCGTCGAACT
>CALAHF010000010.1 GCA_937891465.1 uncultured Verrucomicrobiales bacterium | reverse complement strand
AAGAGCTCGTCACCTGTTTTTTCAGCAAAATCGTCCGCAGATGTGAAAGGGAGCCTATTTTTTCTGATCGGAAGCATTGCTACCATTTGGGGAGTGAAAACATTTCTTTCCGCGCAAGCAACTGAGGAATGGCCGCAGGTTGAGGGAAAGGTGACCGCATCTGAAGTCACCCGCAAACGGACACGCGGAGGTGGGAAAGGGATTAAACAACGCAAGACGAACTATACCGCGGAAATCAGTTACGATTATGTGATCGACGGAGAGGCCCTCTCATCGGATCGGTTTTCATACGGAAATTACAGCAGTAGCAATCGAGAAAATGCTGACAGTATCGTCGCTGAGTTTCCGGTGGGAAAAACGGTTCCGATTTTTTACGATCCTGAAAATCCAGAGTCAGCCGTATTGAAAACGGGCGGAAACTTTTTGACTTATCTTCCGCTTGGAATCGGAAGTGTTTTCGCGCTGGTTGGCGGAGTAGTGGCGATCCGCGGATTTCTTGGCTTCAGGAAATCCTGATGATTTTTATCCGCCCACAAGTTCGGGAATGGGCTTGCCATTGCTGACGATTGGCGTGGGGCGTCCGTTGAAATCGTCGATCGTGATTTTCTGGTGATCGATGCCGAGGTGTTGATAAACGGTCGCGAGAAAATCGCCGGGGCCGCACGGTCGTTCGGTGACGTCTTCGCCTCGCTTGTCGCTGGCTCCGATCACTCCGCCTGTTGTCATTCCGCCGCCCGCCCAAATGTTTGAAAAAGCACGTGGCCAGTGATCGCGCCCGGGCTGGAGCGTTCCGGCAGGTGCGCTGGCGTTACCGGCTCCGGTGCTGCGATTGAAACTAATTTTTGGAGTCCGCCCAAATTCTCCGGTGACGACGACCAGAACGCGTTCGTCGAGGCCACGAGCGTAAATGTCTTCGATCAGGGCGGAGACGGCTTGATCGTAATTAGGCATGCGGAAACGGAGGGCTTCAAATTGGTGCTGGTTGACTGCGTGATCGTCCCAGTTGTTGACGCGTCCGCACAACGGACCGCTCAGGGTGCTGGTGACGATATCGACGCCGGATTCTACGAGACGACGGGCGAGGAGAAGTTGTTGTCCCCAGCGATTCCGGCCGTAGCGATCGCGGATTTTTGCGTCCTCTTTGGAGAGGTCGAATGCATCGCGCGTGGTTGGATTTGTCAGGAGCGTCATGGCCTGAGTTTCGAATTCGTCGAGCGCGCCGAGCTCGTTTTCTTTATCAAAAGCACGCTCCATTTTGTCGAGGCTTTTGCGCAGGGCGAGCTTATCGCTAAGGCGTTTCGTTTCCGCCTGATCGGTGAGGCCGATGTTAGGCACTTCAAAATTCGGGCGGTTCGGATCTGCAGTCACGGCAAATGGCGAGTAGGCATTTCCAAGATAGGCGGGACCGCTGTAGTTGGCCGGGGTTGGATTTACGCCAACATAATGCGGAAGCGGATTGGACTGATCACTTTCTTTAGAGCGCAGGTAATTTGCGACAGACATCCAATCAGGAAGACGCGGTTTCGGTTTGTCGCGCGTGTCGGTGTCACCTGAAAACATCTGCATCGAACCAGCTGGATGGCCTCCTGCAGATTGATTCATCGAGCGGACGATGTTGAACTTGTCAGCGATTTTTGCCTGCATCGGCATGAGTTCGGAAATTCGAGTGCCGGGAACTTTGGTCGCGATCGTTTTAAATGGACCACGATATTCGCTGCCAATATCCGGCTTCGGATCGTAAGAATCGACGTGCGAAAGCCCGCCGGGAAGCCAAACCATTATGATGGCCTTCTTTTCGTGATTCGGTTTCAGCGCGTTCTCTGCTTTCAAACGCATGAGCCCTGCCAAACTGAGCGAGGTGAAACCGGTCAGGCCAACCTGCATGAATCCGCGGCGGTTGAGCGGACCAGAGCAGAAGCCTGAATTTTCGAGAGAAGGAATTGAGGGCATGGAAGTTATGATTTTGTTAGTTCGATCCGAAAGCGGCGAGTTCTTTGCCATTGGTGCCATCCCAAATGCGAAGAAAGCTGTCTTCCCCGCCTCCGATCACGGTTACGCCATCGGGTGTGCTGGCGGCGGCTTGCATGAAGTCAGGAAGCTTGGCGATGGAGCGAATTTGGGCGCCGTCGTCATTGACTATTCGAATGAGATTGTCTCCTGCGGACGTTACAATTTTATTGGTCGCTCCGATAAATTGCAGAGAGGTGACTTCTTTAGTCCAGCCAATGATTTTCTTCTTCCGTTCACCGAGAATCATATCCCAGGAATTGACAACGCCGTCTGCCCCCGCTGTCGCGAGGACGCGGCCATCGGCACGAAATGCGACGCTGGTCACGTGATGGGTGTGACCTTCGAAAAGATTCACCTGTTTGCCTGTCGCGATGTCGGTTACTCGCGCAATTTTGTCTGCGGCTCCGGAGGCGAGAAGTTTCCCATCAGGTGAGAAGTCGAGACTCACGACGCAATCGGAGTGGCGTTCCTGCCAGGTCGACTTCCATTTTCCGGTGGCCGCATCGAAAAGTGAAATGTCGCCGGATCGGGATGGTTCGCCGCTTCCGGTTGCGAGGATTTTTCCGTCGGGGCTGAACTCAACGGCGTTGACTCGATCAGCGAAAAATTCGAGATTTTTCTCACCGCCCAACGTGCGTTCCAGTTTCCACTGAGAATTCAAGTTTGTTGTTGTGAAAGTGCCATCTGCTGAACAGGCGGCAAAGGCACCATTTTTCTGGAGAGCAAGTGAAGCTGCTGATGTCGCGACGCCTGAAACTTGTTCGACAGGAATGCCGCTCACGCTGGCCCAAACAGTCAGTGAACCGTCAGCGAAGATTACCGCCACCTTTTGCTCATTGGCCGAAAATTTAACAGCGAGCGGTTTCGCTGCCGGAGTGGTGAGCGTTTTTTTGAGGGCTGCAAGATCGGTAGTCGCCGTGGTCTGTAACTTTTTGGCAGCTTCGCTGGTTGCTTTCGAATCCGCGATGTTCGTTGTGTTTTTCACTTTCGTTTCAGTGATTCGTTTCACCTGCGCTCCAGAGTCGGTGATGTTCGCCTGGACCGCTTTGAATGCAGCGACTGCAGAATTTTCGGCAGTCACGGCGGTAATCAATTTATCCTGCGCCGCTTTGAGTGATTTCTCCATCGCAGCGTCAGCCTTGCCCTCGGGGGCTTTCGCGATCAGGGCTTTCGCTTCGTCGACTTTTTTCTGTTCAGCGGCGCGAGCTTCTTCGGTCGGCTTGATTGCTTTTTCGTTTACAGGAAGCTTCTTGTTCATCGCGACGATAGCATCTTTCGCTTTCTGAAGCAGAATATCGAGCGCCTTGTTTTGCGCTTCGGTTTTCGTCACGACCGTCTTTTGAAATGCTTGCTCCAATGTCTGGCGAGCGATTGCCCAATCGAGTTCAGCGATTTTTTTGGAAGTCGAAACACTCCCGCGAAGTTCGACCGTTTGCTTGCCAGTCGCGACGTCCCAAATACGAATGGCGCTGTCGGCTCCCCCAGTCGCGAGCAGCTTTCCAGTTGGTGAAGCATCGAGGCTGACGATACCTGCAGTGGCGATCTCTTTGATCAACTTCCCATCTGCAACATTCCATATCCGGATCTTGTTGTCGGTGCTGGCGGCAAAAACCTGGCTCTGACCTATGGCGAGCGCGGTGATCGAACCTGTTGCGCCTTTAAGTTCTCTCGGTGTTGGAAATCCCGATCCCGGCGAAGCGGGGAGCGTCCAGATTCGTGCGACTTTATCGTCTCCTGCAGTCACAACTGCTTTTCCATCGGCAGTCCAGGCGAGGGCTTGGATGACGATTTTGCGAGACTGATTCAATTTCTCAGCGGCCTCTTTCGATGACTTCTCGGCCGCCGATTTTTGAGTCAGCACGGTTTTCGAAGCAGCGATTGCTTTTGTTTCAGCCTGAGTAGCGGCGCCGAGTTTCGCATTCGCGTGCGTCAATTTTTTCTGTAATTCAGGCGTCGGAGCTTTTGAAATTTCAGCTTTAACCGTTGCTAATTCCTTCACCGCTGCCGCCTTTCCAGCTTTTAATTTTGTCACTTCAGCATTAGCGGCCGATTCCGCTTTCACGGCAGCCGCGAGTTTCACTGCGCCATCTTTTGCAAGTTTGCTGAGCGTCAAATCAGGCGTTTCCTGCGATGCAATTTGTTTTCCATCGGCCAAATTCAATACGTTCAGATTCCAGCCATCGGAAAAAACGGCGACCTTTGCTCCGTCAGGCGAAATGCTCAGCAGCTTGATTGCGGTTTTTCCGATTCCGTCAAATTTCTGAATCACCGTCCCATCAGCAGCATTTTGAACGAGAAGTGCTCTGTTTTTATCTGCCGATACAATTTTGCTTCCATCACTCGAAATTGCCGAAACTTGCGCGGCGAGAGTTGCATTTGTTTTTCGAGTCGCCGCCGATATTTCAGTCTTTTTCCAAATCTTCACTTCCCGAAATCCACCCGAAGCCAATCGCGTGCCGTCAGGACTGAATGCAAGTGAATGCACCAGCGCTTTGTGAGCGGCAGCGGGTTGTTCAGCGCCATCAGCAATTTGCGAAACGAATTGTCTCGTTGCTAAATCATAGAGAAAAATCTGGTTTGATCGACTGCAAGCCGCGTAACGCCCGTCCTCAGTCATCGCCAGCGTATAAATTGGATGGACGCCTGGTGCGAGTGGTTGCCAGACTATTTTTCTTTCTTGCCGAACTGAATCCTTCGCGCCTAGGTCGATCCATGTTTTCAGAACCGCGATTTCCTGAGTCGTGAGCTGCACTGCATCGGTCTTGTTATTTTTTGGCGGCATTTCGAGATCGAACTCGTGCGTGGACGCCTCGACAACGAGACTTTCTGCGCTCTTGCCGGGAACGATCGAAGGTCCCGAATCGCCGCCTTTTTTCATCAACGCCGGCGTCTCCATATTCAGATCGGCCTTCGTAGTGGTTTTGTTATGGCAGGAGATACAATTCGCCTTCAGAAATGGATAGACGTCTTCATAGAAATCGGGCTCCGCAGGGGCAGCGCTCGCAATGCCTGCCCCAACGAATGTCGCGAATAAAAATGTAAAACAGCGGATCATTTTTTCGCGGTTGTGGGCGCGGCTTTCGCTGGTTCAACTGGCTTTGCTTTCACCAAAATTCGAATCGGTTCTGACACCACGATATCAACGATGTCTTTTGGCGCCGCTGCTTTTGTGACGGCCTTCATTTTCGCCACTGCCTTCGTCATTTCCGCTTCGGCCGCTTTCTGCTTTTCTGCTGCGAGTTTGGCCGCTTTCTCAATTTCAGCTTTCTTATCCGTCGGCGCGCTCGCTACTTCAGACGCCATTTTCTTTGCCTTCGCCGCAATTGCCGCGGCTTTAGTTTCCGTTTTTTTCTGCTCGGCTTCAGCGGCTTTTACGGCATCCGGATTGTAGCGGTATTTAGTTATGGCTCCGCCGTAAAACGCGACGGTGTATACACCCGGTGGAACTTTCATTGCAGCCAAATCGAAAACCACGTCGTGCGCTTTCTTCTTCAACGGGATTTCTGTTCCCGGTGATTTCTCAAACCCCGCACCGTGAACTTTCAATTTCACCGATGTGCCAGAGAATTCCTCGCGCCAAATTGCTTTGAGCGGAATAGTCAATTTTTCGCCCTCTGTCACTTCCCAAACTTTGTCCTTGCTCGCTGCGATGCTCAGCGATGCCTTTTCAGAATTGCTAACAGAAACCGGAATGTTGCCAACCAATCGTGGAGCGGGAATTTCAGATTTCGCATTTTTCACGGGCCATTCCATTGTCGCGAGGTGGCACGGACGCGTCACCGCAGCGTCACCGATGGTTGCGCTTCCTGAGATACTCGCTAACGAAACTGTGTTTTTTGAATTTTCATCTGCCGTAACCACGACATGACCGACCGATTTTCCTTTAGGAATTTTCAAACCGCGCGCCGTCACTCCGGCTGGAAGGCCTTCCATTTTCAATTCGATATCACCATCGAACCCGTCACGGCGAATTGCCAAGACTTCGAGGATCATTGATCCACCTGCCCGCAGAGCGATCGGTTTCGAAAAGGCAGCCCGATCTCCGTTTCGAAGGGTCATGTGCAAAGCCCACGCCGACAAATCAAAATCGGGCTGTGCTTTGCGAATAATAAGCCGGTATTTATTGGCTGGATCATTTCGAGTGCCGCCAAATAAATCTCGAACTTGAATTCGATGAACGCCGTCTTCTTTGATTTCAACCTGCCCCAACACATCGGGTGAACCCACGTTATAGGGAGGTCCATCGTAGGAATAGCCGTTCGACGACACCTTCACCGGACTTTTGATATCATAAAGCTCGGCAACATCTGTGAGTGTTTCTTTGCCTTTGGTTTCGGTAACCTTCTGAGCTAGCACGAATGGATCGGTTGGTAAACCGAGTCGCTCAGATGCTACTTCCACCCACCAGATCTCGCCTTTTTTCGCAGAAAACTCAAACGTATCAACATCAGCTGCGGGAAAGAAACTGCCTGATAAATCGCACGGCAGCGTGATTTTTTGGGCCTTGTCAGGTTTGTCATTCGGCTCTGCTTCCTGGCCTGGCGCATACGCCGCAATGCCTTCTGGCGGCCATGACATCGCACTCACCGTTTGAGTCGCCGGATGGCGCGGAGCTGGAACGCCTGCGGCGACCTCTTGCAATGCCAGTCGATAGAAGTGCCGAGCCCCGCCTTGATACGTCAGGTCGTTTACTTTCACCAAATAATCACCATCGGCTTCCGGTGTGAAATCTACCGCGCCGCCAGTTCGATTCACGAGCAAATCACGGCCTTCTGAATCAGCGATAATCACCACCGGCGTCAAACGCGAATCGATCCCGACCGCTGCGCATTCAACAACGACGCGCTTTCCTTTCTTCGCCTTGAACGAATAAAAATCGATCATCCGCGTGGTCATTGTCGCGTTGGAAATCGAATTTGTTTTAACAGCCATGGCCGTTTCAATCGAATTGTTTGCCACCGTGCGGGTTTGCTCCGGAATATTTCCAACAGTGAAAGCCCTTGGTGATGAGATTCCCAAACGCGACATCACGCGAACATCATGCACGCCGATCGGTGCGTCCGGAGCGATCGTCAGTACAAATTTGTTTTCGACCACAGCACCCTTTTCATCTTTAACCGGAACCGCGGTGATCTTTGGAGTCGAGAAAAGCATCTCCGTCACGCTTTCAATATTCTCACCCGTCAAAGTCACCTCCACCGTCGTACCAGCCTGACCACCCATCGGCATTAGAGTCAGCAAACGAGGGAGCGGCAAGCCGACCAGTTGTGCGACTGCCGATTGGCCCTGACACAACACCAGCGCAGCGAGCGCAAAAGATAAAATCGATTTCGATTTTCGAGAAAACATAAGATCAGTGGTTATAGAGAAATTCTTTCGTGTTCATGATCGCCCAAAGTAGGTCCTCGTGGGCCTGCCGTTTTGCGACTTGCGGCGCGAGGGGTTTTCCAGCCGAATCAGTTCGCGGCTTGGCGAGGTGCGCCTTTGAAATTTTCAGTTCCTCGGCCGTGGGCTTTCGCGAGAACGCAGCGAGATAAATTTCGTGAACCGCTTCGTCATCAGCTTTGTCGGGCTGCGAAAGCAAATCCGCCCGGCCTTTGCTCGTTGTGAGTTTTCCTTTCACATCACTCGAATTCATCAGGTGCAAACTTTGCGCCAAACTTGAAGATTGAACCCGCTCGCACTCACAAACGCTCGCGCCTTCGGGCCGACCAAACACTTTTAGAAACGGCGATGTGTTGTAGCTGTTATCCGGCAACGAAACGGCCCGCGTCCCGAGCGGCAAATTCGCAAACGTCGACTTCGCACCCGTCAGCATATCGATTGAATCCAGCAGCACTTCAGCCTGCATCCGCTTCGGATAATAGTGGGAAAAATTCTGACGATCCACCGCGTTGTGCTCATTTGTCATCGCGCTCAATTGATACGTGTTGCTTTGCGTGATCAGCCGAATCACCGCTTTCAGATCAAATTCAGTTTCCACAAAATGCGCAGCCAACGCGTCCAGCAATTCAGGGTTTGTCGCCGGATTTGTATCGCGAATATCATCCTCCGGCTCCACCAGGCCACGTTTGAAAAAGTGTTTCCAATAACGATTCACCAGCGCCTTCGCGAAAAACGGATTCGACCTCTCAGCCATCCAATTCGCCAACTCAAGCCGCGGATCATCGTCCGGCGCGATCTCAATCGGTTCCGCACCGAGCGCGGCCGGCTTCACCTTCTCCAACGTCTTTTTGTTTTCCAGCTGAGCCACGCCCCGCTTGTGAAAAATCAAATCCTCGCCCGCAATCGCCGTTGGCTTTCTGCCCACCTGACTGAAAAATGCGGCGAACGAATAGTAATCATTCTGACTCCAGCGCTCGAACGGATGGTGATGGCACTGAGCGCATTGCATCCGAACACCGAGGAAAAGTTGCGCCACATCCTCCAGCTGAACATTCGGCTCTTTCACTCGCTTATACCAGGCTACCGGAGGACTCGCCACGATCGTTCCGGTTGCTCCGAGAATTTCCCGCACAATTTTATCATACGGTTTGTTTGCCAAAAGGCTGTCCCGCACCCACGAGTGAAACGCGAAATTCGCCGTGATATCGGCCGCATCTTTCCGCTGATTTTTCAAAAGCGCTGTCCACTTGTTTGCAAAATAGTCCGCGTAGTCCGGGCTTTTCAAAAGCGCATCAATCGCCACGTCGCGTTTCTTCGGATCCTTGTTCGCGAGAAAAGCCGCAGTCTCCTTTTCAGTTGGAAGCCGACCCGCGATATCCAGCGACACCCTACGGAGAAATGTTGAGTCGTCACAAACCTCCGACGGTGGCACCCCAATCGCTTTCAAGTTCGCAAACACCAAATCATCGATAAAATTCTTCGAAGGTGGCACCTTTTCCACCGGCGCACCGAGCGGAATCGAAACATTCGAAACCGTCATCTTTCCTGCATAGCGAACCATCACCGCCACGTTTCCCGGGATATCCAGCGTTTTGATCATCCCGTCGTGATCCGTCTCCGCCATTGCCTTGTCATTCGGTTCGTATAGCGCCATGTGGGTCACATCACGCTTCGTCCCATCTGAGTAATTCGCGGTCACTTTCAGTGCTTGCGTCTTATTCACTTTCATCGAAATCCGCTTCGGCTCGACATCCAGCGATGTCAGTTTCCCGTCCGCTTCATTCTCAAAAACCATCCCTTCACTGATCCATTTCACCAGCGTTTCATAATTTTGCGTGCCCGGCGCTAACCTTACGCCACCGCCATGCGGCACAATATTTGCCGCTTTTAAAACCAGCAAACTTTGGTCCGGCGCAGCCGCAAAAACTCGTCGCCCCTTCGCCTCCTTCACGATGTGCTCGTAATCTTCCTGCGGCTCAAAACCCAGCAACGAAAGACTAAACCCTCGCTGCCCAGTTACTGATTTCGCATGACAAGCCCCCGTATTGCAATCCGCCTTCGTCAAAATCGGCATGACGTCTTTAACGAACGTGACCTCACCCGAAAAAAGTGCCGAAGAGTGCAGCAGCGAAACGATAAGAAAAATTCCCGGGAGTGTGGATTTTAGAATCATAGAAAAATAGATCGAAAGCGAGCCTTCGATCATATTCCAAAAGCTATGGGAGTAAGTGACAACGGGCAATTTCCCGCATCGCGCCATGCATTCAGAATCAACGAGGCCCAATCCCTGCATCGGAACCGAATAGTTCTTGTTGGCGGATTGTGATCGGTGCCTAGGCAGCCCTATTCACGGGCCGTTGCCAAATTACAAAAAACGAGATCAAATCCCAAGGCCCCATTGAAGGAGCGCTTGCGATTCGGTCCACACATTAGGTGTTTTGCTGCCGAGCATGACCACGATCACACTTTTGTTTCCCACTTCTGCCGTCGATACCAGACAACGTCCGGCCGCGTTTGTGTATCCAGTTTTCGCACCGGTGCAGTAAGGAAATGTCCGCAAAATCTGGTTGGTATTGTGGATCGTTTTGGTTTGACCGCTCGCGAAGCGAAACGTCATCGACTTCGTCGAAACCGCGTCTTGGATGAACCGATGGCGCATCGCGGCAGCGGCAAGGATCGATAAATCACGTGCCGTAGAAAATTGCCCGGGAGGGTCTGGCAGCCCACTCGCATTCGTGAAATACGAATTCCGCATTTCCAACTGTTTCGCTTTTTGGTTGGCTGCATGTGCAAAACCGGAGACGCTGCCGAATTGATCACGAGCCAGGCAACGGGCGATGTCATTGCTGCTGCGAACCATTACCGCCTTCAAAAGCTCATCTTTCCGGTAAGTTTCTCCTACCTTGAGCCCCATGATGGTAGGTTCTGCCCAAGTATCCGATGCTTGAACGGTAATCGATTTGTTCATGTTCCCCGCCTCAACCATCATCAGTCCCAAAAGCAGCTTTTGCGTACTCGCGACCGGAACCCGCTGGTCGATGTTTTTTTCAAACAGGATCTTTCCGTTTCGGGAATTTACGACGATCGCCGCTTTTGCCGTCACGTTGGGAACATTTCGCGATCCGATCTGATGATTCACCAATGTCGGCTGAGGAACCGCAGCAGGGGATGGATTTGCAGGCGAAGTAATGCCAGTTGGCGATGGGTTGAAAACTGCCGCTTCCGGTAAATCGCCGCCAGCGTAGGGACTCTGTGTTGAATTGCAGCCAGTTGCCACTGTCGCTACGACCGCAAGCGTCACAAAAATGGATGCAATACGAGTCAATAGGGTTGGTTCATCAATCAAACCCTGTTGGTTCGTTTGGCGGCGTTTGATTTGAAATGACATCGATTTGGGAAAAGTGGTTTGGCGGAAGCCTTACGGAAGCCGACTTTATCGCAGAAGTTTCCTACTTTGTCGATTTAGAAGCTTCCAACGCTGCAGCTTCGATTTCATTTTCCATCGCAGGATCCGGTTTAGCGCCCAAATCGATGGCTGTGTAATAATGACGACGGGCCAATTCGACCGCGACCGGAGTTTTGCGCAAATAGAGCAGCGCTAAGTTAAAATGAGCATCAGCAACCGTCGAATCCAGGTGAATCGAGCGTTGCAGCTCCTTCTCAGCCGCGTCGGCCCAGCCATACTGTCCCACCACGACTCCCAAATAAAGATGAGCTCTTGCGTTTTCCGGCTCAAGGGCAATCGAGCGAGTCAGCGATGAAATCGCCATTTCCAGACCTCCTTCACGGAAGTGAACCAGACCAAGATTCAGCCAATTTTGCGCAATTTTTGGATTGATCCGCACTGCGGAATTAAACTGTTCGCGAGCGGCCGGATAGTCTTTCAAGCGATATTCCGCCATGCCTAAATTCGCCCGGGCCAATTCATTATTTGGCAAAGCGGCAACCATTTTTTCATAAACCGCTTTGGCTTTTGTGAAATCACGCCCCGCCATTGCCATGGCACCTTCTTTTGCCAGAGGCTTTAGATTCGCCGGCAAACTGGCACCAATGCTTTCGTCTAGCACCCCCAAATTTACGGTTCCAGGAGGGAACGCATTCTCAGTGGTAATGGCCTTTGCGTCTTTAGCAGGGCGCCGCGCGGACATCCGGAACTCGCTGCCTTTTCCCTGTTCGGAATCGTCTTTTGGGTCTGTCGCTGTCTGCTTGTTCGGGAAAGAAACTTTCGGCGTTTGCGCGTGCGATTTGAAGCATAAGCCCGTAAACAAAACGACAGCAATGAGAGTTTTGAAATTGGAAATTCGAGGGCAAGTCAGCATAAAATTGAAATAAACGGCATTTTTTGATTGCACACCACCCCAAATTGGGGTTTGTTCATTCGAACATTGTTCATTATGACTGAATTAACCGATCGCCAACAACAGCTTCTCGACTTCCTGCATGCTGAACATCGTAGTTGCGGCATCATGCCGTCGACTCGTGAGATTCAGGAACACTTTGGGTTTGCCAGCCAAACCGCCGCCGTCAGCCACTTGCGTGCGCTGGAAAAGAAGGGGGTCATTACTCGTCGACCGGGTAAAGCTCGAGCGCTCGAATTTGCAGATGCGCCAGACCGTGAGCCGATCGTGGACATCCCGATTTATGGAATGATTCCTGCCGGTTATGCTGAAGGTGTCATGCCTGAGCCTGAAGGTTGCATCACAGTCGATACCCGCTCGATGGGGGTCACGCCGACCACGAAAACTTTTGCAGTAAGAGTTCGGGGAGATTCAATGATCGATGCGCACATCATGGAGGGTGATCACGTTATTTTAGAAAATCGTCCTCCCCGCGATCACGACATTGTGGCTGCGTTGATTGACGAAGAAACCACGTTGAAGCGCTACATTGTTGATGGTCGGAAGCCATTTCTCCGTGCGGAGAACGAAGCGTATCCCGATTTAATTCCGATGAATGAACTCAAAGTTCAGGGCGTCATGGTTGGATTGGTTCGCGGAGCGACCCGTCGCTGGTAGTCAGGAACTTGGAATCAAGACCTCAAAAATCGCCATAATTTGGCGTGGACATCGTTAGTCGTCGGCTTTCCAGAGTCCGATGTCCGATGTCCGCCCACCTCACTTCCGCTCCAGCGTAATCACGCACTCAAGATGTCGAGTTTGCGGAAACAAATCAAACGGCTGAACCCGCGTGATTTTATAGCGTTTGTTCAATTCAACAAGGTCACGAGCCTGCGTTGCGGGGTTGCATGAAACGTAAACCACGCGCTTGGGTGCAAATTCGACCAGCTGCTTGAGGAATTCTGGGGTGCTGCCTTTTCGCGGGGGATCGATGATAACCGCTGTTTTCGAAGGATCGAGATCCGTCACGTTTTCAAAAATATTTGCCGCATCGCCCTGAATAAATTCTGCATTCTCGATGTTGTTCAAACTGGCGTTCCGTTTTGCCCAAAAGATCGCGGGATCGCTGACTTCGATTCCGATAACGCGGTCGAATCGTTTCGCGGCAGTTAACGAAAATAGACCGGATCCACAATACGCATCGACCAGCTGAGTGATGCCTGGAATGGCCACTTCCTCGGCAACGTAGTCGACAAAGGCGGGAAGAATGCGCGGGTTGTTTTGGAAAAACTCACCGGCGTGAAATTCAAATTTCACATCGCCCACTGTTTCTTCAGCAACATCTTTCGGATCCACACAGACATGACCGGGCTTTTCGGTGGAGTCTCGCAACAGAAGGCTGGCTCCTTTTTTGTAGCTGAGGGCGTTGGCGTGGACTTCCTTTCTAAGTTCGGGGAGTCGTTGATTGATCGAATCGGATGCAATCGGGCAGTGTGTTACATCCAGAATTTGCTGGCGACGGGCAAGGCGAAGGAATCCGATCTCACTGATTTCGCCATTGCGAGGGCGGTGGAAATGCGGTGTTATTTTTGATCGGTAGCCGTATTGGACAGGCGATGGAATCGGCGGCGAAATTTCGGTTTCGACTCCGGCCAGTTTTTGCAGAACCTCCTGAACGTGTTTCGTTTTCCATTCCAGCTGCATGTCATAGCCAATGTGCTGGTATTGGCAGCCGCCGCATTCACCAAACAAAGGGCACTTTGGCTCAATCCGGCTTGGAGAAGGTTCTAGAATTTCGACTAGGTCAGCATCTGAAAAATTCGGCATGTTCCGGAAAATCCGGACGCGCACTTTTTCACCGGGAATTGCGAAAGGAACAAACACAACCCAGTTGTCTTCGCCGTATCGCCCCACGCCTTGACCGAGGTTGGTCAGCGAATCGATCGTGATTTCGATTTCCTGATGGTAATCGAAGGGAACTGGATGGAATTTTTTCGGAGGACTAGGCTGCGACATTGGGGAGACTCTGGACAGAAATCGCGAAATTTACAGAGATAAAATCACTGGATTGTCGCTCGCAACGTCATCGAACCTCCGCTTCCACCTGTTGAAGTGAATGCGCTCCCGCCAGTTGTCCCGAAAAAACGCCGAATTAAACTCCGAAGACGCATTCGAAAAACTTCCGATCGTGATAGTGGCTCCGCTTTTGACGGTCACAGTTGTCTTCAACCGAGTGTAGCTCACGTATTGATCAGCCTCGGTTAGGTGAGAGTTGATTGCCCGGTTTTGGACCTTCTGTGGGTCAACAATCACAATTGCCGAAACCTGCGGAATCACTTCAATCGTGATGAGGTCGCCCTGCACCGTTGGCCGCACCAACAGCTGTGTCCCTGCTTTTTCCCACCGAAATTCAGGCACTTTGAATTCGCCACCCAGAAAAATCTGCTGATTGAAATTTCCCGGCCCACGAATCAAAGGCGGCCCTTGGTTTCCCGCCGTGAATTGCGTAAAAAAATCGACTAGAGGAACTTCGCGGACAACTTCAAGCGTTCCAGTCCCGCCACTTTGAATCAGAATGAAACTCTTGTTCAGGCTGGAGGAGGTATTGCGCTGTTGGGTGATCCCGACATCAACTCCGCCTCGGGGCATGATGATATTCCCATTATTTGTCTGGATGGGACGACCGATTGGCCTCCCGTCAGCTGTGTTTTGGCGAATGATGCCGGGAGTTGTCGTCCCGTTTTGTCGAAACGGCTGATTGGTTCCACCGAAAACCCGCCCACCTGAATTGACTCGCGGCGCTATATCAATCGTGCCTCCGCGCAGGTTGTTTCCGCTGATCGACATCGCCGTCACCTCGATTTTTACATTCACTGGTTTCTCGCCAAGCCTAGCCATGAACGCAGTCATCGCTTTGATATTTTCCGCAGTATCAACCACTCGAACGACACGCCGTGACGAAAGGATTACATACTTTCCACCCTCGCTCTTGAGTTCTTCGACCGTTTGTTTGACCCGACCGAAAACGGCAAACCCCGAAGGAATGTCTTTGCGAGTCATCCCCGGCGGAATGGTTTGAGTCGCTCTGACAGCTTCGACAAGCGGATTTTGCGCAGCGGCATCAGGAACTCCCGTGAGGGCGACAACTAAAGCAACGAACGAACCCGCAAATAACCGCTTCATAGTAAATTAAACATGCCTTGAGTTTGAAAGTTGCGCCAACGATTTCGGTGGTGTTTGATCTCGCCATGACATTGATCAATTCTCCCGAAGCTCCCGCTGCCGTTGGCCCTTATTCACACGCTGCCCGTGTCGGTGATGTGTTGTTTTGTTCCGGCCAAATTCCGCTCGATCCGGAATCCATGAAGATCGTCGAAGGTGGGATCGAAGCGCAAACCAAACAGGTCATCACAAACATCAAGGCGCTTCTCGCCACGGTTGACTCAACGCTCGACGACGTCGCCAAGTGCACGATTTTCCTGACCGACTTGGGTGACTTCGCCGCCGTGAACGCTCTTTATGCAGAAGCATTTGGTGAACACAAGCCCGCGCGCTCAACGATCCAGGTAGCCGCGTTGCCTCTCGGATCCAACGTCGAAATCGAGTGTATTGTTGAGCTGTCGTAAGACATCAGTCGACTTGATTGAGTTCAACTGAGTGAACGTCGATTGCCTGACCGCCCACGATTCCGTGCGCGGTTAGTCGCAAAATGCCCCGCCCTTTATTCAAGCTGATTTCACCGAGGGACAGTGGCTTAAAGTCTTTCACAAAGTAATGCGATTCCTCGACACGTTCTTTTGATTTGTCGTAAAGCGGCGGATCAAAGGCTTCGGTCACTTTTGATTCAGCAAAACTCTCGGTGTCATCAATCTCCAATCGAATGGTCGTGCCAACGTTTCCCCCTGCGCAGGTGTAGTGGAGAATCGCTTCGTATTTCCCCGTGGTGCCAACTTCGATGTCCCACGTGATGGAATCGGCATCGCTCGTCCAGTTTTTGAAAAATGAATTGTTCGGAGCTTTTGAACTGCGCTGAATCGTTCCGTGAGGAATCCCATCGCGAGCGGGGAGGGTAGTCAGTTTTGAAAATCCAACGGTGAAGGGACGCGCTTTATTCTTTTCGAAATAGGTTTGCATCTCCACTTGATGAGCTAAAGCTGCGGCTTTGAGGCGAGCTGTTTCCTCGGGATGATTTTTAGAAACATCCGTGAGCTGACCTCGATCGTTTCTGATGTCGAAAAGCATTCCAGTCGCATCAAGCCTGAATTTCGAACCCCGAACGCTGACTCTCTTTTTTTGAATTGAAAAAATGAGGCGATCAGAGGTTTCTGAATTGTTCCCGAGGAACAGTGAATCCAGATTAAGTCCATCAAGTGGTTTTGCTGTTTTCGGCAGGGTTCCAGTCAGGCTGGCTAGAGTTGGCAGTAAATCGATCCCACTGGCAATCTCTGAAATCTTTCGCTCAGCCTCGATCTTTCCGAGCCACCGAATGAAAAACGGAGATCGCAATCCGCCTTCGTCGATCGATCCTTTTTTGCCTTTCATCCCACCGTTCCAGCGATAGGAATTGGGGCCGTTGTCTGAAAAATAAATGACAATCGTGTCGTCGCGGAGCTTTAACTCATCAAGCTTCTTCAAAACGCGACCGACGTTCCAATCAATGTTTTCGCACATCGCGAGAGCGGCTCGCGTCATCAAATCGTCTTCCTTTTCAGGATCACGATTTCGCATTTTTGGATCAACGCCTTTGAATTTCTCGTAGAAATTGTCGTCGATCATCATCGGCGAGTGCGGCGTGTTGTAAGGCAAATAACAGAAAAATGGTTGGTCTGCATTCTTCTCGATGAAGGCCATCGCGTGATCGGTGAAATCATCGACGACGTAGCCTTTGCCGCGAACTTTCGTTCTGTTGTGATCCAGTGGTGGACTGAAATAATGGCCCCAATGACCGGAGGTGAAGCCGTAGTATTCGTCGAACCCGCGATCGTTTGGATGATACGGAGATTGGGTCCCGTTGTGCCATTTTCCGAAAGCACCCGTCGCGTATCCGTTCGCTTTCAAAAGGTCAGCAATGGTCGTTTCGTCAGGATTGAGCCGCTCTTCCCCTCGACTAACGCCGCTGACTCCCGTTCGTGGATAGTAACGGCCAGTTAGGAATTCGGCTCGGGTTGGAGAACAGACCTGACAGACATAAAAGTTCTCCAGCGATGCCCCGTCTTTTGCAAGCGAGTCGATGTTCGGCGTCGCAAGATTTGTATTTCCGCTCACGCTGAGATCGCCCCAGCCTTGGTCATCGGTCAGGAAAATGACGACGTTTGGTTTGCGTTCAGCCGCCGTCGCGACGCTGGCCGCCGCAATCAAAAGGCTGAGAAAAATCCGCATCGGAGAAAAAACGAAACAACAGGGTCTGTTCGATGAACGTACCCTTTTCGTTCGGAAAATGGTTACTCAGCCTTGTGGTGTTTTGCGAAGTGCTCGCCTAAAACATCGTTGCCAAAGTCTCCGTTAAAATCGCGCCAGACTGCGTGAACGTGATTCGCGCCGTTCTGAGTGTTGGCGTATTCGAGAATGAATGTTGGGCCTTGGACTCGGTAATAATGCGGCTCTTTCACCTCAGTTCCGCCGGCCCAGGCGAAGACGATTTTGTCGAGTCCGGCAGCTTCGATGTCATTCATGTCATCAGCGGCGACGTCGGGGCGAAGACGATTCACGTAAACGTCGATCAGGGCGTGGAGTTTCTTTTTCTGGTCGTCGTTTAGCTTCCCGTAAGGCAAACCGGCTTCGCCGAGTGAGGCGACTTTCCGCTCAGCGGCGGTGAGAATATCGCGTGGGGCTTTGGCTTCGATGATGGCGACTTTTTTCTGATCGTCGTCGAGCGATTGCACGAGGGCGCGAGCAACGTCTTCCTCTTCCGCCAAAACGCGAAGCCCTTTGCGGGGGCCGTCTGGCACTTCCGCGGGATTCGACGCAAAAAACACGGGTGTTCCAGCAACCACTTTTCCGTCGGCGATGGTGAAATTCATCGAAATGTGGTGGCCCTCAACACGCCAACCCCAAGCTTTATCGCCAGGAGTTCCGAAGATCGACACGTAATACATTTCAGGGTTCCGTTTGTCTGCTTTCTCGATTTCGAAAAGCACCTGCTCCAACGTCATGATGTTCAGGGCTTTCACATAGGCGTCGTGGCTGAGGCCTGTGCTGAGAAGTGCAAGCGCAAGCAAACTCTGATCGTGACGCATTTCTTTAATCGGAAGTCCGCCGCGTTTTCCTTCGCCTTCAAACGGTTTGGGGATGAAATGCCAGTTTTCTCGGTCTTCGTCTTTGATTTTAAAGGTGGCTTTAGCGCGTTGCTCGTCGTCGAGATTTTGGAGGAAACCCGCGGCGGCCTTGGCCATATCGTCAGCGGTATCGTGCGCGAAAATCGGGCCGGAGACGAGCGCCGCGAAAAGTAGTATTGAGAGCAGTTTCTTCATGAAGTCAGATTGAAGCGGTTTGAGTAAAAAGGGCAAGGGCGCGATTAGGTCCGACTATTCGGAAAGCCGCTGATTTCGTTGTTCGATTTCCGGTGCAGTCAGGGCCCGATCGTAAAAGGCGATGGCGTAAAATTGCCCCTGCCAATCGCGACTGCCACCAGACCATTCATCCCCGAGTATCAGACCCTGGCCGTCGCTGTTCCAATTCGAAAAATCGCCGCTGACTTTGTTGGACTTCATGACTGGTTTACCATTCTGATAAAAAACGAGCGAACCTTGTTGGTATGTCAAACAGACCCTGTTGATTCGTGATTGAGCAACTTTGCCCAACGTGACTTCCGGTTTGGAACCGTTCTCGCCGGTTTTGGGGGTGCGAAGTCGCAACGTCAGATTTTGGCCTTCCTGTCCGAGGGTGAAATTCCTTACGTAAGGATCTTTGGAAAACGAGACAATTCGAGCGGGACCTTTTTGGGCGATGTTGTCGGTGGCGAAAACGAGTTCGATGGTGAATGCGTTCGATTTTTTGCACGCTTCGAGGAGCGGACTGGAAACGCCGTTCAGGGCAAATCCACCGCCGGAAACATCCATTGCGCCGGTTGTCGTGATCATGGCGTCGCCCCGTGCTTCGAGTTTGGCCCGTCGTGCCGCAGCGGAGCGTTTCGAGAT
>CALAHF010000009.1 GCA_937891465.1 uncultured Verrucomicrobiales bacterium | reverse complement strand
CGGAAACAAGCCTTCTTGCTGCCTTTTCACCAAACGCGACGGCAAGATCGGACTCCGTAGCGCTCTGTTTAGGAACTGCGCAGGAAATCCCTGTAACTCTAATGTTACTAAGTGTGCAATCAGGCATAGTTGGCGAGAAATATTCAGTTAACCTGTAATTTTTTCAGCCACTAGTTCCAACAAGTCAGCGACGGACTTCGCTTCAACCAACTCCTTTGGGGAAATTGCAAGAGACAGGTGTTTGTCCATCACCGCAAGAAAGGCGACAACAGTCATGGAATCCCAGCCCTCCAAATCGGTGAGCAATTCCTGACCGGAAACGCTTCCGGGATCCTCCTCGATGATTTCCGCTATGATGTCGTAAAATGTACTCTTAGTCATTAAAATTTTTGTCAAGCTGCCTTCCTTCTCATTTTTTTCAACTCAAAAAACAGGCAGCCCATGAATAGCCGACCCCAAACCCTATGGGAATGATCTTTTCAGGAATCGATCGAGATGAACCAATAAATCGGCCGGACTGTCGCAGTGCAATTGGAATTGAAGCTGAAACCGTGTTTCCACAGTTGTGCATATTTACCAAAAATCGATCAGGCTCAATTCCCATCTTGGCACACAGGTATTCCAGCATGTAAGCATTCGCTTGATGAGGAACAAAAAGGTCAATCGAATCCTGCGCTACGCCTTCTTGATCCAGCAAGTCGCGAACGCACCGGGGGACGGTATCGAGAGCAAACTTAAAGATCTCAGGGCCGTTCATCGATAGTTCACATGATTGAGTGAAGTCGGTTGACCGCCGAAAGCCACCTCCGTGGGCGATCAAATTATCGGCCCCACTGCCATCTGTCCCAAAAACAAAAGACCCAATTTCCAAGCCTTGCCCATCGGCAGTGATCCAGGAAGCTGCTCCGCCATCACCGAAGAGACACCGCACACTGCGGTCATCCGGCTTGATGAGTTTGGTGTAAGTGTCAGCCGTCAGTAGCAGCACATTTCTACATTGCCCGGATTCAATCAAGCCTTTCGCCAGGCTCAAACCATAAATATACCCCGAACACCCCAAATTAAAATCCAAGGCTCCCGCGGATTTCCTCAGCCCCAGGCGATGTTGTATCAAGCAAGCCGTGGTAGGCAAGATATAATCAGGTGTCTGGGTGCAAAAAAGCACATAATCAACTTCTTCAGGCTTACACACTCCCGACAAAAATAATTTTTCCGCAGCGTAAACCGCAAGATCTGATGCGCATTCATCAGCCGCAGCGCAATGACGTTGGTAAATCCCAGTCTTCTTACCGATTTTATCCATCCTCCATTCAGGGAATTCCCGCGCAAGATCATCGTTGGTCTCGATGCGCTCAGGCAGATAATACTCAATTGCACATAACTTCGCCATATTGTTGAATTTAAAATTAAATTAAGAAGCCCGCGATGCAAGGACTCGAGATCATCAATTCTGACATCTTAATCCACTGGCTATAAATCTGCGGGAAAATTCTAATCCGAAACGACTGATTTTCTCCCAAATTCGCATCGACAAAAAATATCCAGAATAACAACGAAATCCTCCCAGCTTTCATTTTCCACACAAATCAGCGAAGAATCAGAAAAAGATGGGATTTCACTCAGGATTTCAAGAAAACTTTTTAAATATTGCCAAGATTTGACGTTTCTGGGCTGTATCAAATAGCGCAAGCCAAGCCAAGCCAAGGGTTAGCAGGGTATGCCCCGCCCCAAAACAAGCGAGGTTAAGGTAATTAGGTTTCAACCAGTGGATTGTCAATGCATACCATGCCAGGGAGAGTCCCCCCACCATTGCGAAGCTTGGCAGAAAAGCGCGAAAATATTGAGCCAATGAAATATCAAGCGCTCGAGATACCAGAAAGGGAACGACAAAAAGATAGACGATTAACAGTTCGACAGCCGTTCCCCAAACCACGCCAAAGAACCCGATCCACTGGTAAAGGATCAGGCTGATAATCAAATTTAACACTCCGCCTCCAAATCCTAGCATAGCAACTTGACGTTCCCGTCCTGTTGTCTGGAGGAGGCCGTAAGCAGGATACTGTGCCAGCATAATTATATAAGGAATTGCTAGAATTAGCACGACCGTTCCTGAGTCCCTGAATTCAGGCCCAAGCCAGCGTTCGATAAAATACGTCGCGTAAATAGCAAGGCCACTTCCTCCCAGCATCGCAAATGCCGCACTGAGTTTTGCAATTTTGAAAAAAGACTCGCGTAAGGCGTTGTCATCACCCCTGCCCTGAACTTGACTCAAAGCAGCAAACAAGGCCCCCCCGAAGACAGCGTTAACCATGTCCGAAAACGTTTCAAGCAACCGATTCCCAATCGAATATACAGGAATTCGAGAAAATCCGCTGAAGGCTCCAATAATGAGTGGATCGACCCCGGTTCGCAAGCCCTTGCCAATTCCAAAAAATACTAGCGTAGATCCATACTTCAGGACCTCCTTTGCTAACTCCGGGCGATAACACCTTGTCGTTATTTGCACTTCTGGATCAATTTTCCGCGCGAAGAGAAACACAAGAAACTGCTCAATGAGATCCACTGATACATGAACTACAATCAGGGTCGGAATGCCAAATCCGTTTAGCAGAAGAATGGCTGTAAAGACCGATTGTAAGAGCGTCTTCGTGAGCGAGCAGACTACAATCAGATCGTACCGGACGTGACTGCGAAGAAGAACTCGGAATATCCGGGTAAAAAATCGCACTGCAATATCCAAACCAAAAGCAAGTATAATCCATCGCAACAAACCTCCGTCTTCTTCCCCGCCAAAGAAGATCGGCACTACTCCAGCAACAATTAGTGTCAGGGGAATCATCGCAAGTCCGATTCTCTGGTAGATCTTCAGAAGAGTGCTGAGATAGGCTTGGAATCTATTTCTATCGCCACTTCCAATCTCCTTTGCAAGGAATCGAGTTCCTGCAAGTGTGACTCCCAGGTCAAGAACTTGAAAATAACCCACTATTGCCATAGCAAGTAGCCAAACCCCGTATCGAACCTCACCCAACTCGCTGATCATCAGGGGAGTTACCACAAAAACTGTGGCAATCTTTACTACATGATCGAACACATTGAGCGACGAACTGCGAAATAATTTAGTAGCCAGGCTCATGTTCTTGAGAACTCGCAGTTTAACTTGCTCAAGAAATCCCTTTTGCTCGCAGCAAAAATTCTTTTTCCTAATGATTCACACCGCATTTCAAAGGTAACAGTCCATCGCCAGAGCCAAGCCCATTTCAAGATTGTGAGTCGGTTCGAAACCAACCCCCTTCTTCACTCTAATCATGTTTGCAAGGGATCGAATGAGGCTGGGCTCGCCAGTAACGACCCAGCGCCTTGGCCTTGAAGGAAATAGGGCAATTATTTTAGTAGCGATTGTAATTTCCGCTATCTATAGCAGTGATTTATTCCAAAAACAATGATTCTCTCTCGCATCTCAGGAAGTAATTTTCGCGTTCAGCTAATGCAGCCCTAATTTTACGGCACTTTTCCACATCTGCGCCCCTTTTGGCGGGTCACAGCCGGCTTCAAGTATCAAAAAACGACTGTGAGATTGCAACCGGGATTGCCTTCAAGCCCTCCGCCCCTATTTATATTGGTGGACGTTCTCGACGCCTCGACACATTGGACTCTCCTCCTTGATCTTTTTGGCTCCCATAATTTGCTAGGTTACAGCCTGACCCGCATCTGCAGGTGGAAGAGAGCCCAAACATTCCATCTCAGATCGCAAGAGCGATCATCGCTGAAACAACAGAGTCCGCCGTGAACGATGGCTTTAAGGATAATGTCCTTGAAATGCGTTACAGGGAATGTCTAATTGTGCATCCTCAAAAATCGAATATCCTTCTTCGATTTAGACTGACGTCGTGCCATTCTCGAAGTTGCCGGATTTGATTCGAGGATCAATCACTCTGAAGACCAATTACTTATGGATTCATTTGGCGGTAAAAGGCATACCGAAAATCCTCAAAACATTCAGGAATCACGGATTTTTCTCGATATTGCGTTTTTGGTTGACGGCGGGCTTAAGCCTTTCTTCATTATCAAGCCTTCTTTGTGTTCACCCACCAAAAACAAATAGGCTTCAGATATTTGGGAATTGCTGCTTTGATGGCTTAATCCTCTATTGTTTCGATAGTATCAATTATCGGAACGTCCGGCATATTTTCGATTGCGACGTCTAGCGGGAATCATTAAAATTTGTTTCATCCAAAAAAACAGATACCAAAAAATGCTCAGAAAAATCAAACATGTAATAGATTGTCTCCTCCCTGACCGCCGAAAAGGGAAGGAAGTCAAGATTTTAAGCCGCCGTGGATTAACTGCCGATGAAGTCGAACGGCGATCCAGTCGTATTTGCTTTGACGAAGCACTGGGGCATGCGCTGTCGTCCCGAAATATCGATCTCGTTCTCGATGTTGGGGCGAATATAGGTGACTACGGGCTTCTGATGCGGCGAACGGGATATTCGGGAGAAATATTTTCCTTCGAACCGGTGGAAGAGCCCCGAAAAAAATTAGAGGAACACGCCCTGAATGACCCCTTCTGGAAGGTCTTTTCTTTTGCGGCAGGAAAAGAAAAAAGCGAACTGGAAATGACCGTCACCAATAGCAGCTTAGATTTCTCTTCTTTTTTGAAACCAAATGAACTCTTTGAAAAGCGTTTTAATTACGCCAACGAAAACAACGAATTACGAATAATTCCTATTGAGCGATTAGATGTGGTTTTGGGAAAAACAAAATCCTTTAGTAGTGCAACGCGAATTTTTCTGAAAACCGACACACAGGGGTTTGATCTTCAAGTTCTTGAGGGAATAGGAGAAATGCTCTCCCAGGTTGCAGCTATCCAAATTGAACTTTCACTCAAGCTTATTTATCATGAATCACCCCATTACCTCAAAACCCTTCAATTTCTCGAAGAGAATGGATTTTTTATTGCCGCGCTCTGCCCGATTTCAAAGGCAGAAGACGGAACTTTAATCGAGGTGGACTCATTGATGTTACGCTGTTAGTGAATTTCAACGAGTGCAGAATTTTCGGAAATTTGCTAACGGCCGTGTGGGGTTCTGTGGAATGTACTCTGGATGAATCCAGTAGCCCAACTCAAGTGCATGACTATGATTGCAAGAGTGACGCCAAGGAGTAAAAACCATTTATTGCTCGAAATTGTTGCGGCAACACCGACAGCTACTAACCCAGCATAGCTGAAAAATGCGGTTGGCGCGGCCCAACTTAAGGGTGGGTTTTCAATTGCTATTCCTATGATGGTCAGGATGACAGAGGAAAATAGAAAGGCAAGAAGTGCGACGGGCAGGAATTGTCGGAGGCGGAGTGTTTTTGGGTATCGCTTCAACATTTTGAATTTCCAAAACCCGTAATTCAAATACTGTCGCGAGAGCGCACCCAGAGTCTCCCGCGCGAAATACACGCTGGAAATTTCAGGATCAAACCAAACGGTTCCTCCTGATTCTCGCAGTCTTGTGTTCCATTCGTAATCTTCGTTGGCCAGCAGTGTTTCATCATATTTTCCAACCTTCGCGAATGTCTCCTGGGTAAAGGCGCAAAAAGGAACGGTATCAACACTTCCGGCCTTTCCCCCAGAGCGGTAACTGGCACCACCAGACCCTAAGGGATTTGAGGCAGCAACACTTATTGATTTGGCAATATAGGAAGTGTCAGACACGTTCGTGTCGGTCTCAATTCTCCCACCAACTCCCGCGTTGGGGTTGTTTTTCAAAAACTCGACACAGCGGGCCACGTAGTCTTTCGCTGGAATGGAATGGGCATCCATTCG
>CALAHF010000008.1 GCA_937891465.1 uncultured Verrucomicrobiales bacterium | reverse complement strand
GCGGCTCAACGGAAACGTCTTGCCATCATCGGATGGGAAGCTGGGGCAATAGCGCAGCCATCGTTCCAGTCGGGCGGGGCATGTTGCGGTGGCTGGGGTCGTTTCTGAATTGGTTTTTGAATTCATGGTGTGGACCTTTCTTCTACTGGCATCATTCCATACTTCCCCGGAAAAAGCCTGAAGGTTCTTCGCGTGGCGGTGGGCTATTCACACGATCAAAGAGGAGTTGTTGACCGATCGAACAGGGCTGAATCGTGATTGGATTTCCAGTGGGGTGGAAGGCTTCGCCTCAGCTAGATTAATCTGAGTTCCCGCTATCGCGTCGTGATTCGGTCTTTTCCTTTCCGTCTGTCGAGCGAGAATCCATCTCAATGAAATCACGTTTGTCTCGCTTCTCTATTTTGCTGCTCGTCATCGCACTGTCGCCACTCGCGGCTTTCGCTCAGGAAAAATCATCCGCCAAGGTCACCCCGCCAAAAGGTTTTCGCGCGCTCTTCAACGGCAAGGATCTTACCGGCTGGCATGGATTGAATCCGCATTCGGTTGCGAAGCTTGAAGGCGAAAAGAAGGAGGCGGCTTTGAAAAAGATGCGGGATGAATTCGCGAATCATTGGACGGTAGAAAACGGGGAACTGGTCAATGACGGGCACGGTGCTTATGCCACGACGGATGAAGATCTTGGCGACATGGAATTCATGCTGGAATACAAAACCGTGGCGGGCGCGGACAGCGGGATCTATTTGCGCGGCACGCCGCAGGTTCAGATTTGGGATAAGAGCCAGGTATTCAATCCGGAGAAACCAACGCGCCGACCGCATCTCGGATCGGGCGGGCTTTTCAACAACACGCCTGACACGCTGGGCCGCGATCCATCACGCGTTGCCGACAAGCCGTTTGGGCAGTGGAACACGGTGAAGATTCGCCAGGTCGGTGCGCGAACCTGGGTGTGGCTGAACAAGCGGGCGGTTGTCGAAGGTGCGGTGATGGAGAACTTCTGGGATCGCTCAACGCCACTTCCTGCGATGGGGCCGGTGATGCTGCAAACTCACGGTGGCGAGATTCGCTGGCGTAATATCTTTGTGCGGGAAATCGAGAAGAAAGAGGCGGATCGAATTCTAGCAACGAGTCCGCTGCTTCCAAATCCCACAGCGTTCAACGTTTCTTACGGCAAGCATCCCAAACAGATTCTGCACTTCTGGAAAGCGGAATCAGACAAGCCCACGCCGCTGTTGTTTTTCATCCATGGAGGAGGCTGGATGGGCGGCGGACGAATGAGTGGGCTTTCGGGAATGTTAAATCCGATTCTGGAATCCGGAATTTCCGTTGTCTCAGTCGAGTATCGTTTCATTCCCGAAGCGACCGCTGATGGAGAAGTCCCACCCGTGAACGGCCCTCTCGGTGACGCGGCACGTGCACTGCAATTGGTTCGCAGCAAAGCTGCCGAGTGGAATATAAACAAAGAACGAATCGGCGCGTCAGGTGGTTCAGCCGGAGCCTGTTCGTCGTTGTGGCTCGCGTTTCATCCCGACATGGCTGATCCAAAAAGCGATGATCCCATTGCCCGTGAATCAACGCGGCTGTTTTGCGCTGCGGTGAACGGAGCCCAGACGACGCTTGATCCCAAGCAAATGCGCGATTGGACACCGAACAGCCGTTACGGCGGACACGCCTTTGGTTTCAGCTCGTTCAACGAATTCCACGAGAAGCGCGATACGATTCAGGAATGGATCGCGGAGTATTCTCCTTACGCATTAGTCAGCAGTGATGACCCGCCGGTTTATCTGATCTACACGGTCCCGCCCGCACTCGGACAGGATCAGAAGGACCCAACGCATACTTCAAACTTCGGCGTGAAGTTGCAGGAACACTGCGTTGCCAACGGGGTGAAATGCGAATTGGTTTATCCTAAAGCCGAAGGCGTGAAACACGCCAGCTCAATGGAATATTTGATCGCGACGTTGAAGGGCGGCGAATAGAGAAATTGATCCAGCACCTCGCGGACTCGCCTTTTATTTGGCAAGTGCCGTCGGCATTTCCATGATCTTTAAAACTTGATCAGCCAAAACGCCGCCCAACGCAGTTGCCTGTTCGCCGCCGAAATGCACGTCTGACGTGGTCCACCAGTCTTTGTAGATATCGTTCTCGTGATCTTTTACGAACTGCCACTGATCACAAATCGAAATGTCCGGATGGCGCTTCATGATCTCCAGTGCCCACGGATTTAGAAAGTTTTCCATCACGCCGGAGGTGCGCTTCGGAGCTCGTCCGTTTTCATCAAGACCACCTGATTTTGGAAATCCCCGTGGCACCGGACAAGTCGTCACCCAGATCAGTTTGGCTTTTGTCTTCTCCAGTTCCTCGATGACGGCTTCGAGGTTTTCCTGATAGGTCGCTTTATCACTGCCGGCGTCCCAGTGACCAAAATTGAAACTGATGACGTCCCAGTGACGCCCTTTTTGTTGGTAACCGCCCAGCCATTCAACGATGCTGTCACGGCCTTTACCTGAGGGGCCGCAGTTGGTCGGAGGGTGGTGAAGGTTAAACTGACCCTCCAAAGCCGTGCGCAATCCCTTGTCGTAGTTGCCCGAAATTGAGTCGCCAATGAATAGGTAGCGACGCAATTTTGGATCGTCATTCGCTGCCTGATCACCGATCGGCAGCACGTGGATTTCGTCGGCAATGATCACGTCGCCTTGCTTCTTCCCGATTACCGTAGCGCGATTGATAAACGGTTTGCAGTCTTTCGTGCCAATCACATTGAAAAGCAGCGCGTTTGTCTGTCCGCCTTTTTTCAATGAGACTTCGTATGGTTTTCCCGCGATCGAAAGCGTTCGCGGTTTTGCCAACCCGTCCCAAATCCCGATGAAGCGGGGATCTGCGTCGGTAGGAAGTTGTTCGGATTTTGGAGCCTCCCCAAAGTAAACCTGCAGGCCGCGTTCTTCGATCCAGCTTTCATCTGCGGCTTCTTTCAGAGCTTTTTCAAGATGTTGTCCGGTCCGTTTCACGACGATACCCGTGGCCGGCCCTGCAGGAATCGGGAAATCGATGACTTCCTTCGAGGCCGCGACTTTGTAGCGCAGGACGCCTTTTTCCAATCCGGCGAACAGGCGAGTGTTCACATCCAAAGTGACTTTGGTGTTTTTTGTCCAAGTGACCTCAAACTGGCCATCAGGATTTTCGACATAGACCCCGTCGTCATCACGAGGAGTGATCAGCCCCGAAACGCTGACCGCTCCATTTTCATCAGGCTCCTGGGCCTCGACAGGGAGTGAGATTGCCAAAAGAGCGAGGCCACTGAATAAATGCATTTTCATAATTCGAGGGGAGGTGTTGAAGTGATCCAATAGAGGATGTTCGATGAACGAACTCTGCTGATTCGATATCGATCAATCTTTCGTCACCTTGCTTCCCCACCACGTCGCGTTTGGCTTGAAGTTTGGATCGAGAAAATTGGAGTGCTGCTTTTCAAGTTTCTCCATCGACTTCGTGATTGCTTGTTTGAGCTGCTGTTCTTTTTTTACAGCATCGAAACGGGGATCCGGCTGCGGAATTTTTGCTCCGGTCTCGGCGATCCAAGCATCGAGTTTCGCGCTTAAGGCTTTCACTTCATCAGCTTGGGCGGATGCCAAATCATTGTGCTCACCGATGTCTTTGCTCAACTGATACAATTCCTCACGGCCATCTTCGTAATAACGAATCAGCTTCCAGTCACCGGAACGAATGATCGATGACGGCTCGCCGCCTTGGTTTCCGTAGTGCGGGTAGTGCCAGAACAGGTCGCGCTCGGGGAGGTCGCCCCCCTTCAAAACTGGAACGAGACTGACTCCGTCGACGTGTTGTTTCGGCTGCAGTGGCAGGCCGGCAAGCTCGAGGATCGTCGGGTAAAAATCGGTTCCCGTGGCAGGGACTTCGGTGGTCGATCCAGCTTTCGTGACGCCGGGAACGCGAACGTAATATGGCTCACGAATTCCACCTTCCCACTGGCGACCTTTTCCACCGCGATAAGGCAAGTTCGATGTCGAGAAGGCATCGCCGGATGAAACTCCGCCGTTGTCTGACGTGAAGATGACCACGGTGTTTTCGGCCAGCCCGAGCGCATCCAGTTTGTCTAACACGATCCCAATCGCGTCGTCCATCGATTCAATCATGCCTGCGTAAATCGGATTGTCCTGCACCTGACGCACGCCTTTGGTCCGATCAAAAATAAAGCGCTCGTCGGTGCCTTCACCGCCTTTGGCTTTCTTCTGATATTTGGTCCAGAGATCTTCCGTTGTCTGAATCGGGCCGTGGACTGAATAGAAGGAAAGGTAAGCAAAGAACTGCCCGTCTTTGTTGTCTTCGATGAACTTCGCGGTCCGTTCGCCAAGTTCAATCGGCAATGACTTTCCGGTAGCGTCTTCCTCCATGTGGGGGTTTTTGAAAGGAGAGAAAAAACCGTTGTAGGGCGAGCCTTTGTGACCACCGCCGGTGTTGATATCAAAGCCGTGCTGCAATGGGGAGAACTCCACGTCATTTCCCATGTGCCATTTTCCGGCGAAGAACGTGCGATAGCCGGCTGCTTTCATCGCTTCCGCAAGGGTGGTATCTTCGGCGGGAAGTCCATGCACGTATTCGGAAGGAAGGACCTTGTCGTTCCGATTCCACTTCGTCCCCGCCGCAGCGCCGATCCAATCCGTCACGCCATGTCGCGCGGGATATTTCCCTGTCATGATACTGACCCGTGACGGGCTGCACACCTGGCACGTTGCATAACCCTGGGTAAAGCGCATTCCGCTTTTAGCCAACTTGTCGAGGTGTGGAGTTTCATAAAACGTGCTGCCTTCGATGCCGACGTCTTTGATCCCGTAGTCATCCGCGAGGATGAAGACAAAGTTGGGCTGATCTGCTTTTGAAAAATGGGCTGGCAACGAAAATGCGAAGAGCAGGGCGAGGGCGCGAAACTTAATCATAGAGACGAGAGCTAAACCCGACTCGGGGGAGGGGAAAAGTGGAAAATTGTGCGAGGCATTGCTTCCGGTGCCCCTCCATCGTGTTCGGGTTGTAGCTTTTTCTTTCTGCAAAATCGGCGAAAATCAGAGCATATGAAGTCAAGTCCTTCACCCATGAATCGGAGCGAGTTTCTGGCCCTGACATCCAGCCTGATCGGTGGGCTGGCCTTGCCCGGCCCCATCGCCGCAGCAGCCGGAGTGGAGCTTGATGAATCGTATCTTGAAAAAGGGCTGACCGGAATGGCGAAGGCGAATGGTTGGTTTGAGTCCCACTGGGGTGCGGGAATTTTGGCAGGCTATTATTTGTGCAAAGAAAATCAGCTACCAGCGGAAACGGTAGCAGGAATTAAAAAGCAGTTGGATACCGCGATTAAAATTCGGGGAGATCAATTCGTGCCGCTGCCGGAGGAACCTGTTAAAGAGGAATCCATTCAATCGATTGCGAAAGCGCTTGAGCCAGCGATCGAAGGTGGGTTGCGGGCGCACGGTCACGCCGTCATTTTTGCATCGTTGTCGATCCGGGCTTTGAAGGACGTTCCTCACATGGCTCAGCCGACGCTGGTGAATAAGTTATGCGGCCTGAGCCGACAGATCAGTAAGAAGAAGCCGGAGATGAAACCCTCTGCGAAACCGTATGAGGATTCTCAGGAAATGATCGACGCGACATTTGACAGTGTCGGCCGGTTTGAACCGGTTCTAGGACATGCTGACGTGCTGCGTCCGAATTTCACCCACATGATGACCCATGCGGAAGCGTTGCTGAATCTCGAGCTGATGGGGTTTACTGACTTGGCTCAGTCCGGTTTTCTCGGGCATCGTGTCCACATCACTGAAGACGTTCCAGAAATTCCGCCCGAATCCAAAGCCGATGGAAAGAAAGGGCGTGCCAGTCTCGAAGCATTGATGGATCAGGGGTTTTGGAACGATACCTCAAATCAGAATCAATGGAAGCGGATGTGGAATATGAAAAACAACCCCAACGGCTACTGGATTGCAGCAGGGCATTTGTTCAAAGTGCTCTACAGCTACCATCGCCTTATCAAGCAAGTTAAGAACAAGGAGAAGGTTGATTTGTGCAGCAAGATCTTACTGGAGCGTTACTTGAATCCTGAGGTGTCAGGTGGTTGAACTTTGCTCAGCTACGTCACTGATTTGGAATTTGTGGGTCAGAAAAAATTCGATCGACTCCAAGTTTAGTTGAAACTTTCCCTCATACCAAAAATTAGAGGCTCCAGAGAAAATTCGTCGTTGTTTGATGACGACTTTTGCACCTTTCTTTGGTTCTCCTTTGATCCGGGTCAGGTCTGCAACCGAGGCATGCACGGGCGATTTTCTTCCATGCAGTTCTGTTTCAAACTTGAAATACTGAGGTCCTTTCTCCCCTTCAGGTTCTTCAAGGAGAATTCCAGTGATGGTTTCCAGCCCCTTTTCAGTAAATTCTGACCGCTTTACCTTTGTGATCTCGGTTCTGTAGGTGCCATTCTTGAATGGCCCCCATCGTTGACTTCACAGAGAAAACAATTTCAAACGCGGCATAATTCGAATCATCTAAATACTCGAAATAGGTCCAGTAAGTGTTCGTGTCGACCCAATAGCGAGCTCCCTTTCGAAGCGGTTCACCAAGCAATTGTTTCACCTGTTCCGCGGTTGTGGACTTATCGAACGAAGCAGTCTTTTTCTTAAAGGTCTCGATCTTCTCCAGCGCTTCCTTCATCGAGGAAGCTTCAGGAGGAGCGTCTTTTGCTGATATCGATAAATTCGAAATCGTTAACAAGGAGATAGAAAATAATAGGCTCGACCGCATGCA
>CALAHF010000007.1 GCA_937891465.1 uncultured Verrucomicrobiales bacterium | reverse complement strand
GGATCAATGCCATCGGGGGAGATGTGTTTCTGATCGGTAAAACGGTTGAGAACACGGGCACGATCAAAGCCGCGAACGGTTTGGTTGGCACGGGGGCTGGCAGTGAGGTTTTGATCGCGGCAAATCCGGATGCAAACGGCGAGCGGGTTTTCGTCAGAGCGGGAACGTCCGGAAGTATGATCGATAACAGCGGTTCCATTTCAGCGGCAGCCGTTGAATTGAAAGCTCATGGCAATGCGTTTGCATTGGCGATTAACAACAGTGGTTCGATTCGTGCCACGGGAGTCAGTCGGAGCGGCGGCAGTGTTTTTCTGCGCGCGGGTCAGGGCATGATTCAGAATTCTGGAACGATCAAAGCGACCATTCCCGGCGGCGGCGGTGGACGGATTCTGATCGAAGCGGCTAAATCGCGTCTTGGTGGAACGATTGACGCAAGCGGTGTTGGAAACGGTGATGGCGGGACCATCGAAGTTTACGGCGAAGATATTGAAGTGAGCGGCAATGTTCTGGCGAACGGCCGGAACGGCGGAACGATCACGGTTGGAAGCGCAATGGGGCAAAATGCGACTCAGCTACTGAATGTCAGCGCGGGTGCGAACATCAGTGCAAATGGATCTTCCGGGCGTGGAGGAACCGTCAATTTGGCAGGAGCACCGGGTGGGCTGATTTCAGTTGATGGACTGGTCAGTGCGACGGGAACGACTCGAGGTGGCACGATTTCTGTGGTCGGTGCTGATATGGAATTTGGAGCGGATTCAACATTGGACGCATCGGGAGGATCCGGCGGAAATATTTCGGTTCGGAGTAGTGGTGTTGTGAATGCGAACGGATTGATGACTTCCGCTGGCCTCAACGGCAGTGGCGGACGCGTGAACCTGAGCGGTGCGAACGGGGTTAACATCGGGTCGACCGGTGGACTTTCTTCAAGTGGTGCAACGACGGGTGGATTTGTCGGGACGAGATCAACTGACGGCAACGTTAGTATCGCTGGAGCGATTTCATCAGACGGTGCCGGAGTAGCCGGTGGAATGATTAAGAGCACGGGAATTGAAGTTTCTATTGGAGAGACTGCCGTGATCAGCGCAGATGGAAATTCGAGCGGTGGCCGGATTTTCCTGGGTGGTGGATTTCAAGGCGGCGATCCGAGCATGCGGAATGCGTTGCGAACTACGGTTGTTTCAGGAGCGCATATTTCCTCGGATGCTGGTGGCACTGGAGGGCGTGGAGGCCTGGCCGTCGTTTGGTCGGATGAAGATACTCTTTTTGACGGAGATGTTTCTGCAATCGGTGGAATTGGCGGTCGCGGTGGTTCGGTTGAAATTTCAGGTAAAGACTCACTTGGTTTCAACGGGATGGTCGATGTGACGGCACAGAATGGCCTGGCGGGAATTGTATTATTTGATCCGACCAACGTGAGAATTCAAGCGGGTGGCGCAGCTCCCAACATTGATAATGTGGCTTTGTCGAATTTGCTTGATGCTGGAAACAATGTCGTGATCTCCACAAACATCGGTGGCGGTGACGCGGGGCATATTGCCGTGATTAATCCGGTCGAGTGGTATCAGGACACGGCTGGTACAATCGGGGGAACCTTAACGTTGCTTGCACAGGGCAATGTGACGATCCGAGACGATGTTCGAAGTGCAGGTTCTGGTGGAATCAACATTGCGGCAGGGTGGGACGGTTCCACAGGTATTGTCAGTCCACTTTCGGGAACTGCTACGTTGAATAGTGGGGCGGCACCCGGATTTTCGTTCAATTTCCAGGATGTGCTGGACACAATGAATGATGGAAATGCAGGAAACGACGCGGCTGGCCTGGGAGATGGCTCTGTTTACATTGGAAACTTCAATGCCAATGGTGGCGGCGGAAATAACAATATAACCACTGGAATCGAAGTAGGCAGTCGTTTTGGTGCTACGAATGTAGCGGGACACGATGTTCTTCTTGATGCGGGAAATGGCGGACAAAACCGGTGGGTGCAACTTGGGTTTCGAGACACTGGTTATGAGGCTGGTTATAGTCGTTCCAGTGATAACACTGTGCTTGCGGCAAGTGTTGTGAATGGAGATGTGAATGAGTGGTATGCGAATGCGGCAAACAATGTTGCGGGGAAAGATTACATCAATCTTCTGGGTGGGACTCAGGTAGCTGGTGGCTCATTTTTGGGCGCTGGACATGGAACGACGGGGGATATCACGGTTCAGGCAAGTGGGCGGGTGCAAGTGTTGGTGGGTGATCAGGCTCATAACAATGCGCAAATTGGTCACGGCGGAACGGCGGCGGAAGGCCGCGAGCGTGCACGAAACGCCAATGGGATGGATACTTCGAACATCATTACCCGGGACGGTTTCCAGATGAATCCCGGTGACAACAATCGGATGTATTTTGGTTCGTCATGGCGGACAAATTACATTCCGGAAACGGGAAGTGGAATCACGCTGAGTGACGGGCAGGAGATCAATGCTCGCGTCAATGGTGATATTTATGTTGAGGCCGGGGATGATATTCTTGTCATGGGGCAGGATAATTTTGAGACGACTGCGGGATACACGGATTTGTCGGGTGAAGATGGAGACGCTGCCCGTTATGCGAAAATTGGTCACGGCGGCGAAGATAACTTCGGTAGCCATCACGGTGATATCACAGTGATTGCAAATGGTGCGCTGGATGGAACTGAAGGACGAGGCAAAGCAGGTTCCGGTATTCAAATCCGAAGCGGGCGGGGCTCCCGAACTTCAGGTTCGATTGGTCACGGTGGTTTTTATGAGGGAAACCGACGGACGATTTATGATCAGACTGCAAGCGGCGATATCGTTGTGCGTGCTGAAACCGGTGCTGTTCGACTTTTGGGATACAATTTGTTGCCTCGAAATGGTGACATCAATGCGGGCGCAATTACAGCGGCTGATGCGGTCCATACGCAGGCGAATACCTCGGTGGAATATCAGTTCTCAGATGTTCACATCGGTCACGGTGGTTACCATCGTGATGATCCGGCAGGAGGTGGAACTTTCACGACGGGCGCAACAGGGCTGGCGGTTTTAAACGCGGGCGCTCCCCAGCAAAATATGTCTGGTGATATTACTGTTTTTGCCGGTGGAACCGTCGAAGTTCGCGACAACATGGGTTATGACAATGCAGGTAATTGGGTCGAGGACCTTGGACCTGGATTTGATCCTTACGATCCAACCAACGCCATTGTTCGCAATGTGGGTGTTGAAGTTCGCGCTGGTAACAGCGAGAGCGGATCCGGACAGATCGGTCACGGCGGTCACAACTTTCGTGCAAATGATACCAATTTTCAGCCGGTCGGAATGTCCGGTGACATTACGGTGACGGCCGAGAAGGGCTCGATCATGTTTATTGGTGGTGAAGAGAAACGCTCCCGCCGGACGTGGGGTTATGGTCGCACTTACGCCCAGCTGGGTCATGGAGGCTATGACGCGCGGACCGATGCCGCAGGATTTCAGGGGAATATTACGGCGACCGCCGGGCTCGGAGCCGGAGCGACCGATGGAGATATCATTTTCCGCTCAGGCCGCGCTTTCGAAAGTCAGGCACAGCTTGGTCACGGAGGATACACCGCTCAGGGAGTCATCGCGGGTGATGGACAGTCGAATATTGCAGTCGGCGCGCGTGACAACATCGAATTCACCGTAAGGAAAGCAATGCCTACAGACGCCGCTACATTGACGTCAGAACTGCTTCGCTTGAATGTTACGAATGAAGAAGTGAATCGATTCGTCGGCATCGCCGGGGGCAATGTCGTGGACGCGGACACTCGTCCGCAAATCGCCAACCGCGGAACGACTTACGATGTCGACCGGACCTGGGCGCAGCTTGGTCATGGCGGAGACAATTTCGGAGGTGGAAGTCAGCTCGATTTTTCCTTAAACAACACAATTATGGTCGGAGCCGGTGCCGGGGCCAATGGTGTTTTTGATGGCGGCGGAGACGACGTCGGTGCGATTCGATTCACCACGGGCGGTCGTGAGCGCGGCCACATCCAGCTTGGAATGGGCGGATGGGAAGACGGCGCTGATTGGGATATCCACGGCGCGGACATCGATGTCTATGCTGCCGGTGACTTGATTATGGATGCCAATAACGTTGGTGTCATGGAATTCAACCAGAATGGCGTCGGGGGTGACGTGAATGGCCGGAGTCGGACAGAATGGGCAAGAGGCCAGGATTCTTTCGCCATGATCGGAAACGGCGGTTACAACCTTGATGGAGATATCGATGGGGATATTACGATCAATGTTGGCAATGGAGGCAACCTTCTCATGCTCGGCAACAATTCGGGGACGGAATTGATGGAAGTAAATAATTTCATCGGCGTAACCGTTGAAGGGGTTCAAAATATCAATGCGAATGGAACGCGCATCAACGCCGTCGGCAAGGTTCATTCCTTTACGGCTCTGCAGGAAGCCACCATGAAGCAACGGACGTTCCAGCTTTTCCACGGCAGAAACGGAGCAGCCGCAGGTGATGCTACCGATCCCCACATCGGAGATATTGTGGCGGGTTCAATTCGGATTGACTCTGATGATCCGGATGTCGGCGACTACGCTGCCGACGGAAAAATCACGAACGCAGCAGGAACAATCCAATATGGCACGGTCGACTACACGACGGGTGAGGTGACGATTTGGGATCGGATTCGGGCCGATGACAACAGTTTTGACCGAAATGTGGATTACTCTTACACGAACGACAACGGAGGTGCGGTTGTCGCAATCGACGACGAGACGACTTACGAATCTGATTCTGCGCTTCGCGCCAACCAGGCGTATCTCGGCCATGGAGGAATTAAGCCGGGCTCTGTTTCGATCATTATCGAAGGCGATGTTTCCGGAAATCGGCAGGTCATTACTGACCGCTTTGGTGCGACCGACACGAACAGCCCGACCACGGGTCTGCTCGTGAACGAGTCCGGTGTCCGTGTAGGCCAGATTGCCTACGACACGGGGCGAATCATCATTGAGGGAATCAATACGGCGACTGCCGATTCCGATTCCGATGGCGATTTCAACACGGGAACGACACAGGTGCTCCGCGCTGCGCTCAACGATCGGCTCAATCCAGACAAGGTGCATGCCAATTACACGTATTCAGAAGGCGAAGGCAGACGTGGATTTGTCCAGCTCGGAAACGGCGGAATGTTTGGTGGTCGCGGCGGCCGGAATACCACCGGTAACTTTGGAGAGATCATCGTGAATGTGGCAGGCGACGTTCGCGTGCATGGAGGTGCTTACGAGCAGTCTTATGCTCAAGTTGGGCATGGCGGTTACCAGAACCAGGGATTTCACGGGTATCAGACTGATCCGGGAAACACACCTGATACGACGGTCTGGGGTGACGGAAAAATCACTCCGACTGCCGACATGGATTTAGTCGGAAACAGAGAAGGTAACATCACGGTGAATTCCGGCGGAATTGTCGAGGTGCTCGCGGGACGCGGTCTTCACTACTACGCACAGCGAAATTATTCTCAACTCGGCCACGGTGGTTGGGACGCGGATGGTCATCATCAGGGAAATATTCGGGTGAGTGCTGGAGTAGGCGATATCTCA
>CALAHF010000006.1 GCA_937891465.1 uncultured Verrucomicrobiales bacterium | reverse complement strand
AATATCACAACCAAGCACCCTTCCATCTTTATCGGAGATCATGAACTCAATGACTGGACCCCCTCAAACCCGGCCGGACCGACGCCCCGGTAAAAAATCCTTGAATAAGCGAATTCCTATCAGTTATCAGTTGGACCCCCTCAAACCCGGCCGGACCGACGCCCCGGTAAAAAATCCTTGAATAAGCGAATTCCTATCAGTCAGTCGCCGTGCTCCTGGACATGACCTTGCCTGGCGGGCTCAGCGGAAAAGAAGTCATGGCCGAAATTCGGAAATTCGACGATCACGCCCGCGTCATTGCGACCAGCGGATATTTCGACGACGACGCGGAAGAATTGCTCACCAACGATGGTTGGGCCGGCGTTTTGCCGAAACCATACGCGGTCGAAGATCTTTCATCGACCTTGGCGAAAGCGATGCAGAACTAATTCTGCACCAACGAACTAACAGGGCACGTTTTGCGAGTTTGAGAAGGTCAGTTGAATGCTCGATCGTATGGTTTATTGGAGGGGCGTTGTCGAATCTGAACGTCGGGTGAAATTCACCGCAACTTAGCTCAAAAAACGGGGTTCAAGTTTCGCACAGACTCCAATGCTGCTGCATTCCTATGAAGATTACCTATTTTGTTTCAGCAGCTTCTCTTCTCCTGTTTTCAGTGCCCCCCCTTCACAGTCAAACGATCGACAAGAAAACGGACCAGTGGGCTGGCAAAACCATCGCAGACGGGGCTCATGTCAACGATATGGTGAATGCCAGGCTGGACAAAGCCCCTAAATTGGGAACCAAGGCGCCAGAAACTCTGTTGGCCGACGCACATTCGGGGAAACCAGTCTTCCTTTCCGACTTGTGCGCCGTGAAACCAGTCGTGCTTATTTTCGCCAGCTATTCCTGCCTTTGCTCTCAAAAGTCAGCTCCGCTCATAAACTCGCTTCACAAAACTTACGGGAACGATTTTCAGTTTGCTCTCGTTTACATACGCGAAGCCCACCCCTCCGATGGCTTCTTGGCGAAGACGGTTGGTCGAGAATTTTCGATCCCAGATCCAAAGAGTTTTCATGAAAGAGTCGGAGCAGCGTTAAAATTCGCATCTGAACAGAAAATTAAATTCCCAGTATTGGTCGACTCAATGGATGACTTGCAAGCAGTTCAGTGGTCAGCATGGCCAGCCCGACTCTATGTCATTGACCAAACAGGCACGGTCGTTTACGCAGGCCAGCAAGGGCCGTGGTTTGTAAAACCGACTCCCACTTTTGATTTAAAACTTCACGGCGTCCCGGAGTCCTATCGAAATATCCGCGGCTACAGTCAGGAAAGTCTCGAAGAGTTTTTGAAGAGCTCCCGGCAACGGAGGGGAATGATAAATTTCAATCAGTAGAATGTCGCTATTTGCATTCCACATCTTTTCTCGAACCAACAGAGTAGGCACGAAAGACACGCTACATTGCCCTGAAAACACCCCTCTCCTATGCCATTTCACTTTCAAAGAACAATTCCCCTCGTCGCTCTTCTATCATTCGCCAACGCCACAATTTCCCGGGCAGAAGATTGGGGGCACTACTCGATCACTCCGGTCAGCGGCCCGGGATTTGTCCTGGAAGCGACGGATGACAGCACAGTTGTCAGCATCGGAAAACCGACCGGCGGGGCGAATCAGAAGTGGGTCGTGATTCCGAAAGAGGAAGACTATTTTTCGATCAAACCGGACGCCGATTCCTCGCTGGTGCTCGCGGCATCGCAAGGCGGTGAGAAAAACGGGACCCAAGCGGTGCTTGAAACAGACGCCGGGAAGCCGTGGCAACTGTGGGCGCTGAAAAAACAGGAAAACGGCAGTTACACCATTTCGCCGAAACATGCGCCGCTTCAGGGACTGGACCATTTTGGAGGTAAAAAAGAGGCCGGAGCCAAGATCGATATTTGGATCAACAAACCCGGCGACCCGCATCTTCACTGGTTCATCAAACCGATGGCGGGCAGCCCGCTTCCTTTGACAGACGCTGCGGAAATTCCGGTTTACGAAGGGCCCGAAATCAAGCCGGAAGATATTCTAGAGGGCCGGATTGAGAAAACGCACTTCAATCAGAGCAAAATTTTCCCTGGGACTGAACGGGAAGTCACCGTTTTTATTCCGGCGCAGTACGATGGCGCAAAACCTGCCTGCGTTTACGTAAAAACAGACGGCTACAACCCCCGCGAAAAACAGCTCATGGAAACGATGATCGCGACCGGGGAAATGCCGGTGACGGTTGGTGTTTTTGTTCGTCCAGGGCAGGTGCCCGCGCCGATGGAAGGGACCATTGGTCGACGAAATCGTGATTTCGAATACGACGCCGTAAACGATAACAACGTCCGGTTTTTAGTCGAAGAATTGCTGCCGTTTGTCGCGAAAGAGTTTGATCTGAATTTGTCTCAGGACGGCAATGATCGCTCAATGTCGGGCGGCAGCAGCGGTGGGATCGCCGCCTGGGTGGCGGCGTGGAATCGTCCCGATGCGTTCAGCCGCGTCTATTGTGCCAGCGGAAGTTTTGTCGCGTTTCGCGGAGGCCACGAGTTCCCGACGATGGTCCGGAAATTCGAGGCCAAGCCGATTCGCTCGTTCCACACGACGGCGACGCGGGACATGGAAAATTGTGCGGGTGATTGGTATTTGCTCGATCTGCAAATGGACAAGGCGCTGAAATTTTCCGGCTATGATTATCAATTTCGCGTGATCGATGGGCGACACGTTGCGGGCTACATGGAAAATTATCGGGAGGCGATGGCGTATCTTTGGAAAGGCTGGCCGGAGCGCGTTCAAGCCGGCCCGAGCGCTCCTCGCGCCCAGGAAATTCTGATTCCCGGAGAAGGTTGGGAACTCGTTGCTGAGGGATTCAAAAGCACTCGTGGCCCAGCCTGCAACGAACAGGGCGATGTCTTTTTCGCTGACACATCCGCCAACAAAATTCACCGAATCGACGCCGCTGGCGCAGTGAGTGAATTCGTCACCGATGCCGGACAAGCCCATTGCGTCACAGTCGGGGCAGATGGGTCGGTCTACACGATTTCAGAAAAATCCGGCAAGCTGATGAAATACGACGAGACAGGAAAAGGCAGCGTTATCATGGAAGACATCCTCGGTCATTCGATTTTGGCGACGCCTGACGGTTCACTTTTTGTCACGACGAATGGAGCCAAAGCCCACGGTCCGGGTTCAGTTTGGTTCATCAAAGACGGGAAGAAAACGCAGGTCGATTCGGGGATCAAATTCGCCACCGGCATGACCTATCGCCCTGATCAGTGGCTGCTTTCTGTCGCAGAAGGCCATTCGAAATGGGTCTATTCCTACCAAATCAACGACAATGGCTCGCTTTCGAACAAAGAGCGTTTCTTCCATCTCCACGTGGCCGATTGGGACGACGACGCCGGCGCGGAATCGCTCTGCTATTCGATTGAAGGGCGCCAGTTCGTCGCGACTCGCAGCGGCATTCAGATCAGCGCCGATGATGGCCCGACTCAGGTGATTCTTCCCGTTCCAGATCAAAGCCGCGTGACCGGAGTCGCCATCGGCGGAAAAGACGGCGACATCCTCTACGCCTTTTGCGGAAAGAAGATTTGGAAGCGAAAAATCAAACAACATGCCATGGGAGCCTTCACTCCGTGGGCCAAAGCAAACGGAACGCGTTTGTAGAAAACTCAACTTACCGATATGAAAATCCCCCTCTATTTCTCCCTTCTAATCGCCCTGTCCAACACTGCTTTTGCTCAGGAAAAAGGTCACCGCTCGTCATATTACAAAAACGGCCAAATCCACGTCAATATCCTCGGGACCCCTGAAGAAGAACCGCTCACTAAAGGACATTGGGATTTCAAACCTTCGTGGTCGAAAACGGAGGACAAACTCGTTTTTTTCCGTCGCTTGGTGAACGATAAAGACGTCAGCAAATGGAAAACCGCGATTCACATCATCAACGTTGATGGCACGGGATTGCACCAGCTGACCGACGGCACTCACACCGATTTCAACCAAACGTGGACTCGCGACGGAAAAAACACGCCGATCTGGAATCGCAAACATCCGACCCGGGGCGGCTATCAGGTCATGGCCGGAAAAATCGGCGGAAAGCCGGGCGAAGAAATTGCCCTCACTGAAAATTCGTATCACACGTGGGCTTTCACAGGCCTGATGGATGGCCGGATTCTCGTTGGCTCGACACCACCAAAGCGGAAGCGTGGTTATTATTTGATGACTCCCAATCCCGGCGGCGAGCCAAAATTTGAACGCATTCAATGTCCGCTCGATAAAACCGGGGTGCTTGCGCGCGTCAGTCTTTCCCCCGACGAGACAAAAGTCTGTTTCGAATATCAAAAAGGGTTCAAACAATCCGTATCCGGGCGCACGCTCTACCTCGCTGATTTTGATAAAGAAAAACGGGCCATGACAAACCTCAAACCCTTCGCCAATGAAGAAGGGAAACGTGTTTGGTTTGCCTACCCGCGCTGGACCAAAGACGCCAGTGAAATTGTGTTTCAGGCAGGAGGAAAACTTTTTCTCTACCATATCGCCGACGCCACAACCCGCAAAGTTTCGACAGACGACAAAGCCGATTACCGCTATCCCCACGGCGAAGCGACCCCGAAGTGATTTGGACCCCCTCAAACCCGGCCGGACCGACGCCCCGGTAAAAAATCCTTGAA
>CALAHF010000005.1 GCA_937891465.1 uncultured Verrucomicrobiales bacterium | reverse complement strand
AAAATCTTGTCTCCGGGAAATTTCGCCGTGCGATTGTAGCGATTCGGACCTGTCGGAAGACTGACATTAGCACCCGACCAATTCACTTCAAGCTCCTCGCCACCGGCATTCCAGTCCGCATTGATTTCGAATTCCCCTCGAACAAAAGACTCAGATCCCCAAGCATTAGGAGGTTGATCGACAAACAAAGTCCGACCTGGATGCCTCACTTCTTGAACGAGAAAAGGATTCGGCAGCGCAAACCCTGACAGTGAAGAAGAATCAGCACCCAGATGATCCGGCTGAAAAACAAACTCGAACTGAATATCTAATCGACCGGTAGTTTGAGGGACCGTCCGCATTAGCCGATCCCGTTCGCGACGTGACAGATCAGAAAGTTGGGTAAAAACCTGCAGCGTATTCAGATTAAAAAGCTGAAATGGAATGCCAATTCGATTGTCATCCGTGCTGTAACGATAGGTTTCTTGTGCTGGATGCGGATTCTGGATGTTGCCTCGTGGATCAAGTCTGAAGCGATTGTAGAGCCAGACTTCAGAGCGGCCTGAAACGGTCTCGAGCTCAAAATCAACCGGCGCATCACAGACTTCTGCCTCCACCGAAACTGACAGCCGAACGCCCAAATTCAATGGCTCAGGGCCGAACTGTTCATAGTCATCATCACCGAAAAGAAATCACACACCGCCCCACAAATAGTCGAACGGAGTCGAGCTGGAGTTTAAATAATAAGGCCGTGAGTTGAGTCATTCGACACTGAGCATGAACGAACCCTACCAAATCGCGTCAGGGATAACTCGTAAAAACTTAGAAAAACGTTGTCGCGATTAGATGGGGTTTTGGCAGGCGGTATCGCAGGTCATATATTGCTGCCGTTTTTATGCTGAAAATTCAACAGCAGATCCCCTCATCCAGCTACCACAATCTGGCATTTGCAAAAGACCACGACGAGCCCGTTTTTGGAGATGTGTTTCTTCGATTCGTCATCACTTTCATTTTTTTAATTTCGCTGCTGCCAGCGGAAGAGAAAATTATAGTGGTAAAACTCGGCGAATCCATCAGCGACGCTCTCGCCAAGAAACCGGATATCGTTCGACTTGAACCGGGGATTCATCGGCTTGCGAAAACATTGGTTTTGAACCAAAAAGACAGCGGCATCACAATTGAAGCCACAGGAGAAAAACCAACGTTTATAGTTGGCTCTCAACCAATCCCATCGAAAAACTGGAGCCAAGTTCCGAACCTCGACGGAATCTGGAAAACGATCGTTCCTGCCAATTTCCCAGAAATTCGCTCGGTCTTTTTTGATGGAAAGTCCCTTACCCGCGCTCGATCAAAGGGCTACCGACAGTTGGCAAAACCAACCGCCGCCCCGGCAGGACATCTCCGCCATGCCATTGATGAAAAGCACGTTTACCTCCCCCCCGCCCTTCTTGAAGACATCGGCGATATCAAATCGGGTGACCTCCGGGTCATTCCAAAATACCCGTGGGTCTGCCACATCTTGCCGATCAGCTCGCTGAATCGGGAATCAGGTTTGGCATGGTCGAACGTCCCTGGAACCTATCCAATGACACCACCCGCCTTTGGGCATTTTCCCGAAGGAACGCTTTGGATTGAGAATACTCTCGACGTGATCGACGAACCAGGCGAATGGGCTTTTGATCGATCCGACCGAACCCTATATTTGAAAACTCCCGACGGAAAACCGCCGGGTTTACGCGTCGAAATCCCGCTGCTTACCGAACTAATTCGAATCGAAGGTAATCCCAACGAAAGCGATTTCGTGGATCATCCTGCACGCGGGATCACGATTCGCGGGATCACTTTTGCACGCGCCAATGCCTTCGGCTGGAAACGAAACAAGCAAGGTCGGGGACTGCAGCATGATTGGGAAATGCACGACGAGGCTGCCGCGATGGTTCGCCTGCGCTACGCGGAAGCCTGTCGCATCGAGAATTGCCGCTTTGTGAATGCAGGAGCCACGGGCTTGCGGATGGATTTTCACTGTCGAAAAAATGTCGTTCAGCAGTGTGAATTCTCAGCGCTGGGCGGCGCGGGCATTGTTCTTGCCGGCTACGGAATGGGCTACAAAGATGTGAATAGGGAGAATCTGATCGCCGACAACAACATTCATCACATCGGCGAATACTGGTGGCATTCGCCGGGGATTTTTGCGTGGCAAAGCGGACGAAATAGGATCATTCACAATCATATTCACCACGTCCCTCACAATGCCATTACGGTTTCCGGAAGGACTCAGTTGAGCGTCAGCGGCACCAAAGAATCCAGCAAAACGGCGCGGATGGACGAAGTGATCCTTCATCTCGAAGGCCGTGACCGCTCGTGGCATTCACGTGAACCGCTGATGCACGGCCGCTTCAACAACATTGGCTGGAATGACATTCATCACGCGATGGAACTCATGGCCGATGGAAACGCGATTTACGTTTCAGGAACTGGCACAGGGAATCGAATTCACCACAATTTCATCCATGACATCGTGAGCGCAAACATGAACGGCACGATCCGAATCGACGACGATCAACACGAAGTCACCATCGATCACAACTTGATTACCCGTTGCGCTGGCGAGGGAATTTTGTGGAAAGGCAGATGCGATATTTTGAATAATATCATCTACGGATTGCGCACGAAAACGCTCGACGGCACAGCAACACAGCACCAACGCGGCTTTTTGGTTATCGGCGGTCCGGTGGAAAACTCCGTTGTGAAACACAATTTATTTGTCTCAACCCACCCTCGCCTGCCGGTGCTTTTTGAGCATGAAAAACAATGGATCAAACACGGAGCGAAGCAGATGCCACCGATGCGGCTGGATCAAACCAATGCCGATTTCAACCTCTACTGGAACACAGTCAATCCACTATGGGCTTCCGACTTTCTGGCCGAACAGCGTCCCCGCGGCATCGAGCAAAACAGTATTTCAGTCGATCCACATTTCGCCAACCCGAAGCAAAACGATTTCACGATCCAACAGGGTACGTTCGATGAATCAATAGGGTTCGTTCGTTTTGACATCTCAACCGCAGGCCCCCGAAAGACTCCTCCGCAATACGATCCCAAGCTGACCGATTTTTCGCTGGAAAATGGTGAACTCTATTTAATTACGCTTGGCGAAATGTCATCGAGCCACCCGGGGATTGAATGGTTGAACCTATATCAAACCAAGATCGGTGATGACGGCGCCCGTATTATTGGCGAAATGCGTTCGCTGACACATCTACCTGCAGGGGAAACCGGAATCACAGATGCCGGATTGGCTCACCTTTCTGAACTGAAAAATCTCCAGTACCTCGGGCTGCGAGGAAATGCGATTTCGTCAAAGGGCCTCACTGCAATTCAAAATCTAAAATCTCTGAAGGAGTTGAATCTGGCGCAAACGAATGTCGACGACGATGGAATCGCCTGGCTCGCCAATCGATTTGATTTGGACAAACTGTGGCTTCATGACACCCGAATCACCGATGACTCACTCGCTCAGTTGGCAAAAATGAAATCGCTCAAAACACTCTACTTACAGCGAACTAACACCACTGCCGATGCCATTGCGATACTCCGTAAGAATTTACCCAACTGCTCGATTTTTTGGGAATCTGACGAGCGTTAGTGCTACGTTCTGAGCCATGTTTGATTGGGGATTCAAAGATGGCCCGCCTGACAAAAGGCCCGATACCAAAGGCGAGAAAACCTTCGTCTGGATTCTCGTCGCTATTTTTGGAGCGATGATCCTGGCTGCGATCTTCTCTGATTTCGAACCGCGTAAACTGAGCATCATCTTCTTCCTCATTTCATGGCCGATCCTGCTGATCATTCATGAATTTGGCCACGCCCTTATGGCAAAATGGCTCGGCTGGGAAGTACTGATGATGGCAATCGGCTCAGGAAAAGTCCGTGCCACGAAAACTATATTCGGCATGAAAGTCGAGTTCCGAACCATTCCGCTTTCCGGCTTCGCCCGAACCCGAGCGGCCGATCTCATTCAGCCGCAGATGAAAAATTTTCTGATTTATGCCGCAGGCCCGGGAATCGAAATTGCAGCGGTCCTTCTCCTCGCAATCGCGCTGGGAAAAAACGAAATGCTCTCACAGTCCGACCACATTGGAATCATTGCAGCTCAGAGCTTTTCAGCCGCCGCGCTGCTTGGAGCGATCATCAATCTGATCCCGTTTCCTCATCACACCGAACACGGCATGGCGTGGTCTGATGGCCTCGGCATGATCATGAGCTGGCGATTGCCGGATTCCTATTTTGCCCAACAAATCCGTTAAGACAGTTCATTTGAACATGTTAATTGTCAATATTTTGAAATATTTAGGCAATCTTGAATTGCATTGAGTGAACGCCTGTTCTTGGGTGAGCCAATGCGTTCGACCAAGCTCATTGCCCTTGTCACCGCCATGTCTGCTTTTGCGGTCGTGTTGGCGGAAACAGGCAAAGATGATTTGGCTCCGAAAACCCATACGCTGCCTTCACCCGAAGTGACGTGGACACTGAACGGCGGCGAATCGATTCTTGGGAAAATTACTGAAATCGAAGAAGGTGGGAAAGCCGATCCTGCGATCGTGATTGCCGAAGTTACGGAATCAGGCGTGAAGCCCGTTTCGAAAAAGTTGTCCGATCTTTCTGATCGCGATCGCGAATTCCTCGATCAGTATTTAACCGGTGTCATAACTGGAAAAGTAATAGGGATCAAAGACGGTGACACGCTCGATATTCTTACGGCGGCGAAACGTCGCCTCACCTTCCGACTTCACGGCGTCGATGCCCCCGAAGGCGGTCAGCAATTTGGAGCAAATGCGAAACGAGGACTTTCCGATCTCGCTTTCAAAAAAACGGTGCGAATTCAAATCAAATCCGTAGACGCCTACAATCGTTGGGTGGGAACCATTTTTGATTAAGACGGACACAATCTGAATTTGGAAATGGTGAAGTCTGGATTCGCCTGGCATTACACCAAATATTTGCCGGACTATGAGGAATACGCCACCGCACAGAAAACGGCAGGACTGCAACGCAAAGGCCTTTGGGGCATGCCTAACGTTATGTCGCCGTGGAAATTCCGCGCGCTTTCCCCAACGAATCGCGCGGTTGAGAAAGAGTTCGCTGTTAAGTTTGCTACGATTCAGGAAAAAGTTCTCGGCGGAAATGCGGGTGGTAAAAAAGCGGCGCTCTTTTGGCTCAACACCTCTTCCAACAGTCGTCACAACGGAACCTGTCGTATGTTTCAAAAGACCAAACGTGGACGGATGGCGACCGCAAATGAAGGTCAGCCCTGCGGACTTTGCGGAGGTTAATTCATTTCAAGAACTTGCGCATTTTCTCCAATTTATTCCCATAGGGCGGATGCGTTGCGAAGAAGTCTTTTACGAAATAGCGCCGCGTCACAGGGCGCTGATAAGTGAATGCCTCAAACCCGAATTTGCCGCGATAGCGACCCATTCCACTTGAACCGACGCCACCGAATGGGAGGTCCAAGTTCGAGGACTGTTTCGTCAGGTCATTGATACAAACCGACCCCGAACGAATCGAATTGATTATGGTTTCGCAAAATTCCTGATCTCGCGAGAAAACATACATCGCCAGCGGTGACGACAGTTCGCGCAATTTGGGAATGAGGTCGGATTCGTTTTTAAATCCTAAAACGGGCAGAACGGGCCCGAAAATTTCATCCTGCATTGCTTCATCTGACCAATCAGCCGAAGGCAAAATGCGGGGCGCAAGATGTCGGATTGCGGGATCATCCTCTCCGATTTTAGTGACGGCTTCAGATCTCGGAAGCAGCGCAGAAAGCCGCTCATAGTGCGAATCGTTCACAATTTTTCCAAAATCGTTGATTGGATCATCAGCGTAAAACTCAGAAACCTTCCCAGCTATCTTCTTAGCCAATTCGTCTCGGATCGATTCGTGAACCACGACAAAGTCCGGCGAAAAACAGGTTTGCCCTGCGTTGAAAAATTTGGCCCAAGCGATCCGCTCAGCCGTCATTTCGATATCAACATCTCCGCCCACAACGCACGGACATTTTCCACCAAGCTCCAAAACCGTCGGCGTTAGATGCTTTGCAGCTGCTTCTGCCACGATTTTCCCGACGCGTTTACTTCCAGTGTAAAAAATAAAATCAAATGGTTGATCCAGAAGTAGTTTCGAAGCTTCTGCACCACCTTCAATTACCGTAACATGGGCCGGATCAAATGCTTCAGCGACAATTTTGGATAAAACATCCGAAGAAGATGACGCAATCTCTGACGGCTTCAAAATCACGCAGTTTCCGGCAGCCACTGCTGTTACAAGCGGGCTGAGAGCAAGCTGAATCGGATAGTTCCACGGACCGATAACCAATGCGCAACCAAAAGGCTTCCGGCGAATTTCGCTTTTAGCAGGAAGAAAATAAAACGGGTGCCCTGCCCGCTTGGGTTTCGCCCAGCGCTTGAGTTTTTTACAAAACAGACGGATCTCAGTGAGCAGAAAAAAGACCTCCGCGACATACGCTTCAAGCCCCGGTTTTCCCAAATCGGATTTCAGAGCAGCCAACACGTCATCCGCTCGCTTCTGCAAAACCGACTCCAGCTTTCGAAGCGCTTCGATCCGAAAATCAAGCGATTGCGTTTTTCCCGATTTGAAAAATTCAGCTTGGGCGGTTCGCAACGCAGCAATGTCCTGTTCAGTCGGGTTTTGCATAGAAAATATGTTTTACGAATCAACAGGGTCTATTCGATGAGTCAACCCTGTTGGATCGTGGCATTCGGGATTTCCCCTTTTACAGACGGTAATTTTCGAGCAATCTAACCACCTGTGAAATTGTCGCCCAATAAATTTCCAATTAACAATCATCGAGATGGCCTTGATTTTCGAGGAAGAATCTGGGGTGCTATCATAATCGTTACAGTCTCGATTTTCGTTCCACATGCCTCTGCCCAGCCTTCCGTTATTGACCCACAGGGACGAGAAACGGTAACCAAAGAACGCTCCTGGACGCTGGTCGGCGGCGACTCTTTAGTTGGGCGAGTGACTAATTTCAGCGAAAAAAAGAATACGGTCGATTTTGAAGAAATTACTATTGGAGGAGTTGTGAAACGTGAGCTTGCGCTCGATTCATTCTCTGATCGGAATCAAGAATTCCTTAACCGGTTTCGGACCGGCATTTTTAAAGGAAAAGTCATTGGAGTTACCGATGGCGATACGTTGAAAATTATAACACCCGCGAAAGAGCAAATTAAACTTAGGCTCCACGGCGTCGACGCTCCGGAAAGGCAGCAGGCGTTTTATAAAAAGGCGAAACAAAAACTGTCCGACCTTTGTTTTGGCCAAGAGGTCACGGCCCATCTGAGAAAAGGTGAATCGTTCGACCATCTCGTCGGAACGATTTATAACACAACCGGGGAAAACGTTTGCCTCGAATTGGTTCGGTCTGGATTCGCGTGGCATGCGACTGAGTTTTTGCCGAACTTTACGCCTTACGCCGATGCAGAAAAGGAAGCACGAGTGAAAAAAACGGGCCTTTGGATAGACAATAAACCTGACGCACCATGGACGATTCGCAGCCGTGGAAAGGCTCCGAAATCGACGCAGGAACTGTTGGACTCTGGTCAGAAAATCCGAGTGATGAAACCTCGGTTCAAAAATCTTTGGAAAAATGACAGCGCTTATTCCGAGCCTCCGAAGTTCTCCAAACAGAAATCATTACGAATCCCCGTGACGACAGCCATATGGCACCCAGCTCCGCGAAACCAGCGACATTGGCTCACTGAAAACTCGCAAGTTCGCCACAATGAATACTGCCCCTATTTTGGGAAATCGAAGAGTGGTCGATTGAGCAATTCCAGCGCTGGGCGGTGGAAATTAATATACCTTTCTCAAACCAGTCGCACTTCCAGGGTACAATTTTAGCATTGAAAAACACAGGGCTTCCCTGCTACATTTACACTCACAGTTTTAAAAAATTATGTCTAAAATCAAATTCGGATCCCAAGTTTACACATGGTTCATGCAGGGCGGTGGCGATGGCTACGCCAATAAGCTCGATCACATGATCAAAGTCGCCGCAGAAGCCGGTTTCAAAGGCATCGAGCCAATGATTCTCGAGCCGTTCGACGACTACTGGCTCGGTGATTTCAAAGATCCTGAGAAACTCAAAGCAACGCTCGACGAGCACGACATGGAACTCGCCGGGTTTTCCCTTGTTTGTAGCTGGGATAAGCCAGAAGAAACTGAAGCGGAGCGGGCTGCTTGCGATTACGCAATCGACACCCTTCTCAAATTCCCGGGCGCTAAGTTCGGAACGGTTCCGCTTCCTACGGACCGGAACAACCTTCACGACCGTCGTTTAAACTTCGTCAAAAACGTAAACGAAGTTTCACGTCGAGCTACCGAAGCAGGCCTTGATTGCTCGTTTCACCCGAATTCACCGCCGGCATCGATTGCGCGGACTCAGGAAGATTACGATGTGATCCTTAATTCGCTCGATCCAAGCGTGACCGGCTGGACTCCTGATGTGGGCCACATCATTCGTGGAAACATGGATGTTCTCGACACAATGACGAAGTGGGCTCACCTCGTGAATCACGTTCATTACAAAGATTTCTCTGGCAACGGACCTGAGCCTTGGGCGCAAATGGGAACCGGAAAACTCGACTTCCACGCGATCACTGAATGGCTGACGACTCGGAATTACGAGGGTTGGATCATTTGCGAAGACGAGTGTCACGACGCGATTGGCGATCCTGACAGCGTAACAATGCAGAACGGCGAGTGGTGCAAAGAGAATTTGCAGCCAATGCTAGGATGATCTTTTTTACGATCCAATAGGGTAAGTTCGTTGAACACACCCTGTTGGATCGTTTTTTTGTGCCCTTACTTAATTCTTTGGGGAGATCGGCGCCAGGGCATCCAGATGGCGATCGCGCTTGCAAGAAGAATGAGGATCCACGCCATTGGATCGCGGTCGAAAAATTTGGTCAGGGCATAGCCGAAGCTTTCGTCAGCTACCCAGGGCCTGAATTTCCACAGCGAAAAATTTCCCGCGAAAAATGCAATCACACCACACAATATAGCCATCCAACGAGCTGGACATTGCTTATTCAAACTCGCCCCGAAAGCAACGAGAGCGCCGGGAATCGCATATCCGAAGGCACCGTGATTCCTCACCAAATAAGAAAACAAAAAATGGCCAACGACGGCGCCGAGTAAGGCGCCGCCTAGAGTGAAGAGAATCCGTTTCCACATGGCGCAAAGGATAACCGATTTCGCTGGTTTTTTCGACCGGTTTGAGAGAATGATTTCTGTATGAAGTTTCGCGAAATTCCTCACACTGATTTGAATGTATCTCTTATCGGCCTCGGCACGATGACTTGGGGCGAGCAGAATACGGAGGCGGAGGGCCATGAACAGATGGATTACGCGATCGAACGCGGGATCAATTTATTCGATGCTGCTGAAATGTATCCGGTTCCCCCGATGGCGGAAACCTGCCACGAAACGGAGCGAATTATTGGAACGTGGTTCGCAAAACGTCCTGAAATGCGGGAGAAAGTGGTGCTCGCAACTAAAGTAGTCGGCCCCGGCGCGCATGTGAAGCATATCCGCAATGGAAAGCCACGCTTGGATCACGCAAATATTATTGAAGCCTGTGATGCCAGTTTGAAACGGCTGCAGACCGATCACATTGATTTGTATCAGCTCCACTGGCCGGAGCGTCCCGTGCCACTGTTTGGCGGACGGGACTATGCACATCCGAAAGAAGATTCTTCGATCCCGATTGAGGAAACGTTGAGCGCGCTGCCAGAACTGATCGCGACGGGAAAAGTCCGCCATGTCGGCATTTCCAATGAAACTCCCTGGGGAGCAATGAAATACCTTCAACTCTCGGAAACCAATACCGATCTGCCCCGGATGGTGACGATTCAAAATTCCTACAATCTCCTAAACCGCGTTTTTGACGCCGGATTGTCTGAAGTTTGTTATCAGGAAGGCATGCGACTGTTGGCTTATTCACCGCTGGCTTTTGGTCGACTTTCGGGAAAATACTTGAATGGAAAACAGCCGAAAAAAGCGCGCTGCACGTTGTGGGAACGTTTTGCCCGCTACAATGGACCGAATTCCGACGCTGCAATCGCAGAATACGTGAAGATCGCCAAAGAAGCAGGCCTCGACCCCGCGCAAATGGCGTTGGCATGGATCAACGGTCGTGAGCATGTGGCGAGTAATTTAATCGGTGCGACGACGATGGAACAGCTCAAAGCAAACATCGACAGCGTTGACATCGAACTGCCCGGTGAAGTGCGCAAAGCGATCGAAACAGTGCATCACCGCATCCCTAATCCCTGCCCTTAAGGGCTTGAATCGGTATGCGATTCGGGGTGGCTAAATCGGGGTTTCTGGCTACTGTTTAATCAGTGAAGTTCCGCCTTTTATTTTTAGCCCCATCGGCGCTTGTTTTCTGTTTACTTTTCTCATCGATTTCTGCAGTGGGACAGGAAGCATCCGATTATCATAAATTCACGCCAAAGGTAGGGAATTCAATCGACGCGAAGCTGATAAAAGTTTCAAAGGATTGGAAAGACATGCAGATCCAGAAAGCTGACGGCACCACTTTCAGCGTAGCAATCAATTTGCTGACGCTCGATGATCAGCAGTTTGTGAAGGATTGGATTTTGCTTCAGCCAGAGAAGTCAGATTTTGAGCTCGATGTGAAGATCGCGAAAGAATTTGGCGGCTTGAAACGCGAAAGATACAGCAGCACTGATCTGGAAACGCGAGATCTCAATTACAATATTACTGTGACCAACAAATCGCGTGAAACAATGGAAACGCCCATTGTTGAGTATGCCGTTGTTTATGATGACAGAGTGCGGATTTACCAATCTGATGGCGACTGGACCTACACAACACGGTCTCTGAGCGAAAATCGCGGTATAAGCGGGAAAGAGTCACTCGCAGATTTGGTCTATAATCGCGATCAGCAGTTAAAAACAGAACCCGTCAAAATTGAAAAAGTGATGGGCGACGGAAACGTGACCTACGGAGAAGATGATCCACTCGGCGTGCTGGTCAAGGTGTCGACCGCAAGTGGTGTCATGGTTGGTCTGTATCGCTCTGGCGAGAGTGGCGTGAGCCGATTCACCTGGGAAGACGCGCTCGAAGCCACCGGAGATGTATCGGCAAAACGTGATGACGAGGATTCAACGAAAGAAACGACTCAATCATTAAGCAAAAATGTAGGCGTTCCCGGCCCCGTACCTGTAAAAGGCAGGACAATTGATCTAGCAGCAACCGTTGCACCGTCAGAGAATCGCGACGGCGCAATTATCGTATTGGGTGGAAAAGCGAACGGACTCGCTCTCTATGTCGAAGAGGGCAAAATCCACCTTCTCCAGGTCGTGGGCAATGAAACAAAA
>CALAHF010000004.1 GCA_937891465.1 uncultured Verrucomicrobiales bacterium | reverse complement strand
CGTGGAAACGAACATGTGAAGCTGAAACACCCCGTAATCGGTCGGCATATCCACAACCTCAACCTGCTCTATCAGGCGCTCCTGCTTCCGGCGGTATTCGATCATATCGCCAATCGTTCCCATTTTCAGCCCGTGCTTTTTCGAAAATTTGGTCAACTCAGGAACCCGCGCCGCTTCACCTTCTTCGTCGAGCACTTCGCAAATAACTCCTGCAGGTTCAAGCCCTGCCATTCGAGCAAGATCAACCGCCGCTTCAGTGTGCCCTGCCCTGCGCAAAACACCGCCCGGCTTTGCCTGCAACGGAAACACGTGTCCCGGCCGTGCTAAATCGCCCGGCTCCGACAACGGATCCCCGAGCACTTTTACCGCCTTCGAGCGATCTTTAGCACTGATACCCGTCGTTACACCGTGGGAGGGCGACGCGTCCACTGCGACCGTGTAATTCGTTCCGTAGGTCTCCGTATTTCGACTCACCATCGGCGGCAAATTCAGACGCTGAGCCGCTTCCGGCAGGATCGGCACACAAATGAGTCCCCTCCCATGCGTGATCATAAAATTAATCACCTCCGGCCCGGCCTTTTCCGCCGCACAGATTAGATCCCCCTCATTCTCGCGATCTTCGTCATCACAAATAACGACGACCTTCCCGTCGCGGATATCAGCAATGAGCTCTTCCACCGGACTGAACGGAGATTCTGTTTCAGGAGTTTCCATAATGTGTTCGTTAATCTAACATGCTTCCCACTTAGTAGGAAATGCCGGTTCCGGCTTACAAAATACGCCCGAAATTGTAGTTCCGTTTCTTTTTTCTATCCTTCAATGTGTCATCCATATGGAGACCGACTCTTCACCACCTCCACCCGCCCCAGAAGGACCTCGCGCCTCATTTGAACCCACTCCTCCCGACAAAAAGTCTAAAGACTGGGTTCTTTATACCCACCTTTCCGGACTTTGCATGCTGGTGAGCGTCCCGGGAATCGTCGGCCCGCTAGTTTGTTGGTTGATCAAAAAAGATGAACTTCCCGCAGTGGACGCTGTCGGGAAAGACGCCATTAACTTTCACCTGACGATGCTAATCGGTTTTTTGATATCGTCAGTGCTGACGATTGTCGTCGTCGGTATAATCGGTGTAATCGCCATTCCCATCATCTCGATTATTTGTTCCATCATGGGCGCAATCGCCGCCAGCAACGGACAACCTTACGCCTATCCGATGACCTATCGATTTTTGAAGTAAACCGGATTTAGGTTCTTTCCGAAACACTCCCGCTGCGGCTATGTTATAAGTGCTTCCATCGATCAATCTTTGGCCCACTTTTAACATGTCGCTGCCTCTTTACGGAAAACGGATCCTCCACCAACTAAGTCGCAAAAATCCGTTCGGTGGTGATTGCCTTCCGAGCCGAGTTCCCCTCTTCGCTTTTGGCCGACCTGCCGCGCCAGTGCCACTCCCGTGGAATTACAAGGAACCGATTCGGATTTTTGAGGCTTTTTACAACGGAACTGAAAACATTTCCGGTTGGAGAAAGCACAATCGCTATCTTTACGCGTTTGGGTTCCCTCCGGTTCTCCTGACTCGGGATCCGGCCATCATTAAAGCGATTCAGGCCGACACGGGCGATAAGCCCGGGCAATTTGATCGTGATACCAGCCCCACCGCTGGGATCGCGCGCGCCACCGGTGAAGACTCCCTGCTCTATGCCAATGGTTCCATTTGGAGACGCCAGAAAAGTCTAGTCGCCAAGCCCTTCAGCAAATCAAACCTGTTCCAACCTCAGAAATTTCGCGGCTTTGAAACCACGTTTCGAAAAACAGTCGTCAAACGCCTCGATGCCCTGAGATCTCTCCAGAAGTCTTCCGGCAACTAGCAAGTAACAGTCGAACTCGATCCAGAAATCAAGGTCGTCATGCTGGAAATGCTGGTGAACAACTTTTTCGGGGCCGATTTATCGTATGAAGCCCTGCGAGACCGATTCGTTCCCGCGCTCGTCTACATGATCGATCACATGGTGCGAGATACCGTAGCGCCCCGGACTCAGGCATTTGCGAGAAAATTATTTGGCGGCGAAGACACCCTTCAGAAACACGCCGCCGCTTTCGAAGAACTGACCGATATCGCCCTTTCAGGACGCCCCGATGGACGCGGTTTGTGGGGTGAGTTCAAATCCGAAGCCTCCGACGACGCCCTACGCAGCAACATCCGGGTTTTCCTCGCTGGTGCGATGGAAGCCACCACCTCGTTCGCAACGTGGGCAATTTCTCATTTGTCACGCAGCCCCGAATGGCAGGCAAAAGTCTACGACGAGGTCAAAGATATTAACGTCTACGACCCCGAAGACTTCACAAAAGCTCCCAATCTGAATCGCGTTCTCGAAGAGACACTCCGGTTAACCCCCGCCCTCTATTTTTTCCCACGCAAAGCGACCGTCGACACCTGGGTCGAGACCTCAGACGATCGCAAAATGATGATTCCGAAAGGCACTCATATTCGCCTCGATGTGTGGCATTCCAATCGATGCGAAGAATTTTGGGGTGAAGAAATCACTGGCTATCCAGCCGACGTGTTTGCCCCCGAACGATGGGATGTCATGGAAGATAAAGGAACCAAAGCAAAAGACATGCTGCATTTTGGATTCGGACACGGTCCCCGCTTTTGCCCCGGCCGTTCGCTCGGACTTCTCGAAGTTGGTCTCGTTGTGGGAGCACTCGTGAAGATTTTCAAAATCCAAGCCGTCAATAAAAACACCAGTCCGAGCGCCGGGGTTTCCACCAAACCAGCCGACGGCGTGCTGGTGGATCTCGAATTGAGCAACTCCTAAAATCAATTTGTCCAACCTACTTCACTACAAAATCCAAAATCACCGGTTCTGTTCGCTCCTGAAAATCAGGATTCTTCTCCAGATCTACATTGAAGGGCCGCCCCACGCTGTTTCCGGCTAAATCTTCCAGTTTAGGATCCACGACGAGCTGATATTTTCCTGGCGAAAAAGTTTTATTATTCAAAGGCGAAATTGTCAAATGGTCGCCGTCAGCAATCACCAGAACGCCTTTCCCGTCAGCGTCTCGAACCGTGATTCGTTTAACAAAAGACATTGGGTCCAGTTTGTCGATAATTCGTGGGTTCCAGCTCCAACACGGCGTAATTGCGACTTGTTCTGGAGTCACCTTCAGTTCCCACTTTTGCGGTTTTGGTTGGCGAACATCTGAAGCACCAGCCATCAGATAGAAAACGGAATCAATTCCTAATTCAGTGCCTTTCTCCGTCTTCCAATCGTTTGAAACCACGAGATGATAAATGTTTCCCGACTCCAAAATCGGTCCAAACTCCACATTCAAATTCACCCCTGGCTTCTGCCGTCCCGGATGCAGCCACAACGTCAATCGCGTTCCAGTTTCGTCCCACAACTCCACTTCGCGAAAGGGTTCGAGCACCGGCTCAGTCTTGCTAGGTTTCAGCTCTTTCAACAATGAAAGATGCTCGAAAGCCACACCTCGTTCCATTTTTTCGGGAAAAGTCAGATAAAACTTCAGAAAATTCGCAGGGATAGTTTGCTGTCGCGGACGCAATTTCACAAACTTCACAGCCTGCAATCCGCGCAACATATCGGGGTCGCTTCCATCGGTCAAAGTTTGCTGCCCCACCACAAACCCTGAGCACATCACAAAAATAATCCCCACGAACCAACAGGGTATGTTCGATGAGCCAACCCTGTTGGTTCGAAAAATTCGGCTGATTCGATTATTCACCTTCATTTCGTAGCGCTTAGAAAATCGTGCCACAATCGTTCGGAGCCGTCCAGCGCCATCCTGTAAATTCACCCATTCGCGAGGTTGATTTCATTTCTTCAAAACGCCATCTTTCCTCATGCGAATTCAATTTTTTACGCTTTTTATCGCCCTCACGACCGCCGGCTCGGCGCTTGTCGGACAAGACGCCGCGCAATCCAAATCGGTCGAACTCTTCAACGGTAAAGATTTCACTGGCTGGACTCAGCGCGGCGGAGTCGCAAAATACACGGTCGAGGACGGCGGCGTGATTGTCGGCACGACGGTTCCGAACACGCCGAATTCGTTCATGTGCACGGATAAAAATTACGGCGACTTTGTTTTGGAAGTCGAATTCAAAGTCGATCCGGCGATGAATTCCGGTGTGCAGATTCGCTCGAACAGCCTGCCAGACTATAAAAAAGGACAGGTCCACGGCTATCAGGTCGAAATCGATCCGTCGCGGCGCGGATGGAGCGGCGGTATTTACGATGAAGGTCGTCGCGGATGGCTCAATGATTTGCGGGACAATCTCGCAGCTCGCTATGCCTTCAAACAAAACGACTGGAATCATTACCGCATCGAAGCAATCGGCGATCGGATCTGCACGTGGGTGAATGGCATTCCGGCGGCTGATTTGAAAAATGACATGACAGCCGAAGGCTTCATCGCCCTGCAAGTTCACGGGGTCGGCGCTCGCACCGATGCCATGCAGGTCCGGTGGCGCAACATTCGACTTCAGGAAAATCCCAAGCCATCTCCTGAAATTGAGGCACCAACAATCGCAGCTGACGCTGTCGTATTTCCGAAGAACGCGACGGTAGAGAAGCTCGGTGACGGCTACAAATTTACCGAAGGCCCTGCGCTTGGACCTGACGGTCGGATATATTTCAATGACATCCCCAACGAGCGTACTCACATTTACGATCCGAAAACGGGGAAGATTTCCATCCATCGCGAAAACACGGGCCGCGCTAACGGACTCTTTTTTACGGCAAACGATTCCCTGATCTTCTGCGAAGGCATCAATCGCCAAGTCACCATTCAGGACGGAGATCAAATCACCGTTCTCTCCGATTCATTCGAAGGTAAGAAACTCAATTCGCCAAACGATGTCGCGATCGATACGATCGGCGGGATTTACTTCACCGATCCCCGATACGGCAAGCGCGACGACATGGAAATGGAGATCGAAGGCGTCTATTACATCGACCGTTCAAAAAACAAAACCACGTTGATGATCAGCGATCTGGAACGGCCCAACGGCATCATTTTCTCGCCTGACTTTAAAACGCTCTACGTAGCTGATCAAGCCGGTGAAAAGATCATGGCATACGACGTGATTGGTGATGGCAAGATCAACAATCCTCGCGAATTTGCTCCAATCGGGAGCGATGGGTTGTCCATCGACGTAAATGGAAACCTTTACGTCACGTGGGAAGACATCGTGGTTTTCTCACCCGAAGGAAAGGAAATCGGCCGCTTTAAAACGCCCGAAAAACCTGCCAATTGCCTGCTCGTTGGCACGACACTTTATGTGACCGCGCGGACCGGATTTTACGCGATTGAAAATTGCGGCGTCCCCGGCCTTGCGCATTGATTGATCAAAGATTCTGACGACGCAGCTGGTTGTGAGTGTTCTGCAATTCAGCTGCGGTGCGCGATGGATCTGGCGACGGAAAGCTATACGCGCCTTCGTCTGAGCCGTTTTGAGTTTCGCAGCTCGTGAGCAGTGCACCGGCGAATAGGCTGAGGATAAAGAGATGGATTGTTTTCATGCGTCTTATTTGTAAACCGAAACCCGCTAACAATTCAAGTCCGCAAGTCGTTGAGCCGTTTTACGAAGCAACAGGGTTTGTTTGTCGGACGCACCCTGTACGTTTGTATAAGGGCTGTCTTCCGGTTCTGCATCGCGAGAATCCTCAGACCACTGGCAAGCCATCTTACGACCCTATTGGATCGTAAAACTGTCTTCTGATTGAAGTCGAAATTAGACTCCTTGAGTCTCTGCAACGCCCGGAATCCGCATTGGGCGAATTGGAAGTGCGTCGTCCCACTTGAGATTGTCCGGAACGAGCTTCTGATCGCTCGCCGCGTAGTCGGCCCACTTAACGCGCTGTCCGCTGTAGCAAACATCGCGACCGAAAAGAGCCATCATCGTCGAATGCGCGACCCACTTCTCGTCGTCCTTTCGCTTTCCGGTTCGGATCGCTTTGAAAAACTCGTCATGCTCGATTTGATACATGTTCGTCGGGGTGCGCGGCGCGCGGTAGTTCCATTTGTTCTCACCTGAGATGCTGGCCTTATTGGTCCCGTATTTTGCGATTCCTTTGGTTCCAACAATGGTATCACCCGTGAAATTATAACTGTCGGCATACTGACGCCACTGAACGTGAGCGTTAACGTCATTCGGGTATTCGTAGGTCACGCTGAAGTGATCGTAGATATTGCCCTCGAAATTCGGACGCTGCCGGCCGCCGCTTCCGAATGCGGAAATCGGATCGGCATCGTTAAATGCCCAGGCAACGCGGTCGATGTTATGACAGCCCTGCTCGACAAGTCCGTCACCGCTGAGCCATGTGAAATTATACCAGTTTTTCATCTGCCACTCAACGTCACTCATCCCTGCGGGGCGGCTGCTTGGATCGGGCATCGCTTTTACGGGACCGGCAAAGTAAGTGGAGTGAATCGAGACGATGTCACCAATGTCGCCACCATGAAGACGCTCAAAAAGCGCTCGTGCAGAATCGCTATAGCGGTAGCAAAATCCGCAGAGAACAGAAAGGTCCTTAGCTTTAGCCATTTCGCCGGTTTCGAGGAAGTGTTTGATGCCGGCAACGTCGGTCGCGCATGGTTTTTCTACAAACGTGTGGAGATCACGCTCAACTGCAGCGCGAAAATGCTGAGGGCGAAAACCCGGAGGCGTGGTCAAAAGAACGACATCAACGCCGGAATCCATCACCTTTTGGTAGGCATCAAGTCCGCCAAAAATGCGCTTATCGAGATCCGGCGCAGCTTTTGCCGCAGCGGCTCGGTTTCCGCGAGCGAGCTGACGAAGCTGAAGCACGGCTTTGTCTTCGTAAAGATCACCAAGGGCCCAGAGTTCCGTGTTGTCGTCTGCCATGAGGGCTTGCGCCACTGCTCCCGTTCCACGACCACCGCAACCGATGAGACCGATCTTGAGTTTCTTCGGATCAGCTTCCTGACCAAAGCTCACGGAAGGAAATGCGATTGCCGATCCGGCAACAGTTGCCGCCGCAGTTTTTTTGACAAAATCGCGTCGGGTGGCGTCGGCCACAGGAGCCGACGGTTCTGGGGTGATTTTCTTAAGATCGCTCATGATTGCTCTAAGGTATGATTAAGTGTCACTCCTTGTTCGTAAATGGGAAAGCGACACGAATGCGTGAGATTTTGTGACATAACTTTTCGATCCGTCTCACATTTCGCCATGCCATTTATCCTTTCCGTGTGCTAACCTCCGTATAAAGGCAGCCACACGATGGAAGAAAATATCTTTGCTCTGAAAAAGATCGTCACGATCTATCTGAACCCAATTACGATTGGGTTGGAGTTCATTGTGCTTGGGGTGGTAATGCTCGTATTTTGGCGGAGGAAGCCGAAAAAAGAGCCCAAACCATGGTGGAAAAAAGTAAAACGTGTGGCGGGCGACCTGGGGATTTTCATGGTGATTTTCGGAGTGTTTTTCATCTACATGTGCAGCATTCGGCCCGTCTCGGATTCATTGCTGTATGCGTTGGAGAAAGAACACGCTCCGCTGGCTAATGTCGATTCGCCGAATTTTGCAGACAGTTTTGAAGAAAAACCGCAGCACATTGTTGTCCTCGGCGGCGGAGCTCGTTTTCACAAAGATCGTTCACCTACAAATCAGTTGGAGCCACCGACGACGGCACGAATTTTGGAAGGCATTCGGCTGCATCAAAAATTTCCGGAAGCGTCACTCATTGTGACAGGACGGCCTAATGAAACGAATGGAATGATGCAAATGGCTGAACTCTTCGGGGTGCCAGCAGATCAGATTTTTCAAGAAAGTAAATCCCGCGACACCAAAGATCATCCCCGGTATTTGGAATCGATGCTCCGCGATGAGCCTTTCATTTTGGTAACCTCCGCCAGTCACATGAAGCGGTCTTACGCGCTTTTTAAAAGCTACGGTTATGAGCCGATTGCTGCTCCCTGTGATTTCTGGGCGTGGCCTAGATTCGTGACGTTCGACTTTAGCGAGCCGGATCTGTTTATTCCACGAATCATCAATTTATACAAAACCGATATGGCATTTCATGAATGCCTCGGGCTGGCCTGGGCATCGCTTCGAAAACAAATGGCAGCGCCGGCGCCGGAGGCGGAGCAGGCTGAACAGGGTGAATCAGATCCTCCGACGGGGCACTCGCCTGATTCGGTAATTGAACTCTGAAGCTTGAACAGTCGGTAGATTTTGCATCTTCTGCTATTTTCCGATCGGCGATGGCTTGCTAATAGGGAAGGTCTTTCGGCGCAACGCCAATATAATCGGGTTCCGGCACTTCTAAAAACCGGTATGCGAGGATGGTCGTCAGGCCTGTATTGAGCGCTTTACAGATGCGATGCATGCAGTCCATCACATTTCCTTCGTGGTCAATGATGATAGGATAAGAAAGATCAGCTTCTTCAATGACCCGGGTATGCTCTGCAATTTTACGACAGGTCGGGGAATCACCTTCAAGATGAAACCAGTGAGGCTTATCAAATTCCGAAATCTCCGAGAGAGCAAGCTCAACGGGAGTTAAATCAGATGCTTTCTTGATCAGTCCAATAACATCCCAGGTCAAAATCCCTCTTTCAGACACTTTCAAAGGATATTGAGGCCGAAGATTCATTTTGTTGCCGAACTACTCACTTCACTTTCGCCAGGACACAGCGAAATCCATACACGTTGAAGCCGTAGGGATTGCTCTTTGCGATCGACGGGGCAACCGCGTTTCGATAAGAAGCGAGAACGGTATCTTTTTCGGCATCGGCCCAGCCACCGCCACGGGCCGTCATGAATTTTGATCCCGGGCGAAAGGCTTCTTCGACCCATTCCCAAACGTTTCCGGACAAATCGTGAAGCCCGTTTTCGCGAGGTTCGAAACTCCCCACCGGTGCTGTTGTAGAAAAAGTGTCGTTGTAATCAGGGAGAATGACAGACAGTTCCGACTTCGCCGATTCATCCGCAAAATTACCGGATCCTGCGGGAGGTGGCCACGTGGTTCCCCACGGATAAATGTCGAGAATTCGGGAATCCCGCTGATCAGGAGACTTACCTTTTTCGTCTGGTATCCCGGCCATCGCGCTCCACTCCAAGTCAGTCGGCAACCGATATTCGTGATAGGGCTGAATCAATCCCGCTTCACGGTCTTTCTCCGTGAGCCATTTGCAAAAAGCCCTCGCATCGTTCACGCTGATACCTGCAACCGGGTGATTTTCCTCCTGCTTGAAACCAACGCGCGGCTGGGTAATTCCTTCCGGCTCACTCGTGAGAAAAACTTCGTAGTCGGAAACCCGAGTTTCATAAACCGAAGCCATTATTTCGCCAAACGGCACAAGTTTCATACCCAGCGAGTTTTCCCACGGCTGATCAAAAACGACGGAAGCATCGCGTTTCAGGTTCGCCTTTATGGTTTCCAGCGTGTTGGTTCGAACTTCGGCGGAAACGGGAGTGCGTTCAAATCCAGGGTGACTCAACTCGAATTTCACCAGGCCAATCCGAACGCGGTCGATCTGTTTCGGGGTTTGCCCGATGATTATTCCGTCTTTAAAAATCTCAGCTCCCGGCGGATCCGAGTTGATCATCACAGTCCCAAACCGGTTATCAATTTTGCAGAAAAACGTGGCGGATTCGCCGTCGGTTCCTGATCGCTGAGGTGCGAAATACTGGTCTTCACCAAGAAATCCCCGATCCTGATCTCGCTTCGTCATCCAATCACAGAACGCAAACATCTCACCATCCTCAGGAACGTAAGCCGCCCCCGCTTTCGATATGGTTGCCTCCGGACGTCCTGTAGCCAGATTAAATTTTGTGAACGCCTCGGGGCGGATTTCCAATTCGGAGATCAAAATTCCCAATACCGGTTCGTATTCAAAAACGATGTCGAGACTGTTCTGCCAATTGCTCGGTGGAGATGGGCGCTGGTCACGCAGCATCTCCAAATCGAGTTCCGTCGGATTATACCCGTCATTCAAATCTCGTTTCACAACAAGATCGTGATAGCCCTCAAATTTTAAAGTCAGCTCCACCTCGCCGGGCTCGAATTGCAAAAAAGAACCCGTTCGTCCGATTACTTTTCCATTCTGCCAGATCGAGGCACCCCGTGGATTACTAACCACTTTGTAGCGTGCGATTGGCTTTTTCGGCGGCTCGGGAGGTTCTGTGGGAGAAGCTGGAACCGTCTCTGGCATTTCCGTTTTGGGCGGAACTGGCGTCGAATCTTTATCGGAAATCACCACATCGTCTCCCAATCCGGCTCCGAATTGATCGTGACGAAATCCAGGTAGCGGTAGAAATTGAAACGGTTCAAAAACAGGCGCCCCAGCTGCTGCCAAATTCTCACTTTCCGAAGCTGTCATCTTGCTCGGGGGAGTTTCATCGATTCCATTCACTAGAGGTTTATCGGTCCCACCGTTCCCGGATTCAGGCTCAGTCTGAGGATTCCCATTCTGCGCAAAATCGATATTGTCCGTCGGATCCCGATCCGGTTGAAATTGCTTCCACGCAAAGAAGCCTCCTGCCGCCAAAATTGCTGCCAGCGCCGTCGCGACCGCGACGTATTTCCCAATCCCGGTCGCACCGGTTTCTTCCTGAGAGATAACTGCACGCAACACCGCAGAGAAAGCTCCGCCCGTTTCATACCGTTTTCGGGCATCAGGTGCGCCCGCCCGGCAGATAACTGAATTCAAAGCGCGCCACTCATCACGATTCATCGTCACGGGAAGCTCCATGTTTGTGGGCAACTCCGGAAATTCCAGCCGGTCTTTTCCAGTGGCCATTTCATAAAGCACCATCGCCAGCGAATAAAGATCGGACGAACTCGTTCCCGGTCCTTCCGGCGGCACGTAGCCTTCCGTCCCGACGAACGTCAGTTGGCCAGTCCGTGCGACCAGTCCAATATCCGCCAACTGCGGTTTTCCGTTCACAAAAATGATATTCGAAGGCTTCACATCGCGATGCGTCAGACCGGCATGATGCAAATGGCCCAACGCTTCAGCCAGCTGATATCCAATCTCGACACACTCCTGGATCGTATGCTGGCGCCGACGGTTCAATTCTGACGACAGAGTTCGTGGCACGTAATTTTCGATTTCAAAATCCTCCGCTCCAGCCTCGCAATCGTCCGCCAATTCCATCACGTAGTAATAGAATCCCTCCTCATCATTTCGACTGACGTGAAAAACGTCGACGAGGCCGATGTGCCCTCGCGAAACCTTCTCATAACGAACGACTCCCTCGAATTCACGTTCAAAAGTTTTATCACGTTCAAAATCCTCCCGCCGGACAATTTTTACCGCTCGCAACACGCCTGTGATCGAACGTCCCAGATACACCTCACCGTACGACCCTCCGCCGATTCGACCAAGTATCTCAAAATCAGGAATGTCCGGTCTGTTTTTGTCCGCGCCGATGATGATTAATGTATAGAAAAACTAATAAATTACCAGCGCTGACTTGAGAGATGGGGCTCAGGAGTCAGGAGTCAGGGAACGGCATATCCCAACTTTCAGATTTAAACTTTAAAATTCCTGACACTCCCGCCAGAAAACGCCATTAACCATTTTCGGCCTATGAGCAACTGAGTCTCGCTTCTTAGTCCCCTCCCCCAATCCCGAAACCAAATGGGTTGCACGGGGTTGGACTTGTTGGCAGACTGTGGTTTGTCCGACCACTCCATTTCATTTTCTAATGACCCTTGTCCCACTCATCACCGATATCGCCATGAAGGCCGGTTGTACCGACCGCGCCAAGTGCGAAGCCGTTCTGGCAGATGCTGTCGCCAAACGCATTTCCCTGGTAGAAGCTTTGCTTGATTCGGAATTGGTCGAAGAAGTGCTCTTTGCGAAAACGCTCGCGGCAACCACAGGCCTCGATTTTCAGGAAGAATCTGAGCTCGATCTCACCAGCCCACTCCACAACCGCTTTCCCGCTAAAATTGCCCTGCGTCACCGCCTGTTGCCTGCCTCGATCGATGGCAAAAACATGTGCCTGATGACTTATGATCCTTTCGATTTGGAGGCGAAACAGTCCGTCGGGCGAGATTTGCAGAAAGATGTCACCTGGGTGGTTTCCACCCGTTACCAAATTATGGAAGGCCTTCGGATCGGCTATGGCGTTGGCGCGGAACACTTTGACGAACTCATAGAAGGCCGCGATCAATCGGCCAATGACGACGATTTGGCACAGGAAGTGACTCAACTGGATGAGGATGACGAAGAAGCATCCGTCATGAATTTTGTGAACCAGATTTTCCGCGAAGCGTTGCGGGAACGGGCTACAGACATTCATCTCGAGCCTCTGGAAAAAAATCTTCGCATCCGCTATCGGGTCGACGGTGCGCTTCAATCAGTAACTGTGCCGCCTGAAATTCGTGCGCTGCAGAATTCTCTGATCTCACGTCTCAAAATCATGGCTCAGCTCGACATCGCTGAGCGGCGTTTGCCGCAAGATGGCCGAATCAACCTCGAACTCGACGGCGAACCTATTGATGTTCGTGTCGCCACGATTCCCAGTGTGAATGGGGAAAGCGTTGCCCTGCGTCTCCTGACTCGTCAACAATTCGACATGTCCATGCTCGGGCTCGATGCGCAAAGCGAGGCCACCATCAAAGAACTTCTCGGAAAGCCGAACGGCATCATTCTCGTGACCGGTCCCACCGGATCCGGTAAATCAACCACGCTCTATACGTTCTTGAAGGAACTGAACACCGTCGACACGCGAATCGTTTCCATTGAAGATCCTGTTGAGAACAAACTCGACGGCGTGATTCAAATCGCTGTGAAACCTGAGATTGGCCTCACATTCGCCGGCGGTTTGCGGAGTATTCTCCGAGGCGACCCAAATATCATCATGGTTGGTGAGATGCGTGACCTCGAAACCACTGAAATTGCAATTCGTGGAGCCCTCACCGGTCACCTTGTTTTTTCCACACTGCACACCAACGACGCCGTCGCCGGTATTTCACGATTGCTCGACATGGGCGTTGAACCGTTTCTCATCGCCTCCTCCGTTCAGGCATTCATCGCCCAGCGTCTGGTCAGAAAACTCTGCGAACACTGCGCCGTGCCGGACGACTCGCTCGACGATAGCTACTTGCAAAGCATTGGATTCCCCCTCGAAAACAAGCACCTCATCCTCGAAGCCAAAGGCTGCCGCGCTTGCCGCGACACCGGCTATCGTGGTCGACTCGCTATCGTCGAAATTTGCTTGATGAACGGAGCTCTACAGGAACTCGTTACGGCAAATGCCAATTATCATCAGCTTCGTGACCAGGCATCTATAAACGGCATGATCACTTTGCGTAATTACGGCTGGCAAAAAGTCTCCGAAGGTATCACTACGATCGCGGAGGTTCTCACGAATACAGCAGCAGCGGGAGACGCTTAATACTTTTCCAACAAAGTTTTATCAAAGGTCATCCAAAGCCTTCTTTGCCTTCTTTTTTAGCTGGCTTTGGCCTCAGGTCTGCCGGCAACGGCTAGGTGCCCCCCATTGCATGGAGGACTCCTCCCAAGAAAAAACATTTAAGAGATCTTCGCGGCACTTATTGATCTGCACCCCGGATCGAACTCAGACTTACCAGAACTTCGTAAGCGAGAACCAAATTGCATCCCCTTGTGGACGTGCTTCCGCTTCGAATTCGTGAAACCACCTCCCGAAACCGTTGAGAGGATATCTACATGCCTGAGAAGGCTTTTTCTCCGCAAGAACTTGAATAACTCCAAGACTGAACGTCTCCGAACGAACACCTCCTCCCGAACAGGCCAAGCCAACGGCGTCGACTCCTGCATCTGAACCCTCCGTTTCAGTTTCTTCATCGGTAAGCCTCCTCACCAACCGGCGGTGCTCCTCGATCGTCTTCTTTTCCTCTCTATTGATATCCTCCACGGTTGCAGTTTCGATTTTCACCTTCTTCAAATCCTCATGCATTACTTGGATTTGATCTATTTTAGGAATCCCATAGACGATCGATTTTGAAAACAGCGCTTCCAGTTGCTCCCCTGAAAAAGGCCCATCCAGTTCTTTGTCCGGCTTGTCGTTCCCGTAAGCCATCTGACGCAGCTTTTTTAAATCATCCTTCAATTTTTCCTGAAGCCTCTCCAGATCTGATCGGAACTCCTCCGCACCGTCTCTCGAATCCAAATCCCCTCGAACTTCCAGACGGTTCCACTTCGCCGTAACCGGCCGAATATCCTGATTTAGCATCTGAATCGCCAAATCAGCAAATTCTTCACACCCGGAATTTGCTTTAATCATTTCTCTCGCCTGCCCGAATATTTGATACAAACTCTGCAACGCTTCTTTCTCCACTCCGTGCTGATAGGGCAAACGTTGCGTCGCGATCCTTGTACGCAGTTCAGTCAAAAATTGATGCGCGGCATTTTGATCAGGTGAATAGCCCACCTTCTCAGCGAGCTCCGCAGTTCGGTCCTCTGATTTCATAATGTTGCAACAAGGTCTCACCAAGAATGTTGCAAACCCCGTGCCATCTGAAAACATTTTCTGACATTTATTCCGTATCGACCTAAGCGAACTATATGAGAAGCATGGTGACGAATTCAAAGCATTCGTTCTCAAGTTCCGTTTCACCGGAACGTCAAATGTCCGAAACTTGAATTAAGCCTCAATTTAAACTAAAAACGTCAATCGGCTTTCAGTGAACTCGCACTGATCCAACAAACTTGAATTATCGATTTACACAGAATGCTTCGCTTTACCAAACGCCACATAATGAGCCTTTCCGCATTTCTGTTTGTGGTAGTCACGCTCGTAGGCTGGTTTGCAAGCACTCGATACCTGACTTCGTATAATGTGGAAACCCCGTTCGGGATATTTCAATTCCAATCAGAGAGTTCCATGTTTCAAGCCGGAGCGAAATTCATGAATCATGAAAATCGCTGGTCGTTTTGGAAAAACTCAGACGCCGCCTGGGGCGACCACATGCGATTTGTCGCCGAAATGCCTGAATTTCGAGCAAAAGACAGCCTTTTTGCCGTTTTTGCCCCGTATTGGCAACTCTTCTTTCTCCTTCTCCTCAGCGGGATTGGATTGTTTTTTCTGGAGAATCTCAAAGTGAAAATCACCAGCACTCGCGAAGAACTCAGTGAAAAATAAAGGGCACTCCCATTTCCTGAAATGCCTTTTTTTCCTCCGCCATATAGCGTTCGGCCAACTTATCAAATTTTCCGTCCTCGCGATATTGCTTCAAAAACGAGTTCACTTCTGCTTTCAGGACATCGTTTCCTTTTTTAATTCCGATTGCCCAAGTCTCCTCGCGAATCGGCTTCAAAATGGGGCGAGTCGTATCCTGATTGTTTTTCCAATGCTGATAGATCGAAATCTGATCGTAGATAAACGCATCCGCTTTTTTTTGAACGACCTCCAGAACGCAGGTCGCAGCCTCATCAAGCGTAACCAGCTCGACTCCTTCGAGATGACCCATTGCCCATTGATGCCCGGTTGTGGCAAGCTTCACCGCGACTTTTCCCCCACTTTCAGAAAGATCGTCCACGCTTTCAATATCAGAATCCTTCGCCACCAGCATGCAAAGCCCGTTGGTGACATAGCCGTCAGAGAAATCGATAACCTGCTCACGTTCAACAGTTCGAGTCATCGATGAGATTATCAGATCAATCTTCCCACTTTTCAGGGCGGGAATGATTCCATCCCACGCCACATCCTCGATTTCCACCGGTCGACCGAGCATTTTGCCCAAATCTTCTGCCATGCGAACCGAGATTCCATCAGGCTGATTGCTCGTGTCCCGCATTTCGAACGGCGGATAAGATAGTTCCATCCCAACCACAAGCGGCTTCGGCTCGTCGGGATCGACTTTTTTTTCGCATCCGGCCAAAATAATTGTAAATGCCGAAAAAATAAGGAACAAAACCCTGAGTTTCATTCCGGAAAATCGACGTTCTGCCGTGATTCGCAAGGTTTTCCGGCTTCCGCGCCCTGATTTGACTTCATTTCACAAAACCGTAAGTTCGGCTCCGAAAAGTCGTCATCTCAACGGCCAAAGTGACTTTCTCAGCCGTTAACTCTTCTAAAAAGACGACCATGCCTGCAATTTTACCAAATGTGATGGAGCCCGCCCCCAGTCCGATTGAGGATGTAGAGAAAAAATTTGTATCCCATGCTCCCGGTTTTTGGGAAGGAGAGGACATCCCGGCTGAAACATGGGCGGATTACAAATGGCAGCTGAAAAACCGAATCAATTCACTGGCTGACCTCGAGAAACACATCACGCTTTCCGAAGAAGAACGCTCTGGCGTAATTTTATCCGGCAACAAGTTGGCGATGTCGATTACGCCGCATTTCTTCAATCTGATTGAGAAGGACAACCCGAATTGTCCAATCCGCCGTCAGATTATTCCCCGTGTCGAAGAGACCTGGATCGCCGATTACGAGATGTCCGACCCCTGCGGCGAGGATTCCCACATGCCCGTTCCCGGTTTGGTTCATCGGTATCCGGACCGCGTTTTGTTTCTAGTGACCGATCGCTGCGCCAGTTATTGCCGGTATTGTACTCGTAGCCGCGTCGTTAGCGGTGCGGGCGAGCAAACACTCGACATGGATCACGAGGCGGCGTTCAAATACCTCGAGGAACACACCGAAGTCCGCGATGTGTTGCTCTCAGGCGGAGATCCCCTTCTACTTTCCGATGGTAAATTAGAGAAAATCCTCAGTCGTCTCCGTGCAATTCCGCATATCGAATTTCTGAGAATCGGCTCGCGAATACCTTTGTTTTTACCCCAGCGCATCACACCTGAGCTGTGCCAGATGTTGCAGAAATACCACCCGCTTTTCCTCAGCGTTCACGCCAATCATCCGCGCGAACTGACCATGGAAGTTAAAGAAGGCCTCGAACGCCTCTCCAACCACGGTATTCCGTTGGGCAATCAGAGCGTGCTCATCAAAGGCGTGAACGATGACCTCGACATTATGCGCAGTCTCGTTCACAAACTGCTGATGTGTCGTGTGCGTCCTTATTATTTGTATCAAATGGATCTGATCGAAGGCTCAGCGCACCTGCAAGTTCCCGTAGCCAAAGGCATTGAAATTATCGAAGGCCTCCGTGGACACACCAGTGGCTACGCGATTCCTCAATATGTGATCGACGCACCAGGAGGAGGCGGCAAAGTTCCAATCAATCCCGATTACATGGTTCAGCGAAACGAAGAACGCGTTATCGTTCGGAACTACGAAGGCAAGACATACGAATATCCCGAACCCGCGATTGATCTCGTCGATGAAGACGAGATTGCCGTGAAGTAGGAAATTACTTCTTCGCCTTCTTTGCGGCAGGCTTCTTCTTTTTCCGAGGCGCAGGAATCGGCTTCACCATCACGATTTCTTCGACATCATTTTTCAAAACGGGACCGGGCGTTGTCCGACCGTTGTCGATCAACTCCTTTAACATCCCCTTCATTTTCTCAACGCGATCTGGATGTTCGGCGATGAGATTATTTTCTTCGCTGGGATCTTTCGAGAGATCAAAAAGCTGCATCGCAGGAAATTTCGACATGTCCAAAGTTCCCGGACGCGGAGCGCTCCAGCCACCAGACCCAGGGCAGAGGCACAACTTCCAATCGCCATCACGAATCGCGAACTGACCCCCGATTGATTGAGAAACGATCGATTCCCGAATCGGAGCATCATTCAAACCTAGCAATACAGGCAGAAAAGAAACGCTGTCTTCGCCACCATCTTCGGGAATTTCTGCGCCCACGATTTCGGCTGTTGTCGCCAGAAAATCAATCTGACCAACCAGCTGTTTCGTCCGCGTTCCCGCCTTCACTTTTTCGGGCCAACGAACCACAAATGGCACACGGTGACCGCCTTCATAAAGATCCGCTTTGTGGCCTCGATAAATGTAATTGTGATCGTGCCCCGCTGCTTCGAGTTCCGCAAAATTTGCCTGCGGCGAACACCCATTGTCCGTCGTAAATACAATCAGTGTTTCATCAACAATCCCGTTATCATCGAGTGCCTTCAAGACTTCACCAACCGTCCAATCGACCTGCATCGTGAAGTCACCGTATTGATTGACCCCACTTTTCCCTTTCCAGTTCTCATCAGGCACGATCGGCGTGTGCGGCGCATTCAGCGGAAAATAAATGTAAAACGGCTTCTCTGATTTTGCATTCTCACCGATGAATTTCACGGTTTCTTTTGTAATGTTCGGCAACACATCGACCGCTTCAAAATTCACGCCCGCAGGTCCTTTGCGATGAAAGGCTTTTTCTACGGTCGCGATTTCGGTCGGCACTTTGTTTCGCACAAAAACATACGGTGGCATGTCGAGCGAAGCACTTATTCCATAAAAATAGTCGAATCCCAAATCCGTTGGTCCGCCTTTGATTTCAGCGGCGTAATCGACTTTCCAACCGTCCTGGAACTTGCCCGAAAAATCTCCTTTATCATCCGCATAACCACCTTCTTTCAGTGGCCAACTCCATCCAAGGTGCCACTTGCCGATACACGCCGTCTTGTAGCCAGAATCACGCAGCAGAGACGCCGTTGTGAGCCGCCCTTCTGAAATCAACGGTGCCGAAAACCCACCCAGCACGCTTTTCTGCAAGCGGGTCCGCCAGTGATAACGTCCCGTCAAAACGGAATAACGAGTCGGTGTACAAACACCCGAGGACGTATGCCCATCTTCAAAAATCATCCCCTCTTTCGCAATCCGATCGATATTCGGCGTCGGAATTTTTGATTCCGGATTGAGTGCTGAGACATCTCCAAATCCCTGATCATCCGCGAGGATAAAAATGATATTCGGTTTATCTGCGGCCGTTGAAAACACGGGCGCAGCGAGGAAAAGGGCGAGAAATAACTTTTTCATTTTTTACGATCAAACAGGGTTGGTTCGATGAATCAACAGGGTCTGATCGTGGAGCAACAGGGTTGATCCGTCAAGAAACGGCGTCCTCCCTGTTTGTGCGCAAAACGCGCTTCCGAAACTAAAAAAGCTCCTCCAGAGCTCGCCCTTCATCTAGCAGGTTAAATGGTCGCCCGCCCCGATCTTCAGCCTGCAGATCCTTGATCCCCATAGCGTGATAAACCGTTTTGGTAACGTCGGCTGGACTGATGACATTTTCGATAGGCAACTCGCCGCGGGCGTCAGTTTTTCCGAACGTCTGTCCGCCCTGAATTCCACCGCCCGCCATGACGACGCTTTGACACGCCGTCCAATGATCCCGCCCGGCTCCGATTACTCCACCCGATCTCCGATCGCCAATTTTGGGCTTTCTCCCCATCTCGCTGCTGACGAGAACAAGCGTGTCATCGAGCATTCCACGATCGGACAAATCTTCGATCAGTGCGGAGTATCCCCGATCAAATTCCGGCAGCAAATGATCGCTGAGACAATTGAAATTATTGCCGTGCGTGTCCCACCCGCCTGCGCTGCGACATTTGGTTTTGATTGCCTGATTCTCTCGCCAGAACACCGTGACAAAAGGAACGCCCGCTTCAACAAGCCGACGCGCCATCACCAAACTGGTCCCATTCACCGTCGACCCGTAGCGCTCCAGGAGTTTTGGATCTTCCGCTTTCAAATCGAATGCTGATGAAGTGCCGGATGACGAAAGAAGCGAGAACGCTTTTTGCTGATACTCCGCCATATCACGCGCCGTTGCCGTTGCATCAAAATCTGAACGCGCAATGTCGATCGATTTCAGCAACTCAGCACGATCTTCGAGGCGTCCTAGATCCGTATTCAGCGTAAGCGATGGCGCGGAAAAATTCATCGGCTCCGCATGATCGGCCATGAGATACAACGGATCGTGAAGCGGCCCGAGCTTTCCCGAAAACTGCCCCGGCCGGGTATAAGGCGCGCGGCTTGGCTTGTGCGGTAGCGAAATCACCTGAGGCATGCTCGGATGCGGATCACGACGAGAACCAATCACACTTCCCATAAACGGCCAATCATCCGGGTAAGGACGACGATCATTTCCCTCGCGCTTAAACGTGGGATCCGGCGCGTGCCCGGTTAAATTGTAATAGTAACCCGCATGGTGATCTCCCGTGGCTCGCCCGCCATCGGTTACCGAGCGGATAATGGCCAGCTTATCCGCGACTTTGGCAGTCATCGGCAGGTGTTCGCTGATTCTGATTTCCGGAGCCGCCGTTCGGATTGGCAAAAACGGGCTGCGATATTCCGAAGGCGCATCCGGTTTTAAATCCCACATATCAACATGCGAGGCGCCGCCGCAGAGGAAAAATAAAATCGTGGATTTCGCAGGCTTTGCTCGACTTGAAACCGCCTCCGACGCACCGAATGATTGCGAGGCTCCAAAACGAAAGCCGGCAATCCCCGCTGTTGATGCGACCAGAAAATCTCTACGGGAACGGGGACTCATAGAGAGAACCTTAAAGGGAATTCGCCGTTCAGGATAGTAAGAGATCGCGGGATGCGACTCCTACGCAATTAGGGTTGATTTCAATTCCTCCCAACCTCAGACTGATCACATGAAAATCTCGGCTTTATCAATCGCCTTTGTCGCCCTCGCTTGCTCAACTGTTTCGGCAATTGCTCAGGAAAAATCCGAAGGTAGCGCCATCTTCGACGGAAAATCACTCAAGGGCTGGAGCGCACCGGACATGTCGTGGTGGTCTGTGAAAGACGGAGCCATCACCGCCGTTTCATCCGAAGCAAAGCCCTGCAAACACAATCAATTCCTCGTCTGGCAGGATGGAAAACTCGAAGACTTCGAACTGACTTTAAAATTCAGAATCGAAGGTGGGAAATCAGCCAATGCAGGGATTCAGGTTCGCTCAATGGTCGAAGACGACGGTCATGTCATGGGATACCAATGCGACATCGCCCATCCCGATGCACCGTATCTCGGTTGTATTTATGATGAAAAAAGCCCGCGCAAACTGCTCGCCGGCCGGGGCATGAAAACCACCATTGCAGCCGATGGTTCGCGCACTGAGGAAAAAATCGAAGGGGCCGAAAAAGCGCTCGCCGATTACAAACAGGGCGAGTGGGCGGATTATAAAATCAAATTTATCGGCAATGTGTTGGAAATCGGGATCAATGGCGTGACTACTGCCATCGTAATCGACCAAGAAGAAGCTGAAGCCGAGAAGAGCGGAATTCTAGCGCTTCAGTTGCACTCCGGTCCTGCAATGACGATTCAGTATAAAGATTTGGTGTTAAAGAAACTGTAAGCAACCTTCCCATCAAACCTTTCCAATTATTCCCCAGTCCGATGTCACTTGATTTTTAGACCTGTGTATGCAACTGTGCATGCATGGCAACAAAGACCATTTCAGTGAATTTGGAAGCTTATGAACGGCTTACCAATGCGCGGACTGCGGAGCGAGAGTCGTTTTCGCAGGTGATTTGCCGTGCGGAATGGGCTCCAAAGTCAGGAACTTCGCTGGATTTGCTTTCCCGAGTTGAGAACAGCAACTCGACTGCTGATATTGCGTTTCTCGACGAAGCACAAGACGCAGACTCACCGCCCAAAGATATCTGGGATTCTGAACATGATGACTGAAGCGATCTTGGATACAACCTTCCTGATCGACCTTCAGCGAAGCCATCGGAACGCGAGAAATCAGCAAGCAATTGCCTGGCTGAAGAAAAATCCGAACGTGATATTAAAGATCCCCTCAATCGTTCTTGGGGAATTTAGTGCAGGCTTTAGTGATCCCAGCGCTCCTGAAATCGTAACTCTCGAACATCAACACGAAATTCTCGAAGTCGGTGTTGGCGCTGCAAAAAAATATGGCAGAATTTACCGCAGCATGAAGGAAAACGGGAATTTGATCGGCGGAAATGATCTCTGGGTTGCGGCAATCGCTCTTGAGGAAAATCTGCCGCTGGTGACTCGAAACGTGGCACATTTTGAACGAGTCAACGGCCTGACTGTCGAGAGTTATTAATCGAGCAATCAGGGTATATTCGCCGAACAACCCCTGTTCAATAGAAAAACGCCAACCTCAGCTTTTTACCCACCGGAAATGATCTGATGAACGTGCTGGTGCAGCAACTGAAGCCGCTCGGGAACATTTAAGGTTTCCAAAATGACTTGGCGCTGCAACGGATCGCTCACGAAATTGTGCGCAACGACATCAGCAACCGCGGAAGTGCATTTGACGCCGCGCAGGTGAGCCTGAACCCGTTCTGAAATGGGCATCCCCTCCCCGCTGAGTTGGGTGGTGATGTCGATAAGATCGTTGGCCAAAACGCGGGTACTGTCGGTATCGCGGTCGATGCACTCGACCGGCTCGCATTTTCCGATTCGAAATGAACGCGAGATATCCCAATCCGTAATTCGGACTCGTTTTAGCCCCTGAAGCATGAGATGCGAGGTGCCGTCCTCATGCTGAACGCAGGCCCGAATCAGGCCAGCGGTGGTGATGGAAAGGATGGACTCGGGATTTTCATCGGGGTCAATTCCCGGAGGAACCGCGGCTACGGCGAAAACGCGGTCAGATTCAAGGGCATATTCCAACATGTCCCGATAACGCTGTTCGAAGATGAAAAGCGGCATCAAACAATGAGGGAACAGGGTGCATCCCCCCAGCACAATGGCGGGAATTTTGCTTGGTAGTTCGATGTCTTCAGGTCGGGGCATTTGAGGGGGGAAATTAGAGGGGCTTAAGCCGGAAACGAAGGGAAAATTAAGAATCAATCAGTCGCACGGCTATATGACAACGATTTATTGCTCATGCGCTGATGAAACCTAGGATTTTTAGGCTGGGTATTTGAAACTTTTCTGCCATATTTTCCATTGCATGTCTGGTTTTGTATGATTTTGTGCGGGCCAATAAAATTGAATACGACAGAAACCAATAAAAGGCGTCAAGGCGATGCCGATTTTTACAAAAACTAATGAGTGAATCAGCCACAGAAGAAAAAACCGATCTCCGCTTGCACGATGCCGATACTGGCAGCGCTGACGTGCAGATTGCCCGCTTAACTGAGCGGATCATTCACCTTACCGACCATCTTGGCACACACACAAAGGACATTTCGTCCCGCCGCGGCCTTCTCCGTCTCGTAGCACGTCGTCGTAAACTGCTCGATTATCTCGTGCGGACCGACAATGAGCGTTATCAGTCGGTGATTAAGTCTCTCGGATTGCGTCGCTAATCGCGTCGCTTTTCCCCTCGTTACCCGGATCGTTTTTGCTGCTTTTTCGAAAGTGGTGAGTCGGATTCCGGGTTTTCACGTTTCTGGGGACTCCGCTTAGAAAGCCCACACCGGACACTCGGTTTTAGAGTGTTTGGCTTTATAAAAAACCCTTCTCGGGATTCATCCAAAAGTCTAACCAGACTTCTCGACACGATCCAAGGGTTCTAGAAAAATTCCTACGTTAAAAGAAGAAAGAAAAAAGAAAATACTATGAGCATTGAATCAATAACCTGCCAGGTCGGCGGGCATGACATGAAAATCGAAACCGGCAAGATGGGCAAGCTTGCTGATGGTGCCGTTACCGTACAGGTCGGCGAAACAATCGTTATGGTTACGGCCGTATCGTCAACTAAGGTTCGTGATGGCCAGGACTGGTTCCCGCTGTCTGTCGAATACAAAGAGAAAGCAGCTGCTGCGGGTCGTTTCCCCGGTGGTTACTTCAAGCGTGAAGGTCGCCCGACTGAGAAGGAAATTCTCACATGCCGGATGACTGACCGTCCTCTCCGTCCGCTTTTCCCGAAAGGCTATTTCTACGATACACAGATCGTTACACTGCTTCTCAGTGCTGACGGCGTTCACGATGCGGATATCCTCTCGATCAACGGAGCTTCGGCTGCGATTTCGATCTCGGACATCCCGTTTGCAGCTCCAATCGCGGCAGTTCGCGTGGGTCGTGTAAATGGTGAGTTCGTTGCTAACCCAACTTTTGAAGCTCGTGAAGAGTCTGATCTCGATTTGGTTTACGTTGGTCTTCGTGACAAAGTCATCATGATCGAAGGTGCGGGTGATGAAGTTCCTGATGAGGATTTCAAAAAAGCTCTCCTTTTCGGACAAGAAGCAATTCAGCCGATCCTCGACGCGATTGAAGGCCTCAAGGCTAAGGTTGGCAAAGAGACTCGTGAATATTCAGTGCTCACCGCACAGGACGAGCTTCTTGAGCTCGGTTACGCAACTATCGGCGATCGCATCGAAGATGCGATTTATGCTCCTTCCAAACACGAGCGCGGCGCTAAAGTGAAAGTGCTTCGTGAAGAAATGGAAGCAGCAATCAAAGAGAAGTTTCCTGAATCAGGAAGTTTCGCGATCGATCAAGCTTTTGACTACATTCAGAAGAAAGCCTTTCGGATTTCGATCCTCGACAACGGTAAGCGTTGCGACGGACGGACCATCGATGACATTCGCCAACTTAGTGCTGAAACCAACGTGATGCCTCGCACACACGGTTCGGCTCTCTTCGCTCGTGGAGAAACTCAAGCACTCGCCATCGCGACGCTTGCTCCTGGTGATGAGAAGCAGTATCTCGACAACTACGCCGGTGGTGAAGACGAGAAGCGTTTCATCCTTCACTACAACTTCCCTCCATTTTCAGTGGGTGAAACCGGCCGTATGGGTGGATTCAACCGTCGTGAGATTGGTCACGGTGCACTTGCCGAGCGTTCGATCGCTCCAGTGATTCCTGACGAAGCTGATTTCCCTTATGCAATCCGCGTTGTTTCCGAGGTTATGGAATCAAACGGTTCGACTTCAATGGCGTCTGTTTGCTCAGGCACCATGTCATTGCTCGACGCAGGTGTTCCATTGAAGCGCCCCGTTGCAGGTATCTCTTCCGGTCTTGTTACTGAGTTCAACGACGCAGGCGACCTCGAGCGTTATGTCACGATCGTGGACATCATCGGTTCTGAGGACTTCTTCGGCGACATGGACTTCAAACTCTGTGGAACGTCTGAAGGTGTTACCGGTTACCAGCTCGACCTCAAGCTTCCCGGCCTCGACATGAAGATCTTCCTCGAAGGTGTTGATAAAGCGACTGCCGCACGGCATAAAGTTCTTGAGTTCATGAACAGCGTTATCAACGCTCCTGCGACACTCAGCGAACATGCTCCACGTATCGAGTCGATCAAAATTGATCCACAGAAGATCGGTGAGCTTATTGGACCTGGTGGCAAGAACATCAAAGGCATCCAGGCCGAGACCGGAGCTGACATCAACATCAGCGACGACGGCACCGTTCAGATTTACGCAGCTCATGGCGAAGCGCTTAACCGCGCCATCGACCTTGTGAAGCGTCAGACAGCTGAGATCGAAGTTGGCGCACTTTACGAAGGCAAAATCGTGAGCACCACCAATTTCGGTGCGTTCATCGAAGTGCTTCCCGGCAAAGACGGCATGATTCACATCTCCGAGCTTGCGGATTTCCGCGTCGATAAAGTCGAAGACGTTGTTAAAGTCGGCGACGTCATCTGGGCCAAGTGCATCGGAGTCGACGAGCGCGGCCGCGTTAAGATGAGCCGTCAGGCAGCAATGGCTGAGCGCGCTGTTGAAGCTGAAGCAGAGCTGAACAAAGACGGCGACGACAGCGAAGGCGACAACGCCTAATTTGTTCGTTCGCGACAAACACATTTCGTTTTTTAATTAAAACGAAACAGCGGGGTTGGTTCGAAAGAGCCAACCCCGTTTTTTTGTGTCTAGGGAAGAAGGTTTACAAATGTTGCCCACGAACAGGGAGCCGCCGTTATCATTGTAACTCAGGACCATCGTGCGCTGGATGTGTTCGGCACGATCTACGCAATAGAAGACGGTCTAATGCACAAAGAGCCGCGTGAAACTCCGCATCCAGTCACCTGACTCGGCTATTTAAATTAGCCGCCCAATTTAACCAGCCACCACCCTTTTTAGAGGACTGCGAAACAACCCGATCTACGGATGAAGCGTCAATCTCCTTCGCAAACGATTGCAGTGTCAACATGATGCCGAGTCGAATAATTTGCCCGCATCTGGACGGACTTCTCACCCACGAACTTCTCTTCGCCAAGATGTCGACGAACCTGATCCAACGCCTCTTCATGCGTCAGTTCACGTTTGTTCGTTGGCGGCATCCTTAATTCCACTCCAGCAGGCCGCACATTTATCTTTTCAGTATTCATCGCTACGTGTTCAGAATAACCTTTTTTCAGGTTTTTGTAACGAATTTCGAGCAATCCATTTAATTACTGATTTCTTTCTTCGACAAGGCCACAAGCCTCGGCAAAAAGTCTTTCGTGAGCAATCCCGAAAATCAATCCCAACTTTGGAAAATTCGCGTCGATACCGGCGGGACGTTCTCGGATTGTTGGGCGCTTGCACCGGGCGATTCCGAACCGCGACTCGTCAAAGTCCTCTCATCAGGCAAACTCCGCATCGCCGTCGCCGAGCAGATCGACGCCACCACCTTCCGCCTCGAAATCCCCGAAAACTGGAACGCTCCCGACGACTTTTTCAACGGTTTCACCATCGAAGAAAACACCGCCGTCATCGCTTGGAACGACACCACAAAAATCCTCTGCGTCTCCGCGCCTCTGCGTGAGACCTCACCCAAAAGCCTCGAGCTAACAACCAACGAAGAAGCCCCCGTTCTCGGGGCGCGACTTCTCACCGGAACAGGTCTCACCTCCGCTTTTCCACCGCTCGATTTCCGCCTCGCCACAACGCGCGGAACCAACGCACTGCTCGAACGAAAAGGTGCCCCGGTCGCATTTTTCGTAACCCGCGGCTTTCGCGACCTCCTCGTCATCCGCGATCAACGCCGCCCCGATCTCTTTGCGCTCAACCACATCCGACCCGAGCCACTTTACGAAACCGTTATCGAAATCGACGAACGCCTCGCCGCAGACGGAACGGTTCTCGAAGCGCCCGACCTCAGCGGCTTGGAGAGAATCGCAGCCGATCTCCTTGCGCACGGTATTCGCGTTGCCGCCGTCGCTTTACTCCACAGTCACGCAAATCCCGCCCACGAACGGATCATTCGGGAAAAACTGCTAAAATACGGATTCAATCACGTTTCGCTCAGTTCAAAACTCGCGCCGCTCATCAAAATCCTGCCTCGAGCTGAAACCGCTGTGATCAACGCCTACCTCACTCCGGTGATGCGGGCCCTTGTCGACAAAGTCCGGAACGCGATCAAGCCGCTAGAAAGCTCTGGAAATCTTAACCAAAATCCTGTACCATCAAAATGTGAATCTCTACCCAACTTCCTCCACCAAGCCGCTACAGAAAGTATCGGCGGAAGAAGCTACCCGACAGTTCCAGTCATTCGCGCCCAATCACAGCTCACACCAGGAGATGATGAAGGAGTTTGGACCGCCGTCGACAGCGAAGCAAACGCAGTCCGAATCGAGCGACAAGAAGACGAGCTAGAGCACTGGTCTCGCAAAAACGGGCTTTTTTGGGAAATTGAAGACATCGACCAACTCGGTCGCGCCGCCGGTCACATATCTGTCGGCAACGAACACCGCGCTTTTCTGTTTGAAGCCGATCACCTCATCGTCCGTCTCACCATCGGTGACAAATACGGTTTACCGTGGAAAACCCCATGGCAATACCTTCATCGCTGGGTCGAATTCAACGCTTTTACCCCGAAAACCGCCTGCGAATTCCTCGGCTTTGCCAGAAATCGTGAAGGTCGTGGCGTTGTTCTCACCGTTCAGCCGTTCGTGGCTGGCAGAAAGCCGCATCCGGATGAAATCATGGATGAAATGGACAAACTCGGCTTCGAAACCGGCGACGGCATCGTTTATTATCGAGACGACGGACTCGAAATGGTCGACGTCACGCCGGACAACGTGCGCATCGATGACAGCGGCGTTTTCCGAATCTTCGATACCTGGTTGATCGATCGGGACAACGTCCTCGTACCGATCGCTCCCGAAGAAGAACCCGAACTTCCCGCCGTTCCAGAAAATCCGCTCCTCCTCATGACCAGCGCGGGCGGCCTTGAACCTGCGGTCACGTTTCACCCGAAAGATTCACTTCTCTCCGGTCCTGCCGGAGGCGTTGCCGGAGCTGCCGCCATCGCGCGCGATCTCGGATTTCAGAAAATCATCACCTTCGATATGGGCGGCACCTCCACCGACGTTGCCCGCTACGATGCCGAAAACGGCGGCTTTCAATATCAGTTCGAGCAGCGCGTCGGTGATGCTACATTGCTAGCTCCATCTTTGAAAATCGAAACCGTCGCAGCAGGTGGAGGCTCCATTTGTTACCGCCATCCAGCCACCGGAGAAATCCGCGTCGGCCCCGAGTCCGCAGGCGCCGATCCCGGCCCGGCCTGTTACGGCAGCGGCGGCCCCCTCACCATCACCGATGTCAATTTACTCCTCAATCGGATCGATCCCGACAATTTTGGAATTCCGATTTCAGCGGAAAATGTCGCGGCTGCCGAAACCGCCCTCGCTGAATTGAGCGATGGCTCTCCAACCGATTTCCTCCTCGGCCTCGCCGAAATAGCGACCGAACAAATGGCCGACGCGATTCGCACCATTTCCATTCAAGACGGCGCTGATCCTGCAGAATACGCTTTGCTCGCTTTCGGCGGAGCCGGCCCCCTTCATGCCTGCGATATTGCTGAGCGACTCGCAATGGCGACGATCATCATTCCTCGCGAAGCCGGTGTGCTTTCTGCATATGGACTCCATCAAGCCGAGGTTGAGCGCTTTGCGGAGCGCCAAATCCTCGAGTCCTATGACAAAATCGCCGACACGATTCCAAAAACTCTTTCAGAACTCAAAGAAAAAGCAGCCGAAAAACTGAGTCGTGACCTCCGCTGCCCCGCTGATTTTAATCCGCAAATCCGACGCCAGATTGCCGAAGTTCGCCTCAAAGGTCAGGACGCCACACTGACTCTCGAAATCGACGATCCCCAACAAATCCCAGCGGCCTATCGCTCCGAATACGAATCCATCTTCGGCTATTCCTCCGCTGAAAATCGAGCCCTCGAAATCGTGACCCTGCGCGTTGTCGTTGTTGCGGAACGATCCAATAGGGTTGATTCATCGAACGAACCCTGTTCGATCGAAACGGCTTCACGATCCAATAGGGTATGTTCGCCGAACCAACAGGGTGCGTTCGTAAATCGGGCTGATCTCGGAATCGGAGAATCGATCGGAGGACCGGTTGTCATCCAAGATCCATTCTCAACCCTTTATTTAAAATCAGGCTGGACGGCAATCGTAGCAGAGAACGGATCGCTTGTTTGTGACCAAAACAGCGAAAACCGTTTCTAAACCAGTGTCGCGGGTTGACTTAATGGCGTCCTGAGACACGGTTTTAACGAACTTGAATCATGCGCAGCCTTCTACGCTCAAAAATCCATCTCGCTACGGTGACCGAAGCCAACGTCGATTACGTCGGCTCGATCACCATCGATCGCGAGTTGATGGATGCTGTTGGCTTTTGGCCTGGTGAGAAGGTGTTGATTTCCAGCAACTCGACAGGGGCACGCCTCGAAACTTACGTGATCGAAGGCGAACGGAATTCCGGCATCATCGGAATCAACGGAGCCGCCGCGCACCTCATCAACGAAGGTGAGAAAGTGATCATTATGGGCTTTGAACTGACCGAAAAGCCAGTCGAACCGAAAGTCGTCCTCGTCGACAACGAAAATCGCATCACTCAACGCCTTCACGAAAAGGCCGAAATGTTGGTCCCCGCTTCGTAATTTGTTTCGTGACAAATCCTGTTATCTGAAAGGAACTGATTGTGCGGTAGCAAGCCGCGCCGATTGTGGCACCTTCTGCGCATGGAATCCTGCCGACGGACTTTATTTTTTACAGCTCTCATTTTTTCGCTGACCACTCATTTCTCGATCGCTCAAGATGACGCGAAAAAAGACGGAAATAAAAAGGAGACCGCGCCGCCAAATTCAAACGAGCTTTTCAAAAGTGACTTCAACGATCTGGAAGTCGGTGACATTCCTTCGAACTGGATGGCGCTGGATGGCGAATGGTCTGTGATCGAGCTGGACGGATCCAAAGTTCTGCAGTTGTCGCCCGATCCGCTGGTTGAAGCCTCAATTCAATTCGGAAAATCAGTCAAAGGCGAAGGCGCCACCGCGACCGTTCGAGTGAAGGCGAATCGCAAACGCCGCACCGCTCCCCGCTTTGGTTTGGGCCTTCATGGCGGAAACGGATTCCATTTCCGCGTGGTGGGAGTCACCAAAAAAATCGAGCTTAAAAAAGGCGACGATATCATGCAATCAGTCGATTTTGACTGGCGTCCCGGCGAATGGCATTTCATGGAATTGACCGTAAAACCTGCGGATACCGCGTGGACCGTCTCTGGAAAAATCTGGGCAGAAAGCGATGAGAAGCCGGAGCAGAATCAGCTCGAATACATCGCCACCGACGTAAAGCTGTCAGGGAAAGTCAGCGTGCTGGCTACACCGTATGCGGGATTGCCGATCTATTTTGATGACCTGACAGCGATGAACCTGAGTGAATGTGCGGAGTGATGTTAGCAAAATCTTCCGTCTTTAACTTACTTATCGCTCTCCAACAAATCATCCATCGACTCCAGCATGTCGTCAAAGGTGTCGTCGAACAGATCAAATTTCACTTCGGTGACGAGTTCATTCACGGCTTCGACATCGCGCCGGTGAATGAGAATCTCGATTTCTTCGGCACTGAATGTTTCGAAAAAGTCGTTTCGTTTTCCGTTCCGAAGCCGAATCACCAGAGTCCCTCCGCCGAAAATAAGTGCGGGTTTGAAATGAATCCGTGAGACGGATTTTTGCGGCAGATCAATCATCGGGGGCGGCTCATCGATAAATTGAACGGCATCACCTCGAAAATTTCCCGCGAAGCGAATTGCCTCAGTCACCCGATCATAAACCATCCGACCGGGGCCAGCACTAAGCTGACCGATCGCTTTTTTGAGAGTAAACGGGATAACATTCATTGCGGAATTGAAACATGCTCTTCGGCAATCAGCGAGCGCGAAAAGGCGAGTTGTCATCCCCTGCCCGTTTCGTATCCTTCGCGCTCATGAAACGCACCGCATCCACCATCGTTGCCATTCTTTTTTCTGCATCCGCGTCGTTCGCGGAACTTCCAGATTCATTCGCCGATAACATTGCTGCGATTCAGGCGATCGGCTCTGAAGGCGCAGGAAACAAAGAAGCAACCGCAGCATGGCAAGCCATTGCAAAGGCAGACGGCGAAGCAATTTTGCCGCTGCTTCAAGCCATGGAAGCTGCCAGTCCTGTTTCGAAAAACATGCTGCGCTCTGCGGTTGAAGTGATTTCTGAAAACGAACTCGCTGCGGGGAAAAAGCTGCCGGTCGACTCGCTCGGCACGTTCGTTTTAAATACCAGTGGGAGCCCGCAAGCTCGCCGTTTTGCATTCGATTTGCTTTCGCAAGTAGATAGCGCAGGCGCTCGCAAACTCGTTCCCGGATTTATCAACGACCCAGCCGTTTCGCTTCGGCGTGAAGCCGTTACCGGTGTCATGATTGCAGGAAAGGCCCAGCTCGAAAAAGATAAAGATGCTGCTGCCAAGCTATACCGGGAAGCCCTGAATGCGGCTCGTGATGTTGATCAAATTGATGAAATCACCAAAACGCTCCGCGAGCTCGGGCAGGAAGTGAATCTACCAAAACACTTTGGTTTTTTAATGGATTGGAAATTGATCGGGCCTTTTGATAACAGCGAGCGGGCGGGTTACGACACGGTTTTCCCTCCCGAAAATGAAATCAAACTCGACGCAACCTATGACGGAAAAGGCACCGCCAAAGTAAAGTGGGTGGCTTTCACGTCTGCTGATGAATACGGCATGATCGATTTCAACAAGCCGTTTACATCGATGAAAGAAGTCGTCGGATATGCTCACACTGAGTTTGAAGCAGCAGAAGCGGGGCCCGCAGAACTTCGGTTAGGTTGCAAAAATGCGTGGAAGATATGGTTCAATGGTGAACTGATTTTTGCCCGCGACGAATACCATCGGGGCGCTCGAATCGATCAATACATCCTCCCGATTCGACTCAGCAAAGGCACCAACACCATCCTTGTAAAAGCCTGCCAGAATGAGACCGACGAAAGCTGGACCGTGCAGTGGGAGTTTCAGCTGCGAATCTGTGACTCCACCGGAACTGCAATTTTAGCGACGAATCGAAAGAAGGCTGTCGTAGCGCCACCGGCGAAAAAGAAGTGAAAGCCGCGAACCGTTTTTAAAATTATTCTTATGAAAACCAATTTCTTTCTACTGGCTGGAATCTTCCTCAGCCTTTCAGCCCAGGCCGATTGGCTCAACTTCCGTGGCCCGAATGGCTCGGGATTTATTGAGGGAAACAAAAACCTCTCCACCGAACTTTCTGAAAAAACCACGGCGTGGTCGGTTGACCTTCCCGGTCGCGGTTTGGGCAGTCCGATCGTGATTGGCGATAAAGTCATCGTGACCGCCGCCAGTGGGCCGGATCAAAAAGAGCTCCACGTGATCTGTTATTCAGCGGCTGATGGATCAAAAATTTGGGAGCGTAAAGCCTGGGCCACCGGCCGGACGATGACGAACAAAAAGACCAACGTCGCCGCGCCAACGCCCGCGAGCGATGGCACGCATGTCTACGCGCTGTTTTCGTCGAACGACCTTCTCGCGTTTGACCTCGATGGCAATCCTAAATGGATGCGTGGACTGATGCTCGATTATCCGAATGCTTCGAACTCACTTGGAATGGCCTCATCGCCGATCGCAGTGGACGGCACCTTGGTTTCCCAAATCGAGAACGATTCTCAATCGCTCGCCCTTGGCATCGATACAGCAACAGGAACCAACAAATGGAAAATGGATCGGCACAAAGGTTCTAATTGGACGTCACCCACAACCTTGAAACTCGGCGATCAAACAATCGTCGCCCTTCAGTCCAACAAAGGCATTCACGGCCTCGTTCCTTCAACCGGTTCGCAGTTTTTCCATTTTAACAAAGGCGCGTCCGGCACCCCTTCGAGCGTTGCTTCGGGCGGAAAAATCTACGTTCCTTCAAATGGACTCACCGCGATTGTTCCCGATGAAAAAGGAGGCGATCCCGCTGTTTTGTGGAACGAATCCGCCCAGGGCCCCGGCACCGCCAGTCCGATTTTCATCGATGGAAAAATCTACACGATCAACCGCGCTGGCGTGCTCACTGCTGCCAATGCCGAAACCGGCGACCGCATCTGGCGGATTCGTTTGAAAGGCCCGTTCAGCAGCTCTCCCGTCGCGGCCGAGAATGGCCACCTATATATTTTCAGCGAAAAAGGAATCGGCCAGGTCATCGATATCACCGGCGCGGAAGGCAAAGTCGTCAGCGAAATTGAACTGAACGATACGATCCTTGCCACACCCTCGATTTCGGGAGATGCGCTCTACATTCGCAGCGACAAGAAGCTGTGGAAATTTGCGAAGTAAACCAGACTGCGACTTTACGAACGCGGGCTGATCTTCCGCGATTCGCAGTATTTTCCTGATTCCTCGACCGGTTTCAGATCGTCCATATCAACGTCGTTCAAACTGGTGCCCTCACCCCAGTTGAAAATCTTTTCGAACAGCGGCAACCATCGCGCGTCTTTGATCATTGCCGCGAAAAACACCTCGTGCTCCTTTTCCTTCAAGCCCATTTCGTAAAGGAGTTCATCGTGCTCCGTGATCTCAAGATCGTGAAACATCTGCATCATCACGAAATACTCACACACATTGCCGCTCTCCAATTTTCCCGCGAAAAAATACGGCATGAATCGACCGATGAAATAACAACTCAGGCTGATGACTTTACCGATCGTAAAAAACTTCAGTTCCAGCCATTTTGAAACGGGAATCTCGTAACGGTCCATCAGGACTTTCACGTCGCGGCGATGATTCCATTCATCCTGCTCGATCTCCTGAACCTTCGCTCGCTCCTCCGGGTTCCGCCGCAGCGAACCTGCGTGTCCAATATATGCAAACGACGCCGCACGCTCCGCTGAGTATGCAGTTTTTAATAACGCGTTGAGTTCGGGGTGCTCCAATTTCACGTCGGGAGGTTACGTTCAGGCCAACGCTAAAGTCACGGAAATTCCCGAAAAACTGGTGCTTCGATTCAAATCAGTGAATCACCGTGAAGCCGCTCTCTACGTAAAACACTTCACAAGCACGGCTCCCTGTATCATCACGAGTCAGCGAACTTTCCCACTGCCAACCGTCAGCAGAATCCACGCGAACGAGCTTCCCTTGCAGACTGACAACCTGACCTTGTTTCATGTCTCCCAACACCGCCTTGACTGCTGAACTCGCAGGAATCAGATACACATTCGCACTGCTTTGGCTGACTTCTTTCATCGGGATCGGAGGCTCACCCGGAATACTCCAGTTATACCAACGCCCCGATTGACCGATCTCGAACTGACTAATGAACGATTCATCCGACATATTGCCCCAGCCCAATGCAAAATCGAAAGGCGACAACGCCGATTGCGGCCCCATCCGATAGGTTTTGCGCGATAGAATTTTCGCGGTGATCGAATAGCTCGCTAACGGGGTGATCGCAAATTCCTTCATCGAGATCGGAGCCGGAAATTTGATCGCATTCTGAATTGGTGCTGCTGCAGCCTTGACGCCGGGACCAAGCACCACATCACTTCCGCCGTAGAAAAGGCTGAAAATGGCGAGGAGAACTGCCCCGTAGATGATTAATTTCTGCATTTACCATAATTTATAGCAATTTGAACCTAACGCCAATATTACCGCCATTTTTGCGTCGGTTGTTTCTGCTCTCAATCGGTGTATTAAAAAGCACCATGACAAAATGCTGGAAAGTCCTCATACCGGTCTTGGCAATGCTCGTAACCTTCGGGTTCGCAAATGCCGATGATAAAAAAGCGAAGCTCTCATATTACTACCTGGATGGATGACCCCTTTGCGCAAAAATAACGGTCATAGTTAATGATCTCAAAAAAGAGTACGGCGATAAAATCACAATCGAGACCGTAAAAGTAGGATCTGGTAATTCCGCAGAAGAAATCAAAAAAGCAGAGCTGAAAGTCCACGGCATCGTCGGGAAAGACGCTAGCGGAAAAATCGTTGAGACCGTCGATGGCCACATGTATGGCAAGCGCAAGGTCAAAGGCGTCATGGAAAAGCTGGTGGCGCTGTAGATAAGTAAAGCCACGATCCAACGGGGTATGTTCGATGAACCAACCCTGTTCGATCGAAACGGCTTCACGAACCAACAGGGTGCGTTCGACGAATCAATAGGATTGAGTCGTGAAACCCCAAATTTCAGAACGGAGTAGGATTTTTTGAAATCCTGCTCCGTTTTTTTGTGTCCAGCCCACCGCATTTTCGTGCGGGAAGCCTGTTTTCAGCTACCCAAACAAGGTCGAGCGCGTTTATAAAAAGGAATGACCACGCCAGTTTCAGATCGCCGTAATTTTCTTAAAACTTCGACCGCACTCGGAGCGTCTGCTTTGGTCTCGACGGACGCGTTTTCGCAGGCAGGAGATCTGACGGTGGTCGACAGTTTTCAACGGGCAGACTCGCTCTATCATGGATTTGGCTGGGAGTCTCAGAACCCCGGCTACTGGCAGATCAAAGGCAATGCGCTGCGTCGTCGTCTCAAAAATTACGGGGATCGTGCACGCCGAACCGGCTTTCCTTTTCATTCAGCAAAAGGCTCCAACCCGAAAGGATCGGGTCGAATGGAAACCGAATACGATCCATCTCTCCCTGTGGGGATTCTGTGGCGGCGCGATCAAAATTTCAAAGCCGATTTCTCAGTAGAAATGAGCGGCGTTTTTCACGGAAATCGGCCATCAGATATTCCCGAAGCGGACAAGGCGGATTGGAAAATGTATTCACCGGGCCACGGCCTGATTGGTGTTGCCTTCGGGGGGAAGGCGCTCTTCGAAAGCTATCAAAAGGTAGGCAACGCAGCAATTGCTGGATGGAAAGACACCGAGCCAACTGGGACTTTTGAAGTTGGATTTGCCTCTGCAAAAAGGGCCAAAAACGCTTCTTTCAAATCCACTAACGAAGCTCCCGGCTTGAAGCTTGGAGACACATTTCGCATCGTGGTGAGCGTCACCGGCCCTGCAGACGGTCAGGTGAATGTGGTGACTGTATTTCAGGTGAACGGGAAAAAGGTCGAAACCAAGACTATCAAAACCGCCCGGAAAAACGTCCAGGGCTACGTCGGAATTGCCGCACGTGGAATGATCGATTTCGAGATCAACGAATTCGCGGTTAACACCGAATCCAAACAGACCACTGAAGTTGGTCACTGCGAAGCCCTGGGCTCCTGGGCCTACGGAGATTCCCTCAAAGAGGTCGACGGAAAATGGCAGGTGAAATTCATGAACCTTTTTGCGAGCGATGGCGAGGAGGCCGAGATTCGAATTTCAACAGAAGAGAATCCAGCAAGTGGTTGGGAGAAAGTTCCGGTAGCGGGAAGTGCTGAAATCGTGAATCACGAATGGCGTCGCAATACGGCAGTGATCACGGCAACGCTTCCCGATGACCCCGGAGCCACCACTCATTATTACACCGTTTGGAAAGACGGGAAGAACGTGACGACTGATGAGCGAATCGGAACTCCTGCGGTCGGCCCTGGAACCGGTTTCGTGGGCGATGTTCCGGCATCGGGCAGCTACGTCGGGCGACTTCCGCAGTTGGTCGCGCCGTATCGTTTAGCGGGCCTGAGTTGCCACGCGCTTACTTCGGGACTGCAAACTCGCACAGACGAAGGTGGCTTCAAAATAATCGGAGGCAATGCAGAGTGGCAGTTTCGCGATCAGCCTTCAGTTGAAAGTTACAAGCACCTCGAAGAATACGATTTTCAAGTCATGGTCTGGGAGGATGACGTTTGGTATATGGAACTTGTGTTGTATCCGCCGAGCACCGACGACGCCTACAAAGTCGTGACAAATTCAATTTGCGGCCCGACTTCCCGCTGGCAGATGATGCGGCACTGGAATGTGATCAATCCCGGCGATCACGACTATGGGATGGACGATGTGAAAGGCCCAGAGCAAATTGCGATTCGCACACACGAAGGACTGGGACAGGATCCAGCCTACATGCGGCGCAATTTCCAGATCGTGCATCACCTCGTAACAGGCGAAGAGGAAGTGGATCCACTCGAAAATCCGAAAAAATGGCGTGCCTGGAAAATGCCAAACCGCGATTTTACCTTCGTGATTTGCGATTCTCGATTGTGGCGCAGCTCGCAGGATACCGACATGTGGGATGACGCCGGTTGGGACGCTTTTAAAAACCTCTACGACCGAACCGACCCGACTCGCAGCCTTCTTGGGGAGGAACAGTTTTCCTGGCTGAGGGAAGTCATCCGCACCGACTCATCGCCATTGATTTGTCTCACTGGAGTAAACGGGTTACACACGATTTGGACCGGTCGAAAATGGGGCGAAGGTGTTACCAAACCTTTTGATCAAAGGGATCGCGTTGTCGCGGACTACGCAGGCTGGGTGAAAGCCGGGGCCGATCGTGTTCTCGAGCTCCTGGGATCGCGCGACGGTGTCGTGACAGTATATGGGGACGTTCACAACGGCTGCATCATGACAAATAAAGAGCATCGGGTCGTCGAAGCCAGCTTCGGGCCGATTGGCCGCAGCGGCGGTCGGGGTTGCATTCCCGGTTTTGGTCGAGAGATGAAAGATTTCGATGAGCGCGACTTGACCGTGCATTCCCTTTACCACAAAGAATTTGCCGACCCTAATCTTGGTGCCCACGATAAGGACGAGCCGTTTTACTGGAATTTCATGGAAATGCATTTTGATCCAACTCAAGCCGATCCAGCCATCGAATTGCGTGTCCGCAACCTGATTGACCCTCCGAAAAAGGAGCCAAGGGGTGGGGGCGAATTAAAAACCGCTGCGAGCGAAACCGGACGCGCGCCCTCCAGTCAGATCGCAGCTGTAAAAACACTCCCGAACGCCGATATTCGGATTGTTGATGTTGAAACTGGGAAAACCATTCGCGCGACCCGAAGTCTGGCTGATGGAACAGTGCCGGTTCGCGGTTTGATCGATGTTGCGCCAAAGACCCGAGTGTTAATCACAGCAGTATCAGGCTCAAAATCTGATTCCAAGGTCCTTGAGACTTCATCAACCTGATTTTGAAAAAACAAACTCGCCTTCTCCGTGAGATTGGGCCGCTCGGCGAGATACCACCGCGTGCTGAAATCGATTTAATATCTGTCAGCAGGCACTCTTTGCTGTCGACAAAACGATTTCTTTTCGCCATTCATGGAGACCTCCATGATTCGCATTTTTTCAATCACCTTCCTCGTTTTTGCTCTCGCAAGCTCCGCCTTCACCCAGGGTATTCAACAGACCAAGGGATCCTTCATCGATAAATTTCGCCAACTCGATGAGGTTCTACCAACACCAAATACCTATCGGAATGCAGCCGGACAACCGGGGCATGAATACTGGCAACAGCAGGCGGATTATGTGATCAAGGTGGAACTTGATGAAGCCGCGCGGCGACTTTCTGCATCAGCAACGATCACCTACAAAAATAACTCGCCGGACTCACTCGAATTTCTATGGGTACATCTCGATCAGAATATTTTCCGGAAAGATTCGATCAAAGAACTCACGTCTGATTTCGGCGGAACCGGTCGTCGCGGACCTGCGACAGCAGCCCCCGGCGGAGGAGATCCCGCCAAACTCAGCTTTGGTGAATTGCGTCGCCAGCAGGGCTTTGACGACCGCGACTACGGATTCGAAATTGTTGCAGTGACATTGAAAAACGGTGCGGATCTCGATCATACCATCGTTGGCACACTGATGAGGATTGATCCGAAAATACCGTTGGCACCGGGAGCAGAACTTTCGTTTTCAATCGAATGGGCCTACAACATTGTGGAAGAGGATGCGATTGGAGCTCGCTCCGGCTATGAACATTTCCCAGATGACAAGCGAAAGGGAGGCAATGATATTTTCCTTCTCGCTCAGTGGTTTCCCCGGATGGCGGCCTATTCCGATTACGAAGGCTGGCACAACAAGGAGTTCCTCGGGCGAGGCGAGTTTACTCTCGAGTTCGGTGACTACGATGTCTCAATCACCGTTCCTGACGATCATATTGTTTCATCCACCGGCGTGTTGCAAAATCCCGATGAAACCCTAACAGAAACTCAGCGCAAGCGGCTGACCGAATCAGAGTCTGCAAAACGTCCGGTCTTTGTCGTGACTCCCGAAGAAGCACTCAAAAACGAAAGCTCCACCCCAAAAGGAACCAAGACGTGGCACTTTGTCGCCGACAACGTTCGCGATTTTGCATGGGCCTCGTCACGAAAATTCATGTGGGATGCTCAGGGCTACCAGCAAAAGGACGCGGAAATCGAAACCGTGATGGCAATGTCATTCTGGCCTAAAGAAGGCGGCGAGTTGTGGCGGAAGTATTCCACCCCTGCCATTATTCATACGATGGAAGTGTATGGTCGATTCTCGTTCGACTTCCCCTACCCTGTTATTCAATCAGTCAATGGTCCGGTCGGTGGCATGGAATATCCGATGATCACTTTCAACGGGCCGAGAACCGACTTGCAAGACGACGGCGACCGAACCTATTCAATGTCTGAAAAGCTGTTTCTCGTTGGTGTTGTCATTCATGAAGTCGGCCACAATTATTTCCCGATGATCGTGAATTCCGACGAGCGGCAATGGACCTGGATGGACGAGGGCATCAACAGCTTTCTAGACGCGGTCGCCTGTTACGAATGGGATCCCGATATGCCGTGGACTCGCTCTTTGGCACGTGATTTGGTCCCTTACATGATCAGTGAGAATCAGGTTCCCATCATGACTCAGTCTGATTCGATTTTGCAATTCGGCCCCAACGCTTATGGAAAACCTTCCGCAGCGCTACATATTCTGCGCGACACGATTCTTGGACGAGATCGCTTTGATCACGCGCTGAAAACGTTTTCCCAGCGTTGGAAATTCAAGCGTCCGACGCCGTCCGATTTTTTCCGGACAATGGAGGAAGCCTCCGGGACTGATTTGGACTGGTTCTGGCGCGGCTGGTTTTACACAACCGATCACGTCGACATTTCTCTCGACCATATTTATCAACTGCGGCTCGACACGAAAGATCCTGACATCGATTTCACCCGTCGTCGGCAGGAGGAAGCGGATAAACCTGCAAAGGTTGGAGTTCGGCTGGATGAAGAAAACGGCATTAAACCATGGGTAAAACGCCATCCGGATCTGACGGATTTTTATGACGAAAACGATATTTTTACAGTCACGAACAAAGAGCGGAACGAATATCAAGGCCTCATCAAAAAGCTTGAGGACTGGGAGCGAAAAGCGTTGGAGCGAGCCGTGAAAGAGGACAAAAATTACTTCGTCCTGGAATTTTCAAATGTTGGCGGCCTTGTCATGCCGATTATTCTCAAATTGGAATTCGAAGACGAACGCACGGAGCTGCTCCACATTCCCGCAGAAATTTGGCGGCGTAATCCGAAGACGGTTCGCAAACTGATTGTTCTCGATAAAGGCGATAAACTGACCCGCGTTGAAGTTGATCCGGATTGGGAAACGGCCGATGCCAATATCAACAACAATGCCTATCCAAGAAAGATTATCCCATCGCGAATTGAAGTATTCAAAGATAAGCGATCAGGATTCTCTCGTCGCGACATCATGAAGGATGTCAAAACCGAACTCAAAAGCGACGACGAGGAAGAAGAGAAAGACGACAAAAAGGCGAAGAAGGGGGACGATGAATAAGTCTTCGCGAGTTCGGCGGTCGATCCGGCTTCTTCTCGCAAGTTTCTTTGCGGTGGCAGTAGCCTCGTCCTTGATCGCCCACGAACAAAAAACTGCGCTGACCGATATTTTTTACAACGAGCGGACCGGCAACCTGGAAATCGCCCATCGTGTTAATGTGCACGATGCAGAACACGCCTTGAAGAAAGCGACTGATTCAAGGGCTGACCTCACCCGCTCCGCCAAAGCACGTGAGGCCTTTTCCGACTATGCAGCAGAACGATTCGCGATTTCAATCGATAAAACGAACAAACTAAAACTCAAGCTGGTCGGACAGGAGCTGGAACGGGGATATCTCTGGATTTATCAGGAAACCAAAATCCCCTCCCCGACTAATGCATCATTCTATATCGAAAACTCCATCCTTCACGATGCGGTTAAAGGACAGCTCAACACAGTGAATGTTCGGTTTCGCAAAAAGGTGTCCACTCTTGAATTCGAGGCCGATTCGGGTGCGAAACTTTATTCCCGCGGGAAGGATCAAGAAGTGCTGAAATCGGAATGAAATTATTTCGGCTCAACAGGCGAATAAGACCGGCATACGCCTGTTGGTTCGTGAA
>CALAHF010000003.1 GCA_937891465.1 uncultured Verrucomicrobiales bacterium | reverse complement strand
TCGCTCACGATATCCACAAATCCGCCCAGAAAAATCAATGATTTATTATTCCGACAGCTTCTATTGGTTCGTAACAAGGAGTGTGGACATTCCTGTCCACTCGAGGCTCCGTCGTCGCTTGGAAAGCCGCCGTTCCTTGGAGGCCTGTTTGATCAAAAATTGCATCGCACGCCAACGGTCTTGTGTCGTGAGTTCTACTGCTTCATAGTTGCTTTCTTATGAAGATTTTTTTTCCAGCACTGCTGGCCTTCGCTTCGATTTCGATGGCTGGGGCGGAATCACCAAAACCGAACATTTTGCTCATCATGGCGGATGATTTGGGCTTCTCAGATCTGGGGTGTTACGGCGGCGAGATTGCGACTCCGAATTTGGATTCGGTGGCTGCGAATGGATTGAAGTTCACCCAGTTTTACAATACGGCGCGTTGTTGGCCGACGCGGGGATCACTGATGACGGGGTTCTACGCTCAGCAAATCCGCCGCGATACGTTGCCTGGAATTCCCTCGGGTGGTGGCAATCGTGGGAAGCGACCTGAGTGGGCGGTGTTGGCTCCGAAGCTTCTCAAGCCGGCGGGCTATCGGTCCTATCACACCGGTAAATGGCACATCGATGGAATGGCGTTCGAAGGTGGATTCGACCATTCATACATGGTGAAAGATCAGGGCCGATTTTTTAACCCGACGAAACTTTGGATGGATGATAAAGCTTTGCCGCCGGTCGAAAAAGGCACGGATTATTATGCAACAACAGCGCTGGCGGATCATGTGATTGATGTCCTGACAGACCATTCAGAAAATCATGCTGAAACTCCATTTTTTCATTACCTCGCTTTTGCGGCTCCGCATTTTCCGTTACACGGGCTGCCGGAAGATATCGCAATTTACGATGAAGTTTACAAAGCTGGCTGGGATGTAGTTCGACAAAAGCGTTGGCAGAAAATGCGGGCGATGGGTTTGCTTGATGAGAAAATGGTGAGCGAGCTTTCGCGCGTGGAGCGAGATCTTGGGCCGCCGTATCATTTTCCAGATGCGTTGAAAACTCTCGGAGCAGGGGAGATGAACAAGCCGCTTGCGTGGGAGTCATTGAATCCAGAGCAGCAGAAATTTCAGGCGAAAAAAATGGCGATTCATGCCGCGATGATTCACCGGATGGATATCGAGATCGGTCGGGTTTTTGATCAAATAAAAAAGATGGGCCAGTGGGAAAATACGTTGGTGATTTTTCTATCGGACAACGGCGCGAGTGCCGAAATCATGGTTCGTGATGATGGACACGATCCGGCGTTGCCTCCGGGTTCAGCCGGGACCTATCTGTGTCTCGGACCGGGGTGGTCGACGGCTGCAAATACTCCGTTTCGTCGCCACAAAACATGGACGCACGAGGGTGGAATTTCGACACCGTTCCTGATGTCATGGCCGAAAGCAATCGAAGCGCGTGGCGAAATTCGGCGAAATCCTGGTCATGTGATTGATGTGGTTCCGACTTTGCTGGAACTGGCCGGAGCTTCGCCTCGGGAAGATGCTCCCGCTTCGCCTGGAAAAAGTTTGAAGCCAGTTTTTAAGAGCGACGGTTCGGTAAACCACGATTCAATCTGGTGGTTTCACGACGGGCACAAAGCGATTCGCATGGGCGACTGGAAAGCGGTCGCTCCGATCGCGGAGCCGTGGGAGCTTTACCATTTGGCAAACGATCGGGACGAATCGACCGACCTCGCGACGGCGAATCAGGAACAGTTAAAGAAACTGGTCACGGAATGGGAGCGTCAGCTGGATTTGTTTACTGAACAGGCTTCGGCAGATCTTCCACCGGCAATTTTGGAAAAGGCGAAAGCGAAAATGAATCAGCCGGCCAAGTTCAATGCGGCTCAGGAAGCCGCGCGGCCGAAGCGGAATCAGGTGCTTCTGAACGGCGAATCGTTTTTGTTGAATGGTCGTCACGCATTTACGATGAAACCGAAAAGCCCCGCGAAATCGGAGAACAGAAAGCCATGGATTTTTTACGGTCCGACTTTGCAGCGGACACCTGACAAGTCCGAAAGCTGGATGCATCAGAAATTTCTCGATGCAGGGGTCGCGATTGCCGGCATCGATGTGGGCGAGGGCTACGGCAGCCCAAAAGTTTTTCCGCATTTCGAAGCATTGTATCAAAAAATGGTCGCTGACGGCTATTCGAAAACGCCGGCCTTGCTTGGTCGGAGTCGCGGAGGTTTGTGGGTCAGCAGCTGGGCGTTGGAACACCCAGATCGCGTCGCCGGAATTGGCGGAATTTATCCGGTTTACGATTTCACTTCATACCCCGGTGTCAAACGTGCGGCGCCGGTTTATGGATTGACTGAAGAAGAATTGCTGGCTCAGCAGGACACGTTGAATCCCATCAAGCGGGGCGGCGAATTGGCGGATGCAAAAATCCCTGTTTTTAACATTCACGGTGAAATTGATAAAGTGGTTCCGCTTGAGAAAAACTCAGCGGCTCTCGAAAAGATCTACGAGGCAAAAGGTGCCGGTGATTTAATTGACGTGATCCGAATTCCAGATCAAGGCCACAATTATTGGCGTGGCTTTTTCGAATGTCAGGAGCTTGTCGATTTCTTAATCAAACAAGCTCAAAGCAAATAGAAATAGACCGACGAATGCTGGTCTTTTGAGTTGCTGGGTTGCTCCGGTTTGTTGTAACACTGCCGACAGATCACTCGCTGGGAATGGCTTTGGCTTGAAGCGTCTGGCCGGAAATGACCATGCCCTTCAGTTTAACGCCTTGCGATTTCTTTGAAGGTGCGGGCTCACCCTCGGCGGATGGTGCGGTGGCTCTCGACGGAAGTTGATTAAGCCCCTTCAGAGAAACTGAACGATCACCTTGAACGGCGGAGCGATTCACAACGGCGGGAGCGGGAAGCGTAATTCGTTTTGCCTGCGCAGTCGCTTCCGAGGGTTCTGTGTTCTCGCGAATTGGAAATTGAATTTTTCTGACTTCGGCGATCGGTCTGGTTGTTTCCGGTTTTCTGGAACTCTCCGCTTCATGAGAGACCCGTCGGACTTTTGCCATCGGCGCACTGTTCTGAGCAGAGCTGCGTTGTGTTGTGTTGTCTGGCGCTGGCGAATTTCCTCCCGAAGTTTCGCTTGCCGTAATTTTGAAAGCCGAGCTTTTTCAGCAATTTGGGCAGGCGTCAATTTTAGGTTTGGCTGCACGGTTGCTGTGTTCGCCGTGGCTTTATTGTTTCTCGAAGCGATTGAGCATGGGCAGTCGAAAAAGCGCAAGCAACGAGAATGATCAAGGTAAGAGAACGGAATGATTTCATTTGTGGATAAGTTCTGACGTTAGGCATTCACAATGAACCGAAAAACGAATTGAATGTAATGAAAATTAAAGGATCAGAAAACGGGATTTTGTGCTTTGTTTAGCAGTGAAACAAATTTTTCTATCTTCATTCGTTGTCGCTCTGGTTCCTTTCATTCTAGCGGCAAGCAGCATTGCCGAAGAAAAAGACAAAGCTCCCGCCATTGATGAATCTGCCCTGGAGAAAGCCGCTCAGGAAAAGGATTTGGATGCAATTATCAAGCTGACCGCTGGAGCTGAAAAAGGTTCTCAATATGAATCCCTGAGAGCACGAGCATTTCAGATGCGCGGAGTGGAGAATTTCTATGATGCGAAGATAAAGGAATCAATCGCTGATTTCGACGCCTATCTGGCGATCGTTCCAGAAGAAGACCCGCATCACTGGCAGCGTGGTTTGTCCTACTACTATGCAGGGGCATATGAGAAGGGGGTAGCCCAGTTCGAGCGGCATCAAACGGTAAACTCTCAGGATGTAGAAAACGCCGTCTGGCATTTCATCTGTGCGGTTCGTGCCCCCGAAGGAACCGTCGAAAAAGCGCGGAAAGATTTCATCGATATCAAACGCGATTCGCGCGTGCCGATGGCGGAAATTCATCAGCTGTTCGAGGGCACGGGTTCCGAGGAAGCGGTTTTGAAATCTGCTAACTCAGGGACGCCGGAAAATTCCGAGGCGCGCAAAAATCATCTTTGCTACGCTCACCTTTATCTGGGGCTGTATTTCGAAGCCCTTGGCGAAGATAAAAAAGCCAAGATGCACATGGTGAAGGCAGCGGTGGATTACAAAATGGATCACTACATGGGAAAAACCGCTCAAGTTCATGCAAAAGTGCGCGGTTGGGTGAAGTGACATTTTTCTAAAGCAGTTCAACCTTGTTTGGCAACGCGCCTTCGTTGCCACCACAAAAACAGGACTGCTGCCAACGCGATGAGTGCGCCGAAGAATTCACGGGACAATTCAACGCGCGGGTCTTCTGCGTTCATACCGCCCTGAGTCATGTTGAATTCGGCATCTCCAAAAACGTTTTCCCATAAGCCTGGCCCGGACATTGCCATTTCGACAACGCAGGCAAGGACTCCGAGGGCGAGCAGCCAAATGGGGGCTTCCCGAAAAATTGCCATCATAAACATCCCAGCGATCAGTAAATAAAATAGGAACCACAGCACCGAATCAATTTCTGAAGCGTGATAGTAAATTTCCGGGTCGATGTCATTCCGTTGAAACCACGCGAACAGGACGAACAAAAGGACTCCAATGGCATTGACGATTTTCATGTGAAAAAATGGTGCGGGGTGAGGAAGGTTTCAACTGAAATCCCGTTTCACGAACGAACAGGGTATGTTTATCGAACTTACCCTTTTGGATCGAAATGACTCCACGATCGCATAGGGTTGGTTCGTCGGTCGGATACTGTTGGTTCGTGTTGGAGTGTTTTGCGGTATCGGATGTTCGTTGGAAAAAATACTGGTGAATCCCATCATTTAAGGATCCAATGGAGAGGTGGTCGAACAAAGGAAAACTTGAATGGGAAAGCTTCAATTGAACGAATCTTTCGGCCTAAAAAATGAGTGCAATAGATAAGGGACTCGTAATATGCGGGGAGCACGAGATCGGTGCTTACAGGGACTTCGGCATCACTCACGTTATCAGCGTTTCGAATCTGGGCATAACGGCGTCGATTCCTGATTGGTTCGAGGGCGATCGAATGACCTTTCAGTTCGGAGATGTAATTTCAGTGTCTGATGCAGCGAGTCTTGGAACGAGAGCGCCAGATGCTGATGATATTCGTCAGGCAATCGACTTTTTTAGTCGTGCATAGAGTTCTGGTTCGACCAGAATTTTGATTCACTGTAACTGCGGTGCGTCACGTTCACCCGCGTTGGCATTCGTGGGAATCGCTCATCAATTTGGGATAGGGCGGGAAGATGAATCCCTACAAGCAATCCTAAAGATTCGCCCTGAAGCGATACCCAATTTACTTGTCGTCCAGATTGCAGATACGATATTACAAAGGAGTGGTGCGCTGGTCTCTTCTCTAAGAAATTATTACCAAGAAGTAGAAGCTGAACTCAATCTTCATGAGCCGGTACACAAGTCCGAAAGTTGATCGACTTGGTTCGCATTTCAGAGCATTCAATCCTGGATAAACACCGCTCACGCCACAATCTCCGCAAGCTCACCCGTGCTATCCACAAATCCTTCGGTCGGGACGCCGAGGCGATTCAGCATGGTGACATGTAGATTTGTCAGCGGTGTGTCTTTGGAAAACTTGAGAAACTGTCCGTGATTGAGCCCGAGTTTTGAACCGCCTGCAAGCAGCAACGGGTAGTCGTTGTTGTTGTGCGTGTTGCTGTTCGAGCTGCCATAGAGCACTATCGTTGAATCGAGCATCGAGCCGTCGGCCTCGGGAGTTTCTTTGAGTCGTGTTAAGAAATGAGCGAGTTGTTCGGCGAGATATTGATCCCATTTTCCGAGTTTTTCGGCGCCACCGGTTTTGTTCCAACCGTGGGCGAGGCTGTGAATTTTATTTCCAAATCCGAGAAGCTGCGGGAACTGCCCGGCGACTGAGGTAGCGCCATTCATGTTGCCGAGTTGGTAGGTGGCAACGCGGGTCGAGTCGGTTTGGAAGGCGAGGAAAATGAGATCATACATCGTGCGGATGTATTCGGCGGGCGTGCTTTCATCGGAGTCGAGATGCAACTTGGAAGCATCGACTTCAGGCTTGGGAATATCGAGCCAGCGTTGGGAGCGATCGACGCGCTTTTCGATCGAACGGACGGATTCGAGATATTCGTCGAATTTTTGTTGGTCCTGATGACCGAGATTTTTGCGAACAGATTTTGAATGATCGAGCAACAGGTCGAGCATGCTGCCGGAGGTCTTCAATTCCTGCCGCTGTGATTTCATCGAGTCTGCGTTGATCCCGAAAAAGCGATCAAAGATAAGGCGTGGCCGATTGTGCGCAGGGACGGGCTGACCGTTTCTGCCAAAGGAAAGGGTGCTTGAGCGGGTGGGCTCACCGACACCACCATCAGTGGACATCGTCAATGATGAGTAACGAGTCGTTTCGCCAAAATGTTGTGCGGCGAGTTGGTCGATCGACGTGGAGTTTCGGAAATTTCCGCCTTTGAATTGAGCGCCCGTTAGCCAAATGTCAGCGGTGTCATGGCCGCCCATTTTGCGACCGTTCGGGTGGGAGAGCCCTTTGAAAACGGTCAGATCGTTCTGAAACGGTTCGAGCGATTTGAGGCTGTTGTTGAATGTGAAATCACGACCTTCGCCGTTCGGCATCCAACTCCAATTGGCATCGGGTGAGTCATTTTTAGGAAGTGACGCGCCGTAGGGAAAGTAGACCGCACACATTCGTTTCGGCCCGTTCTTCGCGATTTCGCCAGCGCCCATGCATTCGAGAAAAGGAAGCGAGAGCGATACGCCCGCAGTGCTTCGGAGAAAGGTGCGTCGGTTGAGGTGCCAAGGTTTATTGCTCATGGGAAAGGGCTATTTTGTTTGAAAAAGATCGCTGTTGGCAATGCCATAAATCAGCGGGCGAAGCTGGTAATCTGCTTCAGAAAATTGTTCGGTCAGGGCATCAAGTTCAGATTCATCAGTGAATTCAAGATTTCGGCCGAGAGCATAACCGGTGAGTCTTGCAACGATGGCGCGTGCGAATTGATCTTTGCGATGCTCTTTTAGAAAATCCTGTAAATCGGCGACGCCGTCGATGGTGTGACCGCCGGGGAGTTCAGTTTGGGCTTCCGCTGGTTGGGTGATGAATTTCTTGCCGTTTTTCCGACGAATTTCTGTTCGCCAGTTTCCGATGGCATTAAAATTTTCGAGGGCGATTCCCCATGGATCAATTCCGCGATGGCAATCGTCACAGGCGGGATCGTTCCGGTGAATTTCAAGTTGCTTGCGAACGGAGAGTTTCGCAAAATTTGGATCTTCCGATTCGAGTGGTGGAACGTTTGGTGGCGGAGGTGCCGGCGGGTCATTGAGGAGGCGCTCGCGAATCCAGACGGCTCGCAAAATCGGGTGAGAATCTTCGCCGGTGGAATTTCCCAGAAGAACGGATGCTTGAGTCATCAAGCCGCCGCGTGGAGAGTCTGCAGGCAGCGTGACGCGTTCGAATGCGTTTCCGCGAGGGCCGTTTTTGATTCCATAGTGGCGGGCCATGGGCTCGTTCAGCATTGCAAAATCGGAGTCGATGAAATTTAGAGCGCTTAAATCATGTCTCAAAATTTCCGCGAAGAAATGACGAGTCTCAGCTTGCATCGAGGGTTTGATGATGTCGTCCCAATCCGCGTAATAATCGGGATTCACGGCGACCCGATCGACTGATGCGAGGTCGAGCCATTGATTGGTGAATTGTTCGACAAATTGCCATGACTTTTCATGGGCAAGCATGCGATCGATCTGAGTTGCGAGTTTCTTTGGGGCGCGTAGTTCGCCATTCGACGCGGCTTCAAAAAGAGCAGCGTCCGGCATCGTGCTCCACAAAAAGTAGGACAATCGCGAAGCCAGTTCGTGATCGGTTAGTGCGGTTTTTGCTTTGCCGTCGCCGGTTTCAGGCTCGACCAAATAGAGGAAATCTGGCGACACCAAAACGAGGGCGAGGGTGTCGCGAATAGCGTCCTCGAACGTGGCGGAGGTGGGACGGATTTTTGTGTAAAGTCGCAGCATGGACTGGACCTCCGTTTTTTCGACGGGGCGGCGGTAGGCGCGAGTCATGAAATTCCCGACGATTTCTTGAGCATAAATCAGTTCGCCGTTTTCCCGATTTGCCGAAGGAAGAAAAATTCGGGTGTGATGCTCGGGCGGCCACGATTTGTAGATCGGCCCTTCAAATTCGACGGAATCGATCACGATTTTTGGGACATCGTCGTGTTCGATCCACTCAGTCTGTTTTTGTTTTTTGATCTGAACTTTTCCCTTTTTGTTTTTCACCTCGACCTCTTTTTCGATCGTCCGTTTGTCTTTGCGCTTAATGCCGTCGTCGAAAGCATTTTCGAGCATGACCAGCTGGCCGGGATATTTGCTCTGAGTTCGGCTTTGCACGGGAAATTGCTCCATTCGCCCCCGGAATTCGTAGGTCGTCGCTTCGGAGCTGATGATGTCAATTTCACCCAACTCTGCGCTCGGCGTTTGGGTGTCGGCGCGATATCCGAAGGTGGCTTTCAAGCGAGGAAACGCTTTTCCTTCGACCAATTCGGCGCGTGCTTTGACTCGAATGATGAAGGCGCCTTCATCAGGGAATTCGAGAAATTTTCCAACGAATGAGCCACTGTATCCGAGTCGGTTGGTGGAATTTTCACGGTTGCTCTTTTTTGTCGATTCAGTGGTGGTAATTTTTATTTTCTCCGGCGGCGGTCCGGAAACAATGGCGCGAGAAAGGCCTTCGCGGGCGGACGCGAGGTAATATTCAAGCTGAAGCGGCGACATGCTGAGGGCTGCTCCGTTGTTTTTGAATCCGTCTTCGGATGGAGTATCCGGCGGGAGGTTTTTCCCGTAATCCGCTTTGATGCCGAGGAGATCAGTCATCGTGTTTTGGTATTCCATGCGATTGAGCCGTCGCATGATGACTTCGCCGCCGGTCGATTTCTGAGCTGCAATGGCGGACTTGAGGGTGCCTCTGATCCAAGTGGTCAGGATCTTGCGGTCTTCGGATGAAAGCTCAGGTTCGTCCTCGGGAGGCATTTCCCCGAGGTTGATTGCATTCAGGGCGTCGTGCCAGGTTTCCGCGGCGGGACGATCGGATATCAAATCCGTGGAAAGTGTATCGAGACGGACTTTTGACTTCTGCTTTTCAGGGCCGTGGCATTTTGCGCAATGCTTTTCTATAATCGGGCGGACATCGGTTTCGAAATCTGGCACCTGAGCGAGGCAGGTCGAAGCACTGACGCATGCGATGGTGCTAACTATGGAACGAAGGGAAATCACACTCTGATTCTCAGGTGGTGGCGGGATTCTTCAATGGCGTAACTGTGCGGAGACGTTGTCGATTCAACAGCGTCTGTTCGGCGAATCAATACGGTTGGATCGCATTTCGAATGTGTTGACAAAGTCGAATGTGTTGACAAAGTATTCAAAAATCGATTTAATCTCCTGCGGCGCTCGATTGAATATAAATAGCTTATCGATACGAATTCTCGGTCTCAGTACCATTCCTCCTCGTATGAAAATTGTTCGCTTCATTAAAATCAAATCCACTAGGCGAGGATCTTCTCTTGTGGCAGTTCTTGGGGCGATCGCGATCATTACGATGTTGTTGATCGCTCTCTTGGGATTGGTGAGGACTGAGCATCGATCGACTCACGCCTTCGGCGACAGCACGGAAATTCGTTCACTGGCGGAGTGGCCCACGAATTTGGTCATCGGACAGCTGCGGGCGGCAACGGATAGCCAAAACGGAAAGCGAACATGGGCATCGCAACCGGGAATGATCCGCACCTATGAGACTAAAGCCAATCCTTCCACGGGGCGGGCAGAAGTCGACGCGGTTTATAAACTCTATTCTTCGAATGCGATGGTGGAGCTCAGTAAATTTAACCCTGATAACGAGTTGCCGCCGGGAGATTGGGATATCCAGCCAGCGCATTTTGTGGATTTAAATGAACCTGTTTTCGTAAAACGAGATGGGGTCTTGGAGCGGGATTTTCCGATCATTCACGCCAATGCGGCAGTGGCCGGGCATGATGGATTTGATGTAGGGCCTTTTGAAGGCGCGCAAGAAGATCAACCCATTCCAATGCCGGTCCGTTGGTTGTATGTGTTGGAAGACGGGAATTTAGCCGTGCCAAGTGTCGGTGGTGAGGGGACGCTGGCAAAATTTTCTGGTGGAAACCAGCCGACCAAGGAAAATCCGATTGTCGGAAGGATTGCTTTTTGGACCGATGACGAGACTTCGAAAGTGAACATCAATACCGCGAGCGAAGGTCGTTACTGGGATGTGCCGCGGGCAAATACGCACTACGATGGATACAATTACGCGGACAAGCAGCCTGTCCGTAACGAGTATCAGCGTTATCCCGGGCATCCGGCGACAACATCACTCAGCGCTGTTTTAGAACCGTATTTGGAAACTGAGCCGGGGAAGAAAGTAGATCCCGAGGTTTATTTTGATCTGGCTCCCTTTGTTGAACACGGCGGCTCGGAGCACGGAACCGTAAATGTGAATGGAAATACACCGCCGGTGGCGCTGGATTCAGATCGTTTGTATGCCAGCGTGGATGAGTTTTTCTTTCACGCAGAGGGAACGAAGGATCAGGAAAATCGGCGGATCAATCATCCGGGGATCACGCGGCAGATGCTTGAGGAAACCCGATTTTTGCTGACAGCTCACAGTCGTTCGCCGGAGGTTAATCTGTTGGATCGTCCGAGAATTTCACTGTGGCCGATTCAAAATGACGAGGGAGATCGAAACGTGGTGGATCGGTTATTTGCATTTTGTTCTGAAACGACGCAAGCGGGTGATGCACGGTTACCTTACTATTTTCAACGGCTCAGCACGCACGATTTGACGGATATCAAAGACGGCTATGGGAGTAGTCAGAGCACGGTGGATGATTTCGAAGAAATTCCGCGAAATCAGGATCTCTACAAATACCTGCAGTTTGTGACGGATCAGGAAGTGCCGGGATTCGGAAAGAGTTTTGGAACAAAATACCCGCTCGATCGAGATCAAATTTTGACGGAGATGGTCGATTATTGCCGCTCAGGTTTGAATACAATGTCGCTCGGGCTGGAAACGGCGAATAACGAAAAGGGGTATTTTTATACTCCGCCGCGTCAGGTGGAAGGCATCAATTCGATTGCGGGGGAAGGTCAGATACTGCCTTTGAAAATCGACGATACGATGGGATTTGGCCGGAATGTCACGATCTCCGAAGCAGCCATCGTTTTTTACGCGACGAAGCGAGACGATGAAAAGACGATCCGAGTCGATTATCCAGGACGTCGAACTCAATTTGCATCGGGATATCGCGCAAAGGAAATGAAAGCGTTTCTGGTGTTGGAATTTTTCACGCCAAGCCCGGGGTTGCCTTCGTGGAGTCAAAATGTGTCGATCACCATTGAGGGGATGGACAATTGGACGGTTGATGACAAGAGCATGAATTTCCCAATAGACGCGGCGTTGACCACTCATGCGATCAACGGCCTGCATCCTTTTGGAGGTGCCAATGGCAGTGGACATGCGTGTGCTCACATGAATATTTTCCAGCCATTTTACTATAACCAGGAGCAGAATCCGGGCTCAAAAACGACCGTTTTGAAACATCGGGATATGAACTCGCTGGATCCAATAACTGGATACGCTTGGCATTCAGCAAGCCCGATTTCGTTAACCGTTCCTGCGGGAGAGAATTCAACGCCTGCGGATGGCGATGATGATGACACGCTCGAATTTTCCGGCGGCCCCATAAAAATTGTTCTGCGAGATCCAACGGGGGCTGAAGTGATTCAGGAGATCAACATGGAGTTTCCGAAGACACAAATTCCAGTGCCGTATGCGTGGACCGAGCAGGCGAAAAAGTTGCCGGCTCCGCATAACGTTGAGACGTCTCTGAACGCCCGGATTCGCCACCGCCGGCCAAATGACATGGGGCATCATCTGATTCGGCCGGGAGATGTGGTTCGTTCCATGGAGGTTACGGCAGATCTCATCGGGATAGGTGGTGAACGGTTGCCTGGCGGCGATTTGAGGCTTTACGCGGCAACTCCTGAGGTTCCGGCTACATGGTTCAAGGCTGGCGGCGAGATCGATGACAATGGCGATTCATTTCAATATTTTGATCCGAAGCGGCGGTTCGCGCAGGGGCTCCGAAATGGAACTTCATGGCAGTACTGGGGCAATTTTGCCACGGAGAATAAAAGAGAGCATTACAACGACGTGATTCATTCTAACTCGGGGCAACCGCGGAATCCCTACGTCCGCCAATCAGCCTATCGCACAGCGGGTAGTATTTTCGAGGGATCAACGGGGTATTCATTTAATCGCGGGAGTGATCGGAGTAAGACGAAACTTTATCGGGATGCGCATCCTGTTGCCGCACGGGGCCAGGAAGCCGCGTATCGAGTTGATGAAAAACAAGGCGATTGGGATCAGGGAATCGGCAGTAATGAAGACGGCCCGTTCATCAATAAACCAGACGAGACGAATTCATCAAAACTCTACCGAGATTGGGGGCCGGCACAGCGGGGAGGCTATTTTCAGCGTGGCTATTTCGACGTCGATCCCAATGGTGTGAATTTCAGTCCGAATCGTCAGATCGCCTCGGCAGTCATGTTCGGGTCACTTTCGACCGGTGTGAAATCAATCCGTCCCTGGGAAACGCTTTTATTCTGCCCCAATCCAGCAGGACGGGATACGGGGGCTGATTCGACACCAACGGAGTCTGATCATATAGGATTTTCATTGCCACGTGATCACTTGATGCTCGATCTGTTCTGGATGCCGGTGACTGAGCCGTATGCGATCAGCGAACCTTTTTCCACAGCGGGAAAAGTGAACATGAATTACGAAATCATGCCGTTCCGATATATTAAAAGGCAGACAGGAATCAAAGCCGTGCTGGACTCAATCGAGATCATGGCGATCGAAGAAAAAGCTCTTTCACGGACGAATCTCGGAAGCATCAAAGGCGGGCGTGATCAGGCTCACCGCCAAGAGGTCCGTTACGCCATTTCGACGGATCAAGAGAACGGGACGCTTCGAGGATTCGAAAATCGCTTTGCTGAGGGCGACATTTTTCGGTCGGCCTCAGAAATGTGTGAAATCTTTCTGGTGCCGCGACCACTGGATGATGCGCGATTGCCTTATCCTCGGGGAATACCGAAGCCGACGTATTCGACAATGAATGACTGGTGGAAGAAATTTCGCGCGACGGGAGACAACGCACGCGAGACTCCGTATAACCACATCGTGCCGAGGTTAACAACGCAGTCGAACGTTTTTCAGGTTCATTATCGGGTGCAACTTTTGAAACCCCCCCGCCAGCAACCACCCGCCGAGTGGGATGAAAAAATGGGAGCCGTTCTCGGTGAATATCGAGGTTCCACTTTGCTGGAGCGTTATATCGATCCGAATGATCCCGATATTCCTGACTTTGCTTCCGGTCCGATGAACGGGGCGAATCAGTCGTTGAGTCAGTACTATCGTTTTCGAGTCATTCGTAAAAAACAATTCGCTCCGTGATTGCGACCTCTCAGATTCATCCCGAGAAAGGGTTCAGTCTCATCGAGACTACAATTGCGTTCAGCATTGTTGCGGTGACGCTCGTCAGCGTGATGGCGTTGATGGGCGGAGTAATCACGACATCGGGTGAAACCGTGGATCGTTTTGCCACGGCGAGAATTTTTCAGGAATTGGCAGACGACTTTCAAATGAAAGATTGGGATTCCATTTCCAAGATTGAAAACGAAAAACTTGAGTTTTTCTATTTTGACGAAAAAGGCGAGGCCGTTGAGAAGGCTGACTTTGCCGCTATTTATGTAGCAAGAGTCCTGTTGCTGGACCCGCCTGGATTACCGGGTATTTCAGCACAAGCGAAGGCAAAATTGACAGGCAGGCCTCAGTGGTCGGAAGAAAGTCGTCGCGTGAAAATCGAGATTTCCACGCAATTGAATGCGAAGGGCCCGTTCGCGAATAGCCGGTTTGTCCGGGAATTTTCAACTCTGATCGTGAAGCTCGATAAATGAAAACCGGGCGACAACATCCAGGCCGTCATCGGGCTTTCACTCTCATCGAGATGTTGGTCTCGATGGTGATCATGAGCTTCATCATGATAGCGCTGGTTACTGCGCTTGGCCAAACTCAGAACTTGTGGAACCAAACGCAGGATCGCGCTGAGAAATTCAGGGAAGCGCGGATCGGATTCGAAACCGTTTCACGGAGGTTGAGCAATGCGATTCTCAATCCCTATTGGGGGTATGATGATGCGGAGAATCCGACGGAGTATGCGCGTCAGTCAGAGCTTCATTTTGTAGTCGGACCCTCGGACGTTATTCTGGAAGCGTCCCGTGAAAATTGCGGAAGCGCCGTGTTTTTTCAAGCTCCGTTTGGATATGGCGGTGAAGAAGCCGGTGCCCGGGGCGGCGGAAAAGATTACGAGAAGCTAGACGATGCTTTGAATTGCTGGGGGTATTATGTGGAATACAATTCAGATATGGAGATTGGTAGGCCGCTGCGGCCGGATTTTCTGGAATCATCCCCGGCCACCAGTGGTGAGAGAATGCGTTTCCGGCTCATGGAATATCGGTTGCCGACCGAGCGGTTGGCGCTCTTCGATGACGATTTTGCAGCGGGAGCCCCCCTGAGCGAAGCCCTCAGCTCGTCCGATATCAATCACTGGTTTTCCGATAGCATCACTCGGGTAGAGAATTCCAGCCCCGTTGCTGAGAATATTCTCACTATGATTTTGACGCCACGAGCGCCGGGGAAAGTGGCCAGCCAGTCTATTGAAGAGACGGACATTGCGCCCGATTACCATTTTGATAGCCGGCGCTACCAGTGGGATGATGGGAATTCGCTCTCTGAAATCACTCGTCATCAAATTCCTCCGGTGATTGATATGACGCTCATCGCCCTGACTGAGGCATCGTGGAATCGTTTCGATGAAAGTGGCGGGGATGCTCTTGGGTTGCTTGAATTTGTAAATTCCTTATTCACGGAATCCAAACGTTTCGATGAGGATCTCAAAATTCTTGAAGAAAAATTAGCCAGCCTGAAACTCGACCACCGGATTTTCTCAACCACCATCGCGCTTCGCAGCGGAAAATGGATCACCAGCCCTCAAAAATAAGGCGTTCCCGCGGCTTCAGCATCATTGAGTTAATGATCGTCATCACGATCATGGGGATGCTTGTTGGTGTGACGCTGGGAGGCGTATTGCCGATGCTACACGCCTACCGTCTGTCTTCCAGCGCGGGTCAGCTTCAGGCAGATTTGGCGTATGGCTCTCAACTCTCAGGGAAACTCAACGTTCCCATCGAGTTTCGGTTTTATCGGCACGACGATCTGAACTCAGGTCGAAATCTAAAGGCATTTCGCAGTTATCAATTGGTGAAACGAGATGGGAAAACCGGCGACGTCATCCCGCTCAATCGCATCACCCACTTCGAAATTGGAATCGTCATTCATGAACTGGAAAATTTCTCCGGTATCCTGGATATCGGTGAGCAAGATGCTGGTCAGCAGGATCCGACAATTCCTCTGGGAAATCAGACGAGCGATGAATACTCCTACATTGAAATTCAATATCGTCCGGATGGCTCAACGACTCTCCCCAAAGATAAAATTTGGTGTGTGACTTTGGTGAACGAAAATCGGGCAGATGAGGATATCCTTCCCGAAAATTTCAGAACACTGGTGATTAATCCTGTGACAGGCAGCGTTAGAAAATACTAAAGCTGGCCGCTAACGATCCAATAGTATTGATTCGCTGAATAGACCCTGTTTGATCGGTGAGTTTGTCGAATTCAGTCATTGCTAACGGCGCGATCCACGCTCAAAATATCGTCACCAACTGAACTGCCCACTAGTGAACACCGACTGCAAAAAAAACGAGATCCCTGCTTTGGAAGCGCTGAACCGGTTACGGGAAGGCAATCGGCGATATGCGTTGGATTTGACTGAGAACGAGTCGGTTTCCGGCCGCATGAAACGGTATGAGCTGGCCGACGGGCAACAGCCTTTCGCGATCATTCTGGGGTGCTCGGATTCACGGGTGCCGGTGGAATTGATCTTTGATCAGGGGCTTGGAGATCTATTTGTGATTCGAGTGGCCGGAAATATCGTGGCTCCGTCGCAAATCGGAAGTGTCGAATTTGCGGCGTCCCAATTTGGAACGCAACTAGTTGTGGTTCTCGGGCATTCTAAATGCGGTGCCATTCAGGCAACATTGGATGAAATTCGACGCCCAACGGAGAATCAGTCCAAGAATCTGAAATCAATCGTCAATCGGATCGGGCCGGCATTAAGCGATTTGGTGAACGAGCATTCTCCAGCCCCGACAGACGAAGTCTTTGAACAAGCCGTAAGAGCCAACATTCGGTCATCGGTCTATCACCTGAGCCACGGCTCTGAAATTATCGAAACGATGCAAAAAGACGGCGAGTTGCTGGTTGTTGGAGCAGAATACAATCTGAAAACTGGGCGGGTCGAATTTTTCGACTTGGACGAAGACTGACGCCGGTCATCAATCTTCTTTTGCGGCTTGTTGCAGTAGATCGTTGTAAAATTTTTCAGCGGCCTGGAATTCAGCCAGCGCTTCTTCAGAGATCACGTTAGTATTGCGGGCGATTTCTTCTCTCATCCGGTCACGCAAATACTTCGCCTCTAAAACGGAGGGGAGAAGCGATTTCCCTTTCGCGTCAATCCAGACAGGAGCGGTGTGTGCGAAGCGAATACGTCCTTCACTCGTTCTGGCAAAGGCACGAAAAGCCACCCAGGATTCGCCTTCGAGTTTCACCTTTTCACGCACAAAAGCAGAGTGAGGCGCTTTTGATCCGATCGGGCCGCCGACTTCCACAGGGATCGGTTTGCCATTGACGATGATTTCGAGTCGCTCAATCGAAAAGGGGCTTTCAATCGTGCCGATCACATCAACTTCATTGTCATCAAGCTTTTTGGCGGCGTCTTCATCGAGCTCCGTTCCAAGCGGTTTCTCAGCAACAGTGATCGAAAGCATCGGGCCGGTCGTGATAAACGAATTGCCTTCGCGGAGGCCGGTTACCCAGTTTTCATACGAGAATTTTCCTTCAGCGGGTTTCACGTAAACCCGGCTGAACCCAAGCTGCACGGGGTGAACGCCCGATCCCGTCCCTGCAGTTGGGCGCAGTTTGAAACCTGAATTTAAAAGCGCGTAGTAGGTTTGAAATCCGAAACTCAGCCAACCTTCTTCATCGTAACCACTGCCGTCACTGGTGGCAGGAATGGCCATGTAATCGGCCATCATCTCGGGATACCAGTCCTTCACTCCAAATTGAGTTCGCCAAACGTGATTGTTGGACAATTCAAACAGCCCGTTCTTTTTCAACACGGTAGGAAGCATGAGCGTCCACGGCCAGTTGTGCTTGTCCATCTCAATGAGCGCCCCTTTTTCGGTCAATTTTTCGAAGAGAGGACCGACTGGCGGAACGAGGTCTTCGAGCGGCTCTTTGTGATTCAGAACAAAAAATGCGCCGAGGGTGTGTTTGGCTCCATCAACCGAGAAAATTTCGTATTCCGTGTTCATTGCCCACATGGTTCGGTTTTCGCCGACATTGATCTCCATTCCCGCCGGCTTCAGGCCGTCTGCAGAGACCTTTACTTTGTTGTCTTCCGGGTTCGCAGGCGACTTCGTTGTATCCGTAACCCAACCGGTCAGAGGAAACGTGACGTTCAAATCTTCGGCCTCCATCAACACAGTCATTTCACCCAAATCACGATGGCAATGGGTTTCACCGGAGAACCAACCGCGTTCACTCATGTTGATCCAGCGCGGCAATCGCAATTCGATTTCAGTAGTTTCGCCCGCCTTGATCTCCACTTCGACCGATGTCGTTAGATATTCATGGCCACGCTCAGCGGTGAATGTGTATTTCCCCGGCTGCAACGCCGCTTCAAAGGGATGTGCGCTCAGACAGGTATGTTTTTCGACACTGTATTTACTCCGCTTACGATCGTAGGTCACGCTCGATCCCAGGGCATCTGCGGGTTTCGCTAGATGAAATTCCCCGGATTCGGATTCGATATAAAGCCTGGCTGACATCGCTTTTCCGGTGCCTTCATCAAAGATCCAACCCGTCACAGTTGATTCGTCATCAACAGCTTGTGAAGAAATTGATACGAATAAAAACAAGCAGGTGGAGAGGGAAAGAAAAGTCTGCTGCATTGCCGCCGATTTTAGTTCAGGAATGGTTCAATTCAACAATCGAGATCAAATTTCGGATTCTGAATATTTAGTTAAGATACTTTAAATAAATTAAAATTATGCTAAATTAGCAATCTGAATTTGGGTTGATTTTAAAATTTTTTAATGAAAGCGGGAGTGTTACGAATAATTTTTTGGAGTTTTTTTACGGTTTTTGGAGCGTTGGGAACTGCGCGGGCTGAAATGGATCGTTGGGAAGCGCTCGCGATGCGGGATCGTTACGCAGAAAAGCACCCCGAAACGCTGAATCGGCCTGCCCCAGAGGCCTCTGTTCAGCGAATCACCGTTACAAAGCCGAAAGACAGTGCGAGTCCCACTCCAAGGGCTTCGGTGAAATCGCTGCAGACGAATAGCGCGCCAAAATTGCCGAAAACGGAAGTAGTGGTAAAACCTAGTGAATGGGCTTTGCCTATCCCTGCAGGGGCGATTGCTGAGAGCGGAAGGTTGGCTCCGACTATTAAAAACCTCCGCATGGCAGCCCACCAACTTGCGGAGAAAAAATTGAGTTATGTTTTTGGGGCGGACGAAGTCGACAGCGGCGGTTTGGATTGTTCTTCAACGGTTCAGTATTTGTTGAGTGAACGTCTCGGGATCAAAGGTGTTCCACGGACCAGTTACCTGCAATATGAATGGCTCGCCAAGAAAGGCACGCTGAACAAGCTGAGCGGAAAACGAGCCTCTGATAAATTATTGAGAAAGCTGTCTTCCGGCGATTTAATTTTCTGGGGAAAAACATGGAGCTCTGGCCACAAAGTCAGCCACGTCATGATTTATATGGGGTGGAATCCCAGCACTAAACAGCATTTTGTGTTTGGGGCTCGCGGCAAAAAAGTGAAAGGCCTGACCGGCGCTGGCGTTGATGTGTTCGAACTCAATCCAGATCGCGGCGTTCTTGTCGGCCACGGAAGCGTGCCGGGGTTGCGATAATTTTAGTCTCCAAAAAATGGATCTACTCGTCAAACTCTACGACCTCCCGCCACTCGAACCTGCCCTCGTGCGAGTAGAGCAATCAGGCGCGCGAATTCATCGCTCGATTGCACCCGAGCGAGCTGCGGTCGTCCGCTGGGTCACGGAAAATTTTAATGAGCGATGGGCGAGTGAAGTTGAGATGGCATTTTCCGGGCACCCTATTTCGTGTTTCGTGGCCCTTGATCAGCAATCCGACATCATTGGGTTTGCTTGTTACAACTCGACGTTCAAAGGCTTTTTTGGCCCGACCGGAGTTGATACCAAGTGGCGGGGAAACTGCATCGGCACCGCTTTGTTAATCCGCAGTTTGCATGCGCTTCGCGATGACGGACACGCCTACGGAATTATCGGCTGGTCGGCGCTCGACGACTTTTATAAAACGACAGTCGGCGCGATTCCCATTCCCGATTCAGAGCCGGGGCCGTATGGTGGACGGATTTGGGTTGAAGGATAAAGCTGCGTTCGATTAATCCAAGCTGTAGCCGCGTTGCTCGCTGCGCAGCTGATTGTTCTCCGCCTGCAAGCGCACCAGCGTCGCGAAATGGCCGTCGTCATTCGCCATCAATTCCTCGTGGGTGCCTTCTTCAACCATTTGCCCGTTTTCGACTACAATAAGTCGATTTGCATTTCGGAGCGTTGCTAACCGATGAGCAATCGCGATCGTCGTCCGCCCTTTCACAAGATTGGCGATGGCTTCTTGAATCGATTTTTCAGTCTGTGAATCCACGGCCGAAGTGGCTTCGTCCAAAATCAAAACCGCAGGGTCATTCAAGATTGCCCGGGCAATGGCAAGCCGCTGTTTCTCGCCGCCGGAAAGATCGATCCCGCCCTCGCCTGGAGTCAGTGCGAGGATTTTCTCCCATGCTTCGATTGCGGGGCCGTCTTCGCGGAGATCAGCAAGCAATACGGCCTGCTCAACTTTCAGTGCCATTCGCTTGGGCTCAGTCTGTATCAGCGAATCGAGCTTCACTTTCCACCGCGTCAAGTCGCTGTTCCTCCGGTAATACGAGGCGATCAAGTCGATCAGTTCGCGTTCGATCCAGGTATCGTGACCGACTTTTAGCAAGGTGAGCCGCCACGTTTCGAGCGAATCGTTCCAACGGTTGGAGCGACGGTATAGCTGCCCCAATGCGATTTTCCGAAGAACTTGATCGTAGGCATTCTTTTCTGCATTTTGGATCAAAATCTCCTGCTGCTCGATGGCTTTGTCCCATATTCCATAATTTGCCAGCAGCGCGACGAGTTCTTCGCGAAGCAGATCGTCTCCAGCTCGTTTTTCCAAAAGAGCGGTCCAGACAGTGAGGTCCTCGTCTCGTTTTCCGGCGCGAATCAGAAAGGTTCCCCGAAGCTGGATCACTTCCGTCTCGGTTTTTACATTCCAAAAATCAGCTTGTTGGAAGGCTTTTTCTGCGTTTTCAAGTTGAACGAGTGCGTTTTTGAAATCGCGGGCACTTCCGGAAATTTTCGCCAGTTGAACCCACGCACCGGCCCGATGCTGATCTGAAAAGGTTTCGGTCGCAGTGACTTTACCAAAGGCGTCGGCCGCGTTTTCAGCATCTCCCCGACGAAGGTAGAATCGCCCTGAAATCAGTTGTTCGGCTGAAGAATTAGCAGCCCGTGCGTTTAAAAATGCCTCACACTCGGCGATAGTGGCAGTTTCCAACCACGCATCAAAAAAACGGTCGAATAACGAGTCCGCAAAGGGCCGCTTTTCGAGCGCTGAGAAATAACGCTGCGCTTTCTCGTTTGGTTGGCTTTGCCCAGAAACAGGAAAACTTAAAAGATAAGCAATCCCAAGTCCCGCCGCGAACCAAATCCTTTTCACCGTTGTTTTCATCGTCCAACAGACGAAATAACAAAAACGGCGGAAATGATCAATCTCCGAACCGTGAAATCACTTCAGAAGTGAGGTTTCACGAAGCAACGGGGCGACGAGCTGGCTTGCCAGCGGTCTGAGGATTCTCGCGGAGCGGAACCGGAAGATAGCCCTGATACGAACCAACAGGGTTGATTCGTTGAATTAACCCTGTTTGATCGTAAAAAGTCAGGAAAAGGAAATTATCCGATTCCGAGCTCTTTTTGAGCTTTCGCCCAATAGTCGGCCGGATCGCCTGAGAACCCGTTTTTTTCTGCCAAATAATAAGCGGCCTCTTGAGCATACAAGTAAAGCTCTTCACCGGTTAGAGAGTTGGCCGTGACTTTCGATGGCTTTTTGCGTGCCGGAGCTTTTTTCTTAGCTGGAGCCTTTTTGGAAGGGGCCTTTTTAGCCGGCGCCTTTTTAGCCGGCGCCTTCTTTTTTACTGCCGACTTTTTCTTAGTCGGTGCCGCTTTTTTAGCCGGAGCCTTCTTTGCGGGATCTTTTTTCTTAGCCGCGGCTTTTTTGGATGCTGTTTTCTTTGTAGCCATAATTGAGTGTAGGTTGTTGAATTGGAGGCAAAAGCAAGAATCGTGCCGCTTTTTATTTAAACGCTTTTTTGTTTTAATTATCAAAAACAACACTATTTTCCCGCGCTAAAAAGGTGGCTTAATTGATTCCTGAAATTTGATGCCAAATCGAAGTTCAGAATCGCGTGCCTCCCTTTTACGGAAAAGCGTAATACGTGAAAGCGCCCCTTGAGAATAGGGGGCACAACTCGACCGTTACAATATCTAGATCTCAAATTAACTGATCTCACCATTATGAAAGGCTGTACAGATTTTTTCAACTCAGGACTCGCGAATCGTCGTGAGTTCATGCAAGTCGGCTTTGCCGGCGGTCTCGGGCTTGCACTCCCGGAGCTCCTCAAGACTGAAGCGCTCGGCGCAACTAAGTTTTACGAATCGAAAGAGGGTGTCGCCAAGTCGTTGATTCACATTTACTTGCCGGGTGGTTGCGCTCACCAGGAGACGTGGGATCCCAAGCCTTATGCGCCATCGGAATATCGGGGGCCGTATAAGCCAATTAAGACCAATGTTCCCGGCATAGAGCTTTCGGAAAACATGAAGCATATGGCGAAAGTTGCGGACAAGATCTGCGTTATTCGTTCGATGCACCATGGTGAGGCTGCTCACGAACGTGGCACGCACAACATGTTCACCGGCTATCGTCCAAGTCCTGCGATCAAGTTTCCTTCTTTTGGTTCAGTGATTTCTCACGAGTTTGGTCCACGTAAGAACCTTCCTCCTTATGTTTGCGTTCCAAGTCAGCCGAATGAGTTTGCGGGAACCGGTTACCTTTCATCGATGTATGGTCCGTTTGCACTGGGTTCTGATCCAGCAGCGGATGCAGGTTTCAAGGTGCGTGACTTAACGCTTCCGGGTGGAGTTGATTCTAAGCGCTTTGAGCGTCGTCGGACAATGCTTGAGACTGTTGATTCCCATTTTCGCAATGCTGAAAAAGCGGATGAGATCGATGCAATGGATTCTTTCTATCAGCGTGCTTACGGGATGATTAGTTCTCCTGAAGCTCGTGATGCCTTCGATTTGACGAAGGAAGATGTGAAAACCAAAGAGCGCTACGGTAAGAACCAAGCGGGTATGCGGATGCTTCTCTCCCGCCGTCTTGTCGAAAGCGGTGTGCGTCTTGTTACGATGACTTATGGCGGCTGGGATATGCACGATCGAATTAAAGACGGTATTGCGCGGAATGTTCCTTCTCTTGATCAGGCGCTTGCTGCTCTAATTAGTGATCTTGATGAGCGTGGTTTACTTGATAGCACCATGGTCATGGTTTCCTCCGAGTTTGGCCGGACACCTAAGATCAACAAGACTGACGGTCGTGATCACTGGCCGCGTGTTTTCTCCACGATGCTTGCGGGTGGTGGAATCAAACGCGGTATTGTTTATGGATCATCAGATTCACTTGCGGGTGAGCCGGATCAAAATCCAGTTGGCGTTCAAGATTTTGCGAAAACAGTTTACCATCAGCTTGGTATCAATGCTGATAAAGAACTTGTTGCTCCTGGACCTCGCCCAATGGAAATCGTTGACGGCGGTAATGTGATTACAGATATCATCGAGAAATCCTCGTAACGAAATTTTTTAAAATCTACTCTCCAACAATTATGAATCGCGTTCTGAACCCTCAGGGTGCGGTCATGAAGCAGATGCGAGGAATGCTGACAGCGTTAGGGCTGGCGGCATTCTTAGTATCAGGACTCCAGCTTCAGGCCGCCAATCCAGATTTTCAAAATACAACTCCCCGTGGTGCCAAGCGCGGATCGGAAGTTGTTCTTACCTTTATCGGCAGTCGTTTTGATGATGCTGAAGAATTGTTGTTTCACCATCCGGGGCTTTCGTTCAAGGATCTGAAATGGACAGTTGATGAGAAGACTAAAAAAGGAAAGCTGACTGCTACGCTGATCATTGCGCCAGACGCTCATCTCGGAGAGCATCATATTCGGATTCGCTGCAAAACGGGCACGTCCTACGCACGCACGTTTTGGATTTCCCAGTTCGACAATCTTGCTGAGGTTGAGCCAAACGATAGTTTCGAAGAACCCCAAAAGATCCCGTTGAATGTAACAGTCTCTGCTGCGGCAAAGCCCGAAGAAGTTGACTTCTATCAGGTTACGGCAAAAAAAGGACAGCGGATCAGTGTCGAGATTGAAGGACTGCGGATCAACAATGTTCGCAATGCGGTCGCGATTGACCCTTATGTAGCGATTCTTGACAGTAAACGGTTCGAGCTGGCTGTTTCCGACGATTCTGCGCTGCTGAAGCAGGAGTCGATTGTTTCAATTGTAGCTCCTGAAGACGGTGAATACACAATCGAAATTCGTGACTCGGCATATCAAGGTCGCGGAAGCTATCGGGCTCATATCGGAACGTTTCCACGTCCGATGTCGGTTTATCCTGCTGGTGCAAAAGTTGGTGCTGATCAGGAGTTTACCCTCCTGGGTGATCCGAAGGGCGACTACAAAACGAAAGCAAAGATGCCCGCAGAGGAAATGGCGGAATTCGAAGTTTTTGGAGTAAATGAAGGCCTTTTTCCAGTTTCCGGAAATAAGATTCGAGTGAGCGCTTTTGACAACGTTCTCGAAGTTGAGCCGAATAATACGAAAGAAGAAGGCACGCCAACAACGGCAGCGCTTCCTTTGGCTTTCAATGGAATTCTCGAAACTGCAGGCGACACTGACTACTTCAAGTTTAATGCCAAGAAGGGTGAGCGATATCGTTTTAAGAGCTATGCGGATCGAATTGGCTCACCGGTTGACACCGTTCTTTATGTTTACGACGAGAAGGGAACGCAGCTCGGCTCAAGTGATGATGCAGACGGTTCCAAAGACAGTCGCGTTGATTTTAGCAGCCCTGCAGACGGCGTTTACTTCGTTCGCATCAAGGACATGCTGGATCGTGGTGGAAAGAATTTCGTCTATCGGATCGAATCCGAGCCCTACACTCCGAACATTGTTGTGACGATGCCTGAAATGCTGCGTCGTGATAATCAGTATCGGAAGCAGTTTAACATTCCGCGTGGCAATCAGTTTGCGATGACGGTGAATGTTTCCCGCCAGAATACGGCTGGTGAACTGGTCTTTGATATTCCAAAACTTCCCGCTGGAGTAACGTGGGAAGCTCCGACGATCCCGAAAAATCTGAGTACTTTCCCGATTTTGTTCAAAGCGGCTCCCGATGCACCGATTGCTGGTGGAATGTATGATTTGAATGTGAAAGGAATCGATCCAGCAAAACCTGTTTCCGGTAAATACAGTCAAGCCATCGCCTTTGTTCGCGGCAATCCAAACGGGGTTGCTTATTATACCCGGAACAATGATTCATTGCCGATTTCAGTCGTCGAGAAAGTTCCATTCAACATCACGATTGATCAGCCAAAAGTCCCAATCGTCCGTGACGGAACGATGAAGCTGAAAGTTCGCGCTCATCGCCATGATGGATACGACAAGAAGATTTTGGTTCGGATGCTTTGGCGTCCACCCGGCATCAGTTGCCCAGCGACGATGACTTTTAATGAGAAAGATACCGAGCTCGAATATGAAGTGAACGCAAATGCGAACGCTGAATTGGGCACCTGGAAGATCGCTCTGCTTTGCGAAACAGACGACGGCAAGGGGCAAATGGTCACGGCAACTCCCTATGTGAATCTCACAGTGGAAGAGCCATTTGTTGGAATGAAACTGAATCTCACAACTGTTAAGCAAGGTGCTGGAGCTGAAATGATTGCGAGCATCGAGCAGCTTCGTGATTTCGACGGTGAGGCTGAAGTTCAACTTTTTGGCCTTCCTGCCAAAGCGACGACTCCTCCGCTTAAAATCAAAAAGGATTCCGGTGAAATTCGGTTCCCGATTGCAACCGCAATTGATACTCCGGTTGGACAGCACAAGAACATGTTTTGCACGTTGGTTGTGATGAAGGATGGCCAGCCGATTTCGCATCGTGTCGGAATGGGTGGCGTTCTCCGGGTTGATCCTAAACCGAAGGAGCCGGCAAAGCCTGCGCCTAAAGCTGCAGTTGATCCTAAAAAAGCGGCTGTAGCAAAAGCACCTGTGGAGAAACCCGCAAAACCACTTTCACGACTTGAACAGCTTCGTCTTGACGCTAAGAACGCGGCAGCTGCCAAGTAATATAAAATTCAACATTTTACGATTCAAGAGGGTCTAATCATTGAATGAACCCTATTGGATCGTAACAAAAATTAATCCCGTCATCCAGCAAGCTGAATCGGGCACGAAACAACAGGGTTAGTTCATCGAATAGACCTTGTTGGATCGTAAAACTAAAATTTTGACCATGAACCAAATCCAAATCATAACCACTCTGGTGTCGGGCCTGGCCTTGACAGTTTCAGCTGTTGCCGAGCCTGTGGATTTCAAAAAAGAGATCCAACCGATTCTTGAATTTAACTGTGTGAGCTGTCACAACGCCGACGAAGCGAAAGCTGGTTTGCGATATGATACGGCGGAGTTTTTCAAAAAGGGTGGTGATGGCGGGCCTGTTTTTGTTGCTGGGAAACCTGAGGAATCGCTGATGGTCGAGCTTTCATCGCTTCCAGCGGATGATACAGATGTAATGCCGCCGAAAGGGCGCACGCTGACTGAAGCTGAGCTTGGAAAGTTGAAACAATGGATCACCGAGGGAGCGAATTTTCCGGAAGATCTGACGCTTGTTGCGAAGAAAGAAGCTGATTGGAAAGGTGCTGAACCATTCGTTGAAAAACCGGGTAAAAAGATCGCGAAGCTCGGGGTTTATCCTCCGAATATCGTTTTGGAGAAGTTGCGCGACTCACAGTCGGTTGTGGTTATGGCGACGTATGACGACGATACGACGCAGGACGTCACGGAAAATGCGACGTTCACGTTTGCGGATGCAAGTCTGGTCGGTCTGGCGAAGCGAAACGCGTTTACTCCGAAGAAAGACGGAGTAACTGAGTTGACGGTAAAAGTCGGAGCGCACGAGTCGAAGATCCCAGTCACGGTAAAAGAAGCTGCGGTTGATCGTCCTGTGAGCTTTCACCTCGATGTGATGCCAATTTTTATGCGGGAGAACTGCAACACCGGTTCGTGTCACGGATCCGCACGGGGTCAGGATGGATTTATGCTGTCGCTTTTTGGTTACGATCCGAATGGAGATCATTTCCGCCTGACGCACGAGATGGCGGGTCGTCGTGTGAATCTCGCGATTCCTGAAGAATCATTGCTGATTGAGAAATCGGTTGAATCGGTTCCCCATACGGGAGGGAAGCTGTTTGAAAAAGGTTCGCCGTCTTGGAAGGCAATGGTTGAGTGGGTAAAGAACGGCGCAAAAAATGACACGGGGGATATCCCCTTCGTCTCGGAACTGGAGATTTATCCGCCGAAGCTAGTTTTGGAGGGAGATGGTGCGACGCAGCAAATGACGGTTCGTGCAATATATTCGGATGGAACAGATCGTGATGTTACGGATCTGGCTGTTTTTATTACCAGTAATGATCCAACGGCAACAGTCACCGAAGATGGTTTGGTGACAGCAGGAAAGCGTGGTGAGGCATTCATCATGGCTCGCTACGAAACCAAAACGGAAGGCGTTCAGGCGATCGTGATTCCGGAGAACCTTGAATACACCCGTCCGAGTCCGCCGGAGACGAATTTTATCGATACCTTGGTTCACGACAAATTGCACAAGCTCCGAGTGGTAGCGTCAGGCATTTGTTCGGACGAGGCATTTCTTCGCCGCGTCTATTTGGATGTTGTGGGCCAACTTCCAACAGCTGAGGACTACAACCTCTTCATGGCGGATAAATCTGCCGACAAACGCGCTAAAGTGATTGATCAGCTATTGGATCGCAAGGAGTTCACTGAATTGTGGGTGATGAAATGGGCTGAGCTTTTGCAGATCAAGTCAGACGGAAACGTCGCACGGGGAATTTCATACAAGGCTGCATTGCTGTATCACAACTGGCTGAAAGAGCAGATTGCGGACAACGTGCCGTTTAATGAAATTGTGTCGGAACTACTGGGCTCCACTGGCGGAACATTCGGAAACCCGGCAACGAACTTTTACCAGGTTGAGCGGGATCAACTGAAGCTTTCTGAGAACGTGGCCCAAGTATTTATGGGCATGCGTTTGCAGTGTGCTCAGTGTCACAACCACCCGTTTGATCGCTGGACACAGAATGATTATTATAGCTGGGCAGCGTTTTTCGCCCAGATTGGCCGGAAGGCAGGGGTTGATCCTCGTGAACAGATCATTTACAACCGCGGAAGTGGAGAAACAAAGCATGTGGTTGATGGACGCACGATGCCTCCGAAATTCCTTGGTGGAGAAACCCCCGATGTGAAAGGCAAAGATCGCCGCAAGATTCTCGGTGATTGGCTCGCATCGGCTGAGAATCCGTATTTCTCGAAAAACGTTGTGAATATCGTGTTCTCACACTTCACCGGAACGGGAATCATCGATCCTGTGGATGATGTTCGAGTTTCGAATCCAGCATCAAACCCCGAATTGCTGGATGCGTTAGCAGGTAAGTTCCAGGGCGAGTGGAAGTATGATTTCAAACGACTGGTTCGTGAGATTTGTAATTCACAAACCTACCAGCGGACTACCAAGGCGAACCCAACGAATGAGTCCGACGTGAATAATTTCGCAAAAGCCCGTATTCGTCGTCAGCGGGCCGAGGTGATGCTCGATACGATTACTCAGGTAACTGAGACGAAGAACAAATTCAAAGGCCTGCCACTGGGGTCACGTGCGGTTCAGATTGCGGATGGCAATACGACCGATTATTTCCTGACCACTTTTGGACGAGCGACACGGGAGACCGTTTGTTCTTGCGAAGTGAAAATGGACCCAAGTTTGTCTCAGGCTCTGCACTTGATGAACGGCACCACGGTAAGCACCAAGATTGACCAGGGAGGTCTAGTGAAGCGCATGCTGGCTGAGAAGAAGACCCCTGAGCAGATCATCGACGATATTTATATTCGCAGCCTGACTCGCAAGCCGACTGCTGAAGAGAGAAAACAGCTTCTAGAGCAGGTGACTGCTGTGGGAGCGGACGTTGCTCAACAGACACTTGTTTTAAATGATGTTTTCTGGGCGGTCCTGAATTCGAAAGAATACATGTTCAACCACTAAGCATTGCGATATTCTTGAATTGAGTTTTTGAAAACGCGCTTTGGAAACGAAGCGTGTTTTTTTGTTTTTGAATGAAAGGGATTATGAAGCTGCAAGTGATCGGATGAACTCATTTTTAAAGAGCGGATTTCAATTTCATCGGGATGTGATTGGTCGTGATAGGCTGGTGTCCCTTAGAGAGGAGGCTGGAAGGCTCGCAACAAAAACGGGTGCCGCTTGTCTTCGAGGAATTAGGCAGCGTTCGAAGACTTTTAATCAACTGGCAACCGACCCAGCAGTTCTAGCGCTGATTCCAAAGGGATTCGAACCGGTTCGGAGTCTGCTTTTTGATAAGACCCCTGAAGAAAACTGGCCGATTCTTTGGCATCAGGACCTTACGATTGCTGTGGAAGAGCAAATCGAACTCGATGGGTATGGACCCTGGTCTGTGAAGAACGGCGTTCCCCATGTGCAACCGCCGGTTGCTGTTTTGGAGAAAATGGTGACAGCAAGAATTCATTTGGATGATGCAGGAGCAGATAACGGGGCGCTAAGAGTCATTCCGGGATCTCATCGCGAGGGAAAAATTAAATCGGTTGGCGATTCGCGTGATTTTTCTGAAATTGAATCGGTTTGCGAATGCAGGGCAGGGGATGTTTTACTTCTATCCCCGTTAATTCTGCATGCGTCTGGTCGTTCGAAATCGCCATCTCATCGGCGTTTTGTGCATTTTGAATATGCGGATCTCAATTCGCTCGATTCTGCGCTGAAATGGCAGGAAAAATAGCGTTCGGCTTTGATTTCCTGAACTCCTCTACGACAGTCGGCGAAATGAGTGTAGCGAAATCCTTGACCAAAGATCAAATTGCCGAAATCCAAACCTGGGCCGATGACGGATTGGGCTTGTCAGATATTCAAAGGCGGCTTGGTGACGAAATGGACGTCAAAGTCACCTATATGGAGGTTCGTTTTCTAGTCGAAGACATTGGCATCGAGTTTCCTCCGCCGCCAGTGGTTGAACCCGAGCCTGAGCCTGAGCCGGAGCCTGAGCCGGAGCCGGAGCCGGAGCCGGAGCCGGAGCCGGAGCCGGAGCCCGCTCCCGAAGAATTTTCCGAAATTGCTCCGAGTGATGGCGAAGCTCCGGCTGCTACTGATGCACCCGCTGCAGAAGCGCCGATGGCCGTGATTTCCATTGATGAAGATCCCCGCGAAGGCTCAATGGTGAGTGGAGTGGTGGCTTTTGAGGGCGGAAAAACCCTAACGTGGTTTCTCGATGATCTGGGTCGCATGGGAGTTGAACCGGGCATTGATCCGGAGTTTCAGCCAACCGAAGCTCAAGTGACTGCGTTTCAGAACGAATTGAAGGTGGCATTAAAAGACAAAGGAATCGGTTAATCTTTTAAATCTGCCCTTGCCAAATGGGCAAAATTGGCCAATGAATCTGGTCGGCACAGCCAATCAAAAAGGAAGGGTGGCAGAGTGGTCGAATGCAGTAGTCTTGAAAACTACCGTACCGCAAGGTACCGTGGGTTCGAATCCCACCCCTTCTGCTTTTTTCAGTTTCCTCTTTGCCGACCATAGGTTCCGGCGAATTTTTGATCCAGCTTCCGTGTTCTAAAGTGCATTCTAGAGGGGGTTGAGCGTTCTTCGCCGTCTGGTGAGATAGATTTCTCACTCAACTGATGGACATAGAATTTCAGGTTGATTAAACTTCCATATTAATTATATTTACAATAATCATGGAAAATCCGTTTTCAGCGCCCTCAATCAAGGCTTCGTCTCCGCAGGAGAATTCGAGCCCTCCGCCTCTGGAGGAGTTGTAACTGATTGATCCTCATTCTGCAGAGGAATAAGCATTGCTGCCAATTCGCCCTGACGTTGAACCTTCGGCCCTGCAATCCGAGAGCGTGTTGGAGAAAAAAAGCGAGCCGGATTTGTTGCCGCAAAACACAGACCTGCTGACTGTTTCGAATCCAATATCAGCTCCGAAAGAACCCGTTGTTACGGTGGCTGAATTCACGGAGTCAAAATTCGATCTCAAAGATGAAGATCCGGAACCAAAACCGTTTTCGGTCAAACAACCTTTAAAGCCTGCTCCTAAACCAAAGCCAAAACCCATTTCGCAAACACAAGGGACGGGAACGGTCGTAGCTTCACATCATCAGCCGACCGCTTTTGCCGCCCCTGAGGCTTGGTCTGATGCCGATTTTGATTCGCATGATGGCACTGAAATGCCGGAACTGACGATGGAAGAGAAGTCTTGCCGAATGTGTAACTATTTTCACTTCGAAGGAGGTGATCGTAACGAAGTCCGGTTCGGAGAGTGTCGGCGTTCGGCGCCTGTGGGTCTTGGAAAAGCAGTCTGGCCGAGCGTTCTGTGGGAATCTTGGTGCAGAGAGTGGCAGATGGGAGTAGGGTAAGAGGAAATCATGCAAATGGCTCGTTCCGTAGCAGATACCGTTGTAGTTAAGGGGCGCTAGTCGCTACGGAGCACTTAGGGACGCAAAAATACCGGAATTCTTTTGATAAGGATTGCTTTGGGTTACCATTCTTCAGGTGAACCCCTAAAATTTGGTCGCTATGAAAAAATCCCGTTCGGCCGGTTGCTCCGGCTTTCAGAAACTCAATCATTCCCGCCGCGATATGTTACGGGTTGGATCGCTCACGGGATTGGGGATTTCGCTCGGTAATGTTCTCCGAACGGAAGCCGCGCAGAAAGATTTCGTTTCGAAAGAAGGAACCGCGAAGAGTGTGATTCAAATCATACTTCCGGGAGGAATTGCTGCCCAGGAAACGTGGAATCCGAAGCCGGAAGCACCCCTGGAATACCGGGGCCCATTTGGGTTTCATAAAACGCCAATTCCGGGAATTAAGGTTGGCGAGATGTGGCCGGAAATTGCCAAGGTCGCAGACAAAGTGTGCGTGGTGCGTTCAGTGGTCGGGAATATTCCGGACCACGGGCTTGCCACCTACAACATGATCACCGGCCAGAAACCCAGCCAGGCGATCAAGCACCCGTCGGTCGGGGCGGTGGTGAATCACGAGTTCGGTCCCCGAAAAGGGCTGCCGGCTTATATCGGGGTTCCGGATGTAAGTGGAGTTGCCGGTGCTGGAACCGGTTATTTGAGCGAAAAATATGGTTCGTTTGGAGTTGGCGGAGATCCTGCAGACGGCGATAATTTTCAGGTTCGGGATCTGAGATTGCCAAACGGAGTCGACATGGAGGCCTTCAGTGATCGGAAGACGATTCGGTCGCTTGTAAATGAACAGTTTCGAAAATTGGAATCGAATCAGGCGGCACTCGAAACGATGGATTCCTATTACGATCAGGCATACGCCATGATCTCTTCGCAGGCCGTTCGCGATGCGTTTGACATGTCGAAGGAGTCGGAGGCGATGAAGGAAAAATATGGCATGGGGAAGTTTCTGGAGCGCAAAACATACGGGACATCGCTCGGATCAGTAGCCGGTGGCCGCATGTTGTTGGCTCGTCGTCTTGTCGAAGCGGGCGCGCGTTTTGTGTCTCTGCAATACGGGGCCTGGGACAATCACGTGCAGCTTCGCGAGGAGTATGAACGACAAATGCCGTCTTTTGATCATGCTCTTGCGGCGCTAATCAACGATCTTGATGAACGAGGCATGCTCGATAGCACTTTGATCTGGGTAGCATCGGAATTTGGTCGCACGCCGAAGATCAACGCCTCTGCGGGACGCGATCACTGGTCTCGCGTTTTCTCAATCGGGATGGCTGGTGGTGGTTTGAATCGTGGTCTCTTCTACGGAGACAGCGACGCCACTTCAAGCGATCCGTCTAAAGACGCGGTCCCACTCTGTGATTTGCATTCCACAATTTACAAATGCATCGGCATCAATTCGCAAAAAGAGCTGATGGCAGCCGGTGAACGGCCCATTGAAATCGTCGATGAAGGCAAACCGGTGGATGCGTTGATTGCGTGACTGACTTGGTAGCGCCCCTTTACATAAAGACCGTGGCTGTCCAATATTACCGGATGCATTGCTTGATTCGACATTTGTTGGCAGGAGTTCTGATTTTCACTGCGGCTGCGGGAAAATCGCAAACTGAAGAAGTCGCCGCGCCTATCGAATGCGATGGTAGTTACGCCAAGCACCTTCAGGGCGTTTGTCGCGACGGCGAAGGGAATCTTTTTTGGTCTTTCACTACCGAACTTGTCAAGACGGACGCGAATGGAAAACTGATTCAAAAGGTGGCGGTTGCAGATCATCATGGTGATCTTTGTTTCACCGATGGAAAAGTCTACGTGGCAGTCAATCTGGGGAAATTTAACGACCCGAAAGGAAATGCGGATTCATGGGTTTACGTTTATGACGCCGGCGATTTGAGAGAACTTTCCAAGCATGCGGTTCCGGAAGTTTTTCATGGCGCTGGAGGAATGGATGTCCGTGATGACCATTTTTTCGTAGTGGGAGGATTACCTGAAGGCGTGGCAGAAAATTATGTGTATGAATACGACCCGAAATTTCGGTTTGTGAAAAAACACATCATCAAAAGCGGTTGGACCTTGCTCGGGATTCAGACCGCTGCCTGGCATGATGGCGCGTGGTGGTTCGGATGTTATGGAAAGCCTGCTGAGCTGGTGAAAGCTGGCCCTAATTTCCAGATGCAGGGTAAATCTAAATTCAACGGATCGTTGGGAATTTTCGGAGTTGCTCCGGGAAAATTTATGATCGCCACAGGGCCGAAAACCGAAGCTGGCAAACACCTGGGGATTCTCCATGAAGCGCGCGTAAATGAAGCTGGCAGCCTTGAATTAATCCCTGCTAAAAAATAACCACTCGATATTCGAGTCATGAATTCCCTGACAAGGACGTGATGGCGCATGGGACAAGCCTTCCGAATGCGAGAACAACTATAAGATGAGATTTTTCCGGCTATTTTCGTATCAAGTTGTGCTTTCCATTTTTTGCCTCACCGGCACTCTGCTAATTGGAACCGTAAATGGGCAGGAGCCTCAGGTGAAATTGAAAGACCTGAACGGCTTCTTTCCATTTCAGGTTCCCGACAATCTTGAAGAATGGGAGAAACGCTCAGACCTTCTCCGACGTCGGGTTTTGGTGGCCAATGGATTGTTTCCGTTGCCGGAGCGCACGCCATTGAATGCGGTTGTTCATGGAAAAATTCAGCGTGAGGGTTTTACCGTTGAGAAAGTTTATTTCGAAAGTGTGCCGGGGTTTCACGTGACCGGACTGCTCTTTCGTCCGTCAGGAAAAAACGCCACTCCCGGAAAAGATTACCCCGCCGTGCTTTCTCCTCACGGCCATGGCGGGCGACTTTATGATTTCGGTGTTGATGGTGTCAAAAAACATCTCGAAACCGGAAGCGAGATGTTTGCTGAATCCGGTCGTTTCCCTAAAGTCGCCCGATGCGTCACTCTCGCGCGACTCGGTTGTGTAACTCTGCTCTACGACATGATTGGTTATGCTGATAACCAGCAATTGTCTCGTCAGCTCGGACACGGATTTTCGAAGCAGCGTCCCGAATTCGAGGGGAAAGAAAGTTGGGGGCTATACAGCGCTCAGGCCGAGATGCGGCTTCAGTCAATATTCGGCATCCAGACATGGAATTCAGTTCGCGCATTGGATTTTCTCCAGGGTCTTCCTGACGTCGATCCCGATCGCATCGGCGTCACAGGAGGGAGTGGCGGCGGCACCCAGTCGATCATGATTTGTGCGATCGATTCACGGCCCATCGTTTCCTTCCCGAACGGTATGGTTTCCAGTTCAATGCAGGGCGGTTGCACCTGTGAAAATGCCAGCCTGCTCCGGATTGGAACCGGTAATGTCGAACTCGCCGCACTGTTTGCTCCCAAGCCTCAAGCCATGACGTCTGCAAACGACTGGACGAAAGAAATGCTCGTAACCGGAAAAGGATTCCCCGAATTGAAAAAGCTCTACACGCTTTACGGGAATCCCGACGACGTGGCCTGCGCCGATCTACTTCGTTTTCCTCACAACTACAATTACGTGACGCGGAAACTCATGTACGAACTGTTCAACGATCATCTCAAGCTCGGACATGACACACCGATTGTTGAACGCGATTTCCCCCATCTGACCGAGGACGAACACGCCGTCTACAATGAGCAGCATCCTCGCCCGGAAGGCGGAGATGCGTTCGAAAAATCACTCACGAAATGGCTCGCCGACCAATCCGATAAGCAACTTGCCGGACTTACTCCGGAAAAACGGACTGAACTCTCTGCCGAGGCGTGGCAGGTTCTCGTGGGGGTCGACGACCCGATCAAAAAGGATGAGGCCGCTGACTGGATCGAAACCAAAACCCAAAACGGTGTCACCACCCTCCATTTAAAAACGCCACCAGCGATGGAGCAAACGCCAGTCGTGGAGAACAAGCGTGAATTCGCCGGTTACACCCACGGCTACAACCACAGTGTATTTGCGATGCGTGCTCGGAAAATCCTTGCGCAAATCCGCAACGCGAAGGCGGCAGGAAATGAAATCACCATCACCGCAGATCTGGGCGCCGAAGCAATCGGGTTGGCCGCTATTGCCGCAGCCGCAGCAGATTCTGTGAAATCGATTTCGCTTGCCGATGATTCCTTTCGTTTTGAAAATATTACCAGCTACCGCGATCCGCAATTCGTTCCCGGAGCGGTAAAATACGGTGATCTCCCCGGCCTCATCAAAACGGTGACTTCGCTAGGAGCGAAAGTGCAGGTTAAATGACCTATGAACCACCTGTGCCGAACGCGTGGAATTATTCGAAATAAAAGCAACGATTTTGCTAAGGAAAATGTTCAGGGAATCATCTCTTGGGAGGGCTCATCTCGGATTATTCATGCAGCAACGTTTATCAATTTCACGAAGCAACAGGGTCTGTTCATCGAACGAACAGGGTTGGTTCGTGTGGGCGTTTCGAAGCAATAGGGTTGGTTCGGCGAACAGACCCTATTGGTTCGTTTTGGCTGTTTTGCTTTCCGCTGTTCTGGGTCGGAGCCAGGAAGAAACGGCTGAATCAATCATCCCTCAAATTGGGCAGCAGGGAACCGAGGTAACGGCTCTGGTGCAGGGGACGCTTTTGGACACTGCGGAGGAAATCCTTTTTTACCAGAAAGGAATCGCCTGCACAAAAATTAAACAACTTTCAGAATATTCATGGAACGGCAGGACTGAGAAAGCTGAACTGGGAATGGCGATTCAGGTCACCTTCAACATTGCGAAAGATGCAAAAATTGGAGAATATTTTTTCCGAATCCGAACCGAAAAGCATCTTTCAGAAATGCTCTCGTTTTGGGTTACGAAATTTCCGGTCGTCGAGGAGGTCGAGCCCTTCTCGACAAAAAATGATGAACCGGAGTTTGCGCAGTTGGTTCCGCTGAATTCAACGGTGGTTGGCTATCAGCCTCAAGGGCCGCCGAATGACTTCGATTACTACAAAGTAAAATTGAGTGCGGGTCAGCGATGCACGGCCCAAATATTGAGTGCGCGTCTCGGAACATATCACTATGCCGGTCTGACTGATATGGCGCTGGAGGTCCGCTCGCCATCAGGGAAGCGCGTTGCTCGTTGCGATGATTCGCCACTCTTTAGTCAGGATCCGATGGTTTCGTTTATCGCGGAAGAGCCGGGCGAATATTTGGTGTTGGCACGTCAGCAAATGGATTACGAAACAGCGGTGCGGCACTACGCGTTGCACATTGGCGATTTCGAACGGCCAGCGGTCACGTATCCGCTTGGTGGAAAAGCGGGTGATGAGTTGACCCTTCGAGTTTTTCTGGAAGATGGCGAAGAGAAAACGGAGAAGGTGAAACTTCCGAAAAGCGTGGGCGAATTTGAGGAGGCGTTGATCAATTATGGCGGTGATATTCCGTCTCCGAACCAATTGAAAGTCGCGAATTTTCCGAACGTGATGGAAGAATCTGGCCACAACAAACCGGAGAATACGCAATCGATCGGGCAGTCGTTACCCGTTGCGTTGAATGGAATAGTCGAGAAAGAAGGTGAAAAAGATTGGTATAAAATCAGCGCAAGAAAGGGCGAGCGCTATCGGGTTCGTGCCTATGCCCGGACGCTGGGTTCGAAACTGGATCCGTTTATATGGGTGCGTCCTGCTGAAGGGAACAAAAGCTCGCGGCTTTATGAGGAAGATGATTCGCTGTGGGACGGCCATGATTGGGAGGGGCACCACTATCGGCACCAGGTAAAGGATCGGCTGGATCCCGTATTCATGTTCGAGCCGGATGAAGATGGAGATTACCTGATTGGCGTGGGCGATACGCGGCGCGAGTTTGGAAAGGATTACATTTACCGGATCGAGATTCAGCCACACCGAAATACGATTTTTACGCACTTCCCACCGTATCCGTCGAAGCGGGATATCACGCGTGATGTGATCAATATCCATCGTGGCTCGACATTCTCCCGGCCAATCGCAATTCAGAATGGGTTTGGAGCGCGCTATGATGGTCCAATGACGCTGGAAGCAAAAGGGCTTCCTGCGGATATCACGTTTGAGTGCCCTGTTTTCACAAAAAATGACCTCGTAATTTTGACCACATTTTCTGCGCCTTATGATGCCGATCTGAAGTGCGGGCTTTTCGAACTCATTCCAAAACCCGTCGATGAAAAAGCAAATCTCAGCGGTGCATTTGCAATGACTACGGGAGCGACTCAGCGGCGGGGAAGTTACGACATGGTTTTCAACAAAACGCGATTCGCTGCTTTTGCGGTTGTGGAAGAGGCGCCGTTCAGCGTGAAACTGGAGCAGCCCAAAGTTGGCCTCGCGAAGGATGCCGAGCTGGAATTGAAGGTGACCGTCGAGCGCAAAGAAGGATTTGAAGGCGCGATCTACGCAGAGATGGATTGGGTGCCGCCGGGTCTTACGAAGCAACCTCCGATGGTTGTTGAAGCTGGAAAGAATGAGGGCTTTTATAAAATCTCAGCAACCAACCAAGCGAAAGACGGGACGTATCAGCTGTCGATTAATTGCCGCGAAAACGAGGGCGGAAATGTCAGAACTGGATTGGGGTTTCATTTTGTGGCTGCGCCATTTATCGAAATCAAAGTGCTTGATCCGTATCTCACAATCGAGTTGGAACGAGCTGCGATTGAGCAAGGCAAGACGGGTGAGATCGTCGGAAAGATAAATCACCTTCGAAAGTTCGAAGGCGTCGCCCAGGGGATCTTGCTTCGACTGCCGACCGGCGTGGAGTTGGTCGAGCCAGCAAAAATTGAATCGGGTGACGAGACGGTGACCTTTAAACTAAAGGTTGCAGAAGATGCGCTGGTCGGTCAGGCAAAAGAGATCTCAGCCGACATTGAAATCAAAGACGGTGGCCAAAAAATTCACCAGCAGAGCGGAGATGGTGTGCTTCGAATTGATGCCAAACGCAAATAATTGATCATGAGATTTCACTGCTCTTTTCTAGTAACTCTATCGGTGCTTTTGAGTGCTTCTGCAAATGCGGCTGATGACATCAGTTTCAAGCGTGACGTCATGCCCATCTTTTTGAAGAATGGCTGCAACGCAGGTGATTGTCATGGGGCGAGCCGTGGTCAGGATGGATTCAAGCTTTCGCTTTTTGGATACGATCCGGAAGGTGATCACTATCGATTGATGGAAGAGCACCCGGGGCGTCGGGTGAATTTGGCAGCTCCGGAAAAAAGCCTCCTACTGACAAAGGCGACCGCTTCGGTTTCCCACACCGGAGGCGAATTGTTCACCGCAAAATCGGAGTCGTATGATCTGATTTTGAAATGGCTGGAAGCAGGGGCGCCGATTGATCCTGATGATACTTCGCTCGCTGCGAGCATTCGTTTTGAAAAGAAGGTCCACAAATTTGAAAAGCCTGGCGGAGCTCTTAAGACGAAGGTTATCGCGACGTATGATGACGGTTCCGAACGTGATGTGACGCGCTGGTCTTTGTTTATGACCAACGACGAATCCGTTGCAGCGATCGATGAACTTGGGGAAATCACGACATCAAAAGCAGGCGGGGCCAATGTGTTCGCGCGGTTCGATAAGTTCACTGTCGGCATGGAAATTACAGTGTTGCCGGAAGGGAATTTTGAATGGCCCAATCCGCCGGTGAACAATTACATTGATGAACTCGTCTTTGCGAAGCTGAAGGATTTGCGAATCATCCCGTCTGAGCTCTCCAGTGATGAACAGTTTCTCCGGCGCGTGACGATCGACCTTTCGGGGACGGTTCCTACTCCCGGTGAATACCAGACTTTCATGGCGTCGGACGATCCTGATAAACGAACTCAGATTGTTGATCACTTGCTTTCGCGTGACTCATTTGGAGAGCTATTTGCAGCGAAGTGGGGGGAGTGGTTACGGAATTTTACGGACACAAACCCTGAGAAAGGGACGGCCCAAAAAGCGGGATGGAATTACTTTGAGTGGATCCGCGAACAGATGGTGGAAAACACGCCCGTGAACGAATTTGCCTATGCGTTGCTGACTGGGAATGGCTCAAATTTCACGAATCCGCCTTCGAATTATTATACGATGATCCCGCAAGGGAAGGTGGACCCCATCCGCCTGAGTGAAGATACCGCTCAGATTTTTCTCGGTATTCGAACGCAGTGTGCGCAGTGCCACAATCATCCTTTCGATCGATGGACGATTGACGATTACTACTCGTTCCAATCCTTCTTCACTGGCGTTCGAAGGAAGCACGGTTCTGAGGCGCGTGAGTATTTCACCTTCGTCGATGTTGACGCGGAACCCGCCAAACACCCGGTGGATGATCGGCTGATGCCTCACAAATTTCTTGGCGGTGAATACGCGGACGTTGCTGACAAGGACCCCCGAAAAGTGCTCGCGGAATGGATGACTCAACCCGGGAACGAGCTCTTTCGTGAAAACATTGCGAATCGAATTTGGGCTCATTTTTTCGGCAGAGGTATCATCGACGAGATCGATGATATCCGGATCTCAAACCCGCCGAGCAATGCGCCGTTGTTGCTAGAAATTGGAAAACGTCTCGGGGAAGATTATAAGTATGATCAGAAAAAGCTCGTTCGCGATATTTGCCTGAGCCGGACCTACCAGCTTTCGGCGTCTTTGAATGACAGCAACAAGTTTGATGAACGCTTTTTCTCGCACGCAAGTTTGCGGCGGATGCGAGCCGACGTGATGCTGGATTCACTCAATGCCGCGTTGGACTATCAGGCGAAGTTCCGCCGTTCCAGTGCGAAAAAAGCGATTCAGCTTTTTGAAGGTGGGCGGAGTGACACCAACAATTCGTATTTCTTTAAAACGTTTGGTCAGGCGCGACGTGAATCCGTGTGCGCTTGTGAGGACAAGAGTGAAGCGAACCTCAGCCAGGCCCTACATTTGATTAATGGGCACACGATTGATCAGGCGCTTCAGCGAAATCCGAAGGTGATTCCATACCTGATGAATCAGCATGAAACGCCGACTGAAATTGTAGAGGCGCTTTTTATCCGGGCGCTCACTCGCAAGCCAAGTGAAACCGAACTGTCAGGAATTTTGAAGACGATCCCCGAAACGCAGGACCGTAGTCAGCTCCATCGTGCTTACAACGACGTCATGTGGGGGCTGTTGAATTCGAGCGAATTCATGTTCAATCACTGAGAATTCGTGCTGACAAACAGTGGCAGAATTTTCTCTTCGGCTGTCTTCAGCATCTTGCCCATTCCTTTTTGATGCGC
>CALAHF010000002.1 GCA_937891465.1 uncultured Verrucomicrobiales bacterium | reverse complement strand
AGTTCGAGCGATACCCGATCCGCTTCCGACAATGGTAAATGGGCCGCTTTTTTCGACGATTGGGGAGCAATTTCTTCGTCCAATATTTTAAATATTGATGCAGTATTTTTCATCAGAATATAAACTATTTAGCAACCTTTTAATTAACACAGCACTGCGCCGAAGACGAAAGAATCTTGGAAATTCGGGAAGACGACTTCTCTGGAGAAATGGACAGTACAAACCTGACATTATCAATTCAAACAGCGCCATTTTCGATTCCCTCTGTTCCGAATGCATGGTACTGACCTGGTAGTGAAGCACGGCATGCGCTTGACGCCATTCAAAATACGAAATGTCGGGGATGATTTGTGAAGAACGGCTCTTCTTGAGGACTTCTTTCATGCCCTGTTTCATTTTTAGTGTGTTTCTATGCGCGCTGCCTACTCGGTTTTCTATGATAAGCAATTCGGAGGAGATTCGGCAGAGTGTTCCCTGGGCCGCCATACGAATCGACAAATCACGGTCTTCCGAGTGGGTCATTTTAGGATCGAAACCGCCTGCCTTTAGAAAAGCCTGACGATTCACAAGATTCGCACAGGGCATTCGATTTTTGAGAATCAAATCCGATCCGGAAATTATAGCTTCGGTAATTGGTTCAATATGGCTTTTGCTCTCTTCCTCTGAAGGCCCATTTCGGTAATATGAGGAGGAACCCACCAAAACACACGAGTCTCCGTGTCTAGCCATTGTTCTGACCATTGTGGACAAAGCGTGAGGTAACAACTGATCGTCGGCATCAAGAAAAAAAATCAAAGGGTGAGAGGCTTCTTTGACCCCTTGGTTTCTGGCGATAGACACTCCGGACTTGTTTTGGTAAATGTAGCGAACCAAATTCCCAAATCCTAAAACAATAGCCCGTGTTGAATCAGTTGAACCGTCATCGACAATGATGATTTCAACCTGAGTGTATTCTTGATCAAGGACAGATCGGATCGCCCGAGCGACGTATCCGCTTTCATTATAACAGGGGACGATCACCGATACGCCTAAACTGTCTATATATTTCATTTCAATTCTCTAATTAAAGGCTCGATAGCGGACGATCAAAAGCTGGTCTCGCATGCTGACTAAATCACACCGGAGGTAATGCTTCAACGGAAGGTCAATTCTCAAGATTTGTAAAGAAGGCTTTTCCCCGGCATCGCTTCTATTCTGGTAATCATCACCGGCCTGCCTTCGTTCCCCCCCCTTGAGAATCGTGCCCGAAAGTGGGTTAATTCCTGCCGGGAGAACAATCAGAAAGGCGAGCTTTCCGAACTCCTTCCGGAAAAGGAAGTTAATTTTACTGGAACCCCGCCACGGCTTTTATCCGTTGCCGCAAACGGCGGTTTAATAAGACATTCAGACCGCTGACGGAACATTCCAGGTCGAACAGGTTTTCATTGTCCCCTGAAACGTTTTTCCTGGGTAACGTCCAATATAAGCGTTCATCTCCATTGCGCAGATTACGCGGTATTGTAGTCACTGCTGTTTCATATCCCGCTTCAGTAGCAAGATTCGAGATGCCCTCTGGAATATCCTTCTCACTACCATGTGGGTAGGCCAAGTGCCGGACTTTACAATCCAGTTTCTCCTCCAAACGGGCTTTTGAGTCAATGATCTCTGACTCAATTTCCCTATTATCACACCAAATTAAGCGCGGATGAGAAACCGTGTGGGCCCCGACCGTGACCAACGGTGAATCATTTAAACTGCGCACTTCATTCCAGGTCATCATCAAGTCACCGCAACTCGGTACCCCACTCAAGCCATTAGCCTTCCATACCCGCTCCGCCACTTCTCCCCCCTCTTTGCCCGCCTTTCGAATTTTTTTGTAAATCCATAAATAGGCCTCTTCTTTCTCTTTTTGGGTAATCGCTTTCAATCCTTCGCGTTCACCAAGGTCGTCGGTAAAAATATAGTCCCTCTCTAAAATCAATGATTGCAGCGAATACCACCAGGGATCAACTGACCGGTCAATCAAACCCGTGGTAATATAAACCGTCATCGGGACCCCCGCGCTTTCACAGATTGGCAAGGCAAAATCCAAATTATCCCTATAACCATCATCAAAAGTCAAGGCCATCACTCGATCTTTTGAAGACGAATTCAAAAAATCCGCCATATCATCCATAGTGATGAAGCAGTAACCCAAAGCTTGAAAATGCTTGATGAGTTTTTCCAAGTAAGCCGTTGAAACTTCAAGATCCCTGGGCAGAGGAAATGGCGATTTTTTTCCAATCGGTAATACCCTATGCATGCATAGGATACAGCCTCTTTTTGCCATAAAGCTTCCCGCCGCGCTCAATAGCCCCGATTTAGTAACTGATTTTAATTTATCTATCATCACTTGCTTGAAAGCTCAAAGCTCATGCAATATCATTTCCGAATACAAGCTGTCAATTTGCTCAGCTTTTAATGTTTTGGACCAAAATAGCCGGGGGTTTTTGAGCGGCACCTGTCGTGAGAACCGAAGTTTATGGCCTCGTAGCATCCGCCGCTCAATGGTCACAAAGGGGGCTCTGTTGGAAAATTGCAATGCCAGTTTGATCCTTTCTATCGCTTGCATGAAAACTGACAAGTTGCTAATATAATGAACGAAACTGGAAGAAAAACCTCTAGGACCCTCGGTCCTGGAGTGCACCAAATAACAATATTCATCACCACTCCAAACGACCAAGTGCCTGCAACGTAGGTCTTTGTGATCTTCATAGATCTGCCGATCATTGGGATTCAGTAATCGCAGAAATTTTTGTGGGGATGATGACACTGACCACTGCCACAATCCACATAACAAGGTCGGATCCGGTATGGGGAGCAGAATGATCTGGTGTGTTTCCAGGATCGAGGCACCCATTAGTTTATGATAGCTTTCGAATTCCGACATTGGGGTAAACCCCGTTATGTTGAGACCTTCATCCAGCAAATCAAAGAGAGGTGCTTTCAACATCAAACTGGAACTACGGTATTCCGGCCTAACGTACCAACTTGAGCTATTTGCTATTCGATGCCTCTTTCCATCAATTTCTCGTTCACATTGAATGAGCAGTTCAATACCCACTACAATACCACCATCAAGGAGTAGGAATCCACGTGTGTCATCTCGAACTTTCCAAGGGTAATGGAATAGCTTTCGCCAATGGTCCTTGCTGAGTCGCCTGTTCCCTTTGTTAAAATAAGTAAGCAAAGGATATACTTGATCAAAAATCTCAGGCGTTGCGTTTTCTACGGAAATCATAATACGTATTAGGCAGCGAGATAGCCACCATCCACCACTAACGAAGAGCCCGTAATCCACTGGCCTGTCTCAGCGAGAAGAAAGGCAATGGCGTGGGAAACGTCCCGAGGATTCCCGATGCCTAGCGGATGTTTGGCGTCGACTGCTGCGACCTGTTGCTCCGAAATCAATTTATCCATTATCTCTTCGGTCATTTCAGTTTTTACCCACCCAGGAACCACTGAGTTCACTCTGATTTTTTCTCGTGAAAATTCAACCGCTAAAGCGCGGCTCAAGCCTAAAAGCCCAGCTTTACTGGCAGCGTAACATGATTGCCCTGCCGTCCCCCCTAAACTTGCAACAGACGACAGAAAAACTATGGCCGGCGGTTGTTTGGACCGAACTCCTTTGATCCGGAACGCTTTAGCTAATGAAACAGCAGCCGTAAGATTTATGCTTAGCAAATTCTCCACCGACTCTATTTCAAGATAGCGAACCGCGCAAATTTCTGAAATGCCGGCACAATGAACCAAGCCATTGATTTCGCCTCTTTCAGACGCAATTTTTTTCATCCAGCTTCCGGTCTCGTCATGACACCGAAGATCAAAGGCTGAAATATGATGATTTCCAGGGGCCATTAAATCAAGCGTTTCAACGAGCCGTTCCTCATTTCTACCAACCAGGATGACTTCAGCACCAAGTTCGCTTAGCAACACAGCGGTATCTCGCCCTATTCCCGATGAGGCTCCGGTGACGAGCACTCTTTGCCCGGTCAGGTCCATCGGATTCACAATTGCGCTCATAAGGATTTAAGTTCAATCAGCTCAGGAACACAGATCTTCCCAAGTCTAAGCGCAGCGGCTCCCCAGGACCATCCCACACCAAAACCGACCAGCAGATAATTTCGAATTTGTTGCCTCAACTCATCCCTGCGCTCCGTGACCAGAGTGAGGGGAATGGATGCAGAGCTGGTATTGCCAAAATTCTCAAGGCACATCGGCACTTTGTTTAACGGCACACTCAGCTTTTCAGCCAGGTGTTTCAGCATGAAACCATTGGCTTGATGAAAGACAATGTCATCGCAATCCTCAGGATTCCAGCCTGCGTATTCGAGGGTTTTCTCCACCAGTTCTGGCACCCCTTGTATCGCAAAACCAAACACCTCGGCACCATTCATAAAAAAGTGTCTCTGAGCGGGATCTTTAAACGTCGGTAAACGGCAGCCGCCCGCCTCAACTATAATATTCTTATAACCACTGCCATCCGTGC
>CALAHF010000001.1 GCA_937891465.1 uncultured Verrucomicrobiales bacterium | reverse complement strand
GCGTGATGCAGCGGCTCGTAGTCCCGCTCGGGACGTCCTGCGAGCCACTCCGTCAAATTGGTCCGCGCGGGATACTTGCCCGTCAGAATGCTGGCACGGCTCGGCGAGCAAACATGACAGGTGGCATAGGCATTGGTGAAAAGCATGCTCTCCTTTGCCAACTGATCGATGGACGGGGTTTCATGAAACTCACTACCGTAGCAACCGATGTCGCGCTGCCCCAGATCATCGACCAGGAAGAAGATGATGTTGGGTGGTTTTGCCTGAGTGATGCTGCAGATGAATAGGGCGGTGAGAGTGAGGAGTATTCTGGTCATGGATTTGAAATGTTAGATTTGGGTTTCGGATCGACGGTCCAACCTGGAGTGCTGATCTTGCCGTAGTAAGGATAGTGGTCCCAGTCGACCACTCCGCCCACGACGCGAGGATCTTCGGTGGATTCAAGGTGATCAAAAAGTTGCTTCCGCAGCGCCGCCTGCGTTTCTGCGATCCGGCTCAAGCCAGCCAGGTTCACCATCTGATGGGGGTCGGTCTTTAAATCGTAAAGTTCCTCGGCCGGTCGCATTCCGAACGCCAGCTCCGCCAACCGCGCCACGCCGTGTTCGTTGCGATGCTCCATCATGAACGTCTTCGTCGGCGCGGAATCGATTTCGCCATAGGGAATCGATCGCGCACATACCAGTGGATCGGGAGAACCGGATGGCCACCGGGTGGGTTCAAAATTGTGTATATATAGATAGTCGGCTGTTCGAATCGCCCGACAGGGATAGCCTTTGCCACCTTGGCGACAGCCATCGTGTCGCTCCATCGCGATATAGGCAGCGTCGCGGTTCTTAGCTATCTTGTTGGCGAAAGTGTCGAGCAAGCTTTGCGCCGTCATCATCTTCGGCGATTCCAAACCAGCGGCTTGGAGAAAGGTCGGTGCGAGGTCGCTGAGATTGACGAACTCATCGACGACCCGGCCCGGATTGGAGATTCCCTTAGGCCAGCGAATCGCCAGCGGCACCCGGGAGCCGGCATCGTAGAGGCTGGCCTTGGCGCGGGGAAACGGCATTCCATGATCGCTTGTTACGACGATAATCGTATTGTCCAGTTGCCCAGCTTCTTCCAACAACGCGACCGCCCGCGTGACCATCGAATCGAAGTGCTCGACCTCGACAAGGTAATCGAGGATGTCGCTGCGAACGATTTCGTTGTCCGGAAAAATCGGTGGAACGATAACTTTCTTAGGATCCTTTCCGGTTCGTTTGCCAGCGCCCAACTCATAGCCACGATGGGGTTCGGAAGTGCCGAGCCAAAAGCAGAACGGATCTTCAGCCCGCTTTTTGGAGAGAAAGTCCGCGAAATTGCCAGCGTAATCGGTGTTGCGAATTTGCGAGAACGCCGGCTTGAGCTTTTTGCTCTGAAACTCCGCCCCGGCCGGATTCTCAGTTCGTCCGCCCGGTTCCAACCGGCCGGGGCTCCAACCTTTGCCGGTGTAACCGACGAAGTAGCCGGCCTCCTTCAGCAATTCCGTGTAGGTCGTAAACTTAGCGGGAAGCGTGCTGTGGATATTGCCCGCTTCCTCCAGCCGCCAAATCGGTTGGCCGGTTAAAATCGCGCTGCGCGAAGGGCCACAGGTTGGCGCGTCGCAAAACGCATGAGTAAAATTCAGACCTTCCCGCGCGATCCGATCAAACCCGGGCGTCTGCACGACAGTGTCGCCGTTTGCGCCGGTGTGGGCGTAGCTTTGATCGTCCGAAATGCAGAAGAGAATGTTTGGGCGTTCAGCGCTGACGATGGTTGTCGTGAGCGACGACGCGATCACGAGGAGAAAGGCTGTTTTCAGGGAATTCATTTTATCGGGTAGCGATCGTTAACCTATTCACTCACTATTTTGATGGAGCCCCAATACCCGAACTCATTCATCCAATTGTTGGCCCGGTTTTCCAAAACCAGATCGATGGATTTTCCTACGAATTTGGAGAGGTCGATTTCCAGATCGAGCCATTCGCTCTTGACGCTCTCGTAGCTGACGATTTGATCGTGAAGCACTTCTTTATTCGCGAGAACTCGCAGTTGCCAGTCGCCGTGAGGATGATAGCTCGCTCGCACCTTCAACGTGGTCTTCTGATCTGCCGGGATCTTCACGGTTCGTTTTAGCGAGCAGGGAATGTCTTTGTTTTTCGGATGCGTTTGAAAGCCCTGTTCATTCCGAAATTCCTGAAGTTTTTTGACTCCACCCTGTCCAACATTGAAGGGCTCAAAACCGGGGGCATACTCGGCGATGATGCGTTTCCATTTCGCTGAATGATCCACTCCCTGACCATCGTTTCCGGTGAGAGAACCACTCACCATGCGGCGGGCAACGGATTCTTGAAGGAACGGAATTTTACCCGAGAGGGCAGTCTCAAGCGCCTTCTCAGGAAACTGCGGCACGGCTGGCTCAAGCGCGAACCAGAGGAGGCGGGGAATGTTGCTGTCGTCGATGTCCTCTTCGTGTTGAGCGAGAGCTCCCAGAATTGGCCAGCGTTTCTCAATCGGAAGTCGACGCAATGCCGAAGCAAGATAAAGCCGGACGGTCGGGGATCCGTCCCTCTCTGCCATTTCCAGGAATTTCGCGAGAACGGCGTCGCCCGGTTTTTTATCTTCAGTGAGCAATTGCACCGCCCATGCCCGAATGTGCGCATCGTCGTGACTCAGCAGGGCAACGAGCGCTTCTTTTCTGTCACCCGCATAGCCTCCTGCGACATGCATCGCCCATAGCGCGCGCAGTCGTTTCGGACTGGTGGCCGCTTCTGCGAACTGAGCATTCAGCGCAGTGAAAACAGCCTTCTGATCAAGCTTTCCTGAAGTTGCACGCGAGTGCAATTCGACACGAGCCTGACGAACATACCAATCATTCGCGTGGGTTTGCATCGCAACGAGTTCGATGTCCGGGAGCTTTCCGATGTTGGGTCGCTCAATTTTCTTCGCCCCCTTCGGCATGATGCGATAGATCCGTCCGCTATCGGGAAAATTGATCGCGTTGCCGCAGATGTCAGTGTCATGCCAATCGAGGATATACACCCCGCCATCGGGGCCGATCTCGACGCTGAAACCAACCCACGCAAGATCATTGGTCGGCATGAAATCTTCACCGTGTTGCCCGATGTAACTTGATCCCTTTGGCACCATCACATCCGTGAGGACGGCGTGCTCGTGAATGTTACACATGAAAAGTTGGTCGCGGTAGCGTTCGGGAAACGTGTCAGCGAGATAGAATCGAGCGCCGCCATGTGCCGAGAGATGGGTGTGATCGCGAATCGTTTTGATGTCGTCGTAGACATAAGGATTTACGTGGGCCCTGGATTGTTTGTGATAAATGCCGCCCTGAACCATGTGGAATAAATGCGGGATCACACAGCAGGTTGCGAAGCCATGGCCGACATCATTGAAATCAAATCCCCAGGGATTCGACAGCCCGCGCGCGAAAATTTCGAATTCCTTTTTGACCGGATGAAACCGCCAAATTCCTCCATCGATAAAAGTCCGATCCGCCTTCGGAGCGCCGGGTTTTCCAACGAATGACTGCGTGAAAACGCCCTGACATCCATACAACCAACCGTCCGGCCCCCAAATAAAACTGTTCAGCGTTTCGTGTCGGTCCTGGAATCCCCAGCCATCGAGTAACACTTCCGGTTTTCCGTCAGGCACATCATCACCATCGGCATCCGGAATGAAGAGTAATTCAGGCGGCGCCCCGAGATAAACACCTCCGAATCCCACTGCGATTCCCGAGGAAAATTTGATCTGATCAGTGAACAGTTTTTTCGTATCAAAAACGCCATCACTGTCGGTATCTTCAAAAATTTGAATTCGGCTGAGCACCTCATCTTGCTTGTGATCACGACGGTTGACGTAGTTGTAATTTTCCACCACCCAGACCCGACCGCGGTCATCGAAGGTGAAGGCAATCGGTTCTCCGATGTCCGGTTCTGCGGCAAAGATCGACACTTCAAATCCTTCGGGGATGTCCATCGCAGCGACCGCTTCGGCCGGTTTCAAAAAAGGCGCGTTGCTGTTTTTGTGTTGCTGACCGCGCTGGGCGAATGCAGGAGATGAAAGACAAAGGAGCAAACCGATGAGCCTGAATGGAGATATTGAGAAAATGGTTTTCATTCGAAAAAGTAGTGAGTGGTGATCGTGAAAATTAGGGTTTCGGCAGCGCCACTTGCTCCTTGGTTTGCATGTATTTGAAAAGGTTCAGCACCTCATCCGGCGTCAGGGTTTTTAACAACCCTTCCGGCATCATGGAGACGTCCGAGGTCTCGCGCGATTTGATGTCACTCTTGGCCACCGTGGTTTTCTGCCCGACCATGCTGAGGACAAGTCGCTGGTCATCTTCTTCGGTGACACTTCCTGCGAGGATCTGGCCGTTCTTTGTGGTCACGGTTACCATTTTGTAGGCATCCGGAATGTCGCCACTGGGGTCAATAATGTTTAGTAGCAAGTAATTGAGATCAGCACGATTCGATCCCGTGAGATCAGGCCCAACGATCCCACCTTCGCCATACATTTTGTGACAGGCCATGCAGGCCTTTTGATAAACCGCTCGCCCGTGTGAAGCGCTCACACCGGCCTGTTGGCCATTGGCCTTCGCAATTCTCATGTATTCGGTAATGAGCGCTTCCTTGTCTTCATTCAATTCGAGGACTCCATATTTTTTGGTGAATTTGCCGCCGAGCAATTTACCAAGGGAGCGGATCGCGTAGACGGGGATGGCTTCTTTCGCAATGGTCTTAGCTTCGAGTGCCCGGAAAAGCGATTCGGCGTACTGCTTTCGAGTGGAAAGCGTTTCGATGATAGCTCGTTGGGCGGCTGGCGAAAAATCGGGATACCGCTCCAACAGCAGCGGCCCGGCGCCGGGGATTTCAAAATTCGAAAAGCCACGAATGGCCTCGAGTCGAAGCGGCTCTTCATCGAGAAGGGTCTTTAAAATTTCAGGTAACTCCTTGCGTCGCTGAATCAGCAATGAGGCGAGTGCCGAACGCCGATTTTCCAGTTCGGCGGTTTTGTCTTTCAAGGTCGCGATCGCTTCCAGAGTCGCGGATTCATCGCCAAAAACCTGGCTGAGTTGTTGAGTAAGCTTCTTCAATTCCCGATCATCACTCTTTCCCAACTTTGCGCTTACCGCTGACCAACCTTCCGGCGGCTTGATATCCCGCTGCCCTTCGAGTCCAAGAACCACGCCGCGAATCAACGCTTTCTGAAATTCGGGATTTTCGGACGAGCCAATCGCGCTCACCAAGGTCGCGAGCGATTTTCGGCTGTCCATTTTCTGTGCCTCCATCTGACGTGCTTGATCAAGATTCGGAATTTCGGGCGTCGGTTTCTTTGCTGGTGGTGCCGGTTTTTTCCGTTTCGATTTGTCATCGAGATTTAGTTTCAGCTCTTCATCCGTTGGCGTTTTTGACGGCACGCCTTTTTCAGGAACTTCAACATGCGCCGTCCAGCAAATCGCATTGAGAAGCACCGTTCGGAAATTGTCATCCTGCCAGCTTTTGTGATTGTGCGCGCCGGTGAAACCGAAACCACGGCCTTTTCCATCCGGCCGATCGTAAGCCCAGGCCACATGTTGGCTTTCGCCATTCGCGACCACTTTGCGAACCGCGGGATTTCCGCTTCGACTACCATCCGGTCGCTTCAAAGTTTCCGACCCGGGAACCGCTGACAAAATCGGGGTGACGCCTTTCAGCTCCGGCACAAATTTCATGTGGTAATACCATTCGTCATCGAGAGAGAACGGAGTCAATCCACGGGAAATTGGGTGATCTGGAAACGTCGTAAAATTCGGTTTCCAATGCGGGTTCACCGACCAGTTCAACGCGCAATAGCCGCCCATCCATTCTTGGAATTTCTTCCCCGGCATTCCAAATTCCGCTTCAGTCGCCCAGTGAATCATCACCACGCCCGTGCCATTTTTCATGAAGCCATCGAACTCTTCGAGCTTCGGATTCAGCAAATGACCTTTGTGGCCCGTGCAGAAAATCACGATGGTCGCGGCGTCTTTCAACACCGATGAATCCGCGGGATAGCCAACATCAGGAAGCACGACTGCCTCAATCGGAAGGCCGGAATCATTGAGTCGTTTTGCCAGCAGCATGTTTCCGGCGCGGTGCTCATGCGCCATCACACCATGGCTCGGCTTGCCGGAAATGAAGACGACTTTGGCCTTTTTCTCCTGGGCAAAACCAAGGGCGGCACAGAAAAGTGAGATGATGTAAATACAGTGTTTCATGAATCAATAGGGTACGCTTGGCGAATCAATAGGGTTGGTTCGTTGGCCTCGCACCAAGGCACGGAGGCACCAAGGCACGGAGGCACCAAGGCACGGAGGCACCAAGGCACGGAGGCACCAA